>JAHOYV010000033.1 GCA_019038745.1 Gemmatimonadales bacterium
TCGAGGCCATCTGGGCCCGGGATTACCCGGTCATCATGGCCACCTCACTGATTGCCGCTGTTTCGGTGACCCTGGGTTCGCTGCTGGCGGACATCTGCTACCAATTGGCCGATCCGCGGGTTCGCTTCCGGCCGGAACGGGGGCTCTAGATGAGTATCCCCCTCCCGGTTCCCGGAGCGACAGGAGGCAAAGAGTCTCCCTGGTGGATGCAACGCTCTACCGCTCCCGGTCTACTGCTGATTCTGGGTCTGCTGGCCATGGCCCTGCTGGCTCCGTGGTTGGCCCCCGGAGATCCAGCCGCAATGGGGGAGGCCGGCGATCGTTTGGCCGCGCCCTCGTCGGATCATCCGATGGGCACGGACCTGTTGGGACGGGATGTCCTGGAGCGCCTGGTGCACGGCAGCAGGGTGTCCTTGTTGGTGGGCTGGCTGAGTGTCTTGTTGTCGGTTTTCATAGGAACGGGTGTGGGGATGGCCGCAGGTCTGGGGCCCCACTGGCTGGATCGTCTGCTCATGGGCGTGACCGATATGTTCCTGGCTTTCCCTCGAATCTTTCTGGTCTTGTTGCTGGTCTCGTTGATGCGCCCCTCCCTGTTGTTGGTCATGGGAGTCCTGGGTCTGACCGGCTGGATGGGAGTGGCTCGTCTGGTACGGGCCGAGGCCTTGAGCATCAGGGAACGGGATTATATCGCCGCGGCCCGCGGACTGGGATTGGGCTCCTGGCGGGTTGCCCTGTTCCACGTGATGCCCAATCTGCTCCCCACCGTTCTGGTGGCGGCTACCCTTCGCGTTGGCAACGCAATTTTAACCGAATCATTCCTCAGCTTTCTCGGGTTGGGTGTCCAGGAGCCAATGGTAAGCTGGGGGGCGATGATCCAGCACGGTCGGGGGCACCTGCTGGAGGGATGGTGGCTATCGACTTTTCCCGGTTTGGCCATCGCCTTGACGGTTGTCGGTTACAACCTGCTGGGCGATGGGCTCCGCCGTCATCTTGATCCGAGGTTTCCCGGCCGAGGAGGGAACCATGAGTGAGCCCTTGCTCGAACTACGGGATCTGCACGTGCAGTTTCCCGGTAGGGATGGGAAACCACCGGTGGAGGTGTTGCGCGGCGTTGACCTGGCCTTGGACGTTGGTCGGAGCGTGGCTCTTGTCGGTCCCTCCGGATGCGGCAAAAGCTTGACCGCACGGGCGGCCTGCGGATTGTTGCCGCCCAAGGCCGTATGGTCAGGTCTGATCTCATGGGAAGGGAAAATTCTTGGGGATCCCCGAGGTGAAGACTGGGCTGGTTTGAGGGGAGGGGGCATGGCGATGGTTCTACAGGAGCCCAAGACCTCCTTGAACCCGGTTCTCCGGATCGGTGACCAGATCGCTGAAGCCATCATGCTCCATGCCGGCGGCTCCCCCGGGACGGCCCGGCAAGGGGCGTTGGACCTGCTGGAGGAAGTTCATGTTCCGGAGCCGGTTCTGAAGGCCCGGAGCTATCCGCACGAACTGAGCGGAGGCATGAGACAGCGTGTTCTCCTGGCTGCTGCGCTGGCTTGTGAGCCCAGCCTGTTGATCTGCGACGAACCCACTACCGCTCTGGATCCTACGGTTCAGAAAGAGATATTGATTCTGATCGACCGGGTTAGGCGCGACCGGGAGATGGCCATGTTGTTCATCACCCATGATCGTGATCTTGTTCCCCTGGTGGCCGACCGCGTGGTTTTCATGCGGGAGGGGCGGATCGATTCACAGGATGTGACCCCGCCCCAAACTTTGAAATGCCGTTCCCGGGCCCTGATCCAGGAGTGCAATTCCGCTTTGCCGGTGCTGACCGGGCGGGGCCTGGGCTACACTTTCGGTGCCGGAAAGGAAAGCAATGAAATCCTGCCCGCTGTGGGCGGAGTGGACTTGGACCTGTTCCCTGGCCGGGCGTTGGGACTAGCCGGGGAGTCCGGCTGTGGAAAGACCACCTTGGCCCGGATGCTGGCTTTTCACCTGCGGCCTGCCAAAGGGGCCATCTCCCTGGGTGGCAGTGAGTTCCCGACTTCAGGGGCGGAACCCCCTTCCATGCTTCGACGCGAGGTCCAAATGATCTTCCAGGATCCCGGGCAGTCGCTGAACCCAAGACAGCGGATCGGTGCCGCTCTCGTTGAGGCGGCCGGGGGCGATCCTGGTTTCAGGACCGAAGAATTGTTGGCCGAAGTCGAACTTCCCATTTCCGTAAGGGAAAGGTATCCCCACGAGTTGTCGGGGGGGCAGAAGCAACGCGTGGCCTTGGCCCGCTGTCTCGCCTGTGGCCCAAGGGTTCTGATCGCCGACGAAATTACAAGTGCCCTGGACACCTGGACCCGATCCCGAATACTCGGTTTGTTGGATAGGGCCATGGCCGACCGGGGCTTGGCTTTGCTGTTGATCGATCACAACCTTGATACCCTGCGCTCCATTTGCGAGCGGGTGATGGTAATGTACGGTGGCCTGGTGCTGGAGATTTTCAATCCCGGCGACGAGGGTGGACCGCGTCATCCCTATACTCGTAATCTAGTGGCCGCCTCCCCTAGCGAACTGGGTCGCCATCCCCTGCCTTTGCGGACCCTGGAACCGCAGGGGATCACAAGGAAGAATCCTGATGTGAGGGGATGTCCCTGGGCACACTCTTGTCCATTGTGTAATAGTCGATGTAACAGCGAGTTGCCCCCTTTGCGGAGTTTGGGCGACGGGAGTTATTTGCGCTGTCCTGAAATGGGATGTTGAGCATCACCACAATTTATTGACACGTTATAGGCCAATCTCTATATTCAATCACCAGTTGCGGCACGGGGTTTTGATAAGTACCCCAGGTGCCCAGTTGGATAGTTGAAAACGTCAGGTTTACAGGCACCCCACGCTGCCCGACAAAGGTTCAGTGAGAAATTATAGAAACCAGTGCAAAGGTACTTTCGTGAGGCCATGTCTGGCTCGTTATGTTCCCTCGGAAAGGAGCGCCACTATGCTCCGGCGTAACCGGATACAGTGGATTTTGCCCATTTTCTTTTTGTTCATCCTGGTCTCTATGACCTTTCCGGATGATGTGGTTGCCCAGGGTGCTCCCGCCACCATCAGGGGAACCATCAGGGGCATGGAAACCGGCGACATGTTGGATTACGCCAATGTGCTTCTGGTTGGGACAACCCGGGGAACGATGTCACTCGGTGGCGGTGTCTTCTACTTCAACGGGATGTCGCCGGGCACTTATACGATCAAGGTACTTTATCTCGGTTACGGGCCCATGGAACAGACGGTGACGGTGAGGTCTGGTGAAACGGCGAATCTCCAGTTCGAACTCGAAACGGTTATTGTGGAACAATTGCAGGCTTTCGACGTCGAGGGCCAGGAATACATGGTGGAAGTCAAGAGTGCCGTCACCGAGCACAAGATCAGTTCCGATACTTTCCAGAAATACGCCATCGACTCGGTAGAAGATGCCTTGGCCAAGCAGGCCGGGGTTGTATCTCGCGCCGGGGAGTTGTACGTACGTGGTGGCCGATCCGGGGAAGTCAAATTCCAGGTGGACGGCGTCTCGGTAGATAACCCCCTTGGGGGCCGACGCCTTGAGGTGTCCACTCTTACCGTGGAAAACACGAGCATGGTAACCGGCGGGCTGGATGCCAAGTACGGGAACGCATTATCGGGAGTTGTGAATCTGACAACCAAGGAAGGCGGGAGCAAGTTTGGTGGTGGTTTCCGGTTCCTGACCAACGATTTCGGACGCCAGGACAGGACCTACACCAATTTTGATCGCGTTGAGTACGGATTTGGTGGTCCCACCCCAATCAAGGGTCTGACCTACTACATTTCGGGCGACCTTATTTTCGACGATACCGAACACACCTCGCGCGCGCATCGGGATGAATACAAGGTCAATGTCGGCGACGTCACCTTGTTCAAATTCCGTCCTCGTCAGACCAATGCAGCCAAGGGCTCTACAAAGCTTGCCTACAAGTTGAACGAGGATATGAAAGTTACCGGGGAGTACACCTATTCGATCTCCCAAACTGAGCGATACCGTTTGAATTGGGACGTTCAGGGCTATGCCCGCCGGATAGTCTACATGCCCCTGGTGGCCTATCGCTCAAGTCTGCAGGACTGGTGGTACACCGGCTGGCCCGTCCCTGTTTACTACGGGCCCTGGTATGAAAATATGCTAGAAAACGCGCGGACCGTAATGGTTGTCGATTCAAGAAGTGCCAGCGAGCAGCGGGTCCCCATGCCTATCATGGAGGTTCGGGCCGCCCACGACAATCGATTGTACACTGTTGTGGCCAGCGCTTCATTTGACGGTTTCGCCTTCCCCTTCTCCTCTTTTTCCACGGTGGAACTGGACAGCTCCTACACTGCCTTTAATTCGGCCGACAACATGCTCCAGACCAAGAATCTTGCCCAGATCGGCAAAATTATTTGGCGGCACAATATCACCGAATCCACTTTCTACACGATGCGGTTGGGCTTGGTTGCCTTTGACAAGCTGGACGATGTTCAAGGCAAGGATCCTTGGGAATACAACCACGGTGGGATCTGGAATCCGGGCCTTTTCTTCGATCAGGATCGCTACTACTCGTTGAACGGTGACTATTATACAGACCCGCTCAGCCCCTACTTCGTCACCAGTAGCGATTTTGGAGAGTACGAGGAGGAATATAGCCGAACCTACAGTTTTGCTTGTGAACTGGTCAGTAACCGCTATGAGGGCCACTTCATCGAAACCGGTTTCGGCGTTACCTATAACGATTTGGAACGCTATGCCCTGGCCAACCCGGGGTTGATGCGTCAGGACCGATTCACGTTGGAATATTCCCAGGGCGGCAATCGGAACGTCTTCCACACCTACAATCCAGAGGCCTTCTGGTACATGCAGGACCGGTGGGAGCACGAGGGCATGGTTGTCAATTACGGACTGCGCTGGGATATGTTCTCGCCGGGGTCCGCAGCTGCCATCGATTTGGTCAACGAGGACGTTGACCGGAACGTAATCAAGTACAAAACCTCCTTCCAGCCTCGATTGGGTTTCGCTTTCCCGATCACCGAGCGGGATGGCTTTCATTTCCACTACGGACGCTTCATTCAGTTCCCGGGCCGTGAGCACCTTTTTGCAAGCCAGGATCCGGTTGGTAATAATGGTACTCTGGGCAACCCCGATCTGGAACCCATGATGACGGTTCAGTATTCAGCGGGTATCGTGCACCAGTTTACCGACTTTCTTGCCGGTCAATTCTCGCTTTACAGCAAGGATATCTTCGATTTGATATCGGCTACGCAGGCCACCGACACGGCCACCGGTATTACATTGATACGCAGTATCAATAAAGCCTACGCTTCGGCCAGGGGCATCGAAGCTACCTTGAACAAGAGGTTCAGCGACCGGTACCAATTCCGGTTCAGCTACACGTATTCCTTTGCTGACGGTGTTGCTTCCGACACCAATTTCGGAGCCAATGCGGACGGAATGGCTTTCCTGCCTAACCAGGAGCTTCCGCTCAATTGGGATCAACGGCACACCATGAATATGATGATTGCGTTCCAGGAACCGAATGTCTGGCTGTCTTCCTTTACTTTCACCTACGGCAGCGGTTTCCCCTGGACCCCGGTCGATCGTTTCGCCAAGAAGGTTGATCCGATGCTGGAGAACAGTGAACGGTTTCCAGCCTTGTTCTCGTTGGACACGATGCTGTCGAGGGATATCAACTTCTACGGTAAGCGATTGGCCCTCCAGTTGCAGGGATGGAACCTCCTGAACCAGGACGTAATTATGCCGCCGGGTGGTGGTGGAGGTATCAATCCGGGAATGATCAACGGCGCGGTTTACGGTGGCATGGATATGCTAACCGAGACAGGTAAGTATGGTGCCGCCTTGCTTGTGGACGAGGATGGCAATGGACAGGATGAATTCATTCCCGTGTTCGACCCGAGAACTTTCGGGGCTCACCGGTTGTTCCGGCTCGGGGTTGGTTATTATTTCTAGTGGGGCATTAAGCGCTCAAGCCGCCAAATGGAGCGGCTACGATAGGAAGGGATGGCTATGACCTTGACCATCTTTACTGGAGCAGAAAGAAGCGGACGTCCGATCTTTGGATGGGTGTTTGCTTGTTTCCTGTTGCTGGTGGTCTGCCTGCCGGTGTCTTCCTCGGCCAAATCCGACGAGGACTTGTATCGAGGGATCGATCCCAGCGGGTTGCGTGTTATGGATGGCTCATTCGTAATGAACGTGGGTGAAGTCCAGATTCATATCACGAATTGGGGTTTGATTGGTACCGGGCTGAATGCAAATTTTCCCTGGGGGAGTGCTCCTTCCTGCCAGTGGCCCGCCGGGTCAGGAAATGAATATCTGTGGGCGGCCGGGCTGATGGTAGGTGGCGTTGTTTTGGGCGAGCGCCTTGTTACCACGCGAAATGAAGTTGCCCCTTTGGACAACGACGTGCAGGCCACGATTTACGAGGCAGTGGGTACCACCATCCTGCGCCCCCCGGGAAACTCCGAGGCCGGCGGCAAACGTGCGCCGTCTCCCGGCCCTGACGACGATGATGACGGCTTGATTGATGAGGAGATTCTCAACGGCGCGGACGATGACGGGGACGGGCTGATTGATGAGGATTTTGGTCAGATCGGCAATCAGATGTTTGTCTGCACCATGTACGATAATACGCCCATGATTAAGGAACAAAACGCTGAACATAAGCCCCTGAATCTGGAAATAGTCCAGAGTACCTACCAGTGGGAGAATGATCAGGTTGATGATTTTGTCGGATTCGAGTACCAAATCACCAACGTCGGCGTAGCGGATATCGAAAGGGTCTACATCGGTTTCAATGCTGACGCGGACATTGGTCCCAGCCAGGGTGATACTGCCGGTGACGATGCGGCCGGTTCCTGGAGAGGGGCAGTTCGCGCCTCCGACGGAAGTTTTGTTCCCGTCGAGGTCGGCTACATGTTTGATGTGGCTGAGAACGATCCCGTCGATGGATATTTCGGCATCGTGTTCCTTGGGCACGATATTGATCCTACCGGTCAGAGAGCCCCGACCAAGGTCGGCATGAGGACCTTTCAGAGCTTCCAGGGCCAAATGAGCTTTGACCAAGGCGGCGATCCAACCAACGATGATGAACGTTATCAACTACTGAGCGCTCTGCCGGAAGAATGGGATGGAAACACAGCGGTCAACAGAGCGAACGATTTTAGATTCCTGGTTTCCGCAGGCCCGTTTGAGGTTTTGGAGAAGGATGAGACCCTGAATTTTCAGGTGGCCATAGTTATGGGTCCGGGTTTGGGATCGCCCGAGGGTGGCGAAGGGTTGCTGGCCAATTGTGCCCAGGCAGCCCAGACTTGGTACGGCATCTTCGTGAATGAGGTACCCAATATGGTCGCCCTTTCAGGGGGCGGGGAAATCATTACCGGACATCTCGGCCGCGAGACGATGCTCTGCAAGGAAGATTTCCATGGATCGGATGCATGGGAATTTTTTGCTCCCGATTTTATGGACACCTCGTGTGTCGACGCCGAGTGGCTCATGGCCAGGCGGATAACGCCTGAAGATGAATTCGAATTCACTTTCCCTGATGGTGAATCGAAGACCTGCGCCATGTTCAATATGGACAACTGCTTTGAATGTATTCGCCAACTGGGTCCGGCCAGCCAGTTTGGGATCGCCTGCGGCCCTCTGGATTTCGAAGAGGGGAATTGGGAGTGCAACAATCCAAATGCGGCTTCTTTCTCCGGTTGCACGGGAATCGATGGTGAGGAAACGCAAATCCATTGGCTGGTTGGGATGGCACCTCCTCCTCCGTTGGGACTTCGCATGTGGCCCACTGATGGTCGGGTTCACATATTTTGGGACGACAACAGTGAGAACGTGAAGGATATTCGGTTACAAACGATCGATTTCGAGTCCTACCGTATCTGGCGGGCGGACAACTGGGATCGACCTTTTGGAAGCTCAATTGTAAATGGTCCGGAGAGTGATCTCTGGAAGCTCATTGCCGAATACGACCTGATCAACAGTTTCGTGTCCTACCGTGATTTAATGGATGCCGATGGCAACCCCTACGTCCATCTGGACACCATCCCCTTGGGGATGAACACCGGCCTGGGTCCGATTGTCTATACGCCCCGTTGTCTTGCCGACACACGGTACGCGGGTTTGCAGGACGCCATGCAGGTAATTGTGGATTCTGATTTGAACAATGATCTGCGGGAAAGGCCTGCCATTCGCCTTACCGATGGTTCCATTAATCCCAAATACCGGGGTTTGGTTTACTGGGAGAGCTACCCAACCGTGCTGGACACTTTTTTCTGGGTCGCCAGCAGGGAAGCGGACCTGGTCAAGCGCATTCTTCCCAAGCGCTCCACCCGATTTTATGAGTATGTGGATACCGATGTTCATAACGGCTTCCTCTATTTCTATTCGGTAACCGCTTCCGACCACGGATTGCTGCCCCCGGAGAATTCTTACGATATCGATTTGCCCGTCGGGTCAGGTCTGATCGGTGACCCAGGATCCTCCTTTACTTATACGGTTCCAGGCACGAGAGCACAGACCGTTGAGGAAAGGGCCCTGTCAGGGGCGAATATTTACGTGTTCCCGAACCCGGCGACCAGGGCAGCTCTGGAAGAGTTTCAGCAAATGGACCCCAATGGCGACGACCCTACGGGTGTCCGGGTTAGTTTTTCAAATTTGCCGATGGCCCATAACACCATAAAAATCTTTACGGTCAGTGGCGATTTAGTACAGACGATAGTGCATGACGGCACTGCAGGAGTAGGGCATACGAGTTGGAATCTGATGAGTCGCAGCGGCCAGGAAATCGTGAGTGGAATCTATCTCTACTCCGTTCAAACCGCCGATAGCGGGTTCGAGGATTTCATTGGAAAGTTTGTTGTAATCAGGTAGCTGCCGTAAGTTTAGGGGCAGAGAATGTGTCAACTTCCGTCAAAGGACGGATCTGGAGGTTTCCATGAAGCGCTTAGCGATCCTGACCACCATCCTGATGGCAATGCCTTCTTTGGTTTTTGCTGCTGGTGGTTTTGCCAAGGTTGGCACCTTTGGCGGTCAGTTCCTCAAGATTGGCGTGAGCGCCAGGGCCACGGGAATGGGCTCTGCATACACAGGAGTTGTGGATGATGCTTCGGCAGTGTTCTGGAATGTCGGCGGTCTGGTCAACGTTTTGGGTAACGAAGTGTCCTTGAATCACGTGACCTGGGCGGCCGATACCAATCTTAGCTCTCTGGTGGTGGCTTTCAACCCGCGTTCCATACCCGGCACCTTTGCCCTTTCCGCACGATCCTACTGGATGGATCCGATGCTGGAGAGGACGGCCCGTAATCCTGAGGGTACCGGGCATACTTTTGATGCCGGTATGTCCAGCTACGGGCTGAGTTACGCCAGATTTTTCACTGATAAGTTCTCCACCGGGTTTACATTGAATTATCTCCATATGGCTCTGGCCGAGGCGGTAGTAAACTCCGGCTCATTTGACTTCGGCATTATGTACCGGATTGGGATCAGGGATCTGAAGTTGGGGATGACGATCCAGAATCTGGGGGGGAAATACAAGTATGATGATCGTGAAAGCAAACTGCCGGTAATTTTCAAGGTCGGTTCCAGCTTTACCGTGTTCCAAACCGAGAGGCAGCATATGCTGGCTGCCGTCGAATTTCAACATCCCTCCGACAACCTTGAGCGCTCCAACGTCGGGCTGGAATACAATCTGAATGACTTTTTCTTCCTGCGTGGTGGTTACCACATCAATTACGATTCGGACGGGGTTGCGGGGGGCTTCGGTGTTTCGGTTCCAACAGGAGAAACTACCGATATTGTAGCTGATTACAGCGCTGTGGATATGGATGCCCTTGGCATTGCCCATCGGATTACAGTACGGGTGATTTTCTGATTTTGATCTTGATGAGCTTCTTTTTTGGACCGCCCCGACTTTATCGGGGCGGTTTTTTTTACCCGGGCGGGCGTCTATCCCTCGCCCTGAAACGGGCTATCCAAACATTTTGCAGGCGAAGGACTGGAAAAATGGGAGAAAATCCCCTACAATCACATACGGGGAAGGTTTTTATGGCTTCCCTTCCGGTCGAGGGGGATCGGGTTCGTCCATCAAACAGAGGCCTTTTATCATGGCTGTTGTAGATTTGCGTCCTACTTGCCCTTCACGCTCGTTTTTCCGCTTCTTTTTTCTGCTAACCGTCCTTGGTGTTGGTTTGGTTCCCGGCTTTGCAGGGGGAAGCCTGGTGCATCAATTGGAGGGGAGCGGGCAATTCCATTCCCATGTCGAAGTGATCAACCGTTGGCGGACAGAGGAGCGCCTGGATGTCCTGGTTCTGGTGGAGGTGAGCAATGTCGATCTCGGCTTCCAGAAGGAGGAGCGGGGATTGGTCAGCCGTCTGAACCTGGAAGTTGAAATCGTTGGACCCGATGGGCGAGTAGTGCAGGAAAAAAATCAGATTCGAACGGTGGCCTTGTCCTCGACGGAAGCCGGCTCCCAAACCTTGTCACAGGTTTTCGGTTTGGTTCTCGAAGATGTTCCCTTCCGCTCCGGGCGTCTTGTTTGCCGATTATTGGATCTTACCCGCCGGCGCAAGGGAGTATACAACCAATATCGTCGGAAGAATTACTCCAGCCAGAGCGTGTGCGACTGGTCCGCCGAACAGAGCCCACGCCATGCTTCGGGATTGGCCATCGAAGACCCCTTGTTCCTGGTGCACGCTCCTATGAAGACCTGGAATCCCGATAACGTTGCCAAGGAATCAGTAAGGTCCGATTGGCTCCAGGATTACGTTCACCCCTCCCGTCGTTACGGAGTTGAGCAGGAATCGCTGCAATTGGCTTTCCCCGTGTGGCCTCCCGCCGGGGGAATTCCGTTCGATGAGGAATTGCCGGGGCTGCTGGTGCATGCTTTCAGTCCCGATATGACTTACAGTTTCAATGATACTATCGAGTTCGACCGCCGGGGTCGTTCGGCTTTGGTCGCCGGAAGGCCAGCCTGGGTTTTCTATGAAATGGATTTAAACCAGTTGCCTGATGGATTGTATCATCTGGCCCTGGCTCCCCTTGGAGGGCAGGGTCGGGGGGTCGTGGCGGGGTTCGAGGTTACTTGGCGATTGGCCGGCATGGGCCGACATAGGGATCTGGTTCAGGGTGAGGGCTATACAATCTTTTCCGGATCGGACTTGGAGTTGTTTCTCGAGATTGGTTTGTCGGAACAGGAAAAGATGCTGGAAGAATTTTGGTTCGAACACGATCCGGATCCGGAAAATCCCGGCAATACCGCTTATCTGGAGTTCCAATCAAGGCTTTCCTATGTCCGGGGCTTTCTGGGGGGGTTCGGGCCCCACGGGGCGGTGGATGACCGGGGTTTGGTGCATTTGCTGCTGGGCCCGGCCGACGAGGTTCAGATCGAACCCATGCCGATGAACTTTCAAGCCCAGGATGACGCGCGGGTAAAGGTTTTCCATAAATTCGCGCCGGACCGCGAGAGCAGTTCCGACAAGGGCAGGGCCGGCTCCCTGGGTGGAGCACCGCATGAATCGAAAGACGGAATTCCCATGCCCTATTCCCGGCTCGCGGAGGCTCAACGTCAAAGTATACTCTTTTCCGCCAGCCACAATTTCGGCTTTGTATTGTGGAAATACGACGCCGGTGGGCGATCTCTTTTTCCCAATCGTTTTTCGAGGACCAACCTGGGAGCGCGGTTCCTGTTCATCGATCGAACAGGCTTCGGCCAATATTCCCTGGAATCATCCAACTTGTTACAGGGTGAGGAGTGAAAAGGGTTTGACTTGGTACCCCAGTCTGCACTAATTATATCCAGCGACTAGACCCCTATGACCGGGTGAAACGAGGCCCTTTCCGCAGCTTCGCCTGCAGACAACGGGTCAGGCTGAAGACGAACCTATGGCATCCCACCTGCCTGTGGTATCGTTGCCAGTACAAGCTTTACAAAGGGTCCCAATCTGGAGGAGACTTGCACAATGGCTCGTCATGGTATGTTTGAAAGCGCCATTTTCCGGTTCATTATCACTGGGCTTTTGGCTCTGTTGTTTGTGGCTCCGGTTCTTGCCCAGGATGAAGCCGGGGCTGAACCCGGCGAAGACAGATTCGCCCGGATACAGGCCAGCAGTGATTCCCTTGGATTCGGTTCCACAGCTGCCGACTCCCTAAAGGAAGTCCCGATAATTATTCCGCCGATCTCAGGCTTGTCCGGGTACGTGGACCGCTCCCCGATCGGTGACACCGGAGCCGGAGAGCTCTTCGTCAAGGGCGGGACCTTCATGTGGTGGCTGCTGACGGTAGCCATGGTCGGGTTCGTCTTTCTGATTGAACGCGCCTGGACCCTTAGCCGGGCCCGAGTTAATACCCGCCGCCTGATCGGTACGGTCATAACGACACTGCGCAACGATGGCGTCCAGGCCGCTGCCGAGGAGTGCCAAAAGGTCCGCGGTCCGATTGCCGCAATTCTGTATTCAGGCCTTCAGAAGGCCGACAAGGGCAGTGACGCGGTTGAGAAGGCCATCGGGACGGCCGGAACCATCGAGATGTCCTTCCTCGAACGAGGCCTGATCTGGATATCCTCCGTGACTACCATCGCTCCACTGGTTGGCTTCCTCGGCACGGTGTCCGGTATGATCAACGCCTTTGAGGCCATTGCCGCCAGTGAACAGGTAAACGCCAAGCTGGTCGCCTCAGGTATCTCCGAGGCCCTGATCACCACCGCTACCGGTCTGATCGTCGCCATCCCCGCCACCATCGGCTACAACTACTTCGTGTCCTCCATCGATCGTTTCGTGATCGAGATGGAAGAGACCAGCGCCGAGCTGATCGAAGAGTTGGAGCGGTTGAAGGGTTAAGAGCGGTTCAGGCCTCCGGAGCGGATAGCTCCGGGAGGTGGAAGGATAGAACTCAATGGCAGTCATGAAGAAAAAGAAGAAGGCGCCGATCGGCGAGTTGAGGATGGACTCGACAGCCGATGTGGCCTTTCTTCTGCTGATCTTCTTTATCGTGACGACGATCTTTGCCGCCGAGCAGGGGTTGACCCTTGTCCTGCCCGGCAAGGAGAAGAAAGAAGATACAGTCAAGGTTAAGGAAAGTAATATCGCCACCATTTTCGTTCAGGCGGACAACTCGATTACCCTGAATCGGAAACCTGTCGTCATCAACCACATCAAGCAGGCCATTGAGGATAGGCTTCTGGCCAATCCCAAAATCGTGGTGCTGCTTAAGATTCACCCCGATGCCGACTACGGTCTGATGGTTGCCTGTCTTGACGAGTTGCGATTGGCCAATGCAAACAAGGTCTCGTTGAAGACCTCCAAGAAATAGAAAGGAGGCGGAGATGGATCTAGGACGCACGACGAATAAAAGTACTTTCATCCCCACCTCTTCCATGGGGGATATCGCTTTTCTTTTGCTGATCTTCTTCATGGTCACGACGATTTTCCGTGAGGAAACGGGGCTGCCTGTTGAGCTGCCGAGGGCTGAGGCGGGGGAAGAGGTAAATCGGGAATTGGTGTCGAACATCTACATTAACCGCGTGGGACAGATTTCCATCGACGACCGGTTGGTGCAGACCAAGCACATCCCCGATATCATCGGCACCAAGATTTCCGACAATCCACAACTGATCGTGGCCTTCAAGACGGACACCTACACCGATTACGGCGTGGTCAGCGATGTCATGGAGGAGCTGAAGGAAGTCAACGCCGTGCGTGTCTTCTTCAACAACGACATAGAATCCATGCCTGGCCAGAAGTTCTAGGAGCGTCATGAGCACGATACCCATGAACAACGTCATTCAAATGTCTGCCAATGACGAGTTCAAGGCTAAATACAACAAGTATCTGCGTTGGTCAGCCCTGGTTGCAGTCATTTTGACGCTGATCGGCTTTATGGTCTCGCCGAACTACGTTCCAAACCCGTACAAGCTGCGGCAGGATGAGTTCGAGGTAGTGGACCTTGATGATCAGGAAATCATCGAGTTGCCCCCGCCGCCCCAGGAAGCCCCGCCACCGCCCAAGGTGATCGAGGCCGCCCCGGACGACGAGGTTACCGAGGACGTGGAAATTGCCGATACCCTGATGGATCTCGATTCCGCCATCAGTAGCAGTATGCCCACTTATGATCTCGGTGGAGACGCGGGATTCGTCGCTTCCTCCGAGAATCCCAAGATCATCAACTGGGCCAAACCCAAGTATCCGGAGATCGCCCGCAAGGCCCTGATGGAGGGGACGGTCATCGTCAAGGTTCTGGTCGGGCCTGACGGCTCGGTCCTGGATGCCCAGCTTATGCAGGGGGTCAACCCCTTGCTGAACGCATCGGCCCTGGATGCGGCTCGCAGGTGCAAGTTCATTCCAGGCAAACAGCGTAATATCCCGGTTCAGGCCTGGATGGCGCTGCCTTTCAACTTCCGCCTGAACTGATTCGGATTTTTTCGGTCCAAGCCCCTTCCCGGGGAACCAATTATAATGGGCTGCGTCTATCAGGCGCGGCCTTTTTTACTGACTGGTCCGGGGGCTAAGGAACCCCCGGAAAGGTTTCCTGCAACCGGCAGTCAGGATCTGCGTAGTGTGAGCGGCTCGGAATATATTTGGTTTTGCCGGGTATTGCGCTTGTTCTTTTTGACTCAGGCGTTCTAAGATTCAGGGGAGTACAAAATCGGCCCCAATGGCGGCGATTGATTTTTCCAAACCCCTCAGTGGGGACAAGCTTCAGGGAGTTGGCGTATGCTGGATTTCAGTCAGGTTTGTTACCGTGGTCCCTTGGCCAGGATTCTTGTTTCGTTGAGCCTTATTTCTCTCTTGTCAGGGGCTACGGTTGTTTCGGCTCCCGCTCAAGGGGGGGCCGGCGCCCCTATCAAGTCACTGGACGATTGTCTTCGGTTGGCCCTGGATGACAGTCCGAGGCTACAGATCTCCGACGAGCGTCGGGATATTGCTTCCCAGGGGATAAAATCGGCGTATGGTGCTTTTCTGCCAGGCCTTGGGCTCTCCAGGAATTGGAATAATTTCCAGCGCAAAGATTTCAATATGCCGGTTGCGGGTGAAACCCTTGTTCAGGAACGGGCCACATCCAAGAGCTGGAGTGCCCGGGTGGATCTGAATGTTTTCTCGGGTTTTTCCAAGTTCAGCCAAGTCAAATCGGCAAAAAATGATCTGCGGGCCGCTGAGGCTACCCATGGATATACGAGAGAGCTGGTTGCCGAAGTCGTAATCACCGCCTACTTCAACCTTTTGCGATACAAGGAGCTGCTTCAGGTTGCCGTCGAAACCCGAGATCAGGCAGCCAAGGAATTGGAGCGGACCGAGACGTATTTCCGCCTGGGCAGTTCCGCAAAAAGCGATGTCCTGCAACAGAGGGTCAGGCTTGAGAATACCAAGCTTGATCTGGTGATCGCGGACAACAATGTTAAAATGGCCTTTGCAGACTTGGCGTTTGCCATGAACCAACCTTTGGCCGAGACCTTCACTGTGGACGATTCCGAGTTGTCTACCGATTACTCGGTTAATGAGTTGGATGCTTTATATAAGACGGCCTTGGAGACTCGTCTGGACCTTCTCAGCAGTGGTTATTCTGCTGAGGCCCGACGCAAGGATGTCGGGACGGCTCGGGCCGGGTTGTATCCGAGTGTCAGCGCTTTTGGAAACTACAGTCGGACCGACAACAGCTCAGATGAAAGGTGGTCCTTAACCCAGTCCTCATCGGCGAACAGTTTTGGATACGCCATATCCTGGAATGTTTTTGATCGTATGCAGACTTTGACAAATGTTTCCCGCGCCAAAGCCAACGCCCGAATTGCGAAGTATGAACTGGAGCAATCCCGCATGAACGTCCAGGTGGAGATCAGACAACTTCACAATTCCCAGCTTGAAGCCCGTGAGCGGGCCAATGTGAGCCGGGAAACCATTCTGCAGAGCGCCGAGGAACTGCGCTTGGCCCAGGAGCGTTTCCGGGTTGGAGCGGGTACGACTCTTGATGTGATCGTGGCCCAGGTGAATCTGGCCAGTTCCCGGGCCCAGGAGGTTCAGGCCAAGTGTGATTTCCTGATCGCCAAGGCCAAGATGAATCGTGCGGTGGGTCGTCTGAACCCCGGCTTGGATGGGCGATGATGATAAGCCCCAGGCCGAAGGAACCAATCCCGGGACCCATTATTGAGGTTCGCGATCTGCACCGTACCTACGAGGTGGGTACCGAGAAGGTATTGGCTGTCCAGGGCGTGGACTTGGTCCTACAGCCGGGAGAGTACCTGGCAATCATGGGTTCCAGCGGTTCGGGAAAATCCACCCTGATGAATATGCTGGGCTGTCTGGATACTCCAACGAGTGGGTCCTATCGCCTGGCTGGAACCGAGGTCAGCACCTTCAGCGATGACCAACTGGCCGAGATCCGCAACCGGGAGATCGGCTTTGTCTTTCAGACATTTAACCTGCTTCCGCGCAGCACCGCCGCCCAGAACGTGGAACTGCCACTTGTTTACGCTGGGATTCGGTCGGGCCAGAGGTCGCGAAGGGTGGCCGCCGCCTTGGAGTCGGTTGGACTGAAGGACAGGGCTGTTCATCGGCCCAATGAGCTGTCCGGAGGGCAGTGCCAGCGCGTTGCCATTGCTCGGGCCCTGGTCAACGACCCCTCACTGGTCCTGGCTGACGAACCTACCGGCAACCTTGATTCGGTGACCAGCAACGACATTATGAAGATTTTGGGAGGGCTGAACGATCAGGGACATACTGTAATCATCGTTACCCATGAATCTGATATAGCTGCCCAGTGTAAACGAGTCATTACTCTCAGTGACGGGCGTATTATTCGAGACGAGTTAAACGCCAAGCCTTCCTGATCCGGACCTCCCTAGGGAACTCCGAATCATTCAGTGGTAAATTTCTGCTGCAATCTGCCGATTCTTCTGAAGACCACAAAATGTCGATTCACTCTCAATTGTCTAGTCGGCAATGGGGTCGGCCGAGTCCGTGTATCTGGAGTCGTCGAATGTATTTCTTTTATTTTTATCCAATGGGATTGGATCGGAAAAGGACGCGTCCTCCGGTGTTGTCGTGGAGCCTGACGGCGTTGATGGTGGTTTCCTTTGTCTGGGTCCGGTACTTCCCGGACTTGGGTCCCCTCCGGCCCTGGGATCTTGTTTTTTTCCCTGGTAACGGCGCTCCCTGGACTGCGGTTACTGCCATGTTTTTGCACGGCGGTTGGCTGCATCTTCTGGGTAATCTTGTGTATTTCCACGTTTTCGCCCCACCGTTGGAAGATAGGTTAGGTCCCCTTCCCTTTATTGTGTGTTTACTGGTTATTGGAGTTTTCGGAAATCTGGTCCACGGGTTGGTCTCCCTGATGGGATGGTTGGGACAAGAAGGGATGGGGGTCTTGGGAGCTTCCGGGGCTATCGCGGGACTGCTCGCATTCTCCATGGTGCGTTTCTACGATTCCCGCGTAGAAGTGGGGTGGTGGGTCTTTGCCCCACTGGGGGGGCAAAATAAGGCGGGCCGGACCAAGGTACCCATCTCAGCCGCTGCCGGCCTCTGGTTGTTGCTCCAGGTGGTTCAGGCCCTGGCGTCCACCGAATCGGGGGTGTCGGTTTCCTTCGGAGCCCACTTCGGGGGTTTTGTCATGGGTCTGCTCCTTGCATTGGGATTGGGACAACTCCGGCAGGGCCGGGCCGAATCCTCCCGGATCAGGGCCGAAGGTTATTTCCGAAAAGGACAATTCCACGCTGCCGTAGGGGAGTGGACAGACTTCCTGGAGCGTATTCCCGGGGATATTTCGGGAAAGCTAGGACTGGCCCGGGCGCTTCAGTTCAGTGGCCAACTCGGGGAAGCTCGGCACTATTACCACGGTTTGTTCGATGGTTTCCTGGCCAAGGGGAATATCAAAAAAGCCCTGGAAATATATTATGAGGCAGGTCGGGGGTTGGGTGGGGACTGTTTTGGGCCCGATGCCCTGGCCAGGGTCGCCTACTACCATGAAAAGCAGATGGATTATGCGGCAGCCGTGCAGGCCCTGCGTCAATTACATGAGTCCTACTCCGAGCACACTCATGGCCAGCGGGCCCTTGTGCGAATCATCGTCCTTTACCAGGGGAAATTGGGAGATCCGGAGGCAGCTCGCTGGTGGTTCCAGGAGGCCTGTCGAAAAATGCCCGCCGGAGCTTGGCGGGATTACCTGGAAAAGGAGATCAGCTCTCCAGCAGTGCTTTGTGGAGAAGAGAAGGAATTTCTGCTGGAACCTTTCCACGTACCAGGATCCTGAGTGCAGAGCCGTCGGCGCGCAGGCCGGCTTCGGTGACTTCAAGCTCCAAAAGGACCTCTGCTACCTGACGCTGGACTTCGAGCCAGCTGTCCGGCCTGCCCCCTGCCAGGCTGATGCAGGTAAGGTCCGTTTCCACCAGCAAGCTTACAGATTCAGGACCCCGGGCGGCGATAAATGTCTCCACCGCGTCCTGCACCGGAGTCAGGATCCGGGACGGAGCGAGCACTTCCCAGCGGAAGCCGTGCCTACTGTCCAACCACTCGGTGATGATCCCGGTCGTATCAAGCCTTTCCAACAGGCGAGGAAGCAACTCCTCCTCCGTGTCGGGGGTTTCCCTCCAGACTCTCAACCGTGTTATATCATGGGCCATGGTCATAACCAGGGGGCGGTAACGGCTTCGACGTTCCAGGGTGGAAACTTTGCCACAGTGGGGCGAGTCGAGGACTTCGCCTATCGAGGAAACGGCGCCTATCCTCGTACCGGGGCCGGCCTCGAAGCTGGATCCAACCCGCAAGGGAACCTGGTGCTCGGCTGCATATTCGACGGCTCGGATATGGACCACCCCGCAACCGGAGGAGGCGATCCCCCTCAACTCGTCCCAACTGAGTTGTTCATGTCGCCAGGAATCCGGGACGGCGGTAGGGTCGGCGCTCATAACGCCGGGCACGTCCTTGAGGATCTCGCATCGTTCAGCACCCAGGGCAGCGGCCAGGGCTACGGCTGTGGTATCGCTGCCGCCGCGGCCGAGAGTGGTGATCTCCTTATCCAGACTGACTCCCTGGAACCCCGCGACGATTACGGTCAAGCCCTCGGCCAGGGCATCCCGGACCCGGTCGCCGCGAACCTCGATGATCCTGGCATCGGTATGACTACCGTCGGTTATGATGCCGCATTGGCTACCCGTGAAGCTGATGGCCTGACAGCCCTCCGTGGCCAGGGCCATGGCCAGCAGGCTCATCGTAATCCGCTCTCCCACCGACAGAAGCATGTCCATTTCCCGGCGTGGGGGGTTGGGATTGGCCTGGTGGGCCAGTTCAGTCAATTCGTTGGTCGTTTCGCCCATGGCGCTGACCACGACGACAACCTGGTGCCCCTGTTTCCGGGCAAGGGCGATGTCTGTCGCCACGGTCTGAATCCGCTCGACGGAGGCCAGACTGGATCCGCCGTATTTGCGGACGAGTACCCGGGAGATGTTGCCGGCTTGACGATTAACCAAGGGATAATCCTTCAGTTACGTCCGGATGTGGATCCGGGGTCACCTATCAATTCTCTTTCCTGTCAGGATAAATCAGGGACCGCTCCTGGACAAGGGCTCTCTCTCCCAAGAATCTTACCGGTGATGATTCATGTTTAAATCCAAAGATGACAGCCATGTAGTGGCTACTCCCTCGAGAGACCCTGGTGCTCCGGGAACGAGAAATCAAGTGGGCCGGGGAGTTGCTCCGGGAGGGGATCCGGATCGCAGCTCCCGATTCCTGAGATTCGGCGCGGAGGCGTTGTCGGAGCTGGAGTTGCTGAGTTGGGTGCTGGGGCCTGGAGGTGTTATCAAGTCGGACGAGGCGGCAAGGCGGCTGCTGGAGCGTTACGGATCCCTGGCGAATCTGGCCAAGGCCAGACCGGGTGCTTTGAGGAAGGGACTGGGGCTTGGACCGGTCCGGACGGGCCGTTTGCTGGCTGCTCTGGAACTGGGTTTGCGGGCTTCCACTCCGGTGGCCCGGACCGGAATCGTCGTCAACAGGCCTGAGGATCTGCACGAGCTGTTGTACCAGGAATTTCGCGGACTTGACAGGGAGCGGTTTGTGGCCCTTTATCTCGATACAAGGCATCGGCTCCAGGAAATGGAGACGGTTTCCGTAGGGTCGCTCAACGCTTCCCTTGTGCATCCGCGCGAGGTGTTCAAGCAGGCTGTTATCGTATCGGCCGCAGCCTTGATCGTAGCGCATAATCACCCGTCGGGCTGTGCGCGGCCCAGTGGGGACGATCTGGACCTCACCTGTCGTCTGGATCGTTGTGGTGAACTCCTGGGGATTTCCCTGCTGGATCACCTCGTCGTCGGGGAACAGGAAATAATAAGTATAAGGGAATATGGCTGGCCGGTTTCCCGCGAAGGTTGCTGAGGGCCGGTCTCGCCGAAAGGATTCGGGAAATGCTTAAGCGTTTGAAGGGCATGTTCACCAATGATATTGCCATCGACCTGGGTACGGCAAACACTCTCGTCTACATAAAGGGCAAGGGGATTGTTCTGAACCAGCCTTCGGTTGTGGCCTTGGACAAGGCCTCGGGCAAGGTGTACGCAGTGGGTGCGGATGCCAAGGCCATGCTGGGCAAGACTCCTGACCAGATCACGGCCATCCGTCCCATGAAGGATGGAGTCATCGCCGACTTCGAAGTTACCGAGTTCATGCTGCGGGAATTCATCAAGCTGGCCCAGAAGCGGAGACATTTCATCGCCCCACGTATCGTGGTGTGCGTCCCCTCGGGGATAACCGAAGTTGAGAAACGTGCGGTGCGTGACAGCGCCAAACACGCCGGCGCGCGGGAAGTATTCCTGGTGGCCGAGCCCATGGCTGCGGCCATTGGGGTCGGCCTGCCCGTGGACCAGCCCAGTGGCAACATGATTATCGATATCGGCGGGGGTACCACCGAGATCGCCGTCATCGCTTTGAACGGTATTGTGTGCGACACCAGTATTCGGGTTGGTGGAGACGAGTTGGACGAGGCCATTGTAAGCTACATCAAAAAGAATCATAATCTGCTGATCGGTGACCAGACGGCTGAGAATATCAAAAAGACCATAGGATCGGCGCACAAGCTGGAGGACGAGCGGGAGATGGAGGTCAAGGGTCTTTATCAGGTCTCGGGAGTGCCCAAGACGTTGAAAATCTCCTCCATGGAGATTCGGGAAGCCCTGCAGGAGCCTATCCAGGCCATTTGCGATGCTCTGATGCACTCCCTGGAGCAAACACCTCCGGAGTTGGCGGCGGACATCAAGGATCGCGGCATCGTTGTGACCGGTGGGGGCGCTCTGCTCAAAGGGTTGGCGGAACTGCTGCGGGAAAAAACAGATCTGCCCATCAACCTGATGGACGACCCTCTTTTCTGTGTGGTCCTGGGCACAGGCAAGATCCTGGACGACTTCGACCGTTATCGGCCAGTGATCATGAAGGGTGGCCGCACTTGATCCTTTCTAGGACCTGTGTCGGTTCCAATATTTTGTCCGGTTTCCCCGGAGGGTCCAAATCATGGGCCGATCGCTGAGTTTTTCTTCTCGTGCCGACGTTCTGGCTCTCGCAGTCTGCATCATGCTTGCCCTTGGCTTGCTCTCATTGCCGGAAGATACAAAGATCTTTGTGGCTGACAGGCTGGGGCTGGTCCTGACTTCCCCCTACTGGGAAGTAAAGAATTTTGGCCAGGACGTAATTCGGACCAAGGACGAGAACGCTTGGCTCCAACAGCGGGTGGCCGAGTTGGAGTTGTTGTCCGCTGCGACCGAACGGATGCAACGGGATATGGGACGGATGGCCGGTCCGGCCCTGGACGCGGGCTATGATGGAGAGCTGGTTCCCTGCCAGGTGATGGTTCGGCAGCGTGGTAGATTCGCTACCATGATCAAGATCCGTAGTCTGGTTCCGGTGGAGTGGCTCCCCTGGCAACCGGTGATCACGAACTCTGGGTACCTGGGTCGGCTCAGTTCGGTGATTAATGAACGGGAAGCCTGGGTTGAACTTCTTATTGCCCCGGATTTCGCCGTTGGAGTGGAAATCGAGCGGAGCGGTCTGTTGGGTGTCCTGAGGCCCCGGGCCAACCGTTTCGAGCTGGAGATGATCGGGCGGGACGAGGATGTGCGTCCCGGGGACAGGGTGATCACTTCGGGCATTGCGGAAATTCGGGATACCAAGAACGACCCGGAAGGTCACAGCCTCACTCCCCGGGGTTTTCCGGTGGGAACGGTTCTGGATGTGGATACTCCCGCGGAAAACATATTCAAGAGGATTTTAGTGGCACCGGCAGCAGCCTTCGATTTCAACCAGACCGTTTTCGTCGTCACACCCTTGACCGGGGTGAGGCGGACTGGAGAGAGCCGGCAATGAGGGCCTTCCTCCGCACAACCCTGATCTGGGCAGCCATTGCTTTCCTGGGCGATACGATTTTGGGTCCTGCCATTGCCATCAAGGGCATCGCTCCCGATTTTTCAGTGGTTGCGCTGGTTATTCTCGCTCTGGCCGCCGGACCCAGGCCGGCAACTGTCGGCGGTTTTCTTATTGGGCTGGTGCAGGACCTCTCCAGTCCCTCCTCGCTGGGCTTGCAGGCCTTCTGCAAGTGCACACTGGGTTATGGCTTGGGATCCTTGAGAGGGCGCCTGGTCTACGGCATGCCGGTCGTTGAGTTTTTTATGCTGGTCCTCGCTGTCCTTGCGCACGATCTGGTTTTTCTCCTGATCCAGGCCCGGTTCGGCCCCGAATCCTTCCTGGGAACTTTCTTCCTGCGCTCGGCTCCCGTGGCCTTGTATACGGGAATTGTGGGCTTGCCTATTCTGCGACTGGTGGAGTTTTTGGGCATATTAAGGCCGGAGGATTGAGTTGGATCTGGATCGTGACCTGCTCCTGCGGAACAGCATCTTCAAAGGGGTGGTAATCGCTCTCTTTCTTTTGCTGGCCGTGAATCTTTTCCGCATGATGGTGACCCGGCACGACTATTATCGGGACCAGGCCCTGGAGAACCGTCAGGTCCGTTTCAAGGTGCCCGCACCCCGGGGCAGGATCATGGATCGGCATGGTACCCTGCTGGCCGACAACATGTTCATAGCAGACATTACTCTGGGGCGATCTTCCCTCTCGAAGGCAGGTCCCGATTCCACGCTTGAACGTCTGATGCTGTGGTTTGGTCTGCCCCGCCAGGAAACCCTGGCTCGCTTGGCCCAGCAGTTGGACCGTACCCACAATCGCCGCAGGCTGGTTCTGGTTCCGAACGCGGAGCCCGCCCAGATCGCAGCCGTGGAGGAGCGTGGGCGTCAGTTGCCGGGCGTCAGGGTGGAATCCCGTTCCCGACGGCGTTACATATACGGACTCTTGTTTGCCCACATGATCGGCCACGTGGGTGAAGTTACAGAGGCGGATCTGGATACGACTCGAAACCCCTTCGGCTATCGTCAGGGGGATATCATCGGCAAGCAGGGTGTGGAGGCGGCCTTCGAGTCCCACTTGCGTGGTGAGGGAGGGGTTAAGCTGGAGGAGGTCAACGCCTCCGGACGTATTGTCGGGCGCCAGGCCGTATGGTTGAACCAGGTGAGTCCCGGCCAGGACGTGAAGTTGGCTATCTCACTTTCCCTGCAGGCGGCCATGGCCGAGATCATCGGCGATCAGATCGCTTGTGGGGTGGCCATTGCCACAAATACGGGGGAGGTTCTTGCTGCCTACTCCAATCCTTCATTTGATCCCGATCTGATGACCGTGAGATTCTCGTCCCAGGATTGGGACAAGCTGGTGAACGACCCGGCCAAACCGTTCTTCAACCGGGTTGTGCAGGCGACTTATCCTCCGGCCTCCATCTACAAGCCCATAACTTCCCTGGCCGGATTAATGGCAGGGGTAGTCGATACGAACACTTTCCTGGAACCGTGCAATGGTGGCTGGACTTTGGGGGACCGTTATTTCAAGTGCTGGAAACACTCAGGGCACGGCCCTATCGACCATGCCGGAGCCATGATCCAATCCTGTGATACGTTTTACTACCAGCTGGCGTTGATGCTGGATATCGATCAGTTGGCGGTCGCGGCCAGAGCATTCGGCCTGGGCCGCACGTGTTCCAGCATCTTTCCGGAGGAATCAGCCGGCAATGTTCCGGATTCCCAGTGGTACAATGATCGTTTTGGTGAGGGAAAGTGGACACGCGGGGTGATGCTGAACAACGCCATCGGGCAGGGGGAGTTGTTGGTTACTCCGCTGCAAATGGCCCTGTTTACCGCACGAATCGCGACCGGCGGCCGGGTTCCCGACCCTGTTTTTGTTATTTCCCCCGGGACGGAGCCGGTAATTCCCGAACCGTTGCCTTTCGCGACGGAGCATATGGACTGGATTCGACATACCCTGCGCGATGTGGTTGCCGTCGGGACAGGAAAGGCTGGTGCTCTGGAGGGGATACCGGTCGCCGGCAAGACGGGCACGGCCCAGAACCCGCACGGAGAGGATCACGCCTGGTTCGTGTGCTACGCTCCGGCTGATGAACCTGAGGTGGCCTTTGCCATCATCGTAGAGAACGCCGGGCACGGTGGGTCGGTGGCTGCTCCGCTGGCTTCGCGGTGGCTTGAACACTACTTCAGGGAAGGCGGGATGGTTGACCGGAGGACCGGAGGGAATTCAACGTCACTCTCCCTCCAGGGAGATCAGGTCCTGGAGGCGAGGCCATGAGTTCGATGAGCTCAATCTTTCCCCTGGGGGACCGTCGCATCCTGTGGGCCTGGGTTCTGCTGTGTCTTGGCAGTCTGGCTTTGCTGTGGTCGGTCACCGAGCCCATCAAAGGGCCTTACGAGCAAATTGACTCCGTGGTGGCCAAGGGAGTGTTCTATCGCCAAGTGGTATGGATGCTGATCAGTTACATTGCTCTTTTTTCCGCCTCCCGGGTTACGTTGCGTTTTTTGGAGAATATGGCCGTTCCCCTGTTCATTATCTCGGTTCTGCTGTTGGTCTATATCTTGGCCACAGGGCCCCGGATCGGTGGAGCCCGCCGTTGGTTGGTACTGGGTCCCCTGCATTTTCAGGCCTCGGAGCTCGCCAAGGTGGCCTTCATTCTGTTAATGGCCCAGATTCTTGAGCGAGCCAAGGAAGGAGGGAGGGGCTTTTCGGTAACTTTGGGCACCTTCCTGTTGATGCTAGTGCCGCTGACCCTGGTTCTGCGTGAACCGGATCTGGGCACGAGCCTGGTTTTCCTGGCCCTCTGGGTGGGGATGATATTTTGGTTCGGAGTGCCTGGAATACTGCTCCTGGGGGCTGGTAGCGCGATGCTGAGCGCGGTATTCAGTTTTTATTCCGAATCGGTTATTCATCAGGCCCTGCCATGGGCTGTGTATCTTCTGGTCCTGGTCGGAGCGCTTTTCCTGGCGAGGATGAGCATCTTGTCCAAGGTTGTTTTGCTACTGGTAAACCTTGCCACGGGAATCGGAATTCCTTTCTTTTGGGAAAAATTACAAAGGTACCAGCAGGAGCGTATTCTCACGTTCTTCGACCCTACCCGGGATGCGTTCGGCAGTGGATATCAAGCCATTCAATCCAAAGTGGCGATAGGTTCCGGGGGCTTGTTTGGATCACACTACCTGCAGGGCACACAGAAGGGTTTGGCTTTCTTGCCGGAACGGCACACCGACTTTATCTTTTCGGTGGCTGGAGAGGAACTGGGTCTCGTCGGGGTGTTTATTCTGCTTGGGCTCTACCTTGTGGTTATCCTCAGGGGGATCCACCACGGCACACATGCCCGGCGTTCCTTCGCCCGTTTTCTGGCCATCGGGGTCGTGACCTACTTCAGCTTCCACGTCGGGGTAAACGTGGCCATTACGACTGGTTTGTTGCCGGTTACCGGATTGCCTCTGCCGTTGATCAGCTACGGGGGTTCAAATTTGTTGATCAGCAGCATTCTGGTCGGCCTGCTTTTGAACGTGAGCTCCCGCACTTTCGATGATTGATTCCGTTTCGACGGAGATTCAGACAAGGAGTAATCCATGTACCCGGAACTTCTGGGTTTCATAAAAAGTTATGGTTTGATGCTGGCCACCAGCTTCGGCCTGGGCATGTGGCTCAGCGTGCGGCGAGGTCGGCCCTATGGACTCAAACCTGAAGTGATTCTCGACCTTGTCTTCGGTGTGTTGGTCTCCAGTCTGGTGGGAGTGAGGTTGCTGTTCGTTTTGACGCATTTGTCGCAGTTCCACCCCTGGTACCACGCTTTCTACATCTGGGACGGTGGTTTGACCCTGTACGGGGGAATCCTGCTGTCGATAATTGTAGTCTGGGTCATGACCCGTCGCCGGGGTATTCCCTTCCTTGTTATTGCCGATATTTTTTCACCGGGAGTAATTCTGGGCATAGGGATCACCCGCATAGGATGTTTCCTGGCCGGCTGTTGTTTCGGGCGACCGACCGGTTGTTCGTGTGCGGTAACTTTTCCTCAATATGCTCCCGCTTCAAAAATGTTCGGCGTCGTGCCGGTGCATCCTTCCCAACTCTACGCTTCGGCCGCCGGCTTTCTGACCTTTGGCCTGCTCCTTCTGATGGAGAGATGGTCCCCCCTGCGCGGAGCCACCTTCGGAAGGTTTCTGGTTTTGTACGGAGTCTCCCGCTTCGTGGTTGATTTTTCCCGCTATTACGAGCCGGAGCAGATTGTGATGTTGGGTTGGAGTAACAACCAATGGATCAGTTTGGGTTTTGTCACGATCGGATCCATGCTCCTGGTTCTGAGTGCCAAGGGTGTGCTGGGTGGGCCGTGGCGGGCGGAGGATAATGCATGAAGGACGTACTTGAGCTGGGTCCCTCAGGCTGGGTTCGCAACGAAATTCCCTGGGAACCTGATGCGTCGTTTTTCGGTGTGCTGGGAAATCCCATCGAACATTCACTCTCTCCAGCGATGCACAACGCGGCTCTGGCCGAGAGGGAACTGGAGTCGGAATACCTGCCCATACGCCTGGATGCGGATCAAGTCGGAAGGTTGAAGGAGTTGCCGGCTTCTGCATTCTTGGCCGGCTTTAATGTGACGTCTCCCTTGAAGGAGGTTGTGGCGGCAATCTGCGATGATTTGACCGACCAGGCCCGGGTCCTGGAAGCCGTCAACGCGGTCAAGGTTGAGAAGAATGGTTCCTGGAGAGGCCACAACACCGACAGCGGCGGAATATTGAGTGTGTTGACCGAGGCCTGGACCGAGACCGTCCCGCCCGTCAAGGCCACGGTTCTGGGCACTGGTGGTTCGGCACGAGCTGCGGTTGATGCTTTGACGCGCTGGGGCGTTTCGACCGTCACCGTTCAGGCACATTCGGCCGGCGGCTTTGAGCGATTCGAGGAGTGGGTCCGAAAGCAGGAAAATTTTCAGAATGTTCTGGTGGAAACCCTGCCTGCCGAACCTCCAGAAGTGCCGTCCGAGCCCGCAGTGTGGGTCTGTTGTCTCCAGGGTGGTGTCGTTTCCCGGCCTTTTTTGCCGGATGCAGGGGGGGATGTTTCCTGTCTCCTGCTGGATTTGCGTTACGGCTCCCAGTTACCCTCCTCCACGGTTCCCCTGGGTTTTCAGTTCGCTGATGGATTGCCGGTTCTGCTTATGCAGGGAGTTTTGTCCTTTGCGTGGTGGTTCGGTCCACCGATTCCCATGCTTTCGATGCGGGCGGCCTTGGGCTAACAGGGTCGAATCGTGCTTCCTCTTCCCGCCTCCCGGTAGGGAATTTTCAGGTGAGACCCCTAGAGTATCTGTCCTGCTCCATCCTGGATTTTCTATATCCTGAAAAGTGCGCCCAGTGTGGTGTCGAACACCAGGAAGGGCACTGGTGCCCGGTCGGGCCAATGGTAGATGGCCTGCGAGCCTGGGATCGTCCCCATCTTTGCAGAGGTTGCCTGGTCGAGTTGAGTGGAGAGTCAGTCACGAGCAAGTTGTCTTTCGGGGAGGGTGGCGAGTTAAAGGTTTTGGCTGCCGCCAGGACAGGGGAGGATCTGGTTCGATTGGTGGGTGCATGGAAATACCATGGCTTGCGTGGTTTGGCTTGGCCTCTGGCATCCTGGTTGGCTCAGGCGCTGGAAGAAAAGTTTGGTTTCAAAGAAGGAAATATCGGGTTGGTCCCAGTTCCCCTTCATCGCGCCCGCAGACGTTCCCGGGGATTCAACCAGGCGGAGGTCCTGGTGAATCTCCTGGCTGAGGAGAAGCGTTTCAAAATACTCGGAGATATTCTTAAGAGAACTCGACCCACTGGTCAACAGGCAAAGGTAGCCGGCTCTGGGGCACGCTCCAGGAACCTGCAGAATGCTTTTTATTGCGGGACTCCTGCACCACCCACGGGAGCTCCCGGACTCTATCTTGTCGACGATCTGGTAACCAGCGGAGCAACGGTGTTGTCTGCGGCCGAAACACTCACCAGGTCCGGCTGGGAGGTGACAGGTGTTATAGCTTTGGGGGTTGCGGCTCATTACTCGGAGGTAAAGGTAGAAGCCGAGGAAGCGATGGATGAGGAAGCGACGGGTTGACACGTCCAGATCCGGTTTCTACAATGGATTACGGTTTTGGGGCTGGAGGAGGTGGTCCGGTCCGCTTCCAGGCTCCCGCAAAATGAATAGTTAAACGGTTGAATTTCAAGGAAAATGGGCCGCTCATGGTCCGGGATGGAGCAAATGTAGCCATGATGAAAAAGCTGGGTTTCGAGGGATTCGATCCTGCCGGCGGTAAGGTTCTGATGCGGGTGGATTTCAATGTTCCTTTGGACAAGGAGCGCTGCATCACGGATGACACACGGATAAGGGCTGCTTTGCCCACTATCAACCGGCTGTTGGAACTGGGGGCCGGAGTTATTCTAATGAGCCATCTGGGACGGCCCAAAGGTAGGATCGACCAGACATTTTCCCTGCGTCCGGTTGCAGACCGTCTGGCGGATCTGTTGCCGGTGCCGGTGAAGTTCGCCCAGGATTCCGTGGGCCCCGACGCCCAGAAAAAAGCCTCGAAATTGCAGCCGGGTGAAGTCCTGCTACTGGAGAATCTGAGATTCAATCCTGGCGAAACGGATAATGATGCTGGGTTCTCCGCGGGGCTTGCGGGACTGGGGGACCTTTATGTCAATGATGCTTTCGGGACCGCCCACCGTGCCCACGCTTCCACCGTGGGGGTGACCGCTCATTTCAATGAATGCAGGGCGGGCCTTCTCATGCAACGCGAACTGGAATTCCTGGGCACTCTGCTGGGAAAGGCGGAATCACCATTCGTAGCTATTCTGGGTGGCGCCAAGGTCAGCGGCAAGGTGGACGTGATCCTGAACCTCTTGGGTAAAGTTGATATCCTGATCCTGGGCGGCGGAATGATCTTCACCTTCCTGCAGGTGCACGGGATGAAAATTGGAACCAGTCTCTTGGATGAAGATAGCACGGATGTCGTGAAGGAAATCACCCTCAAGGCCAAGGAAAGTTCCACGCAGTTGGTTTTGCCGGTAGACTGCATCGTTGCCAAGGAATTCAGTGACAAGTCGGATAAGAAGGAGGTCCTGGTTACTGATATTCCCGACGGCTGGATGGGGTTGGATATCGGGTCCAAGACAGTGGTCCGATACTGTGAAATTCTAAACGGAGCACGGACAGTGTTCTGGAACGGGCCCATGGGTGTGTTCGAATTACCCTCCTTCGCCGGGGGGACCCGGGCTGTTTGTCAGGCGGTAGCCGAAGCCACCGACAAGGGGGCAAAAAGCGTTGTTGGAGGTGGAGACAGTGTGGCGGCGGCCCAACAGATGGGCTTTGCGGAGCGAATCAGCCACATTTCAACCGGGGGAGGAGCCTCCCTGGAGTTCATGGCAGGCCGGGATTTGCCTGGAATTACCGCTCTGGCAAATGTTTGAAGCACTCTGAATCTTTCCCGAGTTTGACAGGGCTGGGGGAGGGTGTTAATTTACCGATCCCTGTTGCTCAGGGTAGTGGTATCCTTGTGTCTCGTTGAAGTTTTTGTCCATCCGGGAGCGAATGGAATGTTGCATACTCTGCTGGTAGTCGTTCATGTCATTATCTGTTTCGTCCTAGCCATCGTTGTTTTGTTGCAATCGAGTAAGGGTGGAGGTCTGGCCGGGGCGTTCGGCGGCGCCGGTGGTGCTCCCCAGCAATTGCTCGGATCAAGGGGAATGACAACCTTGTTGCACAAGCTGACGATCTATTGTGCCGTTGGTTTTTTCTTGACCAGTTTTTTGTTGTTCATGACCGAATCCAGCGGTGATGTCGGCGGGGCCGGGGTCATCAGCAAGGCCGCTCGTGAAGGTGGATTCGATGTGCCGCTGCAGGAGACGGTGGTTCCGAATGCAGCCGTAGAGATGCCGGTGGAAGCTCCGGCCGATGTTCCGTCTGATGCCGATGACGGCTCCAACTAATTTTAGGCCCGGGTGGTGGAATTGGTAGACACGCTATCTTGAGGGGGTAGTGGCCACAAGCCGTGCGGGTTCGAATCCCGCCCCGGGCACCAACTATAAAAAAAGAGAAACTGCTCTGCAGTTTCTTTTTTTTTGTTGACACATTTTTATTGGTGTCTTGATAATGCAGATGCTTCACTCAACAATGCAAAAGTTGGTTGAAGTTGTTTGCAACTTTTGATTGCAACATCCGAGACAGGAGGTCTCCCTGGAATCCCAATGGGTGCGGGAACCGGGTGGACGTAGGAACTCTCAACAAGTGAGGTCCAGTATGGAGGAGAGAGTAACCCTGGTTGCCGCTGGTGCGACCAAGAAGACCGCCAAGAAAAAGGCGGCGAAGAAAAAGGTAGCCAAGAAAAAGGTAGCCAAGAAGAAGGTAGCCAAGAAGAAGGTTGCCAAGAGGAAGGTTGCCAAGAGGAAGGTTGCCAAGAAAAGATAGTGTGTTGATGAAAAAAACCGCCGAGGCTTTGGCCCCGGCGGTTTTTTTAGATGGTGGTCGGATCAGCGCTTGCCGGCCTGATGTCGGGCGCGGATATCCGAAGGAAGTACATCGATGAACCAGCAGGCACCAATACTGTAATTGGTGTAATGAACCATGTTGGAATACCCCAGTTCATCAACTTCGAAGGCGAATGTTGCCGAGTCCACTTGGCCGACCAGGTTCAGGTTGTCAAAAAGTTGGTAACTGAGGGCGAAATTTCCCTCCAGGAACAGTGCTGTTTTGTCCTGGAGTTCGGAAAACCGGTTTATGATTCCGCCAAGACCGAATCCCAGTCGGGGTGTAATACCAAGAAATTTTGCCGGCTCGGCATCGTACATCAGCGCCAGTCCGCCTTTGTATATCTTGAAACCGTCATCGAAATCCACTTCCACCCGGGGGTTATTCTCACTGTCCTCCTCAATCATGTGAAGCATTGTCGTGGAAGCCCGGCTGTTGACATAGCTTCCTGCCATATCAAGGTGGAAGTTATCAGCGATATAAATTCCCACCTTGAGGGAATATCCATCCCCAGGTTCCGCTTTCTTCTGGGCAGCATCATACACAGGGCGATTTTCCGAATCCAACATGAGGGATTCGTGAACATATTCGCCGTTGTCAGCTGGGGTTGGGAAATAACTGTAAATGCCATTGAATATATAAGCCTTTGGTGCCAGCACCTGGTTGTTCAGGTATGTGCCACCCGCGAAGTGCCCGGCCGAAAAAGTGAGCGAGTACCCCTTGACGATGAAGTCCTCGTATTTTTCGAATTTTTTGATGGCTGCAGGGGGATCCCCGTCGTTGAGAGTATCCTCGTTTTGGGCTAGGCCGGGATCGCCACAAAAAAGCATGCCCAGCATAAGGATCAGAAAAGGAAGCATCGTTTTTTTCATCGAGTCACCTCAGCCGGTCTCTACGGTCGCTCTAAACAACCATAACTGATGTCCGGCGACTGGTTATTCGGTGGGGATGGCGGCATGGCTTCAGCCGGGGCAGGTAATACCTCCGGGGCTTACAGTCGCCATGTCACCTGGAATCATCATCTTTTCCCAGGCAAATAACGGTAATGTACTGGTCTGGTCGTGTCCAGAACTTTAACCTGTGGCGGGGTATCGGGCAGGGTTTGTTGACAGCCACCGGGTGGGCTATTACCATTCTCGTTCGTCTAAAAATCTGGCCTCAGAGCCGTTAACTCCAGGCTTAGCCCCCCTTGCACTCGGGAGGATGACCGTTGAGTACGTACCCCATGGAAAAAATCCGCAATGTGGCCCTGATCGCTCCGCACGGTGCCGGTAAAACCTGCTTGGCAGATGCCATGCTTCATGTAACGGGAAAAGTGGGGCGCCGCGGCAATGTGGATGACGGCAGTTCCGTTTTCGATTACCTGGAAGAAGAGATCGAAAAAAAGCAGACCATCACCGCCAGCATGGCCTGTACCGATTTGGATGGGAATAAGATCAACATTATCGACACTCCGGGTGTAGATGATTTTCGTGGCGACGTACACGCTTCGTTGCGGGTCGTTGAAGGCGTTCTGTTTTTGGTAAAGGCCGATGGCGGTTTCGAGGTGGCCTCGGAGAACCTTTGGAATCTCCTCCGTTCCACCGAACTGCCCACCTTCATTGTCATCAACCGGATGCAGAAGGAGCAGGCCAACTGGCGGGAGGCCATGAACCAGTTGAAGGACAGGGTCTCCGGAGTGGCTCCTCTGCAGTTGCCGATCGGAACCGGGGAATCCTTCAAGGGTGTGATCGACCTGGTTGCCATGAAGGCTTACGAGTTCGACGGCGACAAGTCGGTGGAGATGGAAATTCCCGGGGACATGGCGGACGCCGTCGAGGAAGCCCGTGAGATGCTTATGGATGCGGCGGCCAACGCCGATGATGAGTTGACGGAGAAGTACCTGGAGGACCTGGAACTCAGTCAGGATGATATCATCGCCGGGTTGAAGAAGGGAACCCTGGATGGCACGGTGTTTCCCGTCTTCTTTACCGACTCGGTCAGTGAAATTGGTGTTACTTCCCTTCTGCGCTCGGTGGTGAACCTCATTCCCAGTTCCGCTTCCCGCACACGGAAGGAAATGAAGGGCGTTGTCCCGGGCATGGATGAAGAGGCAATCTTCACTCCTGCCGCCGATGGACCGGTTGTGGCCTTTGCCTTCAAACGCCAGTACGAAGCCCAGGGCGGGGACGTGACTTGGCTGAGGGTTTTCAGCGGGTCCTTCAAGTCCGGCGACACTGTGAATTGTGGTGATGGTCGGAGCCAGGAACGCATTGGACAGCTAAGTACCTGCCTTGGGAAACAACGCGATAAAATAGACATGGCAGGTCCCGGCGATATCATCCTGGCCGCCAAGCTGAAGAATACCCAGACAGGCACGTCGTTGTTTTCGGGCATAGATTTCGCTCTGGAGCCTATTTCCTATCCGGTACCCACGAGTGCCGATGCCATCAGTCCGGAGACTTCCGGTGACGAAGACAAGATGGCTGCCGGGCTAAATAAGATCCATGAAGAGGATCCCACCTTTGAAATTCGGCACCAGCCGGAGCTCTCCCAGACCTTGTTGGCCACGCAGGGTGAGATGCACACGGGCTATATCCTGGAAAAACTCAAGAAGCAAACCGGAGTTGTAGTTTTGCGCCGCCGTCCGCGGATTAATTTCAAGGAGACGGTCCGGGGTACTGCTGAAAAACAGGGTCGTCACAAGAAGCAGAGTGGTGGCCGAGGCCAATTCGGCGACGTGCATCTGCGGGTCGAGCCCATGCCCCGTGGCGAGGGATTCGAGTTTGCCGACGAGATCGTAGGCGGAGTAGTGCCGGGCAAGTTTATTCCCGCTGTCGAGAAGGGTTGCCGGGAGACCCTGCTCAAGGGACTCCTCGCCGGTTATGAGATGGTGGACGTCAAATGCGCGCTGTTCTTCGGTTCGTATCACAACGTCGACTCCAGCGAGGCTGCCTTCAAGATGGCTGCCAGCAAAGCTCTCAAGGGAGCCATCGATACCGAATCAGACAAGCTGCGTCCGGTTATCCTTGAGCCCATCATGAAAATTCGGATCGTTGTTCCCCAAGCCTACATGGGAGACGTGATGGGTGATGTCTCAACCCGCCGCGGGGCTATTCAGGGCAGCGAGTCTGATGGTCCCTACCAGGTCGTTACCGCCAACGTTCCGGAGGATGAGCTGTACCAGTACGCTACTTCGCTTCGGTCCTTTACACAGGGAACGGGTACCTTCACACTGGAGTTCTCCCACTATGCGGAAGTTCCCGGTGACGTCCAGAAGCGTTTGGTATCGGAGTTCCTGAGTGAAAAGGTAGTCGAAGAGTAGGAGAGATTATGTCTGGTCATTCAAAATGGGCGAACATCAAGCATCGCAAGGGAGCGCAGGATGCCCGGCGAGCCAAGATCTTCACCCGGTTGATTCGCGAGATCACCATCGCTGCCCGGCAGGGTGGGGGAGATCCTGATGCCAATCCAAGACTGCGCTCGGCAGTCACGACGGCCCGCGGATCGAATATGCCCAACGACACTATTGAGCGGGCCATCAAGAAGGGCACCGGCGCCCTGGATGGAATGATCATTGAGGAAGTCAACTTCGAGGGTTACGGTCCCGGCGGTGTGGCGATTCTGGTGGAGTGCCAGACCGACAACAAGAACCGGACAATCGCCGAGGTGCGACACTGCTTCGGTAAATTCAACGGGAATCTGGGTGCCAACGGTTGCGTCTCCTACATCTTTGACCGCAAGGGAATGATCATCGTCGATGGTGAGCGTTGTGACCTGGAAACCGCCATGGATGCAGCGATCGAAGCCGGTGCCGAGGATGTCGAAGAAGAAAGCGGAATCATCTCGGTGACTACGGCCATGGAAGATTTGCAGACAGTGGGCAGTGCCTTGACCGAGGCGAGCCTGCCCATCACATCGATGGAGCTTGTCCAGATCCCGAACATGACGGTCAAGGTCGAGGAAAAGGATGTCATGACTCTCATGCGTCTGATCAACTTCATGGACGATCTGGACGATGTGGCCCAGGTTTCGGCCAACTTCGATATCGACGATGATTTGATGGCCCAGATCGAGGAGAAGCTCTGATCGGGGACTTGGCCTCATCAGTCAGGGAAGATTCATGATCGTGCTGGGTGTGGATCCAGGATCACATGCGACCGGCTTCGGGGCAATCGCCACCGGGCCGGTCGTTTGCATGTTGGGCGGAGGAGTGATCCGCACCAAATCGTCCGCGCCACTACCTGAACGTCTATTGGCCATCCACGAGGGGATCAGCGGTGCGATCGCGGAATTCAAACCGGATGTGTTGGCTGTGGAGGATCTCTTCAACGCCAAAAACGCTCGCAGTTCCTTGATCCTGGGCCATGCTCGCGGGGTTATCCTGCTGGCTGGAGCCGGGGTCGGGGTCTCGGTTGCCGAGTATGCTCCGCGTGAGATCAAGCAGGCCCTGACCGGCAATGGAGGGGCCACGAAGGAGCAGGTCCGCTTCATGGTGATGCGCCTGCTGGGTCTGAAGGAAACACCCGCCCTGGATTTGAGCGATGCCTTGGCGGTTGCGCTGGCGCATTCCGGGCGTGCCCAACTTGGCAAAAAGCTTTCGAGGAAAATTGAGGGTTAGAGGATCGACATGTTGGCTTTTTTGGATGGAAAACTGGTAAGCGGAGGCACCGAGGCAGTGGTCTTGATAGGTGACGGCCTCGGTCTTGATGTTCAACTCTCGGCCTTTTCGGCTGAACAGCTACCGGTTCCAGGGGAGTCGGTCCATCTGTGGACGCATTTGGCCGTACGGGAGGATCACTGGTCCCTTTACGGTTTCATAAGCAAGGATGAGCGTGCGATGTTCCGGCTTCTGATCACCGTTTCAGGGATCGGACCCAAGGTTGCAATGGGCATTCTTTCGAAGGCTCCTGCTGCTGAACTTGCCCAACATCTGCGTGCGGGAGACGAAAAAGCCCTGACGAGGTTTCCGGGAGTGGGGAAGAAGAGCGCCGCCCGACTGGTTGTAGAACTGGGGCAGCGGGTTCCCGAACTGGCGGAGTCAGGACTTGGTTCCGGTGGCGGACCGGAAAAGGGAACCAATGGCGGTTTGGCCGAGGCCTTGTCGGTTCTGAGCGCCATGGGAATGGGCCCCGGCCCCGCCGAGCAGGCCCTGTTGCGGGCCCGACAGAACGACCCGGGGGTTGTAGAGGATCTGGAGAAGTGGGTCCGGGCCGCCCTGCGGGTTATCTGAACACTCTGAAAGAGGACGGAAAGGAATTCCGTGGACGAAAATCGATTGACAGATCCCCTGGAGCAGGACCAGGACCGCGAGCACGACCAGAGCCTGCGGCCCCGGCGGCTGGATGAGTTCATCGGGCAGGAGAAGATCAAACAGAACCTGCGGGTTTTCATCGCAGCGGCCCGCCAGCGGGGAGAAGTTCTGGATCACGTCCTGCTACATGGCCCCCCGGGATTGGGCAAGACCACCTTGGCCCAGATTATTGCCGCCGAGATGGATCTGGAAGTACGGTTGACCAGTGGTCCCGCCTTTACGAACAGCGCGGAGTTGATCGCCCTGCTCAGCGAACAAACCGAGCAACGGGCCATCTTCATAGATGAAATCCATCGCCTTGGGCGGGTTGTAGAGGAACATCTTTATCCGGCCATGGAGGATTGGCGGGTGGAGTTGATCATCGACAAGGGTCCCAACGCCAGGCACTTCAACCTGCAACTCGAGCCCTTCACCCTGATCGGGGCCACGACTCGCGCCGGTTTGATCACGGCCGCCCTGCGCAGCCGTTTCGGGATTGTGTGCCACCTTGATTTTTATCCTCCCGAGGAATTGGCCATCATCGTAACCCGGTCAGCCGGGATCCTCGGTCTGGAGATTCGACCCGAGGGAGCATTGGAGATAGCCCGGCGCAGCCGGGGTACCCCGCGGGCGGCCAACCGGCTCCTGCGCAGGGTCAGAGACTATGCCCAGGTGGACGGACAAGACGTCATCGATCGCCAGGTCGCCGACCAGGGCCTTACCAGACTCGGCGTAGACGAGCGGGGACTCGAGCCATTGGACCGGCGGTACCTGGAGCTGGTCATCAAACATTTCGGCGGAGGACCGGTAGGGGTACAAAACCTCTCGGTAAGTTTGGGAGAGGAAACCGATACCCTGGAGGATGTGGTGGAGCCGTACCTGATTCAGTCGGGTCTACTGATGCGCACGGCCCGCGGGCGGGAGACGACTCCCCTGGCCCGCACCCATCTGGGGTTGGAGAACGAGTGACGAGATACCATGGGTTCAGCCCTTGAGATTGCGCATTCCCCTCAGCTTGATCTTGCCGCGGTATACCCTTCCCTGCAGATTCTTCTTGAATTGGCGTACCAGCATGGCCGTGCCGGCTCCTCGTTTGCCCTTGACCTTCCCGAAATCGCCTCGCCGGATCCGGGACTCGTAGTGGTCGATCATTTCGTATAGATGATTCAGGGGGACATTTTTCTCGTTCAGGTACAAGCTACGGTTCTTCCGGCGAACTCGTATCCATTCCTGCAGGCCACCCAGATTGTTTGCGTTCATGGTCAGGTAGCGCAGGCGATGCCACTCCACGTTTTCCCGGGGCAGGAGCCCGTTGTCGACGGCCCAGGTCCACACCGGGGTGCTGGGCATGGGAGTCAGGATGTTGACCTCGTGCTGGGTAAGTTTGCCCTGTGCGTAGTTGCCCATGATCCAGCGGTAGGTCTCGTGGATGTCTTCCTCGGTTTCATCGTAGTGGCCGAAGATGAATCCCGCGCCGGGCTGCATCTTGTGCTTGGCCATGATGTCCAGGGCGTGTTGATTTTTTTCCACTGAACTGTAGGGATTCTTCAGCTTCTTCAGAACCCGGTCCGAACCGGATTCGGCCCCGATGCCCACCCGCTTCAGGTTCATGCGGGTCAGGAGCGTGCACAACTCGTCATCCACAACGTCGGCGCGCATGGAAGTTGAGAAAGCAGCCTTCTTCTGAAATCCACGTTGAACAATGGCCTCGGAAATGGCCCGTACGCGCTTGCGGTTTACGGCAAACAAGTCGTCCCAGAATCCTACCGACTTGACGCGTGGATAGTTGTTCAGGAATTCCTCCACCTCTTTCAAAACCCGCTCCGGGCCATGGAAACGGGTGTTGTCCCAGTATTGTGAGGATGCGCAAAAATTGCATTGATAAGGGCAGCCCCGAGAGGAAAAAAGATATGGCTTCTGCCCGTCAAGCCTGCCGAAGTCCCGGTCCGGAAACGGCAAGTCGTCCAGGGAGGGCAGAATGGGACGCGGTGAAGTCGAAACCGCCGCCCCTGTCTGGTCCCGGTAGACTATTCCCTTGATGTCGGCCAGATCCAGAGGCTGCAATCGCTCTTGCCGCTCAATGAGCTCCAGCACTTCGACGAAAGTGACTTCGCCTTCGCGAAGGACTCCCAGGTCAACGCCGGGGGGCAGTGTCTCGGGAAAGGCGGTAATGTGCTGACCACCAAGAATTACGAAAGTTACACCCGCAACCCGAGCTGCAGCAGCCAACTCCCGGGCCGTATCGAAGTCTTGGGACATACAGGAGATACCCATAAGGTCGGGTTTCTCCCGGGTTATCTCGTCAGCCGAATGCAGTACCCGGAACTCGTGTCGGCCGGGACAGGCTCGCTCCGCGGCAGCTTTCAAGTAGCCGAAAGCCAAGGGAGCGCTCCATTGCACGTCGATCTCGTTGGTGGCCATGATGAAAGCGATCTTCACGGTTTTCCGCCTTTAGCAGGATTCGCATAACCTTGCCGGTTCGTGACTTTCAATACATAATTAATCCCTTCGGTCGGTCAAGTCAGGATGAAATATGAAATTCGCCCTGATTTTTGTCACCACGAAGGCTCGAGCAACGGGATACGGGAATTGGGAAATATAAGTGAACAATTCGATTTTCACCTGCCTTCCGACCTGATCGCCCAGGATCCGGCCAAACGCCGGGGCGACTCCAGACTGCTTTTGGTGGAACCCCGGCAGGGAATTTCCGGAGAGCTGGTTTTTCGGGATTTACCCAGTGTGCTGAGATCCGGTGACCTGTTGGTTATGAATCAGAGCCGCGTCCTGCCGGCCCGGTTGTTCACCCGTCGCGCCGATACCGGTGGCAAGGTCGAGATCCTCTTGATTCGGCCTGCCGAAACCGAACGGACCTGGATTGCGATGGCCAGACCGACCCGGCGTTTGAAGCCGGGCACCCGTTTGGAAATTCTACCCGGCCCCTTGTCCCGGACAGTTACACCCGATGATTCGCCGCCCAGTCTGGAGGTGGTGGAAAAACGGGATGATGGCATGATCCTGGTTCACGGCCCGGTAGACCCGGCCGATCTGGCCGAGGCCTGGGGCTCTATGCCGTTGCCTCCCTACATCCGCCGGGAAGATTCGGGACCTGAAGGAATTCGGCGGGCCGGGCGCGATCTGGAACGATACCAAACCGTGTTCGCCAAGAGCGAGAAGTCGAAGGCAGGGTCGGTTGCCGCGCCCACCGCCGGGCTTCATTTCAGCGCCTCTTCCTTGGTGGAGCTTGCCGAACTCGGAGTGCGTACCGCCCACTTGACGCTGCACATCGGACCAGGGACCTTTCAGCCGCCCTCTCCGGCTCAGCTTCAAAGTGGTCGGCTGCACCGTGAGGATTTTCATCTTCCAGCCGAGACCCTGTCCGCCGTGGCCGAGACGAGGGCTTCGGGCGGTCGGGTTATCGCCGTGGGTACGACAAGCCTTCGGGTCCTGGAAACGGCGTCCCGGCTCGACCTCGACGGTTACACCATTAATGGAGCCCTGCCGGCAGGCGCGGAGCCGGTGGATTGTACAGGGGAGGAATTGAATTTTCCGGGCGACGGCAGGGAGGCGCCGTTCTCCTTTTGCGGTCGGGCTGTCCGGCGCAACGGTGCCTGGGAACTGACCGGACACACGAGGCTCTTCATCCGTCCTCCGGATCGGGTTACGGCCGTCGATGGTCTTCTAACAAACTTCCACCTGCCCGGATCCTCCCTTTTGATGCTGGTCGCCTCCCTGATGGGACCCGAGACCTGGCTTCCCGTTTATCGGTATGCCGTGGAGAATAGACTGCGGTTCTACAGCTACGGTGACTGTATGCTTATCCTGCCCGGATTGGAGAGATCATGACCGATTCCGTACCCGGCCGTCAAACGCACCAATTGGATACGCCTTTCAGCTTCGAGCTCAGGGAACAGTCCGGCGATTGCGGTGCGCGTTGCGGTCGTCTTACCACCGGTCACGGGAGTATCGAAACTCCGGTCTTCATGCCGGTCGGGACGGTGGGGACGGTAAAGGCTGTGACTTTCGAGCAGGTGTGGTCCACAGGGGCCAGGCTGATTCTGGGCAACACCTATCACCTGTATCTGCGCCCGGGGCACGAACTCATAGAAAAACTGGGCGGCTTGCATCGCTTTCAGGGTTGGGATGGCGCCCTCCTGACCGACAGTGCCGGTTTTCAGGTATTCTCTCTTTCCGACTTGAACCGGATCACGGAGGACGGGGTCGAATTCCGCAGCCACCTTGACGGCAGCAAACATTTCTTCACCCCTGAATTGAGTATGGAGATACAGCTCGCCCTGGGCTCTGATATCGTGATGGCCTTCGATGAGTGCGCTTCTTACGGGGCTGAACCTCGACAGGTCGAGGCGGCGGTTGAAAGGACCACGCGCTGGCTCCGCCGTTGCCGGGACGTGTTCGCCGGCAGGGAATTCCGAGGCGGTTGGGAGCGGGTTCTGTTCGGGATCATGCAGGGCGGGGTGGATGAGACAATGCGCCGGCGGTCGGCCGCCGAGATAGTGGAACTGGATCTACCGGGTTACGCCATAGGGGGACTCTCGGTGGGGGAGCCGATCCCGGCCATGCGGGAGATGACCGAACTTGCGGCGGGATTGCTGCCGTCGGACAGACCGCGTTACCTGATGGGGGTCGGATTTCCCGACGACATCGTCGCCGGGGTGACGGCCGGGGTGGACATGTTCGACTGCGTGCTGCCCACCCGCATGGCCAGGACGGGGACCGTCCTGACGAGGGACGGCCGCCTGGTAATCAAGAATCAGGAATTTGCCTCCGATACCTCGCCGATCGATTCCGAATGCGGCTGTCCTGTTTGCGCCAGGCATTCCCGGGCCTACGTGCGCCACCTGTTCCAGGCCCGGGAAATCCTGGGGCCTGTCCTGGCAACGATTCATAATCTGCACTTCTATCAGGAGTTGATGGCCGGGATACGGGGAGCCATTCGGGAGGGCAACTTCGGTCTTCATGCCCGAGAGGTGACCCGGCGTTGGCAAGAGGGGGAATCGGCCAGACTGGAACTTGTCTCCCGCCGCAACGGCAGGCATTGAGTTGGTAGGACTTGCCAGCACTCCCTTTGCATAGCACCTTTGGCAGGCGAGTTTCGGCTGCCGAGTACTGCTCCTGTTCCGGCGCCATGTGGTATGCAAACCCCCAGACCGAAGCAAGGAGAACCCTATGTTCAACCTCAGCCTGCTGGCCATGGCCTCACCTCCCGAAGGGGCCGGTGGATCCAGCGCGTTGTTACTCCAGATCATGCCCATCGCCCTTATTTTCCTGGTTTTCTGGTTCATGATCATCCGGCCGCAGAAAAAAACCCAGGATCAGCGAAAAACCATGTTGGGAGCCCTGAAACGAGGGGACAAGATAATCACCAACGGTGGTCTCTTCGCCACGATCAAGGACGTCAAGAGTGATCGCGTTGTGGCGACAATCGCCGAGGGCGTGAAGGTCGAGGTCAGCCGGCAATCGGTCAGCGCCGTTTTGGCCGAGGACTGAGCCAATGTCCGGAGGATCCGGTTCCGAACGGATCCAAGTCTACGGATCGAAGGTTCTTCGCCGGTCCGAGCTTCCCTTGCCCGTCGGGACTGCCGAGACGAAGGCCCTCTTGGATTCGCTTTGGGAAACTCTCCAGGCCGACGGGGGCGTTGGTTTGGCCGCGCCCCAGATCGGGGCTTCGGGTAGGGCTTGTGTGGTTAGGGATCCTGGAGGATCCGGTTCAGGCGCCCGGATCGATCTGGTGAATCCGGTTTTGAAGAAGGCTTACGGAGACTGGGAGAATTTCGAAGAAGGTTGCCTATCCTTTCCCGGGCTCTACTTCAATGTTTTGCGTCGTCGAGGGGCCGTGATCGAATTCCAGGATGCTGAGGGGGTCCAGCGTCGGATCAAGGATGGGGGCTTGTTGGCCCGAATCCTCCAGCACGAACTGGATCATCTGGATGGAATTCTTTTCATCGACCGGATACCTGCCTGGCAACGATTCTGGCTGGGTCCGCGCTTGTTGTGGATGGTTGTGGCCGGGTTCCTGGCCAGGAAGTGGAATGGCAAATGAAGATCGTTTTCATGGGATCCCCGGATTTCGCTGTTCCCTCCCTGGAGGCCCTTGTCGAGGCCCGTTTCGATGTTTGTCTGGTGGTTACCCAACCGGATCGACGGGCGGGACGCGGCCGGCGAATGTTGCCTACGGCGGTCAAGGAGGCTGCCAGGGAGCATCATCTTCCGGTTATGGATTTTGGAAAGGGTCAACGCAAGGTAGTCACCGAGGCGGTGCTGGCCGAAGAACCGGATGCGGTCGTGGTGGTGGCTTTCGGGCACATATTGCGGGAGCCGTTGCTTTCTACTCCCCCTTTGGGCTGTATCAACGTTCATGCCAGCCTGCTCCCCCGGTGGCGGGGGGTCTCCCCGGTCCAGTACTCCATTCTGCACGGTGACTCCTGGAGCGGCGTAACGATCATGCGGATGGATGCGGGCGTGGATACGGGCCCCATTCTGGCCCAGCGAAGCCTGGGAATCAATCCAGAGGATACTGCGGGGGAACTGCTGGAACGGTTGGCCGGCCAGGGGGCCGACTTGTTGATTCATACTTTGCGCAACCTGCAGAACGACCTGATCCAATCCATTGCCCAAGGTGATGAAGGGGCTGTGTATGCTCCCAAGCTGACCAAGACCCTGTCGGCCCTGCGCTGGGACCGGGATCTGGTCACGGTCCACAACCAGATCCGCGCCCTGCAGCCCTGGCCCGGGACGATCACCTACCTGGGTGAAACGATTTTGAAGGTAACCGGATCTAGACCGAAGTCCTTCCATAATTCTGCCCGAAAGCCGGGTACTGTGCTGGCCATCGAATCCGATGGGCTGGTGGTGGCCTGCGGAGAAGGTTCGTTGTTGCTGACGGGTCTGCAGGTTCCCGGCAAGCGGCCCTTGCCGGTGGCCGAATTCCTGCGCGGATTCGAGATCCGGGTGGGGGACGTGTTGCGGTCATGAAAGTGGATCCGGTCCGCTTGCGGGCCCTGGATATTCTGAATCGGGTGCTGGACGGCCAGGCCCTGGACTCCCTGCTGGATGAAAATCTCGAGGCTCTGAAACTCCCACAGGAAAAGGCATTCCTGGCCGAGTTGGTGCGGGGAACCCTGCAGTGGCGGGGCCGCTATGATCATGTAATTGCGCACTTCGTCAGTAAGCGACCGCCCCGTGATCCCCGGCTTTTGAATCTGCTCCGCCTATCCCTCCACCAGTTGTTGGCCCTGGACGGGGTTCCTCCCTATGCAGCCATACACCAGGGTGGAGAGTTGTGCCGAAAGAGTGTTTCCCCGCGTTTGGTAGGCTTCGTCAACGGTCTACTCCGGAACGTGAAAAGGGCGGTCCTGGACGGTGATGAATCCGAGGATGCCCAGGCGAATTCCGATCTGCGGGTCCGGAGGTTGCGGCCTGTCTTTGAGCAGCTGGAAGCTGATCCCGCCGCCTGGTTGGCCGCCTGGCATTCCCACCCCCTGTGGTTGGTTCGAAGGTGGATCGAGCGCTACGGGCTGGATTGTGCTTCGGAGATTTGCCAGTGGAATAACCAGCCCGTGAACCTCGCCTTTCATGTCTTGGCCCCGGCCGAACCCGCTGAGGCCGCAGCGTATTTGGCCGAGGTGGACTGCCCGGTTCTGTTAAGAGATTATGGCCGGACCCTGGTAACACAAAACAGGCTGTCCCGTGTCCAGTTGACCGGGATCCTGGAGCAAAGACCTGATCTCATAGTCCAGGACCCGGTCGTGCAAGAAGCTACTGCTTGGTTGACCCAGGGCCTGTTGGAGATGGAAATTCCAGCCGGCAACTTGGCGGGAGCAACAGATCCGGATACGGGCCTTTCCGGTCATGATCTTCGATGCCTTGACCTGTGTGCTGCTCCAGGTGGGAAGACGGCCCACTTGGCCGCGACCTTGCCGGACCCCTGGCGAATTACGGCTATGGACAATCGCCGCGGAAGGGTGCGGTTGCTGGGTGGGACGCTGAAAAGAATTGAATCCAGATCGGTGGACATGGTACTAGCTGATGGAAATAACCCGCCGTTCGCCGCCGGTACTTTCTCTGCAGTACTGCTGGACGGTCCCTGTAGTGGAACGGGAGTTCTGCGTCATCATCCAGATGGTCGCTGGCGCCTGAATCCCGAAACCCTGGTTAGAAACGGTAAAATTCTTGGTGAATTAGCAGCCAGCGCCGTGGATCTACTGGCCCCCGGAGGTTGTTTGCTGTACGCTACGTGTTCCCTTGAGTCGGAAGAGAACGAGGATGTGTTGGATGCTCTTTTGGAGGGGCGGGACGACTTGGAACCCGTGATCGAAGCGGGCTCCGACACGGACCTGGAATGGCGCCGCGGCTGGTTGCCACCCGAGGCCGGTGGGGATGGCTTCTTCGCCGCCCGTCTACGTAAGAAATATTGATGGACCAAGGAAGAGAACCGTGAAGCTTTGGAAGTTCCTGTTGTTGATGGCCGGACTGGTGGTCCTGGGGGGCGTGACCCTTTTGGGTATCAACTTTATCCTGCTGCCCTCCATTATTCACCACAACAAGATCGTAACCATGCCGGATGTTCGGGGCATGAGCCGGCAGGGGGCCGAACTGCAGCTGCGGGATCTGCGCTTGGAGATTGAAGTGTTGCGGTCACGTTCTCATCCGACCATACCGATTGGGATGATCCTGGACCAGACGCCGTTGCCGGAGGCCCGTGTACGGGGTGGCCGCCTGGTGAAGGTCATCACCAGCAGCGGTCCGCCTGCTGGTGCCCTGCCGCGCCTGACAGGGCTTTCCCTTCGCCAAGCTGAGATTACACTTCAAAGGGAAAATTATCGAATGGGCCGGGTTTTACGTATCCGTCGGCCCGGCGTGACCGAACAGGTCGTGGCTTTTCAGAGCCCGGGAGCGGGAACCGATCTGTATAAAGGAGCCACGGTCGATCTTGTCGTGGCCGAGCCTGCGGCGGCGGAACTGATGCGCATGCCGGAATTACGCGGGGTCCCCTTGTATCGCGTAAGACAGGTGGTTGCCTCGGCCGGGTTTATCCTGGCCCCTGTTACCTACCGGAGGACCAGCCAATTCCCGCCCAACATTATCCTTTCCCAACATCCCGAGGTAGGGGTGCGGATCCCCAAAGGAGAACTACTTGAGTTGGTTGCCTCGTCCCGCTGAGGGTTGTGCCCATGTTGCTCCCTCCTTGCTCAGCGCCGATTTTACGAGGTTGGCGGATGACATTGCCGATTTGACCGCCGCCGGTGCGGACCTTCTTCATTTGGATGTGATGGATGGACATTTCGTTCCCAATATCACTTTCGGGCCTTTTATATGCGAGGCTATCCGTCGCGCCAGTGATCGGTCGCCCTGCTCCACCGGCCATTTGCCGCTGGACGCCCATCTGATGATAAGTCGTCCCGATCTGTACCTTGAGGCTTTTGCCGGATCCGGTGTGGATGCTCTGACCATTCACCTGGAATCCGACTGCGACAAGGGGCCTACCCTCGAACGGATCGGCCAGTTGGGGTTGAAAAGAGGGCTCTCCCTGAACCCCGGAACATCCCTGGAAGGGGTTTTTCCATTTTTAGCGGAATTGGACCTGGTCCTGGTCATGAGCGTGCAGCCCGGGTTCGGAGGACAGACCTTTGACCCGGGGGCCATCGCCAAAATCGGCGAGCTTGACCGATTTCGAAGGGAATCCGGCCACGACTATCTGATCTCCGTCGATGGGGGGATCAATGAAATTACCGGGTCGGAGTGCCGTACAGCCGGCGCCGACATTCTCGTTTCCGGTTCCTGGCTGGTGGGAGCCGATGATCGGGCCGCCCGGACGGATTTGCTTCGTGGCTGACCTGCCCGGTGGCCTCAGCGTCCTTGCGTAATTCAAGTCTGAAGGTTAATTTTTCCAACCCCGGCGATAGCTGACCCTGAACCCCACCCGGGAGTCATGGGTCGGGTTCGCTAGGTTGTTGTCTTTAAAATGGTTGCGCCTCAAAAAGTCGGCCCGGATCTTCTTCTGGCCTGATTGGAGCGGTGCGCCGTTGTGTGCTTTGTCTGATCCTCTGGAGGGATTTTCCCTGCTGGAGGGTTGTAAGTGCGGTTTTTCCAGGAAAATTCTGGGGCCCGCCAAAGCCATTACTGAGCTTAGAATCGACTTCAGGAGCCCGTTTTGTTCCAGGAATTGACCAAGCGTCTCGACGCCACGATGAAGAAATTGGCAGGGCAGGACCGCCTGACGGAGGAAAACGTCAAGGAGGCCCTGCGCGAGGTGCGTTTGGCGCTTCTTGAGGCTGATGTCAACTATGGCGTGGCCAAAAAGCTGGTCGCCAATATACGGACCAAAGCCCTGGGTGCGGATGTGCTGGGCAGTCTTACGCCGGCCCAGCAAGTGGTCAAAATCGTCAACGACGAGCTGGTTGCCCTGCTTGGCGGGCAAGCGGCCGAGTTGAACCTGGAAGCCGACAAGGGCATCGCCACGGTGATGGTCATGGGCCTGCAGGGCTCAGGTAAAACCACTTTTTGCGGGAAGCTGGCCAAGCGTCTGGTAAAGGAAGGGCGCAAGCCCATGCTCGTGGCGGCGGATATCTACCGTCCCGCGGCTATCGACCAGTTGCAGGTGATCGCCGGGAGCATCGATGTTCCGGTGCACAGTGACCTGGAGCGCAAGAACGCCGCCCAGATCGTTAAACTGGGATTACGGAGAGCCAAGGACAACAAGTGTGATGTCCTGATCGTCGATACGGCCGGCCGGTTGCACATCGACGAAACGCTCATGAACGAGCTGAAGGCCATCGACAAGATCGTCCCCATGGGCGAGAAGCTCCTGGTTCTTGACGCAATGACGGGCCAAGAGGCAGTGAACATCGCTTCGGAATTCGCCGACCAGGTGGGTTTCGACGGAGCGGTACTGACCAAAATGGACGGCGATGCCAGAGGCGGCGCGGCACTCAGCGTCCTGGAAGTTACGGGTCGGCCGGTAAAATTGGTTGGTGTGGGAGAGAAGATGGACGACCTGGAGGTCTTCCATCCCGATCGAATGGCCAGCCGCATTCTGGGCATGGGCGATGTGTTGACGCTCATCGAGCAGGCCGAGGAGAAGATGGATCTGGACGAGGCCGAGAACATGGCCGCCAGATTCGCTTCCGGCCAGTTCAACCTGGAGGATTTCCAGGGCCAGATCAAACAAATGAAGAAGCTGGGTCCCTTGAAGGGCGTGCTCAAGATGTTGCCCGGAATGAACAATGACATGCTGGACAAGGCCAACGTCGACGATAGCCAGTTCGCCAAGGTGGAAGCCATCATCAATTCGATGACTTTCGGGGAGAGGCGCAAGCCGGATATCATCAACGGGTCCCGGCGCAAGCGGATCGCGCGGGGCAGCGGGACCACGGTCTCGCAGGTGAACAAACTTTTGAAGCAGTACCGGGACATGCGGCGGATGATGAACCAAATCAACTCCGCCGGCGGGATCCAGGAATTTGGAGCCAAGGTTCTCGGTGGGCAATAGCCCTGGTCGGTCGCTTCCTCTCGAAGCGGCCAAGGCAGGGCGAACGTACGCGGCGCGCATGGTGCGTGACGCGAAACCAACATGATGGAGGTTGATAGTGGCCACAACAATTCGACTGACCCGTATGGGCCGGAAAAAGCGTCCCTTCTACCGCATGGTCGTCCTGGACAGCCGTAAGCGGCGCGACGGCGCCTACCTCGCCAATCTGGGTTATTACAACCCGTTTTGTGACCCGGCTGAGGTTGAGCTGCATGCTGACGACGTAATCAACTGGTTGGGCAAGGGTGCGACGATGAGCGATACCGCCCGTAGCCTGTTGCGCGGTGAAGGGATTCTGTACCGGTGGTCCCTGGAAAAAGCAGGCCTGAGTGAAGAAGAAGTCAATGCCAAGATGACTGAATGGCGTCAGGCTTCGGACGACCGCAGGCAGAAGATCCAGGATGCCGTCGTGGCCAAGAAGGAAGCCAAAGAGGCTGCCGAGGCCAAGGCTTTGGAAGAAAAGGTCAAGGCCGAGGAAGAAGCCAAAGCCAAGGCGGAAGCCGAAGCAAGGGCGGAAGCAAAGGCCAAGGCCGATGCCGAAGCAAAGGCTGCCGAGGAGGCTGCTGCCGCTGAAGCCGCTGAAGCAGCGGAGGCTCCTGAAGCTGGTACAGAGGAGACGGCCGCTGAGGCCAAGGCTGAAGAGCCCAAGAAGGAATCTGACGGGGAAGGCGAAAGTTGAACGGCCACGAAGAGGAAACTCCGGTGAGCCCGGAAGAATCCTCCAGCCAGGAGAAAGCCGTGGAGGGCGTAAGCCATCCCGCCGCTCCTGCCGAGGACCCGAATGATTCCGTGGACGGCAAGGAAGGTTCTGTCGAGTCTGATTCGGCTGAACCGGAGTCTGCTGCAACGGAATCAGAGGAGTTGAACATCGGCCAGGAACAGGTGCTGGAGCTGATCTCCTACATTGTAGTGAATCTGGTGGAGCATCCCGAAGAGGTGACCGTCGATATTGCCCAACGGCAAGGACGGGATATTTTCCAGGTCCGGGTCCATCAGGAAGACCTGGGCAAGGTCATCGGCAAGGGTGGGCAAACCGCTCGTGCCCTGCGGGTGCTTCTGATGGCGGTCAGTGCCAGAACGAACCAGCGTATCGGGCTGGAAATCGTTGAGTGACATGGACCGTTTTATCGCCATCGGCGAGGTCGTCAAGGCCGTAGGTTTGCGGGGCGAGGTCAAACTCTACCCGCTCCTGGACTTTTTTGAACCCCTGCTCGACAGCGGGTTCCTGATCTGGGATGACGGCGCCGAGGTGGAAGTTGTTGGCCACCGGGTGAATGGAAACACCGTGGTTTTGAAGGTCAGTGGAATGACTGATCGGACCGCGGCCGAAGGTCTGGTGGGACGTAGCCTGGGTTTTGACCGGGATAACTATCTCCAGGATGATTTCCCTCGGCCCGACGGAGGGCTGCCTTTCCGGTATTTGGGCCGGCTGGTAGAAACGGTTTCTGGAGAGGTCGTAGGCGTGGTCGAGGAAGTCCGTTTCACCGTCAGCAACTACCTACTGGTGGTGGCTGGGGAGAAAATGGAGATCCTGATCCCGGCTGTGGAACCGATTCTGCTTCTGAATCTAGGTCTGAGTGGAAATTTGGTGATTGACCCTCCGGAAGGCCTGTTGGATGTCCAATCCGGTTGAGCGACCCGTCATAAAAATATTGACCCTGTTTCCGGACATGGTCCGGAGCGTCCTGGAAACCAGTATTCCGGGTCGGGCCCAGAGACAGGGACAGGTGGACTATCAAGTCGTGGACATCCGGGACTTCGCGGTGGACAAGCATCGCACGGTGGATGACACGGCTTACGGAGGCGGGGCCGGCATGATCATGATGGCGCCGCCGGTGGTCGAAGCGGTTGAATCCTGCCGGGTGCGGGACGATGCCACGGTGATCCTGACCACACCCCAGGGTGAGGTGTTCGATGAGGAACTCACGCTGGAACTGGTCGAGGATCTGCAGGTAAAGGGCGAACTTGTCCTGATCTGCGGCCACTACAAGGGAGTGGATGAACGGGCTCGGGATCTTGTGGTAAACCGGGAGATCTCCATCGGCGACTTCGTTTTGTCCGGCGGGGAACTGCCGGCCCTGGTGATCGCCGATGCCCTGGTCCGGCGATTGGAAGGAGTTCTGCACAACGAGGACTCCGCCAATAACGATAGTTTTACCGAATTGCGCGGAGGTGGCCTGGATTGTCAGTGGTACACCAAACCGCCGGCCTATCGTGGTCTGGAAGTTCCCGAGGTTCTGCTCTCGGGACACCACGCGAAGATTGAACAATGGCGTCTGGAACAGGCCGCCGGTCGGACTAGGGACCGGAGACCGGATTTGTTACCGGATGAGCAGGATGATACGTCCTGACGGACGAGACATCGGGACCTTGGGAATTTTGGTACTAGTTTCTTGAAGTTGGTAAAGGTCGGCCGCGTAGTGAAAAACGGCGGACCGTTGGAGACCGGAAAGCCTTTGGCCTTCCGGACTATAGGAGGCAGAGATGAACATCGTAGAAACAATGCGGAGCACCGGGCTGAGGGATGATCTTCCCGATTTCAACATCGGGGACACCATCAGTGTCGGTGTCCGGATCCAGGAGGCCGGTAAAACCCGGATCCAGACTTTCATCGGGGCCGTGATCGCGCGCCGGGGCACCGGCCTTGAGGCCACCGTCATGGTGCGCAAGATTTCCGGCGGCATTGCCGTGGAGCGCATTTTTCCGCTGGAGTCACCGAACGTGGACTCCATTGCAGTCAAAAAGCGGGGCCGGATCCGTCGGGCCAAGCTCTACTATCTGCGCGAGCGCACCGGTCGCAAGGCTCGTATCCGCGAAGCCCGTCGGTAAACCGTGTCGGCCGCAGGCAGCTCTCTGGCCCGGTTCGATTACCGGAAGTCGGAGGGTGGCCGCCTGCTTTTGGCCGGGGTGGACGAGGCAGGGCGTGGTAGCTGGGCCGGTCCCGTGGTTGCCGCTGCGGTAATGTTGCCCGACCGCTGGTGTCCGGAGCGGTTGGACGACAGCAAAAAGCTCTCTGCCCGGGTCCGTGAAGATCTGTGCCGCGAGATTATCTCAAGCGCCCTCTGCTGGGGCGCTTGTGCTGTATCGGCGGCAGTCATTGACCGTACCGATATCCTGAGGGCTACTTTGTCCGCCATGGGAACCTCCGTTCGCAAGTTGAATCCTTCTCCACAGCTGGTTCTTGTCGATGGTTTGCAAAAGCCGGATCTGCTCGTACCTGCCGAGACAGTCGTCAAAGGCGACGCTACCAGTTCGGCCATCGCTGCAGCCAGCATCCTGGCCAAGGTGTTTCGGGACCGAATCATGGTCGCCTGGGATCGATACTTCCCCGGGTACGGGTTCGCAGCCCACAAGGGGTACGGGGCTGCAACTCATCAGGCGGCGTTGCGTGAAATGGGGCCCTGTATCCTGCATCGCTTCAGCTACAAACCCATTGCGGAATTGGATCAAGGCCGCCTCTTCTGATTGACCCGTCTCCATTGCCCGGATTGGCCCGGTTCTTCCACCTATCGGGTTGGGTAGATATTTCTTGGGGACTGTTTCGATAATGATGGCTCCTCCCATTGGTGGTTTTCAATTTGGCGCAAGGGCATTCCCTCGGGGAATGGGGGGAGGAATTGGCCCTCCAGTTTCTGGTTAAATGCGGGTATCGGTGCATGGCCAAGCGGTTCCGTCGGCCGGGAGGAGAAATCGATCTGGTGCTTCGCCGGGGTGATATACTGGTCTTCGTTGAAGTGAAGATCAGGGGGCCCGGAAGTCTTGCTCCCGCAGAGTATTGGGTCCACCCTCGTCAACTCCAACGGATGCGCCGTTTGGCGAGGGTCTGGCTGTCCGAGGGCGGTGGTTGTCCACCGGGAGGATGCCGTTTCGACGTGGTGGCCATTGATTTTGCGGGAGAGGATGAGGGGCTTAGCCTGCGGCATCACGTGGGGGTCGGTTGATCCAGTTGCAGAAGTGGCGCCACGGTTAAGACGGGAGCCTACAATCCCCGATGGGATTGCCGGAGTGGGCCAGTGTCCGTATTGTCAGTACGGGGCCCGGTTTCCGGTGTCTCCCGGCCTGGAGTCCGACTAGGGATGCGTTCCAAAGCAGGGGCATGCATCCGACAAGCTGGTTGATATTCCAGGTAACACTGACCGCGCGGTTACGTAAGGGATTGTCAACTCCGGTTGACGTCTTCCATTCGGATGTTGGCTGGTCATCAACAAGCACAGCGAGGATCCGAAATGAGCGTTTCCCGTACAGAACGCGTTCGACACATGGCCCAGGCTGCACCCCACCTGCGCTTGGCCCCTCGCGCTGCCGCATTCTGTCGGTTTGGATCCCCTCCGGTCACCCGGTTCGCTCCGGTTTTGCTGGTGCTCGTGGGGATCCTGCCGGCGGTCTTTTTTCCTGCTTTTGTATTTGCTTCCCCTTTCGAAGAACTGGATTCGACTTTTCCCAAACCTGTCCCATTGGTAGATGCCGACGCCAACGGTGTGGAGGATCTCCTGGATCAGTGGCTGAATGGTTCCAGGAGTTGGGAAGAGCTGCGGAGTACTGCCGGGGCGCCCAGTTTTATCCAGGCTTCGCCCGCCCCAAAATCGATTCCGGCTTCAGGTCCGTGGGCCGAAGGAGGGCTGCGGGTAATTCGTCTGGGTTCGGTTTCCGGGGATCTGCACCGGGCCCGGGAACGAGCAGCGGGAATCGGTCGTTGCGATCTTATCCATTCCCTGGATCGTTTCGGAGGAGTGGCCGTCCTTGGGGTGGACCAACGGGGCTTGGCTGCGTTCCTGAAGGAAACTCCAGGGGGCAGGATTCTGCTCGATCGGGAAGGAGTCCCGGCTCTCAATACGAGTCGCACACTTTCGGGAGCGGACCAGGCCGCGGCAGGACATTGGACAGTGGGGGAGGATTGGTCCTCTTCCGTGGCCATTCTGGATTCGGGATGTGACACGGCCCACGGGGACCTGGGGGATTATCTGGATGATGATCTGGACGGCCCTGCTCCTGCGGTTGGTGACGCCAACGACTGGTGGCCCGCCGATTCTGGCTGGCCGACCGCCCAGCGTTACAAGGTCGTCGGCTGGAAGGATGTAACGAACGATTTTCCTTCTGCCGTCGGGCCGTGGGACTACCACCACCATGGAACCGCTTTGGCCTCGGTGGTGGCCGGCAGTGGCTTGGTGGATCCGGCCTACCGAGGGATGGCGCCGATGGCGCATCTTACCGTAGTAAAATTTTATGATTTCGATGAAACATGGCACACTTGGGCCGGGGATTTCCTGGCAGCCTGTGACTGGACTCTGGAAAATCTGGATTTGTACCGCATCCGAACCGTCCTGATGGCCGTCAATTGGGAAGTGGATGCCGGAATTACCGAGGCAATGGCCGCCTTTGTGGATCAGGGTGTCTTGCCGGTGGCGGCCATGGGAAACTTTGGCCCTGAATCCGGCTCTGGAGGTTTTCCCGCTTCATTAGCCGATGTGCTTACCGTTGGTGCGGTGGATGAAACAGGCGCCGTTTCCAATTTCAGTGGACGTGGTTTGATGGGGACGGATAAGCCTGATCTGGTTGCGCCGGGGGGTGGTCTTCTCCAAAGCGGCGGTCGCATCACGGTCTGCGACAATGAACCAAACGATTCCTACAGCGGGCGACAGGGAACCAGTCTGGCGGCGGCCCACGCAGCGGGAGCTCTTACCCTGTTGAACGAGGCCCTACGAAAAAGCGGGTTGGAGATGCCTCGGGACCGGGCAAGTACCCTGACCCGCAAGGCCCTCCTTAAAGCAACCTGCGCCCGGGTGGATTTCGCCGAAAACGCTTTGGGTACCGGACACGAGGTCCTGCCTAGTCAGGTGGATCCGGACACTATCCGGGGCTGGGGACTGCTGCGTGTCGATGCTGCGATTGAAGCCGCCTTGAAGCCAATTCCTCCCGGTGGTAATGATCAGGATTTCATCTCCAGTGATTGGTCTCGTCTGGTGGTGGCGAGGAGGTTGATTCTGCGGGAAGGAATCAATTACGAAATCGAAGTGACCCCCTCCAGTGGCCTGGACGTTGTTCTCGAGGTTGTGGATCCTCGCTGGCTGGACAAATTCGACTGGATGGACAATTGCATTCGAGTGGATGCAAAGGGATCGGGGTTGGCGGAGAAAACCTACTTCAGACCCAATTCGAACCAGTTCCTGGTTTTGGCTGTTAAGAGGGTTTCCGGTTTCGGCTCGGTCACGTTGAAAGTCCAGGAAACCGACGAATTGGAAGTGTCGCGTGGTGTTACTTCGTTGCCGGGCCACATTTCCGGACCCCCCAACTACGGAACCCTGGCCGGTCAGAGTGTGCCCTCAATGGTGGTTTCCTCGCTTGTAAGTGTGGATCCCCAGGCCAGGGCAGTGAACGTTCTGGACCTGGCCGGACGAGGACTTCCCGACTGGCCGGTCTTTTTGTTTCCTCATATTTCGAGTCTGGGCGGACTTACCCAACCCCTGGTCTGGGATTTGGACGGAATCAGTGGTGATGAGATCGTGGTGGCTTCCGCATTCGGCTCCGTCTATTTCTTCGAAGGGAATGGGCAGTATGAGGAAGTGCCCCTGACCTTCAACCTGGAGCTTACCGCCCCGGTCGGCTGGCTGGCCTGGGATGGACGTCCACTGGTGACGACGGTAGATAGGGGCGGGACGGTCCATTCCTTTACCATGGGATCAGAACTTGAATGGAGTCGGGACCTGGCAAGTCAATTTCCACTACCGCCGGCCGTGGGACAGTTGATCGGAGGGGGAAGCGAGGAGTTGGTGGTCTCCTTCGCCGGGGGACTGATCGCTGCGTTGGATTATAATGGCAGCATGCTGGCCGGCTGGCCCGTGGATCTGGGTGTGGAATTGAGTTCTCCTCCAGTCCTTTGCGACATGGATGGCGATGGTTTCCATGAAGTGATTCAGCCTGTTCTGGATCAGGCGACAGGGACGTTGTCTACCATTGTTCTGAGGGGCAATGGACAACCAGGGCCCGGGAATGGAGCTGTCATCCAGCCTGCGGGTGGGGGAAATTGGGTGGCCGCATCTTTTCCGGTGGTTGCGGGGGGTTTTGTAGAGGGTGATTTGAGGGTCACCTTGGCCGGCTTGCATGACAACGGCGGGGTGGGTGAGGACGCTGTTTGGTCTATGGGATTAGGCCAGCTCCTGACCGATGGGAATTCAAGTTACAGACGATTACCTGGTTTCGCCCTGAGAGGAACCGCAAGTGCGGGCGTGTTGACCCTGGACCAGGGGTTCCTGTGCCCACCGATGTGTTGGAACTCCCTGGAGGGCACCGGCTCGGACCCCCATCTGTTGGCCCATCTTCGCTGGCGGGAAGTTCTCTATGGTTTGACTTCGGTGCCGGGCGCAATGACCGGTTGGCTGGGGAATACCGCCAATGACCGACCCTTGTCCGGTCGGCAGGATCTGATCCCGGGGGGGGCGGCCACGGCCCCGGTCTCGGCCATGGGCTCAATGCTGGTCCCCTTGGCAGGGGAGGTCCATCTACGGGTGGAGGTGCTCGATAAAACAGTATCCTTTTCGCCGGTTCCAATGGGTCGAGGCCAGGAGCCGGTCTGGTCATCCGCCCGGGGAAATTCGCGAAACTCGGGGGCTCAGCCCTTGAGGCCGGATATGTCGTCCGTGGCCCTTTCGGTCGTCGCCGGGCATCGTATTCATGCCGCCCCCAATCCTGCGGCGAGCCGTTTGCAGCTAACTTGGAGCGGGTCCGTAAATCCGGAAGGGATCGTCTGGGAGATATTCGACTTGCGTGGCCATCTTGTTCGTTTTCTGCGTTCCGATGTATTTTCCGGAACCGTGATGTGGGATGCCACCGATAGGGCTGGGCGTCCGGTGGCGGCTGGAACCTACCTCGTACGGGCTCGTTCCGGGAGCGCCGTGGCTTCAACGAGAATTCTTATGCAGCGGTAATTTCATCCCAGGTTGATTTCCTGCTCCCTATGAAACCGGTTTCCGTGTTAAATTTACCCCTATGGAAAATTCCGGCAATGCAGAGAAAAGCTACTGGGACCTGATAGTCAGGTCTGAACAAGCCCTGACCCAGGGTGATTTTCCACTTGCCGAGAAGTTGTTCCACCAGGCCCACCTCATGCGTGAGGAATCTCCAGGTCGGGTTTTCATTTCTGAAAAAATTACTGACGGTCTGGTTGGAATGTGGGGTCGAGCTCGCCATGACAAAGGGAAACCCAAATTCCCCACGGGTCGCTGGAATAAGAGGTGTGGAAAATTCCGAGAGGAGTTTACGGGCCAGGCCGAGAGGGTGGTCCGGGAGGGTGTACGGCTGGCCGAGTTGCGGCCCGAGGATGACGCCGAGGCCAATCAACCGATTTTGGAGGCCGCCCTTTTCCTTGTCTCCAGGAGTCGTCTTTTTCGGGAAGAGCCTGCTTCCTCGGTACCGTTGCTCATGGGCCTGTTTCGAACCGCCAGGCGTACGGGCCGGCCTTTCGATGTCCAGCTCGTACGCCACGATATTCCCTTGACCGAGGAAGACAGACTCTGGTTGGCCAGGCGTGGTGGGGAGTTGCTCGAAACCTTCGTGGAGGATGGGCATCTGGCACCGGGCAGCAAGGCCGCCGAGGAGTGGGCGGCAGTATTCCTGCAACTCCTTCAGGTCCGGTATTTCGGATCCACCAGTCGTCTGGAAGAAGAGCGCTCTTGGTTGGAAGCGGTTACGGCCGACAGGTTTCTTGACCGGGGCGCCGCCGCCGTGGCTCTCTATCGGGAGTATCTCCAGGGTAATCCCGAACCTGGAACCCGGGCGGACGAGGCCCGTGTGCGGCTGTTGGAGATGCTGGGAAATTGCGACCGCGACTATTTTCCGATTCCCCTGTATCCAGAGGCTATGGGTGCCATGCAATCGGCCGGCCTCTCTGCCGGCAATGAAGTGGCCGGTCGTTACGAGGCTGCTCTGGCCCGCATCGAGTACCGTCGTCCTGATTCCTGTCATGATCCTGCTACTTCCCTGGCCTGGGCCACGCTTTCTTTGGAGTCCGACGGTTCGGTGGGAGTTGTTTTTTGGTGGGGCGAAGAACCACGGGATGTGGGCTTTTGGCACCCAGGCGATGATCCGGAGCCCCTGGAGGAATTCCTGGCTCCCTGTGGGGAACGATTAGTGCTGGCCGACCCCGGGGTCTTGGCCGCCTTGGGGGAAGTCTGGACCGGGGAAATGGTCTGCTGGACGGCAAGGGATTTTGCAACCGCTCTGATAAACGGGCTCCCGAGGGGGATTCCACAGGAAACGCCCCCCTTCCTGGAAATCGCCTTGAACGAGGCAGGGCCCTGGCGTGGGGGGTGGAAACCCTCGTTGGGTAATCCCATTCTGCAACCTCCGCGGACGTCTGCCATCCTGGAATCCTGGGGGGGTGGTCCGGTATCCGAAGCTCTTTTGGCAGGTCTGATTTGGTTGGGGGTCCGATCACGTATCGCTCGTGTCGATCCCACACTGCGGGCCGGTATCGGGGAACTGGCCCGGCGGGGAGACGAGGCAGCCGGTTTTCTTTACGAATTCCTCGTGCTGGATGGGGAAGCAAGCCGGGCTGTGGATCAGACCTTCGAGCCCTGGACTTTGTCACTGCTCTGGACTCGTCCGGATCCCGTAACCAAGGTTCGATCCCATGAGGTCGGACAAGGCTCCGCGTGGACAGATTCCTCCGCCCGACCTGATCTGGGGCGCAACGATCTGGCCATTGTAAGCACCGGGGATCCTGCGGCGGTGCTGGCGGCCTGGAATGACGGGCAATCTAAATGGCGCATAGTTTTGGACCGGGCCGACCGGCTGGATGTACTGGCGGGTATGGATGCGGCGGTGATAGGTCCTAGTACGGTGATACCGCCCGGAGGGACGGTTCATTCCCTGGAGGGTGCTCTCCAATTACTTGAATCCATGTTGGGCTTCACGGATCGTCCCACCGGAGCGGTCGATGGACTTTTGCCTCTATTCCACTGGCGTCGCCTGGTGGAGACGCACAACGGGGATCTGCTGGATTTCCTTTCGGCTGATCCCCAAACCGCCTCTGAGATACCCTTGTTCAAACGGTACGTTGAGTGGGTGGCCGATGTGCCCCGGGAGGAACCCAGCCTGGGCGAGGATTCGAGCCGGGATTCCTGGGCTGGACAGTTTAGTCAACGCGTTCGCAAATCGGGTTTGGTAGTTGGAACCGCAAATCTTTTGGATTTCGATTCCGACCGGTTGAACAACCTCTGGGGGGTTTTCGAAGGTAGTGGCGCCTCTTGGGTTTGGTTGGATTCCGCCGCGATTCACTCTTCTCTTCTGGCCCTGGGGACCCTGGACATTCCTTCACTGCATGGGATGCTCCACCAACGCGGGCGGCGTCACTTGTCCTTGTTGACCGGGGCGGTTTGGCATCGGCAGGATGTGGAAGAATGGTTGAGCTCGTATCTGCAGATATATGGCGACCCCTATTGTCTGGCCATGACCGACTGCCGTGTGCCCACAATACGATTGGTTGCCGAAGGCTTTGCTCCTGATTCCCTGGTCCACCGCCGGGAGTCACTACTGGGTACCGTCGCCCGTATCGAAGGAGTATTCGCGGCGGCTGGTGGCGGCACTGTTCTGCTGCCCGGCCGAGGGCTTCCCGGCGAGTTCTGGTCACTGGTTGCCAATGCAGAAATTGATTTGGCAAGGGAGGGATGGTCCTTCCTGGCCTCTTCAGAGATTCATAGTCCCCTTGCGGCAAGCCTGGACGTTTCTCCCGGATCGGGAATCCTCGCCGTGCCTGTCTTGGCCTCCCTGGAAGACTGGGATTGGCCACAGGCTACCGAGGGATCACCCCAAGTCTGGGCCCAGGCTGATCGCGACCGGCGTGTTTACCGGGATCGTTTGCGAAGAGCATGCAGTCTGGAAATCGCCGGTCTGCTGGCTGGCCCCTGGGAGACGGTGGAAATCCTGGATGCGAGATGGCAACGTCTTTTCCCTGCCGATGAAGCCTCCCGCACATTCGACCAACCCCGAATTGGTCACCCCGACTCGGGTCCTATTCCTGCGCGCCTGCTTTCACTCGTGGATTCCTGGCTCGATACCCGTCCTGGGAACAGCCCAATCGTGGGGAAGCCGGATAATGTCCCGCCTACCGGCATTCGATTCGTCCAGGAGGATCCAGCCGAAACTTGGGACAGTCTTCAGACTTGGTTGGTCGGGTCCTGGGAATGGGGAGATTCGGGAAGCCGGGTGCTGGTCGTCTCCAACAGTGTTCCGCCTTCGGCTGCGGTGTTGGTGGCAAAAGTCGGGGGCTCCGGGATTTCGGTCTGGCCTCCCTTTGAACCGGATCAGGTTCCGGGTCCGGTACTCTGGTGTCGTCCCGAAGATTTTTCGGACTCCACTCTGGGCAATACACTCGCAGAATTTCCTCCCCAGGTGGTTTTGGCCTGGGACTTGGCCAGTTGGTTGCCGGGGGCTGAGAATGAAGCTCTTGATGAGGCCCTGGCTCTGCGACGGATCCTCGACACCGGTTCGGCCTCGGTTTATCTAGCGGGTAGTTGTCTGAGCCCGGCCTGGCTTCAGTTCCTGGGCGCAGTCTGTGGTCCGGGATTCCATTCATCTCAACCTCCCGGAGCGTTTGCTTCTTCCGGGTCCGGTTCCGAACTTGGTCCGGCAGGAGAAACCACTGCCGAGCCAGTCGGCCGAAGGGTTCCGAATTGCCTGGATTGCGGGGAGGCCGAAGTGCCGGCGGCTGTGACCGATCGTTTGCGACGCCTGCTCTCCAGGATAAGACCCATTTTGTCTTCCGGACCTGTTTTGGTTTCTGATCAAAAAGGGGCCGAAGCCACCGGGACGGGGCCGAGTGAAGATCGTCTGCTTTCCCTGGATTGGCTGGCCCGTTTGGCGGGTTTGCGCCAGGAGGATTTGGCCGAGGGGATTCGCCTGTTGCGCTGGGCGGCCCGGCTGGCCGGTGACACCCTTTCCCTGGCCGCGACGGAATCTTTGCAGGATCAAAACCGATCCATGGGACATTGCCTGTTCATCCGACATCGGTTCGCCGAATTGGAGAACATCGTGGTGCGCCTGGAGGAGCAGGCCAGGATTCTTCTTCCACTATGGTTGGGAAATCGCGCGAGCGGTGTTCCGGTCTGGGTCGATTTGGAATCTCCTCCGGTCGATCTGAAGAATGATGAATTAGCCCTGCTGGATAATCTCCTGCTTGGCTTGGGTGATCCGGGACTCGTCGGGTGGTGCGGTCTGGTTTACTACTGTCCCGCCGGGTCGATTCACTCCAGCCGGAGGATCATCCGGTGTGATGTTCCCGGTGAAGCCATGTTGGAAAAACTTTCCGGACAAATCCGCCTTTTCGGCAGTCGTTTGGGTGATGTGATGTCCTCCGCCGTTGAGACGGGACAGGGCTTCCTGGTGGAAACGGGATTGACCGATCTTCGGGACGAGGAGAGAGAATTCCTGGCCCTGGGATCCGCCCTGGGCTTCTGGACCTGGTCCGGGCCGTCCTGCAGGAGGGCGGTTTACATGGTGGACCTGTTGACCCTTGCCGACAGTCCCACGGCCCAGGGCTACGGTCCTGCCTGGGGTTTGTTTGGAGATCTGATTCGATCCAGTCTGGGGGACAATTTACCGCTTCATCTTCCGGAAAACGTTGAGCGGAAGAGATCACAGGGTTTCGGCGGACGATTGGTCGGTAGTCTACGATCCTGGTTGCCGGAGCAGGATGAACCGGAGGAACAAGACACGGCATTCCGGAGGGTTTTAAAGCTACTGGACCAACCGGAAGGGAACTCATTCCTGGTCCTCAAGGGATTGGCCGGGTCCGGTCGTCAAGGAGCGCTTCTGCGGGCCTTGCTCTCCCACAGGACAAGTGGGCTGGATCCTTGTGAAGTGACGGTGTACTGCCCGGATACGGCCACCGCAGCAGGATTCGTGCGGGAGGCGCGGAAGCTCGGCTTGCCGGGGCCTTTGGACATCCGGATCCCGCAGGGAAGTGCAATTCCGGGAGGCCCGTCGGTCAAGGAATCATGGCTGGCCGATTCATCGCGGTCGGTCATTATCATGTGCGAGATCCAGCGCTTCGAGGCGGAAACCCGTTACCGGATCTCTCAGGCGGGCCGTGGACAGAGGTTGATTTTAACCGTTGATCCCTTTTCCTCCTCCGAGCCCTGGGAACACTTGTTCCTGACTACTCCGCGGGTCGATGACGTGGTCGAACTCGGGACTCAGGGAAAGGTCTGCCGTAGATTATGGTCCGGGGTCAGCGAACTTGTTCCTCCTGAATTGCAGGGTCATTCCGGCTCAGGCAACAGTTCTCCTGGATATCTGGTTTCGGATTATTCAGCCAATCTCGACCATTGCTTGTCCAGTATTTTTCAGGAACACCAGGAGGGCCGACTCCCTGGCAGAATCCGGTTGACCGGTTCAGTGGCCGGTGACCTGGATTATCTGGGGACGCGGATCCGAGACAAGGGTTGGCTTTCGGTGGCGGAAAAAAGTCTGGATATCCTCGTACAGCCGGGGCCCTGTGAATTTTTGGCTGCGGCAACCGATGTGTTGGCCCGCTCGGGGGAATTGGCGCGGGCGTTTGACCCGGGACTCGAGGATGCTCCTTCACTGCTTCCAGCCCTATTGGGACCCCGTGCCGCCCAAGCCGCTTCCCGCTGGTTGGGGGAGGTGGACTTATCGGGTGATGCAATGTCTCTGACCGAATTTCTGGGCCTGATGCAAACAACTGATTGGGCCGGTACTTTTTTGGCCTATCCGGAAGCTGTTCTGCGCCTGAACCAACTCCTGGATAGTTGGGGCGGGTTCAATATGGCCAGGCTCCTGGATACACCGCTGTGGGAAGCGTGGTGGTACACCATGATGGATGATCTGGGCCACGCCGGACCTGAACGTCGCCGACCCCTGGTTGCCTTGGCGGCCACTGCGCGGCCTGCGGGCACCTGGTCTCCCGGCGGCGTTTACTTGTGTTTGGGGACCGAACCGGCCCGGCAACATTATCAGGTCCTTGGCCGAGTGACCGAGAGTTCATTGATCCTCTTCCAGGAGCAATCCCCTCTACCAGGGGAAAAAGACAGCTGAGCCAGGTCTGTGCTTCATCCCCAAGTTGACGCACAACTCCCACTTGTTAGGGAACAGTCCAGGAATTAGTTTTGAGGTATTATGGATTGTCGGTTCCTGGCCATTGTCCATCCCTTGTCCGGCCATTGTCCGACCATCAGTCATGTTTTCGTTTCAGATTGGAGCTTACTTCATGGATTTGCCCTTCGAACCATACCGCGTCAAGGTCGTGGAGAGAATCCAGCGCGTCAGCAGGGAGGAACGTGTCCGTTTCCTGCAGGAATCAGGTTACAATGTCTTCAAGATTCCGTCCGAAGCCATCTACATAGATTTGCTGACCGATAGTGGCACGAGTGCCATGAGCGACTTGCAGTGGGCTGCCATGATGAGTGGTGACGAAGCCTACGCATGCAGCAAGTCATTCGCCGATTTCGAGTCGACCATCAAGGATATATTCGGGTACAAGCACGTTATTCCAACCCACCAGGGCCGGGCTGCCGAGGGGTTGCTTTTCGCCGTCACCCTTAAGCCGGGGTTCGTCGTTCCCAACAACATCCACTTCGACACCACACGGGCCAATGTGGAATACCAACAGGCCATCGCCCTTGATTGCATCGGCGAAGAGGGGCTGGATCCCACCCTTGAGGCACCTTTCAAGGGTGATATGTCTCTGGACAAGTTGGCCGCGGCTTTTGAGAAATACGGAGTCGATCGCATCCCCTTCGTGATGTTGACTATCACCAACAACAGCGGGGGAGGGCAGCCGGTGTCCATGGCCAATGCCCGAGCGGTATCCGAGTTCTGTAATGAAAAGGGTGTGCCCCTGATCTTCGATGCCTGCCGTTTCGCCGAGAATGCCTGGTTCATCCAGCAGCGCGAGGAAGGTTACGCCGACTGCTCGATCCAAGAAATCAGCCGGGAGATGTTCGCCCTCGGTGCGGGCTGCACGATGAGCGCCAAAAAGGATGCCCTGGTAAACATCGGGGGCTTCCTCTGCCTGAATGATGAAAAGTGGGCCCAGGAGGCGACCAACCTGTTGCTGCTTCGGGAAGGTTTTCCGACGTACGGGGGACTGGCCGGGCGCGACCTGGCCGCCGTGGCCCAGGGTTTGCGCGAAGTACTGGATGTCGACTACCTGACGTATCGCATCGGCCAAGTTGCTCGCCTGGGACAACGCCTGGATGAACTGGGTGTTCCCTACCTGCGCCCCGCCGGTGGGCATGCAATTTACGTGGATGCCAGAACGGCCCTGCCCCACATTCCACAATCCGAGTTCCCGGCCCAGGTGTTCACTGCCGCGTTGTACTTGGAAGGGGCGGTTAGAGGCGTCGAAATCGGTAGTCTCATGTTCGAGCACGAGGATCCGGATACCGGGGAGAAGGTTCATCCGGCCATGGAGTTGGTGCGACTTGCCATCCCCAGGCGGGTTTATTCCCACACCCAGCTTGAGTATGTGGCCCAGGTTTGTGCCCGCGTTATGGAGATAGGGGAGAGTCTGCGTGGCCTGGAAATTGTTTGGGAGCCGCCAGCATTGCGTCATTTTACGGCGTCCCTGCGCCCTGCCGGCGGGGGAAAGATGGTTCAGACAAACTGATTGGAGGGAATTTGCTAGCCCTGGATTTGAGTTGTTCGGAACTTCCCGAGGAGTTTTCGGCTCTGGTGAAAGGCCACCTGGAAGGGGCTGCAAAGGCTCTTGATCTGGCGGCGGATTTCCACCACATCGAAATCTGTGCGGATGATTTCTCCGGACAGGATGGGGCTTGGTTCAGTTTTCACTCCCAGGTTGAGGGAAATAATTCCCGCGTCGGCGCAATTCTCTATTGCTCATCCGACGTATTTTGCAAATCTCGCTTCGCCTCGCCGGGGCTTATGCCCGGAGTGGAGATTTGGGAGCAGTTGCCGGTTCAGGCTTTGGAGCCGGGATTGATTCCCGGAGAATTTTCCGGCCAGGAAGCGGACAGCTTTCTGTATCACAACCTGATTTTGGCTCAGGACCTTGTTCTGGAAAGTCTGAACATGACGGCCATCCCCAACTCCATGGCGCAAGCCTTCGCTATGGCCTGGAGCGTGACCATTGATGGCCGGCTTTCCCGACTCGGTCTGCCTGGATATTCTCTATTGCATCGTAGGGGTCGGTTCAGCAGGTTGTTTTCATCGGTTGGGGTTCTGCTTCCCGGCCATTGGGACATATTCCAGTCACTTTGGGACGGAGCCCTGACTGCTTCTGCGGAGGTCCTTTCCGCGAGCCGGCAATTGCCTCGACTGCGGCCATGAACCGGGCAGGACTGGTCCTCTGACCCAAGTTGCTGGAATGCATTTGCTTTTTTGCCTGGGATACCCCAATTTCATTGGGTTGAAGGCAATGGTTGACGGCGGTCGAAAGGGGAAATAATATCCTCATCAAACTGCCTGTTATTAAAGGATAGCTGTCCTGCGTCCCACCTGCAGGACAATTCGAGATCCCCTAGGGAGGTTGGTTCATGTTCGGTGTTTCTTCTCCGCGTCGCGGGTATTCCGTTCTGGTCCTTGGTCTGCTGGCTTTGACAATCCTCGGTCTGGCCGGGTGCGGCGAAAAGGAAGAGGTGGACCCCTACGTTTATGATTCCGTTCGCCGAATCATGGAGGGCGACACCTTGAGCATTGGCTTCCTTTTTGAGATTGATGCCCCGGAATTCGAGTATGTTCGGGGTAACACGGGTATGATTCGTAATGGGAATTTGCTGAATTTCCTGATCTACGAGGACATTGAGAACAACTACAAAAATCTGTCCGGGACCCTGCTGGGGGTTGTCAAGACCTTCAGTCCCCAACCTACCCATATGGTTGTCCAGCGGATCAAGCGGAACGGGGTGGTCGAGGTTGACAGCATCCCTCGCCCGTCGTCCTACATTATGCCCCGGTTGTTGAGGGCCGGTGCCATCGACCTGGAAACTCCTGGTGCTCCGTTGCCTGAGATCGGCTGGAAGACCAAGGACCTGAAGGAGGCTCGCGCCACCTTCCTGCCCGAGGAAGAGGAAGAGGATTTGCGTCCCATCCAGACGGGTATCGAGACCTTTGTCTACCAAGCTCGGCACGATCTTGCCGACTCGGTGAAGATGAATCCCTCTGCCGAAGACTATGCCTGGTATGCTGTGTTCCCGGAAGCCTCAATCCAGATTACCGATTTGTCTCCGGGCGCCGAGTGGATGATGCATCTGTTGCTTGACCAGGATCTGCCCCTGATCGGTAGCTTCTCCTTGAAAACACTTGAGGATGAGTACCGTCTGCGCAAGATCGAGCATGAGGTGCTTGGCCACGTGATTGGAACCATGAAGATCAACTGGTTCAAATTCGGCAACACCTTTGTTGAGGGCTCGGCTGCCGAGTAATTATCTTATTTCAGCTTGGGACTCTGATGGTCCCTGAATTACGGGCTCCCTTTCCGGGAGCCCGTTTTCCTGTTTAGTCAGAGTGTTTCCAAAATCCGTATGGCATGTTGGACGATATTTCTCGGGCCGGAAGTTTCCTTTCTCCGAGCCATGGGTTCATGGTAGTTTTTGGGAGACGAACCTTTCGACAACTCTCTGGACCTCTCCCTGCAGGAGGGCGCTCATGAAAAGCTCCGTACTTTTGATTTTTCTTTGCCTGGTCGCCTTCAGCCTGTCTGGCTGTGGCCAGGAGATTACTCATGACCAGCCTCTGACTCCCGATGGGATCCGGGCTGCCCAGGCGGTCCTCGGGTTGGACTTGACCCGCTCGGAGAGAGATCTGTTGCAGGAAGAATTGGCCGACCAGCGTGAGGCGTTGTATGCCTTGCGCTTGTTGGACCTGCCGAATTCCGTCCCTCCGGCCCTTGTGTTGCAGCCGTGGCCTGCCGGTTGGAAGCCGCCCGTCGAGGGGGCTGCTCCGATCTGGAGTCCCGTGAAGAATGGGGTAAGGCCCGGGAAAATGAACGACCTGGCTTTCGCCTCCATCGGAGAACTGGCGCATCTGCTGTCGACGCGGCAAGTCACCAGTGTGGAATTGACCCACTTGTTCCTCGAGCGGCTGAAGATGTATGGTCCCGAGTTGGAATGCGTCATCAGCCTCAGCGAGGCCAACGCCTTGAGGGCCGCCGAGTCGGCCGACGAGGAGATTGCAGCGGGCCGGTATCGGGGCCCCCTGCACGGGATTCCCTACGGTGTGAAGGATTTGTTGGCGGTGCGGCAGACCCGCACGACCTGGGGAGCCGAACCATTTCGGGATCAGGTAATCGACGATACGGCCACGGTCGTTGAACGGCTGAATGAGGCGGGTGCAGTCCTGGTGGCTAAGCTTACCCTTGGCGCCTTGGCCTGGGGTGATGTTTGGTTCGACGGCAAGACCCGGAATCCCTGGAACCTGGAGGAGGGCAGTAGTGGGTCCTCGGCCGGGCCGGCTTCCGCGGTGGCCGCCGGGCTGATTCCTTTTGCGCTCGGTAGCGAGACTTGGGGCTCAATCGTTTCTCCTTCGACCCGGTGTGGTGTGACCGGTCTTCGGCCCACGTACGGTCGGGTGAGTCGCGCCGGAGCAATGGCACTGAGCTGGAGCATGGACAAACTCGGGCCCATCACACGCTCCGCGGAGGACTGTGCCATGGTGCTGGACGTTATTCAGGGTCCGGACGGACTGGATCCCAGCGTGGTTGAGGCCTCCTTTCCCTACCGACCCCGCATCGACTTGAACGGTCTCAGGATCGGGTTCCTGGTCGCCGATCAGGACCCGGAGAGGGCCAGGGAACAAGAGCTCTACGAAGCAGCGCTGGAAGCTTTACGCGGTCTGGGGGCGGAACTCGTGATGCTTGCTCCCCTTGATTTCGACGCCATGCCCCTGTCCCTGATTCTTTCCGTGGAAGCCGCCGCAGCCTTTGAGCAGTTGACTCTCGGTGGTCGCGACGATGAACTGGTCAGACAGAGCCGCTACGCCTGGCCCAACGTGTTTCGCGCTGCCCATTTCATTCCAGCGGTTGCCTACGTTCAGGCCAATCGTGCCAGGTGGCGGTTGATCGAGTTGATGGGGCTCCGGATGAAGAGCGTAGACCTCTATGTCGGTCCGCCCTTTGCAGGACAGGATTTACTGATTACGAATTTGACAGGCCATCCGAGCATCACCCTGCCCATCGGAATGGTGGACGATGATTCCCCCCACAGTATCACATTCACCGGCGGCCTCTTCGACGAGGCTACCCTGCTGTCGGTGGCCCGGGTTTGGCAGGAAGAGACAAGGCACCACTTGCTTCACCCATCACGTTACATTGGGAATTGACCTTTGAGAGAAACAAGAAAACGGGCCCCGCGATTTGGGGGCCCGTTTTCCAGTATAGGCCAGGGAGTCAGGAAAGAATCTCCTGGAGTTTGGCGTCCAGAAGTACGGCCTCAGCCGAAGCTCGTCCCTTTTTCTCAAGGCTGCTGGTCTTTAACTTGTTCGATACCATTCCCACCATCAATCCGTACTCACCGGCAAACAGCAACTCGGTGGCTGCGTGTCCCAGACGAGAGGCCAGGATGCGGTCGTAACCCGAGGGTGAACCGCCCCGCTGGATGTGTCCCAGCACGACCATCCGCACATCCCTCTGCAGGCGCTCCTTGATCTCGAAGGTGATGTAGGACGCCTTGCCCGCTCCTTCGGCGACTATGATCAGGGCATGATGCTTGCCTCGGTCGTAGCCGGCCAGGATCCGGCGGCACAAACCATCGATCTCGTAGGGAATTTCCGGCAGCAATACTTCCTCGGCCCCGCAGGCGATCCCGGTCTGGGCCGCAAGTAGACCATACTCACGTCCCATCACCTCAATGACGAAGATCCTGCCGTGACTGGTTGCCGTGTCGCGGATCTTGTCCACCGCGTCGATGGCTATGTTCAGGGCGGTGTCGAAACCGATACTGATGTCGGTGCCGGGGATGTCGTTGTCTATCGTGGCCGGTACGCCGACAACCGGAAGATCGAATTCCTTCATCAACTTGGTGCCGCCCCGAAAACTCCCGTCCCCGCCGATGATGACCATCCCGTCGAGTTTAAGTTTTTTGAGCGTTTTGCCGACGGGAGCGGTACCTGCTTCAGTGGCAAACTCGGGATAGCGGAAGGTCCTCAGGATGGTTCCACCCTGGTGGAGAATACCACTTACGGATCCGGCGCTCATCGTTTCGAAAGTGCCTTCGGCCAGTCCACGCCAGCCTCTTTTTATTCCGACCACTTCGGCGCCGTGGTGCCATGCCGTTCGCACGACCGCCCGCAGGGCGGGATTCATGCCGGCCGCGTCTCCGCCTCCGGTCAGAACTCCGATTCGCTTCATTCTGTTCCTCCTGGATCCTTCTTCCCTGGGTTTTCGGCTCTTTGGCTCTCCGGGTATGAATTCCTTTTTCGTTTCTCGTGCCAACGCCGGATTTGCTCCATCCTGTCCGCCAGATCCTTCTCAAAACCACGGTTGCCGGGTTTGTAGAAGGTTTCGGTTTGGAGGTTGTCGGGCAGACAGGTCATCCGGCCCAGCCCTTCCGTGGTATCGTGGGCGTACACATAATCTTGACCAAAACCCAATCCCTTCATCAGATCGGTGGGAGCATTGCGCAACTGAAGGGGGACTGGGGGATTGCTTCCTTTTTCAACTTCTTTGCGCGTTTTCCCATAGGCCTTATACAGGGCATTGCTCTTGGGTGCAAGGGCCAGGTAAACCACGGCCTGGGCCAAGGCCAAGGCACCTTCCGGCATTCCAATGAAATGAACAGCATCGCGGGCGGCCAGAGTCTGGGTCAAGGCTTGGGGATCGGCAAGTCCTACGTCTTCGCTGGCGAAGCGAACGAGGCGACGCGAGATGTAGAGAGGGTCTTCGCCCCCTACCAGCATCCGGGTCAGCCAGTACAGTCCCGCTTGAACATCACTGTTGCGCAGGCTCTTGTGCAAGGCGCTGATGATGTTGAAATGTTCCTCGCCGCCTTTGTCGTAGCGCGCAGCACGGTTTTGGATGATGAAGGCCATCTGCTCGGCGGAAAGGGGAGTCGTCGCGGGAAAGGTGTTCTGATCGGCGGCCGTCGCTCCAGCGATGGATTCCAGCAGGCCCAGGGCGGAACGGGCATCCCCTTGGCTGATAATGGCCAACTCGTCCAAGGCTTCGGGACCCAGGGCCAGGCTTCCGTTCAAACCGCGTGGATCGACCAGGGCCCGCTCCAGCACCCGACGCACATCAGCGGATTCAAGCGGTTGCAGGACGAACAAACGGGTTCGTGAAATCAGGGCGCTGTTGATCTCGAAGCTGGGATTCTCAGTCGTGGCCCCGATCAGTGTAACATCTCCGCGTTCGACCCAGGGGAGAAGGGCGTCTTGTTGAGCCTTGTTGAATCGGTGGATCTCATCCAGAAAGAGAATGGTCCGAGTGCCTGTGGCCTTTTTGAATTTGCCGGCCTCGGCCATAACCGCTTTCAATTCCTTCGAACCGACAGCCACCGCGGAGAATTCCAGGAAACGAGCGTGGGACTCTCCGGCCAATAGTCTGGCGATTGTAGTCTTGCCACAACCCGGAGGGCCCCAGAAGAGCAGCGAGGGCAGTGAGTCTCCGGCCAGCAGCAGGCGGAGTCCGCCCTGGGGGCCCAACAGATCCTCCTGGCCAACTACCTCGTCCAGACCTCTGGGACGCATCCTGTCAGCCAGAGGCGTGGTATGAGGAGAGGATGAGCTCGCATGGGGCGCTACCGTTTCCCGGGGCAGGGAGCTGTTTGTCCCTGAGTTTGAAAAAAGATCCTTGTCCATGCGTCTATTCTACCTGGCCACCTTGAACTGGCAAGGCCAAAGCCACCGGCGGGAATACCAGGTCGGCAGGGCAGCACAGGGGCAGCACGGAGTTGACGGGACCTAGCGGAGGGAATTACCATGTCTAGCAACCTAAGACAGCAAGGAGCAACAACAATGTCCCGGGCAATAATGATTATTCTGGATGGCCTAGGCGTCGGGGGCGCTCCCGATGCAGCGGAATATGGCGACGCAGGCAGTGACACCCTGGGGAACATGGCCAAACACGTTGGCGGTGTGAACACCCCTCACCTGGGCCTTCTAGGTTTGGGCAACGTCAGTAAGATCCAGGGGATCCCGCCGGTTCCCGAACCCTCCGCTTCTTACGGCCGCATGGAAGAGGTTTCTGCGGGAAAGGATTCCACCACCGGACACTGGGAATTGATGGGTATTGTCATCAACGAGCCTTTTCCCACCTACCCCACAGGATTCCCCGACGAGGTGATAGAAGAGTTTACCCGTTTGACTGGGTACGGGGTACTAGGCAACAAACCCGCCAGCGGCACGGCCATCATGGAGGAATTGGGGGATGAACATCTCCACACCGGCAAGTTGATTGTCTACACGTCGGCAGACAGTGTCTTCCAGATCGCCGCTCATGATCAGGTCTGTTCCCTGGAAGAATTATACAGGGTATGCGGGATTGCACGAAAGATGTTGGTGCCGCCGAACCAGGTCAGCCGCGTCATCGCTCGTCCTTTTTCCGGGCCCAGCGGAGGGTTTTTCCGGACGGTGTATCGGCACGACTACTCCCTTGATCCGCCATCCGGTTTACTGCTGCCGACTCTGCAGGAGCACGGTGTTCGGGTTCTTGCCATCGGCAAAATCAACGATCTCTATTCCGGTTGCGGCATCGATGAAGCTCTTGTTTCTCGTGACAACGCGCAGGGAATGGAGGAGTTGGGCAACTTGTATTTGGAATTAACCGAAGGCTCCGCTGATGACCAGACCCTCATTCTGATTAATCTCGTGGACTTCGACATGCTGTGGGGGCATCGCAACGACCCGGCGGGGATGAAACGGGGACTGGAGGAATTCGACCGTTGGCTTGGGGATTTCCTGCCTCGTTTGATTCCGGGAGATCTCCTTTTGTTGACAGCTGATCACGGCAACGATCCAACAACCCCGAGCACCGATCATTCGCGCGAACACGTTCCGATCCTGGCCTATCTGGCAGGAAGTGGCACAGGAGCCAACCTGGGTGTCCGCAAGGGGTTCATGGATGTCGCGGCGACTTTGGCTGAATATTTCGAGGCCCCCCGTCTTGCCAGGGGCCGGAGTTTCCTTGGGGATCTGAAGGAGAGTGATTCTACGTGATGGAAAAGTACAACGATCTGGCCGCCGCCGCCTGTAAGGTTCGGCTGAACAGCCATTCGCCTTATTCCGGTTTTCGGGTCGGCGCCGCCCTGCTGGGAAAAAGCGGAACCGTATATCTCGGGACAAATGTCGAGAACGCCAGCTTCGGGCTGTCCATCTGCGCTGAGCGCACCGCTGTTTTTCGGGCCGTGGCCGATGGCGAGACGGAATTCCAGGCCATCGCCATCTGTGCCGACGGCAAGCAGCCTACGCCTCCCTGTGGTGCCTGTCGACAGGTATTGGTGGAGTTCGGGCCACAGATGATCGTTTTGACCGTCGGCGAAGAGGGTCTTGACGGGCCGGTAATCCACTCGACGGTTTCAGACCTCCTACCGGAAGCCTTCCGTAACTTTCAGCAAACAGAGGATTCCACACAATGAACATTCTTGACGTTATTGAGCTCAAGAAAAAGGGAAGCGAGTTGACCGACGAACAGATCAGGTTCGTGGTGGATGGTTTCACTCTTGAAAAATTTCCCGACTACCAGATGTCCGCTTTTCTGATGGCAGTCTGGTTCCGCGGGATGAGTGCGGAAGAAACAGCTTCCTTGACCGGAGCGATGCTCCAGTCCGGCCAGGAATTGGATACCAAGGGGTTGACCGGCCCATCGGCCGATAAACACTCAACCGGCGGCGTGGGGGACAAGGTAAGTCTCTTGCTGGCTCCCCTGGCGGCCGAATGCGGTCTCAAAGTCCCGATGCTGTCGGGGAGGGGATTGGGACACACAGGCGGAACCCTGGACAAGTTGGAGGCCATCCCAGGCTACCGGATTCACATGGACAACGATGAATTTCTGGGAATTGTAGAAGAGGCCGGCTGTGCAATCATCGGGCAGAGCGGTTCGATCGCTCCGGCTGATGGGAAGATCTATGCCCTGCGGGACGTGACCGCCACCGTAGATTGTGTGCCCCTGATTACGGCCTCGATAATGTCCAAGAAATTGGCGGCCGGTCCCCAAACCATCATCATTGATTTGAAGACCGGCTCCGGCGCTTTTATGGGTAATCTGGAGCGAGCCCGAGAGTTGGCCGCCAATCTGGTTACCATTGGGAAGTTGTATGGGCGGAGTATGTCGGCTGTCTTTTCCGATATGGATCAGCCCTTGGGCATTGCCGTCGGTCACGCCAACGAGACTATCGAAGCATTTGCTGCGCTGAGAACCGGTGGCAGGGAGTCTGCTCCAAAGGACCTGGTGACTCTTACCGAGGACCTTGTGGCCGAGATGGTAAGGGTCTCCGGTTTGTGTCCTGATCGTGAAGAGTCCCTCGCCATGGTTCGCCGGGTGTGGGATTCCGGCAGTGCCCTGGATAGGGCAATCACCTGGGTCAAGGCCCAGGGCGGTTGCCTGGATTCGGAGCGGGAAGACTTCGGCTTGAAAGTGGCACCCCTGGCGATTGAGTTGGCTGCTCCCAGGGACGGCTGGCTGGCTGGTGTGGATTGCCGCCAGGTAGGGTTGTCCTTGGCCGACATGGGCGGGGCGCGCCGCAAGGTTGAGGATCCCCTCGACCTGACCTGCGGTATCGATTTTCTGCCCCAGATCGGTGAAAAGCTAAGTCGTGGGGATGTTTTGGCCAGGATCTATTGCGACAGGAAAAGCGAGGCACAAGTGGCGGCTGACCGGGTGCTGGCCTCTCTTTTGTTCAGCGATGATCCCGTGGCAGGCCGCAAGGTGATCCTTGGCCGGCTCGATTGACGCGGGCTAGAATTCGTCCTCGTTGCTGTCCAGGGTTTTGAAGTCCTTGTCCACTCCTTGGAAATCATGCAACTGGCCGCCGTGAACGTCGCAAATAGTCTGCGGGTAGCAGTTAGGCAGGAAGACCTCTACCGTCACGGAGTCGCACCCGCTCGTGGCCAGCATGCCCGTTTCCAGACAAATGGTCTTTTCCAGGATCCCCGGTGGACGGATGAAAGGCTCCTCTCCCTTCTTGTCGGCTATTTTGCCCATGAACCCGGTCCAAATCGGCAAAGCCATATGGGATCCGGTAGCGCCTTTGCCCATGGGGGTGGCCCGGTCGAAACCAACCCACACTCCACCGCAGAAGCTGGGCGTGAAGCCGCAGAACCAGGCGTTGGTGTTTTCATTCGTTGTGCCGGTCTTGCCCGCACCTGTCTTTGTAAAGCCACGCCAGCGCGCGCTGCGGCCCGTACCTTCCACCAAAGTTGTATTCAGAAGGTTGGTCAGCATATACGCCTCGGCCGGATCAAGGGCCTCTCTCTGCTGGATGCGGAACTCCTCCAGGATTTCTCCGTCGGCACTTTCGACCCGAGTGATCAGGTGTTGCCTTACGTATACGCCATGGTTGGCAAAAGTGCTGTATGCTGCCACCACTTCCCTGAGGGTAACCTCTCCGGCGCCCAGGAAAAGTGAGGGGACCCTGGGGAGATTTGTCGTGAATCCGAGTTTGCGTACATTGTCAAGGAGTGGGTTCAGGCCAAAGTCATTAAACAATTTAGCTGTCGGTGTATTGACCGAGCGACTGAGAGCGTAGCGTAGAGTCATGGGTCCCCTGAAACGTCCGCTGAAGTTCTTGGGGCGCCAAAGACTGACGCCGGTATCCAGCACGAAAGGCGTGTCCATCAGGATGGAGCTGGCCTGGTATCCGTGCTGAAGGGCGGTCAGGTAAACGATGGGCTTGAAGATAGAGCCGGGTTGCCGGGAGGCCTGGGTGGACATGTTCCATTTGTAGTCATCGAAAGAACGGCCGCCGATCATGCCCAGAATAGCTCCCGTCCTGACGTCCTCCAGCAGGGCGGCGCCTTGCAGATATTCCATTCCTGCCGGTCGTTCTTCAATGGCCGTCAAACTGTCATATATGGCTCTCTTCATGGGGAAGTCCCGGTCCTGCTCCTCCTGGGTCAGATGGGCTTCTAGGGCCTCTTCCATCCAGATCTGGTATTGGGGGACAAGAGTCGTCCAGACTCGTAAGCCGTCCTTATATAGTTTCTCCGCTCCGTAATCCTTCTCCACCAATTTACGAACTTCCTCCACGAAATAAGCGGCAAATCCCGAAGATGTTCCATGGCCGGAACCATCTACCGGATGTACTTCCATTATCCCAATGGATTCAGCCTCGGCCCTGGACAAGTGATTGGCCTTGATCATCGTTTCCAGCACCGTGGAACGCCTGGAGTAGGCCTGTTCCAGGTGATTGAAGGGAGAATAGTGCTCAGGCATCTGTATCATTCCCGCCAACATTGTTGTTTCGGGAGGGGAAAGATCCCAGACGTCTTTGCCAAAGAAGGTGTGGGCGGCGGCTTGAACCCCGTAGGTCCCTTTACCCAGGTAGATTTGATTCAGGTACATGGCAAGGATCTCGTCCTTGGTGTAGATGGACTCGATCTGGATCGCCACGATCCACTCGCGAAATTTGCGGGTGATCCTCTTTTGGCTGGGCAGCAGTTTGGGAAAGAGATTGCGGGCCAGCTGCTGGGTAAGTGTGCTGCCGCCGGGGCTGCGACTGGTTGTCAGGTTGATCCAGACCACTCCCAGCAGGCGCCGCAAGTCGATACCGTAGTGTTCGTAGAACCGGCGGTCCTCAATGGAGATGACCGCTTCCTGCAGGCTGACGGGAATCCGGCTGAGTGGGACGATGGTCCTGTTCTCCGAATAGAATTCCCTCAGGGTATCACCGTTTGCTGCAAAGATGATGGTTTTCACCGAAGGCTCGATGGTCTGGAGCGTGCCCAGAGATGGGAGGTCCCGAGATAGGTAGTCAACTGCGAAAAAAGTTCCGGCCAGGGCCAGCAGGAAAAGGGCAAGAAGAGTCAGAAGCAGTGTTCTGACCATCGCCTTGGAAATCGTTATTTGGAAGAAACGTGGCATGATTCGCTTGAGACTCCTTTTTCCCGTCCCCCGGCAACACCAAGGCGATGGAATCCATTCCATTTATTTCCCTGTGAAAGATACAGTAGAACAAGATGGGCAAGAAATCCAAGCACGAACACCACGGGGGGGCGGATATATATAACATAAAGGTTTAAATCAAGTCTCGGAGATTGCCTCCCGGATTACCAGGGCTGCCTCTGAGAACCCGGAAAGAACCCCATTAGGGGCGGGTTTTGGATGTTAAGGGCATTCATTCCCGTGCCAGTCGAATTCATAAAGGAGAAATTATTCACTTTTTTCAATTTTCTTTTTGACAGTGGGTGGGGATGCGCATATTTTCCGTCCTCGTTGTCCTGACGAGGGTTTAATTTCGTTGTCGGGACGACAGGAGGCCCAGGGCCGTAAAGGCTTTTCGGGCATTGATCTCACGGGCGAAAAAAATGTCAGATTTTAGTTGACACTTTTCCAACTCTTGAGTATCTTCCCTCTCCCGCTTGAGAGGGGGACCAGCGGCAACGACTGCTCGGTACAGTTCTTTGACAACAGAATAGCGTGCGATGGCCCGATAGCAATTCCGAGTTCATCAGGTTACAAAGCAACAACCTTCGGGTTGGTGTGGAGTGATCGGGATGAACGACCATTTGCGAGAAAAAAGCAGGAGCTCATGCTTCTGTTGTTACATATTAACAACGGAGAGTTTGATCCTGGCTCAGAACGAACACTGGCGGCATGGATTAGGCATGCAAGTCGAACGAGAAAGCTCCCTTCGGGGAGTGAGTACAGTGGCGAACGGGTGAGTAACGGGTGGAAAACCTGCCCTTCAATGGGGGATAACAGTTCTAACGAGCTGCTAATACCGCATACGACCTTTTGATCTCCTGGTCGAAAGGTGAAAGATGGCCTCTCTTTGAAGCTGTCGTTGAAGGATGGTTCCGCCTCCCATTAGCTTGTTGGTGGGGTAATGGCCTACCAAGGCGACGATGGGTAGCCGGCCTGAGAGGGTGTCCGGCCACACTGGGACTGAGATACGGCCCAGACTCCTACGGGAGGCAGCAGTCGAGAAGCTTCGGCAATGGGCGAAAGCCTGACCGAGCGATGCCGCGTGAGCGAAGAAGGTCCTATGGATTGTAAAGCTCTGTCAGATTGGGAAGAACGCTTTGCGGTTAATACCCGTGAAGCTTGACGGTACCATCAGAGGAAGCACCGGCTAACTCCGTGCCAGCAGCCGCGGTAATACGGAGGGTGCAAGCGTTGTTCGGATTTACTGGGTATAAAGGGTGCGCAGGCGGCCTGATAAGTCAGGGGTGAAATATGACGGCTCAACCGTCAAACTGCCCCTGAAACTGCCAGGCTTGAGTCCGAGAGAGGTAGGTGGAATTCCAGGTGTAGCGGTGAAATGCGTAAATATCTGGAGGAACACCGGTGGCGAAGGCGGCCTACTGGCTCGGAACTGACGCTCAGGCACGAAAGCTAGGGGAGCGAACGGGATTAGATACCCCGGTAGTCCTAGCCGTAAACGATGGGCACTAGGTGTTGGAGGAGTCTACCCCTTCAGTGCCGCAGCTAATGCATTAAGTGCCCCACCTGGGGAGTACGATCGCAAGGTTGAAACTCAAAGGAATTGACGGGGGCCCGCACAAGCGGTGGAGCATGTGGTTTAATTCGACGCAACGCGAAGAACCTTACCTGGGCTTGACATGCAGGGGACAGATGTAGAAATACATCCTTCTTCGGACTCCTGTACAGGTGCTGCATGGCTGTCGTCAGCTCGTGTCGTGAAATGTTAGGTTAAGTCCTGCAACGAGCGCAACCCCTGTCTTTAGTTGCCATCAGGTTATGCTGGGGACTCTAGAGAGACTGCCGGTGACAAACCGGAGGAAGGTGGGGACGACGTCAAGTCATCATGGCCCTTACGCCCAGGGCTACACACGTGCTACAATGGTCGGTACAAAGGGCTGCAATACAGTGATGTGGAGCGAATCCCAAAAAGCCGGCCTCAGTTCGGATCGTAGTCTGCAACTCGACTACGTGAAGTTGGAATCGCTAGTAATCGCGTATCAGAACGACGCGGTGAATACGTTCCCGGGCCTTGTACACACCGCCCGTCAAGTCAACCGAGTTGGTTGCACCCCAAGTCGCTGAGCTAACCCTTTCGGGGGAGGCAGGTGCCCAAGGTGTGATTGGCGAGGGGGACTAAGTCGTAACAAGGTAGCCGTATCGGAAGGTGCGGCTGGATCACCTCCTTTCT
>JAHOYV010000017.1 GCA_019038745.1 Gemmatimonadales bacterium
GGATTCCCTCGCTCCAAACAATCCAATTTCCGAAACCAGGTCCGCTGACGTTTGGCATACTGTCGAGTAACCCGAACGATGGCGGAGGGCACCTCACCGAGATTCAACTCCCCTTTTAACATGGCAACGATCTCCCGATAACCAATACTTCGCAGACCGGGACAATCAGCTGAATGCTTCCCCAGGGCTGCCTCTGTTTCCTCGATCCAACCGCTCGAGACCATAATCTCCGTGCGCTGGGCGATGCGCTTGTCCAGCTCGGGTGTCGGGCGTTCCAGCACAAAGGTGGGAAACCTCAGTCCTAAAGCAGGGACAGGCCGTTGCTCAGCCGTCAACTCAGTCATCGACCGTCCGGATAATTGATGGATTTCCAGAGCCCGCTGGAGGCGATACCGATCATTTGGGTGAAGGCGCCCTGCTGAAATTGGATCGACTGCAGTCAAGCGGGTCAGGATCTCAGCATCGGATAACCGGTCAAGGTCGGCCCGTACGGCGGCCAAGCGGCCACCATTGTTGCCGGGAATCTCCAGAAATCCTTCCTGCAAAGCGGTCAGATACATTCCGGCCCCGCCAACAAGAATTGGAACTCCCCCACGTCCGCAAATCCCGGCAAACGCAATTTCGAAGTCATCCCGGAAACGCATCGCGTCATATTTTTCCGCAGGGGAAACAAAATCAATAAGGTGATGGGGGCAGATTCCAAGCTCAGCCTGAGTGGGTTGTGCCGTGCCGATGCGAAGGCCCCGATATATTTGGCGACTGTCCAGGCTGATTACTTCAATGTGATGCTCGGCAGCCAAACGTGTAATTAGCTCGGTCTTGCCCACGGCGGTAGGGCCAACAATGACCGGACATCGGCGGCCCGAAAATTCACCATCTTGGTTTGAAGGGCGGCCTGCCGGCATCCGGTCGTTCACATCAGCTCCGCCCGAAGCGTTTCTCCAGCTCGGCCAAAGAGAACTGGATCAGGGTGGGTCGCCCGTGTGGACAACTCAGGGGCGTGTCCGTGGCGAAGAGCCGGTCCACGAGATTCTGCATCTCAGGCAATGTCAGGGATTCTCCCGCCCGAACTGCGGCGTGACAGGCGTAGCTTGCCAAAAGGTCGACCTGGTTTTCCTGGCTGGGTTTATCGTCCCAGGCAAGGTCGTCCAGGATATCCAGCAGCAAGCGACCCTCACTCCAGTTCTTGAGACTCGACGGGATGCCTTGCACCAGGATGCTCTGCCCCCCGAAGGGTTCGATGGAAAAGCCCATTGCTTCCAGTTGATCGGCGTGGGTCTGCCAGGCCTGCACCTGCCCGGGAGTTAGTTCCAGGTGGGCGGGAAAAAGAAGTTGCTGAGTGGTCACCCGGCTTCCGGAACTGGTTCCATCTCCGCTTTGGCCGCCACCTCCCAACGCCTGCTTGGCCTCGTTGTAGAGGATGCGTTCGTGGCTGTTGTGTTGATCAATCAAAACGAGTCCGCCCCGAATCTGGGTGACGATATAGGTGCGGTGCAGTTGCCAGAATGGGGCCGAGTGAAGGGGCGCATCCTGGGCGGTTCCAAGACTGGAATCTCCAATGCCGGGTGATGCTGCATCACCCTCCTGCGAAGGAGCCAGCGCTTCTGATCCGAATAGCTCGCCCTGTCCCTTGGGTACTCCCTTGAATTCGAATCCAGCCGACCCGCCTCGGCGAAAGTAGTCGCGCAGGTAATCATCCTCGGCCTTGGCGATACGCTCGGTCGCTGCTGCGTTGGGGCCGCTCGGTTCGGTTGTCGAATCGTCCTCCGTGTCGGAAACCCAAGGTCGCAATTCGTCAGCTTTTCTCAGGCTCAAACCATCCTGGAGAGCGTTCTTGAGCAACCCGAATATCTCCCGCTCCAACAGCAATCGGACTTCGGTTTTGGCAGGATGTACGTTCACATCCACTTCCCCTACCGGCACCTGCAGAAAGGCAATGACCACGGGATGGCGCCCAGCGGGAACCACTTCCCGGTAGGCCTGGAAAATAGCCTGGGACAAAGCACGGTTTTCCACGGGGCGCCGATTGATGAAAAGGAACTGCTGTTCCCGGTTGCCGCGTGTCCAGGTCGGCCGTGAGGCCAATCCGCCCAGGCTGAAGCCGCCCTTCTCCATTTCGAAGCGGGCCAAGTGGTCGAGGACCGAGGCTCCGAAAAGATCCCGGGCGCGATCGGTTAGCGAGGAGGCCGGGCGCAAATCCATGGCAACTTCGCCGTCGGCCTTGACCAGCCAGCGCAAATCCTGATGAGCCAAAGCCAATTGGGTCAAAAGTTTCATTACCGCCCGTTTTTCGGCCTGGGCTGTTTTCATGAATTTACGGCGGGCCGGAGTGTTGTAGAACAAGTCGCTGATGGTGACGGTGGTTCCGCGGTTACGTGGGGCCGGTTCCCTGCGGGTGATTTCACTTCCGGCCAGTTCGATCATCCCCCCCGTGTCCTGGTCATTGGTGCGGCTGATGCAACGCACTTTGCTGACCGAGGCAATGCTAGCCAGAGCCTCGCCTCGAAAACCGAAGCTGTCGATCTGCATGAGGTCGGCCGCCGAGGCGATCTTGCTGGTGGCGTGACGCTCGAAGGCCAGGGGTAGATCGCGGAAGGGTATCCCATGTCCGTTGTCGTCCACGCTCAGGGAAGTCAGGCCTCCATCCTGAAGAGTGATGGTCAAGGTGCTGGCTCCGGCGTCCAGGGCGTTCTCCACCAGTTCCTTGATGATGGACGCAGGCCGCTCGATGACCTCTCCGGCCGCAATCCGGTCGATGGTTGCGCTGTCTAGCACGCGAATGTGGGATGGACTATTTTCCTGGCTGCTGGACATGCCGATCCTTCTTGAATGTTTTTATCAAGGCAAAGCAAATAGATGCAATTTCCCCGCGCCTTCGCAAGGCTCCACATTCTACCATGGAAAAGGAAGATTAAGCAGGTCCACTGTTCCCGTCAACAGCCAGGCGTTCCTCAGAGGGGGGCAAATGGAATTATTCGGGGATAACCGGTGGGAAAAGCATCAGGACTCAGCCCAGCCTTGAAAGTACACCCTCCAGGAGTTCCGCGGCAGTGTTTCCGCCTCCAGGATAGGCTCGGGTGATCGCTGAAATCTGAAGATTGCTATTACCGGTCAACCTCCGCAGGATTTCTATTACGCGGTTTTTGAGCCTTGGCAGGGATTGAATATCTTCAGGAACGAGAACCAAAATGGTCCCATCCTCCAGACAAGCGGCGATATCGCTACTGCGCAGGAGTCCGCACAGGTCCTGCACCAGACTGGGTATTTCATTAGCCTCAACTGCAGAAGGATCACAACGAAACCCCGCTAATCCCAGCATGTTGTGGTAGCGGTCGCAACGGTCCATTTCTCTGCGTAGGATGTCCTCTATGGAACGGTTGAGAGTCGGTGAAGAAATTGGGGTGGGAATTTGAACAGAAACATCCCCCAACTCTTCCCGGGCCGGCCGTAAATCCTCTGCTTGGGCGGTCTCTGTCCTTGCTACCGGTTGAAATAGCGGTGCAAGGCGACTGGCAAAGATGGAGTCAAATTCGGTAAAGACCTTCCCGTCAAGGGGATGCAGGCGTTTCTTGTCAAGTAGCACCAACCCCGGATAGGGGTGTTCCCGCTGGAGGGGTACGGCCAGGACACTTCTGGGAAAGTCCATCGTAGGATCATGCACAAAAGTCATCACCGAGGCCTTGTGCGCCCGAACCTGAGCCTGCTCCAGTAGATTTTCGGCAACCCTCAACAATTTCTCGTCCGGGGTGGGAGCAGGACTGGCCGTGGAATCGGACAAAGGAGCGTAAAGGAGAAAAGCCTGTTGGGCGCCGGTAAGATCCCGGGCGGTCGACAGAATTCGCTCCTCGACTTCAAGGGATTCGGAGGCTGAAAAAGGCGCGATCTCAGCCAGGAATCCGGACAAGGCGGTTAACCTGCTGACCTGGTCCCGGAGTTTGGCCCGTTCCAATACCCCACCCAGGTGTTTGTTCAACAGATAGAGAATCTCTCCGCTGATTCGATGAAATTTATGGGCGATGGACGCCGAAGCAAATTTTGTGGTCAACACCGCCGTAACCGGATTGCGGCCCACCGGGAGGTGGAATATCGTTGAGCCACCGGCCACCTCGGGATCCAAGTCCTCAGCGGGGGTTTGGACCAGCGGGTTGCCCGTAACCAGGATTTCGGCAATGCCGGAGGTCGTAGCTGCTGGATAGCTGACAGTCTGGAGGTCTGCGACCAAAAGATCTCCATCCTCTGTCAGCAGGGAAAGTTTGGTCTCTTCGGACCCGCAAACGCGCTTCAAGTCCTCCAGCCAGGACTTCAGTATCTCGCCCAGTTTGTTGGAGTGTTCCTGGGCCACGGCGAAGTTTTCGTCCAGTTCCCGGAAAATGTCACCGTTAACAACATCCTGCAGGCGCAGAAAACGGCTAAGGATCATCCCCAAACGCTGGGTCAGGCCCTGGATCGTCTCCAGGGCGTTGGGATTGAGCTCCGGTTCGCCCCAGTCTGAAGAAACGCTCAGAACTCCCAACAACACTCCGTCCCAAACCAGTGGGCTACAGACGGCGTTCTGAATCGAGGGTCGATCCCGTTGGGCGCCGGAATGAAGGTCGCCATGGATGCATTGGGCCTGGCGTGACAAAGCGACCTGTCCGGCCACTCCCTCCCCCAACTTGACTCGGGCCCGATGCATCGTGTGTTGGCTCAAACCGTAAGCGAAACCCAGATAGAGTTCCTCGGTAGCCTGATCCAGGAGCATAATGGATCCGCTTCCGGCCCCGGTGGCCCGGGTAGCAAGTCCCAGCAACCAGCGTAACAGGGATTCTCCGTCCAGGGCTTCTTCGATCCGGTTCAAGGTACTGTGAATTGTGGCGGTTTCCTCTTCCATGAATCCAGAATTCTCCCCGCCGAGCAAGGCGGGACCCCTCATGGGACGACTCTGAAAATGGCTTTGGTTCATCAAGGTGAGGAAGCGGTCGGCCAGAATCGGTTCAAGGCCGAAATCCCCAGCCTGGTCTACCAGCGGGGCAATGGTCTGGTTGCGAGGGGGATGGATCATGTACCGTGCATCGCCCGGTTTCAGCTCCTCCAGGGAATTGATTACCCGCAAGCCCATGATCTGGGCCAGCCCAGTACCGACGGAGGTTCCCAAGGGATCGCAAATGGCAACGATTCTGGTATTGCGATTTGTAGAAAGTTGAGCTAAAAGGGGGAGTTCTTCCTGCCCGGGGCAAACGAATACTACAGCCCATTCGGAAGAATCCGTTTGATGGTTCAATTGCATGTCCCGCTGATCAGACATGGTCCTCCCACGCAAATACACAAATCCTGATTGATTCGTGGATCAAACACTGCATTTACCATCGGCAATTGCGCAACCTCCTGAAACACAATTCCATTCGGGATATTACACAGAGATATTCAGAATCACTCAGAGCCGCGGGAAGTAAGCTGCTCTTTGATTTTGGCCAACCACATGAAAGCATCCATAGGGCTGATTTTTTCCAGATCCATACCCTTCAGGGCATCCAATGCGTCCCGTTCTACCTCGTTAAAGAGACTAAGCTGGGCAGTCGGCCGACCGGACAGAGTGCTAGAGAGAGGAGAATCCGCTGCCAGGGAGGCTCCACCGGGAGTTCGAGGGTTTCGAGAGGTACGGGCCGACAGATCTCGCTCATCCGCCGTGCTTAATGAGGCCAGAATCTCTTCTGAACGGCGCAGGACCGGTTCGGGCAAGCCGGCCAGCCTGGCCACGTGGATACCGTAGCTTTTGTCGCTGCGGCCGGGCCCTACCGCGTGGAGGAAAATTATCCGCCCTTCCCATTCTTTGACCTCCAGCCTCAGATTTACCAGTCCGGGCAAATCATTCTCCAGCTCGGTCAGTTCGTGGTAGTGGGTGGCGAAAATGGACCGGGGCCGTGGACCGGCCGGGTGACACAGATACTCGGTAATGCCCCAGGCCAAGGAGAGTCCGTCATAGGTCGATGTGCCCCTCCCTATCTCGTCCAGAATAACCAGGCTGCGTGACGTCATTTGGTGGAGGATGTGCGCCGTCTCGCTCATCTCCATGTAGAAAGTGGATTCGCCGCGGGCCAGATTGTCACTGGCCCCCACCCTGGTGAAGATTCGATCGGCCACCCCGATCTTAGCGGAATCGGCCGGGACGAAGCTCCCTGTCTGGGCCAGCAAGGCGATCAAGGCAACCTGGCGCAGATAGGTTGATTTGCCACCCATATTGGGACCGGTCAGGAGCAGCAATTGCTGCTCCGGCAAACCAACTTCCGTGTTGTTGGGAATGAAATCACAATCAAGGAGGTTCTCCACCACTGGGTGTCGCCCCCCCTTGATGGACAGATCCAACGAATCGTTACAAACCGGTCGGCAATACTCGTTACGTTCAGCCACCTCGGCAAAACCCAGCAAAAGGTCAATGAGGGCCACCAGGCGGGCAGATTCATGAATTTCCCCCTGGCGAGGGCCAACAGAGTCCAGCAGCCCATTGAAGATCTCTTCCTCCAAACGCCCTGCTCGCTCCTCGGCATCCAGGATGGTGGCTTCCGCCTCCTTCAGTTCTTCGGTATGAAATCGGCTGGAATTGACCAGGGTCTGCTTCTGGGAAAAATGATCCGGGACCCGATCCAGGTGCTTGCGGGTTATTTCAAAGTAGTATCCGAAGACCCTGTTGAATCCAACTTTCAGAGTCGGGATGCCGGTGGCTTCGCGCTCCTTGGCCTGTAGTCCCGCCAAGAACCCCTTGGTGTCGGCGGTGATGCTCCGGCAGCGATCAAGCTCGTCGGACACGTCGGAAGAAATATAGCCCCCCTTGCGGGTTGTAGAACCCGCCTCTGGGCTAATGGCGGTGAGCAACTCGGCGGCAAGTTCGCTGAAATCCGCCATCTTTTCTGCCCAGTGGTGGATCAGGTGGCCATCGTGTTCACCCACCGAGGATGCCTTGGCAAGTCGCATCACGGCCTCGAGGGATTCGCCCAATAGTCGCAGGGAGGAAGGCCCGATACGGCTGGTGGCCGCACGGGTTGCCAAGCGTTCCAGGTCCCCGATTCCGCCCAGAATTTCCCGCAAATTTCGTCTCCAGGTCCGGTCCTGGAGGGCTGAGTCCACTCCGGCGTGCCAGTGGGCCAACTCCTGCGTATCGGTTAGAGCTTCGGCCAACCGGCGAGCCAGAAGGCGGTGTCCCATGGCGGTAACCGTGCCGTCGACGTGATGGATGAGGGTCCCTTCCCCCTTTTCACCACGGAAGGTGCGGAAGATTTCCAGGTTGCGCAATGTCTCCTCGTCCAATACGAGGCGGTCTCCCCGGTCGGCGAAACGCAGGCTGGAGATTTGTCTGGGCCGGCCAAGACTAAGGGATTCGAGATAGCGCAGTAAGGCTCCCGCCGTGGCGGTGGCCGCCTGCCTGTCGCCCTCTTCCAGACCGAAGGCAGCCAGGTTGGCCACTTGAAAGTGGTCCAACAGCGTTTGTCTGGCGAAGGAAGGATGAAACCAGGCCGAATTGACGGGAGTAATGACCACCTGGGGAACCGCCAAACGCATCCGGGACAGTTCAGGTCCAGGAGTATCTTCCCGCACGATCACTTCGCGGACCGGGTGCCTAAGACAGAGACCGGCCAGGGTGGATTGCTCCAGGCCGCAGCGGAACTCCCCGGTTGAAGCGTCCAACAGGGCCCAACCCCCGTGATCGGTTTTCTGGGGTAACCAGGCCAGACAGTAGTGACCGGCACTTTCGTCAATCAATTCTTCGGCAGTGATGGTTCCCGGGCTGATGATCTCCACCACTTCCCGCTTTACCAGACCCTTGGCCAAAGCGGGATCCTCGACTTGTTCACAGATGGCAACGGTAATGCCCGCGACAAGGAGGCGGTTCAGGTAGGTCTCGAGGGCGTGAAAGGGAACCCCCGCAAGGGGCACGGGATGGTCGCTCTTGGCGTCCCGACTGGTCAGATTAACCCCGGCGACCCGGGCCATGGTTTGGGCGTCTTCGAAGAAGGTTTCGTAGAAATCTCCCATCCTGAACAGAAGTAGACAGCCCGGGTGCTGGGCCTTGATTTCCATGTACTGGGTGAGCATGGGAGTCAGCTTGGCGTTGGAACCGCTTTTGCCTGCGGATGAATCTTTTTTTGGGGAGTTGCCGGAAGTCATACTTGACCCGTCATTTCGCCAAATCGGCCACGATAACTTCAACGTCAAGTTTCCGCGCCAGACGTTTGGCCTCGGTGTTGGCCAAGGCGGGATTAACGAAGGAGCCAAGGCGAATTTTGTAGAGGAACTGGCCCCTGGAGTCTCGGACCTGTTCAATGCGCAGGTCGGGAACCTTATCCAGGAACTGTTGCTGGAAAGCCAGGGCAAGCCCGCGGTCACTGAAAGCGCCCAACTGCAGGCAATAGCGACCGTCCGTATTCTCTACGCGGTTGATTACCGAATCGACCTGAGTCGAGTTGGTCGCCAAACGAGCCTCAAGATCCTCTCGTTCAGTGCGCAGCACCCTATTGATTTCCAGGAGAGCCAGGCTGCCGGGTTGTCGAGTGCGCAATTGTTCGACCAGGCGGTCGGCCTGCTCTTGGTCCCCAGTTCGGCGATAGGCTTCCCACAATCCAGCGGCCTGGAGCGATTCGGAACCGGCTGGATCACCGGTGGTGGCCGATTGGAAATAGCGCAGAGCCAAAGAGTAATCGTCCTGTTGCAATCCGATATCGCCCAGAGTGTTGCGCGCCAAAACAAAAGCTGGATCATCGGGCCGGATCGAAGCCAGCATTTCCCGCGCTTTCTGGAGAGCTCCAAGCCCACGGTAGGCATAACCGGCTTGGAGGTAGATGGCCCCAGGTAATTCGATCGCCTCTTCACTGAAGATCCGATTCAGGGGAACCAGAGCCGCCCGGTACTGGCCGCGGGCACATTCCAATTCCGCTATCTCTAGAGCTACCCGAAGGCGGACCGTTTCTGGCAGGTTGGAGCTGCCCAGAGCATCCTGCAAAAGGGCCAAGGCCTGCTCCGGGTTACTGAGCAAGCGGCTACGCCAGAGAATTTCCTCCCCCGGCCGGGCACTCCACTCACCCGCATCCAGTAGGGAACGAGCTGTTGTATAGTTCCCGACCCTGAATTCGTCGGCCACACTCTGCATTACACCGGGAGCCGGCATGGCCGTCAGCCCCACAATTAGCACCAGCGAGACTCCGGTGGACAACAATGTTTCACGATTGCATCCGAAACGGAAAAACAAGTCAGGACACCTCCCCGGGGGTAGCGTGTGGAACGTAGGAATCGAAATCCAGACACTGGGGACAGAACCAGCGTATGCGATCGGAAAGCACCTCACACGATGAGCAGATCCAGAGATGCTCCCTGGGCGGTATGCTCAACATGTCCCATACCTTGCGGGCGTCGGTATCCGGACCTTCCGAAAAAAGATGGCGAAGGATGGGAGCTGCCACGTTCGGAGTAAAATCCGATCGACCTGACTTGCTTTCCAGAAGGCGCAGGGTGCTGTCGCGCTGATCCAGCTTTTCATATAGCAGCGCCAAATCCACCCATAGGGAAGCCGGCGCATTCTCTGCCTGACAGGCGTTTTCGAGCAGGGGAATGGACCGAGCGTACTGACCAGACTCCAAAAGGACATTCTGCAGCACTGGCAGAAAAACGGCCAATTCGCGCGGGCTGTCCAGGAGACCTTCCGCTCCCAGGGCAAGGGCCCCGGTAGCATCACCACTGGTGGCTGCCATAAGGGCTCGCACCAGATTGATCCTTGGCCGGGCTTCGGGGAAGCGGGTCACATCCTTGAGCCGAGGCCCAACCGCAGCATGATCACCGGCCAGGGCCGATTCCATTGCGCGATCCAACTGGAAGCTGATGTAGGCAGCCGTGAACCAGGGGCGGTCAGGAACAGGGACTTGTTTTAGAGAATGTTTCAGGGAGCGAGCAGCCTCGGGGAGGTTACCCATTCCATAGTGTTGGTGGAAACGGGACTTCCAGTACCGGCGATGACCCAGGGCCTGGCTCGAGATCGTATCAAGAGTCTGTTTGGCGTCATCAAACCGATCGAGGGCCAGGAGATCTTCCGCCAGGGCCAAGCCCACCAGTATTCTTTTGCTCCTGGGCAGATCTCCGCGGACAGTCAATCCCCGGTGCAGAATCGCAGCCCGCTCGGGATCCCCCTGGGCCCTCAGCAGGTTCCCCAACTGTAGAAAGGGATCAATCGAGTCAGGGTCCTCCTGGACAGCTTTACGTAGAAGCTTTTCGGCGGCAACCAGGTCACTATCGATCCAGAATTCGAGAGCTTCGAGGTAGCTGTCGTCCCCGGAAGAGGAACTCCGAACCCGGAAAATGGCCCACAGGCCCAATCCAGAAGCCACCAGTACGGCTAAACCCAGCACCCAGGGAATGAGGCTAATCACTGGTTGATTCCTTTCCGACCTGGTCGGCCGCAGGAAAGTTTTCGTGCTGTTGCAGCGGCAGCGTTCGGAGGGCGGCGATTTCCTTGTCCCGCAAAAGGCCCGCTTTCTTCAGACCCCGGATCTCCCGGTGAAAACGAAATTCCCGGAAGGCGGCGATCACGAAACTGGCGGCGAATCCGACCAGAAAGCTGGCCAGAACAACCCAGATGATGGAGATGCCGAGGAAGGAAGTCCCGAAGAGATTGATATCAACGGCCTGCTGGCTGTTGGTAACGGCAAAAAAGAGCAGGGCGAACACAAAGAGGAGAAAGAGAAGGCCCTTGAAAATCCACACGTCGATCCCGCTTCCCGCCTCCCGTTTTTTGGGGTACAAGCCCGTGACGGTGAGGCATTCGTTTGAATTCAGTAGGCTCGGGTCAGATCGCATCTCCGAGGAAAGTAGTATTCTGGTGGCCGGTGATCCTTACTGAAACCGAGTCTCCGACCTCCAGTTCCATCCCGGAAATCACGACCTTTCGGTTGTTGGCCGTCCTGAGTCGCCAGGCTCCTTTGGGTCGACGGGCCGGAGATTCAACAACGGCGGTCCAAATTTGTCCGATGAATCCGGATGCTTCCCTTTCCCAAATTTCTTTTTGAACAGCGATTAGCTCCGCCAAGCGGTCTTTTTTCTCCTGCTCTTGCACATCGTCCTCGAGTCGAGCGGCCGGTACTCCGGGTCGCTCGGAATATTTGAAGGAGAAAACCTGATCATATTTCACCGCGCGCAGGATCTCAAGGGTATCCTGAAATTCTGTCGGGGTTTCACCCGGAAAGCCAACGATGAAATCCGTGCTGAAAGACACTTCGGGAATGACTCGACGAGCGTATTCGATCATGCCCAGATAATCGTCTCGTGTGTAAAGTCTCTTCATTCGGCGCAAAATCCTGTTACTGCCTGACTGAATGGGTAGGTGAAGCCAGGGGCAGACCTTCTCCAATTGCCCGATAGTGTCCATCAGGTGGGGAAACATGTCGCGAGGATGGCCGGTAAGAAAACGGATTCTTTCCAGACCAGGTTCGGCAGCAACCTGTTCCAGCAAGGCTGCGAAGTCCAACTCCTTCTGCCAATGGTAGGCCGATACGTTCTGCCCCAACAAGGTTACTTCCCTACCCCCGGCGGCCACGATTTTTCGAATCTCCCTGAGAATCGCCTCAGGATCTTTTTCACGTTGAGGTCCCCGAGTGGCCGGGACGATACAATAAGTACACCGATAGTCGCACCCCTTGTGGATGGTGACCAGGTGGCTGTTGTTGGTTGGATAGAGAGCCGGGGGCGCCACGTAATGGGTGTCCGCGCGATGTCCGGTCACGGCTCGAGGAAGGCTACCCACCTCGTCCAATATGTCATGCAATAGACCAGGGAGGGAATCGTAATTGTCCACCCCCACGACCAGGTCCACAGGATTGACTCCCTTGCGTAAATTCTTTCCCAGACGTTCGGCCATGCACCCGCAGATCCCAATTACCGGGTAGGGAAGTCCCGCCTCTCGGCGTCGATGTCGTATCTCGCCGATACGGCTGAAAATTTTGTGTTCCGCGTGATCCCGAACACTGCAAGTGTTCAACAGGATGACGTCGGCGGCCAGTTCGTCTTCCTGGGCGGAGAAGTGGCTCGGGTCCAGGAGTCCGAAAATGGCCTGGGTGTCGTATACGTTCATCTGGCACCCGTAAGTCTCGATAAGGATCCCAAAGGTGGGCCTGGTGGGAACTGCCTCGTTCCGAATTGAAATGTCTTTTTGAAAATTTCCCACGTTCAAACTCCAGGAAGGGAAGCGAATATTCTACCCTCGTTCACGGATTCGATCTTGACTGGAAGCATAGTACCGGCAGACAGCTGATCCGGCACCAGGATCGAGATGTAGTTGTCGGTGGTGGCCTCCCGCCAACCGTCCAGCTTGCTGGCCGATTCAACCACTGCTTCACGGGTTGACCCGATCAATCCTCGGGAGAACTCCAGTTGCTTTTCAGCGGCCAGTTGACGGAGAATCCCGCTGCGTTGAGTGATAATTTCCGGTTGAACCTGCCCGGGCATTTCCGAGGCGAGTGTTCCGGGCCGCTGCGAGTAGCGGAAAACGTGCAGATAGCTGAAGGGTAATTCCTGCACCATCCGGCGGGTTTCCTCAAATTCCTGGTCCGATTCACCCGGGAAACCCACAATCACGTCGGCTCCAATTCCGAAGGCCGGGTCAAGGGAAGCGGCTTCCAACAGCGCCTGGCGCGCACGCTGGGCCTGGTAAGGGCGCTTCATCCTTTTTAAAACCCCGTCGCTGCCGCTTTGCAGGGAAATATGCAAATGAGGGCGAAGGTTTCCACCCGATGCAAAGAGTTTCAATAAATCGGGGGTGATTTCGTTGGGGTGGATGCTGCTCAGTCGTATTCTCAGTTCAGGGAACTCTTTCCGGATCAGGCGGAGCAATTCCGGCAGTTCGGTTCGCGGCTGGAGATCCCGTCCGTAGGCCCCAAGGTGGATCCCGGCCAGGATGGTCTCGGGGAAACCGGCGGCTACCAGCCGTCTCAATTGTTCCAGAACATCAGCCACGGTCCTACTGCGTCCGGGTCCACGGGCCTTCCAGATCAGACAGTAGGTGCAGCGCAGGTCACACCCGTCCTGGATTTTGACGAATGCCCTACTGCGGCCGGAAAAGCTGGCCACCAGTGGGGAGTCAAAAACCGGATGCTCCGGGAACTTCTCGACCGCTATGATGGGCTCGGAGTTTGCGATCAGAGGGGGTAACCATGAGGAGACATCCTCTTTGGCAGTGTTGCCAATCACCCCATCGATTTCGGAGATGGCACTCAGAATCTCGGGCTGGGTTTGGGCGTAACAACCGGCCACCACAACCCAACTTTGGGGGTTCCGTTTTTTGGCCTGCCTGGCCAAGCGGCGGCACTCCTGATCGGCTTTGCCGGTCACGGTGCAGCTGTTCAAAATGTAGAGGTCGGCGATTTCCCGCCAGGGCACCACCTTGATCCGGTACCGGTCGGCCATGGCGGTCTTTATGCCCTCGGTGTCATACTGATTCAATCGGCAGCCAAGGGTCCAAAACGCTACCCGCAAGGGCAAACCCTTCGACTCGGCAACCGGCTTGTGGCGCAGTTCTGTGAGTTGTGGTTTTGATGCTGTCATGAATTAACCAATTTGACCCGGATGGGAATAGACAGAGGCGGAGGAAAATCCCCCGCCTCTCTCACAGACGGAACTTCCGGCTGACCCGGTAGTCCTACTCTTCGGACTCCACCTCAGGTGCAGCGACTTCTTCAGCCACTTTGGAGTAGTCATCTTCAGCGGAATCCTTCTCCTTGGAGGCAGACTCAGCACCTTCCTGGGCTTCGGCTTCCGCCGCCGCAGCTTCCTCTGCAGCTACAACATCCTCCAACCGAGGATGATTGGTGATGAATTCCTCGGCGACATTCTCGTCGTAGTCCTTCAGACGCTCGGCGATGGACAGGACGATCCTACGGTTCTCCACGTCCATCTTTATGACCTTCAGCTCTACTTCTTCTTCTTCCTTGAAGTAGTACTGCGGTTTGTCCAGTTTGGGGATTCCCAGGTGGCCGAGGGGCACGAAGCCCTCCAGCTCTTCGCCCATCCCGACGATGACCCCGTGATCCAGCATGCGGCTGATGGCACCTTCAAGCAGGTGACCGACCGGGTAGGCCTCGGCCAAACCGGGCCAGGGGTTCTCGTGCATCTGCTTGATGCCAAGACTGATTCGGCGCTTGTTGGTTTCGATGTCCAGGATTTGCACCTGAACCGAATCACCTCGTTTGAGGACTTCCTTCGGATGACGAACGCGTTTGGTCCAACTCATGTCCGAGATGTGCACCAGTCCGTCGATTCCTTCTTCGACCTCGACGAAAGCCCCGAAGTCGGTCAGGTTGCGGACCTTGCCCTCAATGACGGAACCAACCGGGTAACGTTCGATGAGCGTCAACCAGGGATCGCTCTCGCATTGCTTCAAACCGAGGCTGATCTTCTCGTTGTCCTTGTCGATCTTCAGCACCATGACGTCAACTTCGTCACCGATTGAAACAACCTTGGAGGGATGCTTGATGTGACGGGTCCAGCTCATCTCGCTGATGTGGATGAGTCCTTCGACACCCTTTTCCAACTCGACGAAGGCACCGTAATTCGTAATGCTGACGACACGTCCTCGAACAATGCTTTCCTCGGGGTACTTGCCCTCAACGTCATCCCAGGGGTACGACTGAAGCTGCTTCAGACCAAGGCTGATTCGCTCCCGCACTTCCTCGAAATCCAGGACCTTGACTTCGATCTCCTGGCCGATGGACACGACTTCGCTGGGATGGCTGACCCGGCCCCAGCTGAGGTCGGTGATGTGCAGCAAACCGTCGATGCCGCCCAGGTCCACGAAGGCGCCAAAGTCGGTGATATTCTTCACAACGCCAGTTCGGACCTGTCCCTTCTCCAGTTCGGAGATCAGGGCGCGCTTCTTCTCTTCGCGCTCCAATTCAAGGACGATTCGCCGTGAGACCACGACGTTCCGACGGCGCTTGTTCTTCTTGATGATCCGGCAATGGATTTCCTCGCCGATCATATCTTCAAGATTGGGCACTTGCCGTAGGGCAACCTGGCTGCCGGGCAGGAAGGTGTCAACACCCCAGAGCTTAACAACCAAACCGCCCTTGATACGGCGGTCGACCAATCCACTTACAACGTCTCCGGCCTCATGGGCAACTTTTATCTTGTCCCACACCTTAAGGAAATCGGCGCGCTCCTTGGAAAGCACAACCAGGCCATCCTGGTTTTCCAGCTTTTCCAGAAAGACATCAAAGGAGTCGCCCGGGGCGACCATCGTTCCGCCGAACTCGGCGGAGTCGATCACTCCCTCGCTCTTGAACCCAATGTTCAACAGGACTTCATTATCGCGCACCTCGATCACGGTACCTTGCAGGATCTGACCCTCCTGAATATCGGTCAGGGTCTCCTCGTACTGATTGATCAGGGCCAGCATCTCATCGTAGCCCAGATCCTCGGCATCGCCGTCATCATCCATGTAATCGATATTGACGATGCTTTCTGGATCGTACTCGACGCTCAGGCGAGGCTCCGGAGGAGTAGGCAGGACCTCGGCGGCCGCGCTACGGGAACCGGTGTCCTCCTGATCGGAGTCGTCTGCCTGGTCTTTGTTGAGATTGCCAAGAGCGGGTTGGGATTTTTGGTTCAGCGGTGGCTGGTTAGAGTCATCGCGAACTTCTTCGGAATCGGAATTGGGGTTGGTGGTCATGAACGATTGCCTCCTAGTGACAGATGAATACACTCGGACCTATTGGTCCGATAGTGTGGAAAACATAAGTGGCGATTGGGAGTTTAGCAAGTGGACTCGGAGGCATTTCAGCAAGGCTGATGACCCGCTAGGCCCAGTTGTATCAGCGGCCGAAAACCCGCTTTTGCCTCTTGGCAAAAGATTTCAGCTGCCGTTGGCCGGTTTCGCGCTCGAAAGGCGTCTGGGGATGTCGAGCGAAGGAACGGGCCTGCATTTCGTAAAATGCTGCTTCACAAAGGTTTGCTATCCGGCGGCTGACATTTTTCGGATCATTTTCGGCCAGAAGGGTTTCCAGGGCGTGCCAACGGATCACGGGCCCGTAGCTGACTTCCAGGGGAGAGAGCAAACTACCACCGGGCTGAAGACCGTAACTGCCTCGAATGAAGATGGGCTGTACCGGGGCCAGGGTTGCCTGCACAACAATTCCGATCCCATTACGGACAGGACCTGGATGGCCGATGGCCCGCCTTGTGCCCTCTGGAAAAAACAGAAGAGTGTTCCCTTCAGACAGTGATTTGGAGGCTTGCTCGAAAGCGGCCTTGTCGTAACCCTTGCGACGGATGGGAATACTATCGTAGTACCGGAAAATGTGGCCGGCCGGCCAGTGTTTGAATAGCTCCTCCTTGGCGATTGAGTTGACCCTGTAACGGTGGAAGGTGGAACCGACCAACGGAGGATCCCAGTAGCTGATATGATTCGCGACAGCAATACAGCCCCGCGCCAAGGATCTGCCCTTGCAACCGATTTCCCGGAGGCCGTAGAACCGGGCCAGTGCCTTAAAGATGGCGTAGGCGAATCGGTACTTGGCCGGCAATTCCATCCGACCCCGGTCAAAATCCGTGTCCAGTTCAAGGTCCAGGGTGGGATTCACGAGGCAAGCCCGGGCACAGGCAAGATTCTGCTGTTCCAGGGTCATATTGCTGCTGTCGATAACGATGGCATCAGGTGAAATAGTCAGGGGGCTGACCGTGCGGCTGCTGTCGAGACGGTCCCTTTCGGCAAGGTCCCCGACAAGGGTTTCCACATTGCTCTCCACACCCCTCTGTTGGTTCTGTTTATGCCTTCGCCGTGCCCTGGCTTCCAGAGAGGCGTCCAGGTAAATCTTGGCGGTAGCCAAGGGAAAAACCACGCTGCCGATATCACGTCCCTCCATGACCACTCCGCCGGACCTGCCCATTGCCTGCTGGCGCCGAACCATGTCCTGGCGGATGGCTGGATGGGAGCTGACGGACGATACAGACGCGTCCACCTCGGGGCCTCGGAGGGCAGGTGATATATCCTTCCCGTTCCAGAGTACGACCGCCTCGCCCCTGCCGGACTTGAATTCCAGATTTGAACGGGTCAAAAGTTCCAAAAGAACCGCCTCGTCACCGGTATCCACACCGGCCTGCAGGGCAGCCCAGGTCAAGGCCCGGTACATGGCGCCGGTGTCGATGTAAACCAGTCCGTAGCAGTCTGCAAGATAACGAGCCGTGGTAGATTTTCCGGATCCGGCCGGGCCATCCACGGCAATCACGGCATCGGAGGGCAAAACGCCTGGATCAAGGTCCTTATCCAACATGGTCAGAGTGCTCATTTGGAGGTAACCGCCTCATCCATCAGTTCAGGATTTTCTTCAACGCTTCAATACAGGCTTCGTTTTCTGCACGTAATCCGATACTGATTCGGACCGCACCTTCCCCCAGTCCGAAGGCATGCATCGGTCTGACAATGATACCTTTGTGAAGCAGATCCTGGGTCAATTTCCCCGCGTCAGTGTCACAGCGCACTAATATGAAGTTGGTCTGACTGGGAACGACTTCAAAGCCAAGGGCACCAAGTTCTACGGCCATCCAATCGAGTTGCTCCTTGTTGCGGGCAACGCGACCGGGCACCTCATGCCAGTTGTCGATACAGGCTATGGCTGCAGTCTGGCTCAAAAGATTCACGTTGAAAGGCTCACGGGTTTTGTGCAATTGGGAAATAAAATCCGGATGCCCGATTCCGTACCCGACCCTCAGCCCGGCCAGGGAATGGATCTTACTGAAAGTGCGGAGGATCATAAGGTTTGGATAATCCGCCAGCATGGGAAGGGTTTGCGGATAGTCCTCCGCAGTGACGTATTCATAATAGGCCTCGTCGATGGCCACGATCACGCGGGACGGAACAGAATCCAGGAATGATTCGAATTCCTGACGGGTGTTGTAGGTCCCGGTGGGATTGTTGGGATTACAAACGATAATCAACTTGGTCTGGTCATCTACGGCGGCAGCCATTGCAGGCAAATCGTGTTTGTCGTCCGCATCGAGGGAAACGGGTCGTCCACATTCGAAATGGACCCCGCAGGTTAGGGGGTAGACAATGAAACTGTGTTCACTGAACACCACGTTCTCGCCAGGTGAGACCAACGCCCGAATCAGGATATCGAGAACTTCGTTACTGCCGTTGCCGAAAATTAATTGCTGCGGGTCCACTGACAGCAAGGATGCCAATTTGTCGGTCAAACGGAAGCAGGTCGCGTCGGGATAACGGTTCACCTCCAAGACAGCTTCCTGAACGGCGCTCACGACAGCGGGCAGCGGACCTTCAGGGTTCTCATTGCTGGCCAGCTTGATCACCTGGTCAAGGCCCAATTCCCGCTGGACTTCCTCGACGGGTTTACCGGGTGAATAGGGTCGGGTTCCCAGGATACCGGGACGGAAAAGGCTTTCAAAATCCATCGTGCCCTCCACTCTGGTTAATCGGGTTGTTCGACTGCCTTCCGCAGGGCGGATTCCTCCTGTTGGTTCAAACGCCGGAAATCCCCTTGCCTTAGTTTGCCGAGACCAACCGGCCCCACTTCAGTACGGTGGAGATGGAGAACCTTCAGTCCCACTACCCGGAACATGCGGCGTATCTGGCGCCGCCGGCCCTCATGAATCTGCATGACCCAATGACGATTCGTTTCATTCGGCTGCATTTCCAGCCGAGAGGGTAGACAGGTCCTGCCGTCCAATTGAATCTTGCCCCCTATCAATTGCTCGTGCAGGGCTGGAGTCAGCGGGCCGTTCAATTCCAGTTCGTAGGATTTCCAGACCCCTGAGTGGGGACGACAAAGCAACTGGTTCAACTGTCCGTCATCGGTCCACAGGAGCAACCCCGTACTCTCGGAGTCAAGTCGTCCGACCGGAACAAACCGGTCCGGGATCCCCGCCTGCAACCTATAGGCAAGCAAGCTCGGTTGACCCCCTTGGGACTTCAGGGTAGAGACGACCTCAAGCGGCTTATGAAAAGCATAAATTCTGAAATCACGCGGCATCCGGGCCGGGGCCCCATCGACCTGGACGTCGTCCGAGTCGGGATCCACCTGACGGCCCAGGTCAAGGACGGTTTGGCCATTGATGCTTACTCGCCCCTGGCGAACCAATTCCTCGGACGCACGACGGGATCCGAAACCAGCCCGAGCCAAAAAACGGTTCAGGCGAAGTTTATTATCAGGATTCTTCATTTTCATCCGGCGGATCGGTTTCAGTGGGAATTTCAGCCTCCGGAACGGAAGAGTCAGTGGTTTCCGGAGCCGAGAAATATTCCTCGATTTCATCCTCGGAAACATCCCTACCGACAAGGCTGGCGAACTCTTTCAAGTCTTCCTTGTCCCCCATTACCGCTTCCAGGTCGGGGAGATCGGGAAGTTGTCCCAGACCCTTGAGGCCCAGATAATTCAGGAATTCCCGGGTCGTTCCATAAAGAAGGGGGTTTCCCACAGCCTGGGAGCGGCCGACCACTGAAATAAGGCTTCGCTCGGTCAAGGTACTGATCGCCCCGCTGCTGTTAACGCCCCGGATTTCATCCACCTCCAGGCGCGTGATCGGCTGCCGGTAGGCTACGATAGCCAAAACCTCGAGTCCGGCCTTGGATAAGCGGGTAAAACGTCTCCCCTTGAGCATTTTCTCGACGATGGGAGAGAACTCGGGCCGAGTGGAGATTTGCCAACCGCCTCCGAATTCCACGATCATGAAGGCATGCCCGGCATTCTGGTATTCAGTTTCCAGGTCGCCCATTTCAGACCTAATTTGGGCTGTATCTTCACCAGGAAAGAGTTTCTTGAGCCTGGCCAGCGTCAGAGGACTGTCGGTGGCGAATAAGAGTGCTTCCAGTTCCCGCTTCAATTCTCGGTCTCCAATTCCTGCATTGAACTCTCCTGAGTGTCGACGACCCCCGGTCGGTGGATCCAGATCTCGCTGTTGGCCTGGGTCTGCACGAACTCCAGACGTCCCCGCTTTACAAGTTCCAGCACTGCGATGAAGGTCACAATAACTTCCATCTTCACTGAATCCGACATGAACAGTTCCGTGAAGTTGATAGTCCCTCCGTTACCAATTCTCTCTTCTATGAGAGACATTTTTTCTTCCACCGTGTACGGCTCCCGCTCCACCTCGTGGACGGGACTGGCCTGTAAACGGTCGAAGATTCCAGCCAGAGCCGACAGGAGATCGAACATCTCAATCCGAAGTTTCGGCTCAAGGTCCAGCTCATCCTGGAAAGGATAGGACGTCTTTCTCAAATGGAATTTCCGACGCCCCTGTTCCTGCAGATGCAAGGCCGCGGCGGCTTCCTTGAAGCGCTTATACTCAAGCAGACGACGAACCAATTCAGCACGGGGATCCTCCTCCTCCTGATCCTCCTCTGAATGGGACGGCATCAGCAATTTCATCTTGATGACCATCAGAGTTGCTGCCATGGCGATGAATTCACCCGCCGTTTCGAGGTTGATGATCTGCATCACCTCGATATGGTAAATGAACTGTTGAGTGATTCTGGAGATCGGAATATCGTAAATATCCACCTGGTCCTTTGTGATCAGGTGCAGAAGCAGATCCATTGGGCCCTGGAAACCGGTCAATTCTACCTGATAGGCCTCGCTGGTGCGGAAATATTCCAGTTCCTCGGGCAGCGATTCGAGGTTCCAGGAATCCGGGCCCCTGTCGTCCCCGGGTTCGTCCATTATGACCGCAAGATCAGGTTGCTTGCTCTCCATCATTTCCTGTTCAGATCGAGCCAATGTGCTCTCCTGTTTCCGTATTTCTAGCCCAGTCCCATAGCTTGGTGAACTTTTTCCATGGTCCGTCGCGCAGTTTCCCGTGCGCGTTGGCAACCGGTGTGAATGATTTCGTCCAGGGATTTTGGGTCGGCCGCGTAAGAGGCCCGGCGCTCCCGTAAGGGGGCAAAATGTTCGCTGACACCCTCTGCCAGGATCTTCTTGCAATCAACGCAGCCCCGAGCGGCGTTCTTGCATTCATGGGCGGTCCGGGCTACTTCATCCGGCAAAAACTTCTCATACCAGGTGTAGACAGCACAGATCTCGGGATTGCCCGGGTCGGATTTTCTGAGCCGGGCCGGATCCGTGAAGGCGGGCATTATTTTCTTCCGAATTTCCTCCGGAGACGCCGAAATTTCGATCGTATTACCCAGGGACTTGCTCATCCGTTTTCCGTCCGTGCCGGGGAAACGGGCAAATTTTGTGACCAGGGCCTCGGGTTCCGGAAAAGTCTCTCCAAAGTGATTGTTGAAACGTCGAGCCATTTCGCGCGTCAGCTCCAGGTGCGGCAACTGGTCCTCGCCAACCGGAACCGCGTTGGCCAGGTAGACCAGAATGTCCGCCGCCTGCAGCACGGGATAGCCCAGGTGGCCGTAACTGATTTCAGAACCGAGATTGAGATCCCGGATCTGCTCCTTGAAGGTCGGGTTTCGTTCGAGGCGGCCCATGGAAATCATCATGGCCATGATCAGGTAAAGCTCGGCGTGTTCCTTGACTTGGGACTGGATGAAGAGCACTGATTTTTCCGGGTCCAGACCGGCTCCCAGCCAATCGAGGTACATTTCCCTGCTATTGAGATTGATTTCGGCGGCTTTGTCCAGGGCAGTGGTGAGAACGTGCCAATCTGCGACCATGAAGTAACATTTGTAATCGTCCTGCAGACCGATCCAATTCTCCAGGGCACCGGTATAGTTGCCCCAGTGCAGTCGACCGGTGGGCCTCATGCCGCTGAGGATGATTTTCTGGCCGGGTATCTGGCCGGAATTTTGTCCCGTTTGTCCGGAGTTGGTGTTGGAATTCAAAATCGGGATCCTTCACAAGTTGTCGGCCAGAGTTACAACCTCTGCCTGGATAAGCCGGAGCCCGGTATGGTCATCCGGGGGCCGCGTTAGATTCTGGAGGCCGAAAATACCACCGCACCGGTTTCATGTCAAAGGAAGCGGCGGTTCAAAGTCGAGCTCTGGGGTGGGCTTCAAGCCAGGCCGAAGCCAGCCAGGAACGATCCACGTGAGTGTATATCTCGGTCGTATTGATATTTGCGTGGCCGAGTAGTTCCTGTACAACTCTCAAATCAGCCCCACCCTCCAGAAGGTGGGTGGCGAAGCTATGCCGCAAGGTGTGGGGGGAAAGACGGGTCGTCAGACCGGTTTCCGCGGCGGCCTGTTTGATTAAATTCCAAATCGAAACCCGCGAAAGCCTTCCTCCGCGCTGGTTCAAAAACACCGCTGGGGTGGGTTGTTTCCCCACCAATAACGGTCTGCCTTTACCCAGGTATTTTTCCATTGCAGCCAGGGCAGGCTCCCCCACCGGTACCCGCCTCTGCTTGCTGCCTTTGCCACGCAAAAGGAGAGTTGCTTCCCCCGAGTCCAGGTCGAGGACATTCAGTCCGCACAACTCGCTTACACGGCAGCCGCAGCCGTAAAGAACTTCCAGTATGGCCCTATCCCTGAGGGGCCGTGGCTCTCCGCCCTGGATGGATTCAATGAGTTTCACGACCTGGGACTGGGACAGAATTACGGGAAGCTTTTGGCCCAATTTGGGAGCGGCAATTGTTTGAGTGGGATCCTCCTTCAGTTCCCCTTCTGCAACGAGGAAACGGAAAAAGGAACGTAGACTGGAAAGCAGGCGGGCTCGACTGCTGGCGACAAGGTCATCGGCTGATGCCATCATAAATCGCCGCAAATGAAGATCCTCGATTGTTTTCGGCTCCAACAATTTTTCCTGGACAGCCCATCGGTAGAGTCTGGAAAGATCCGTGTTTACAGCCTTCAGGCTGGACCGCGCCAAGCCCTTGTCGGCTCCGCAGTGGGCCAAAAAATCGGCAAGAGCCAATTCCCAGGCCGTGGTCTCAGGTTCTTCCCGCTTACTCAACCGGTTCCTCCCTGCCGGGGTGAGGGTTTGTCCCTGCCAGAGAAAAATTCCTGAATCGCGACGACATCGTGCCGGTTGATCCCCCGGACATCGGCCAACTCTTCGGTCGTGGATTCCCGAATCCGGACGACCGAACCGAAATGATGCAAGAGGGCCAACTTCTTCATCCGGCCTATGCCGGGAATCAGGTCCAGTTCGCTGTCGGTGGTTTTCTTGTCCCGCAACAATCGGTGGTAGGTGATCGCAAATCGGTGGGCCTCATCCCTCACTCTTTGTAAAAGACGCTGTGCCTCGCATCCGCGGGGTAGATCGATTGTTCGGTTTTCCTTGTAGATGGTCTCTTCCCGTTTGGCCAGGCCAATCAGTTGGACACCATGGAATCCCAACTTCCCCAGAACACGACGGGCCACCGAGAGTTGACCCGCCCCACCGTCGACCACAACCAGATCCGCGGGCAACAATTTCCTTTCCAGCAGCCGACTGTAATAGCGATCCAGGACTTCCTCCATGCTGGCGAAATCATCAATGCCGGGAACCGTTTTGATCCGGAAGCGACGGTATCGACTTTTCAGGGGGTCCCTCCCCCGAAAATAGACAAGCGAGGCCACTGTTTCCTTCCCTTGGAAATTGGAGATGTCGAAGCACTCGATGGTCTCGGGAACAGTGTGTAGTTCCAAGGCCTCCTGTAGTTGGATGTCCGCCGGGGTGACCTTTTTGCCCAGACGTACGGCTCGATCCAGGCAGGCCTCCCGCAAACGGAAAACGGCATTGGTGTGGGCCAGTTCCACCGCTTCTTTGCGGGCCCCGCGCAGAGGGTGTTTCAATTTCACTTTGGCCCCGCGGAGGTCTCCCAGCCATGCCGCCCAGGGTTCTATTTCGGACAGGGGATGAGACAGCAGAATTTCCCCTGGAATATCTCCGGCTCTGGGGTAGTACTCTCTTAAAAGTTGTCCCATGAAGGCTTCCAGCCCGCTGTCCAGCTTGTCCGCAAGCAGGAAGTGGTCGCTGGTCCGGATTTTGCCAGCCCGGACACGAAGAATCACACAAGCGGCATCCTGACCTTCGCGCGCAACGCCGCACAGGTCACAATCTCCGCTCACCCCGGAGACCGGTCGGCCCCGAGTGGTTGTTCGTTCCAACTGTTGGATCAGGTCCCGAACCTTGGCCGCGTTTTCATACTGATGGTCCCGGGAGTAAGCGTCCATTTCCTCCCGCAGCTCCTTGAGGATCTCCACCTCAGCACCTTCCAGGAAACGAACCATGCGTTGGGCTGAATTCCCATAGCTTTCCAGGGAATCGTAACCCACACAGGGTGCGCTACAGCGCCCAATCTGATAATCCAGACAAGGCCGGGAGACGTTCTGGTCAGGTAGATCCAAGTGGCAGGTCCGGACACCGAAAACCCCGGCCGCGAATTTCAAGGTCTCCCGCATGGCGGTTACATCAGTAAAGGGTCCGAAATATCGGGCCTTGTCCCGAACGATGTCCCGGACAACCGTCACCCGTGGGAAGGCCTCATCCAGAGAGATTTTAATGTAGGGGTATTGTTTGTCGTCCTTCAGGCGGATATTGTACTTGGGTCGGTATTCCTTGATCAGTTGGTTCTCCAGGACCAGTGCATCCGTAGGAGTGTCGGTAACAATGTAATCTATGTCGTGAACCCGCTTTACCAAGGCATCTGTTTTTAAATCCCGATCCCTAGCGGGTTGAAAGTAGGAACGAACCCTCTGGTTCAAGCGACTGGCCTTCCCCACATAGAGAACCTTGCCCTGTTTGTCCTTGTGCAGGTACACTCCGGGTGCGTCGGGGACCGTGGATAGCTTGTGCTGAAGCTTTTCCCTTGTGGAATGGTCTTTTGGATCCCTTGACATCTATCCCCGGCCCTGTTAAATTGCCCGCCTTGTAAGCTTAAACGGAGGTTTTCCATTGCCGAATAACAAGAGTTGCAAGAAGCGGTTAGTCACTAGTGCCAAGCGTAACGAGCGCAACCGGCAGAATCGTGCCATGATGCGTTCGCAAATCAAGACGTACCGCAGCGAAATCGAAGCGGCAAGTCCCGAGGGAAAAGTTTCCTCGCTGACGGCCATGTACAGTCTGATCGACACTCAGGCGCGCAAGGGCCTCATGCCCAAGAGCAGGGCTGCCCGTCTTAAGAGCCGGATGGCTGCGGCGGCCACCAAGTAACCGCCTGTCCGGGTCGCGTTCTGAATGAAATAAATTGTTGAGGGTCCGAAATCGGGCCCTCTTTGTGTTTGCCTGTAGATTGCCTCATTTTTCCACTTCATCCGGCAGGATCCACCTGTTGGCCGCCCATGTTTTCCAGGACGTCTCCCAAATCATACAAACCAGGCTCCCGGCCCGCTACAAACCTCACCGCCGGGAGTACTCCACGCAGGAACGCTTTCCGAGAATGCGCCCTGTGGGTAATGACCAGCGTCTCTTCCTGGTCGCTGAATTTCCAGGTATGTTCACCGATAATTCCACCCTGACGCAGGGAATGTGTAGGTACCGGATTTCCTCCCCGTATTTCTTGGTAGGCGGCCCCCAATCTGGCGGCGGTCCCACTGGGTCGATCCAGCTTCGTTACATGATGGGTTTCTACCTGCTCCGGGTCGAAGCCGGACGGAAGGGTTTTTGCCAGCAGTTGCAGCAACATTTGCAGGGCGGGAATCCCAATACTGAAATTCGGAGCGCGGACAACCGCCTGCTTCCTGGCGAATCCGGCCAATAGTTCTTCCTGGGCCTCGTTGAAACCGGTTGTGCCGACTACCAAAGCAGCATGGAGTTTCTTTGCCTGGTCAAGGAGGCCATTAAGGGCCGGGGCGAGGCTGAAGTCGATGATCACACACCCATCAGGAAGTGAGTCGGCCATCTGCGACTGTTCGGTAAGGGGCAGGGTAGGGTGAAACGCACCCGGGGTCTGCTCTTGCCCGTCTTCGGTTATCAAACCGCACAGATTGCAATCCTGGGCTGAGGCGACCAGTTCAGCCAGCAAAAGACCCATCCGTCCTTCGGCCCCATGGACCGCGACCTGGATCAATGGTCTGCTCCCGCGTCTTTGGCCATCAGGTGGGAAAGAGTACTCTCGTAGAATTGGAGCAGGAAAGTCAGACTCTGCTCGTTTACAGGTACCAGCGGCAAGCGGGGATCTCTTTTACACAGCCCGGCTAGGCTCAACAATTCCTTGACCGGAACCGGATTGGTTTCTACAAAGCAGGCATTTGTGATTGGGTCAAAGGCGCGAGACATGGGCCAGGCCTGGTTCAAGTCCCCAGCCTGCCAGGCTTCCCATAACCGCACCATTGCACCGGGCAACAGATTGCCGACCACGCTGATGGCCCCGCAACCTCCGAGGCCGAATATCTGAAAATTCAAGCCATCATCCCCGGAGAAGACCTTGAGGTCGCACAGGGCGATCGCCTGCTCGATTTGGGGCAGGTTTCCGCTAGCTTCCTTGAGAGCAACGATATTTGGTTCAGCACTTAGTTGTGCCGCCGTTTCAGGCAGTATGTTGACTGCAGTGCGTCCGGGGACGTTGTACAAAACCAGTGGTATGTCCACAGCCCGGGCCACTTCCCGATAATGTGCCAGCAGACCGGCCTGCTGTGGTTTGTTGTAGAAGGGGGTGATGAGCATGGCGGCGTCGGCCCCCCACTCCTTGACATCCCTTGTCAGGGACTTGGTCAATTCCGTGGAGTTGGAACCGGAACCAGCCACGACTGCGCACTTACCCTTGCACATCGCCACTGTCGTTCGAACCAGCCACTCCTTTTCGGCTCGGGAAAGAACAGCCGCCTCACCGGTACAACCGATGGGAACGACTCCCGCAACCCCGGCGGAGATTTGCCGGGCCACAAGATTTTCCCAGGCCTGCTTGTCGATCTGATCTCCTGTGAAGGGAGTAACCAAAGCAGTATAGACACCGGATGGTATTTCCCAGGTCTTGCTGGTGTTGTTTTTGCTGTTTTCAGACATTATCTGGCTACCTCTCCCTGAAAGCTGAATCTCGCCGGGCCACGCAGGAGCAGTTTATCATTCTCGGCATCTACCGTGACCCTCAACAGATCACCACTGCGTGCGCGCAGGGCAACCGGGCTTTCGGCTCGTCCCAATCGGCACAGTATCACCGCCGAGGCGGAAGCGCCAGTTCCGCAGGCCAGTGTTTCGGCCTCTACCCCCCGCTCGTAGGTCCGGATCTGGAAGATGGGTGATCCTTCAGCGGTTCTATCAACCGAAGGTCCCACCCAGTTTACATTGGTTCCGGCCGGAGCGAATTCCGCCTGGTAACGGAATTGCCGACCGTATCGCTCAACATTGATTGAATCTACATCCGCTACTGGAATCACAAGGTGAGGTACGCCGGTGTTGCAGGAATGATGTTCGGTCCAGGGAGAATCGGCAACGGTTCGTTCGAGCATAAGATCCCGCCATGTAGGCAGGGAGATTTCAACATCGTCAGGTCCAAAGAGCTTTCCAGTCAGAATCCCTGATTCAGTGACGAAGCGGCATTCGTTATCAATCCATCCCATTTTTCCCGCAAAGGCAACGCTGCACCGGGCGCCGTTCCCACACATCTCGGCCTCCCGTCCATCCGCGTTGTAGTAGCTCATTCGGAAGTCCACGCCGGGGTCGTTTCCCGGGAGCAAAATAATCAGACCGTCCGCGCCGATTCCCAGTCTCCGGTGACACAGGGCGGCGATCCGTTCCGAAGATAGGAGCTTAGCAGGTAGATCACGCCCATCCAGCATAATGAAATCGTTGCCGGCGCCGTGCATTTTTCGAAAACGCATCATTCCGATTCCAATCCTTCATCCAGGACCTGTTCCATTCCTGACTCCGTTTCGGGACCCTCGGCTTCGGGAAACAACCCCGTGCTGTCTGCTTCGGCCACCCCAAGGGTGTCGGGTAAGGCGGGAGGAGGCGCTATCCATGAGACCAGGGAATCCCCAAGCGCCGGCACAATGAATCCAGCCTCCAGTCCCGGCTCCAAATTGATTTCTTCGACAAGACCCCAGGGTTCCAGGAACCAGGCGGTGGTATCCATGTCGGCTGCGGCAGGCAGGCCGTACACCGAATCCGGAACGGCGCTGAAAGTGGAATCCCCATCCATATCGACGAAGACGACGACCCTGTTCAGGTGAGGGACGACATTGGGTATCCGGCCCCCTTCTGCCGGGTCCAACCAGCCGAATGTCTGCCGACCCTGAACCGCCGGCGCGGGGACCCACCCGGTATCGGCATCGGAAACCGACATGGCCCAGGCCCCGATACCCCCCACCCATTCCGGCAGGTCGAAAGACTCGGTAGTCAGGGTGCCTGGCTCGTTCCAGGGATAAAGTGTCGTTGTCCCGGCTGCGGCGGTGCTGAACTCGCTGTTGATGCTGAGAGTATCGGCAAGCAGGCGCTGGGCCTCCTTCTCACCGAGCCTCAGGTTGTTGTCAGTGTCCGCGAAGGCCCGCATCAGCCATGGGCCGCCGGGAACAGGCAGCCATTCGAAGCGGAAGGTGCCGGTAGAATCAGAGGTGGCCCGGCGCAAAAGAGTCTGCTGAAAGTATTCCAGGGTATCGGGCGGGACGGCGAACAATTCAACAACGGCACCGTCAAGGGCCATGTCTGCCATTAACAGCTGACCCGTGACCCTACCAGAAAAAATGGAGTCCCCCGTGGCCAGGGGGTAGCGGCGGGATTTTTCGTCCTTGATGCGGTGGGAATCCGTCATTCCCGGCAGCAACTCCACCACGATCAAAGTGTCGGCAGGCAGCGGCTCCGTGAGGAAAACTTCGGCTTCGGTGGCCCCGTGCCATTTGGTTTTTTTGAATTCCTGCTCGGGAAAAAGGCTCAACCAGGAGATAGCGTTGGCACGGTCCATCTTTTCGGAGAAGCGAAATCGCAACACCTGGCATCCGGCGAGGCCGACGGCCGCACTATCCGGCTTGAACGACACGACATGCGGTGGAGTTTTGTCGATTGGACCACCCAGGGGAGGCTCTACGATTGCACAGGCGGAGGCCAAGGCCAGGCTCGTAATCAAAGCCAAGCCCATGACCAATCTTCCGCCATGCAGCCTTTCGGGGATGTCAGCCTCCTACTTGATCAGGGTGGCCATGATGGCCCGCTGAGCGTGCATCCTGTTTTCCGCTTCATCGAACACTACCGAATGTGGCCCGTCCATCACTTCGTCGGTAATTTCCTCGCCCCGATGCGCGGGCAGGCAGTGCAGGACGATATGTTCCTTGTCGGCCCCGGCCAGCAATTCTGTGCTGATCTGGAAGGGAGCAAAGTCCTTGCGCCTCTTAACGGCCTCTTCTTCCTGGCCCATACTGTAGAAAGCATCACTGTATATAACGTGGGCCCCTTCGACTGCTTCTTTCGGATCGTAGGTGATCATGAAGGAGGCACCAGCGGCCTCGGCCTTGTTCATGATCTTCTCATCCGGCTCATAACCCTCCGGGCAGGCCAGGATGAAATTGAAGGGGAAGCGGATGGCGGCGTTCAACCAACTGTTGGCCAGGTTGTTTCCGTCTCCGACCATGACCACGGTCTTGCCGTCGATTGAGCCCAGGTGTTCTTCCACGGTCATGATGTCGGCCATGACCTGGCATGGGTGCGAAAGATCGGTCAGGCCGTTGATCACCGGAACATCGGCGTGGCGGGCCAGCTGAACAACCTCTTCATGATCAAACCAGCGGATCATTATCCCGTCGCAGAACCGACTCATCACCTTGGCCACGTCGTATACCGACTCACGGGTTCCCATCCCGATTTCCTTGTCGGTGATGAAGAGGGTTTCTCCACCCAGTTGGCGAAAGCCCACTTCGAAACTGACTCTGGTACGCAGACTGGGTTTGGCGAAAACACAAGCCAGTATCCGGTTCGAGTGGGTATGCGGAAGTCGGTGCTCTCGGGCCAATGGCTTCTGTTCACGAGCCAGGGTCAGGATAGCGCGCAGGTCCTCCGTCGTGTATTGGTCGATGGACAGGAAATCCTTCATTTCAGCCACTAGGGTGTCCTCCTGGTTTATCGGTTACGATTCAATTTACGCTCCAACAAAATAGCCCATCCCGGCTGCCAGTCCACCCCCAACCTTTCCCGCTGCTCTGGCCCCTGGCTATAGGCACCATTACAAAATGTAGCGGGTAAGGTCCTCATCCTGGATGATATCCGCCAAACGCTCTCTGACGAAATCCTTGTCCACGGTTACGGCACTGGTTCCGGAATCAGGCACCTGGAAAAGCAAGTCCTCTAGCAGATGCGCCATGATGGTCTGGAGCCGGCGGGCCCCGATGTTTTCCATCCGCCGGTTTACCTCGGCAGCCAGGCGGGCCAGTTCGGCAATGGCCTCGGTGGTAAATTCCAGATGGCAGCCATCCACTCCCAGCATTGACTCGTACTGGCGAAGTAGACTGCCCTCGGTTTCGCCTAGAATCCGCACCAGGTCGGACTCGGTCAGACTATCCAGCTCCACCCGGATCGGGAAGCGTCCCTGCAGCTCGGGGATCAGGTCGCTGGGCTTGCTCATGTGGAAGGCACCGGCAGCGATGAAGAGGATATGATCGGTTTTTACCACGCCGTGCTTGGTGCTGATGGCTGAACCTTCAACGATGGGCAACAGGTCACGCTGGACACCCTCACGACTGACATCGGGCCCGGAGCCGTGACTGCTCTTGCCGGCGATCTTGTCTATCTCGTCCAGGAAGATGATCCCTCCGTTCTCTACCAGTTCCATGGCCTCGGTGATGACCTGGTCCATGTCCAGACGGAGGGCGGATTCCTGTTCCTGTAAAACGCGACGGGCTTTGCTCACCGGCACCTTCTTGTCGACCTGTTGCTTGGGAAAAATATTCTTCAGGCTTTCGCCGAAGGAAGCGTCGAATTCCTCGCCGGCCGAAGTAAAGATATTGGCGATGGGCATCTTGGACTGCTCGCTGGTGATGGTGACTTCCTTGTCGTCCAGCGTACCTTCCCTCAGTTGATTGCGAATCTTGTCCCTGCTGCGTTGCCAGCGGGCCCTGCGTTCTGGATCCTGCTCCAACCCGGGTAGGGAGGGGAAAAGGATGTCCACCAATTTCTCCTCCACGGCAAGGTCGATATCGGTCGTGAACTGGGCTTCGGCCTTTTTGCGGATCAGGGCGATGGCGTTTTCCACCAGGTCGCGGATCATGGAATCCACGTCCCGACCGACGTATCCCTTTTCAGTGAACTTGGTAGCCTCGACCTTCAGAAAGGGCAGATCCGCCAGCTGGGAAAGACGACGGGCTATCTCGGTCTTGCCCACGCCGGTCGGTCCTATGAGGATGATGTTGTTGGGCACTACCTCCTGGCGCAGGTCCTCGGGAAGCTGCATCCGTCGCCAACGGTTGCGCAGGGCGATGGCCACGGATCGTTTCGCGTCATCCTGTCCTATAATGTACCGATCCAGCATGGCTACAATCTCGGCGCAGGTCCACATGTTCCGTTCCTGGATTTGCTTAACCCTCATCATCGTTTCCTTCCGGGCTGCCGGTACCCTCGCCGTCCAGTTCCAGGACGGTGATGTTGTCGTTGGTGTAGATGCAGATTTCCCCGGCCAGTTCCAGGCCTCGGCGACAGATGTCCGCCGCGGACATCTCCGTGTGGCCAAGCAGGGCACGACCGGCGGCCAGTGCATAAGGTCCCCCGGAGCCGATGGCCGAGACCTTGTCGTCACTTTCAATGATATCGCCGTTTCCAGAGACGATGAAAATATTCTTGGCGTCCATGACGATCATCATGGCCTCGAGTTTGCGGAGGATCCGGTCACTTCGCCACTCTCGCGCCAATTCCACGGTGGCCCGTTTCAAATGTCCCTGATATCGATCCAAATGCCCCTCGAATTTCTCGAACAAGGCAAAGGCATCGGCTGCTCCTCCTGCGAATCCCGTCAAAACCTTGCCCCCGAAAATTTTCCTGACCTTGACCGCACCATGCTTGACGGCAGTGTTCCCCAAAGTCACCTGGCCGTCGCTACCGATGGCGCCTTTTCCGTCGCGTTGGACCGCCAGGACGGTGGTTGATCTGAGTCTCATAATCTTCCTCACTATTTTTTCGCCCGCTTGGCCCGTGGATGGGCTTGATCGAAGGCAGCTCTCAGGCGGCTCCGATCCAGATGCGTGTAGATCTGGGTCGTTGAAAGGTTCCGGTGACCCAGCAGTTCCTGAACGATACGGATTCCTGCTCCGCCCTCGAGCAAATGGGTGGCGAAGGAGTGGCGCAGGGTGTGGGGTGAAACCCCGGTCAGTCCCGCAAGTTTTCCGGCGTAATGGGACACCCTGTACTGGACGGTGCGGCGCGAAATGCGACGATACTGGCGGCCCAGGAAAACCGGGTGCTCCTGCATCTCTCGGGGCAGGATCCCGTCCCGCAAGGCCAGCCAGACTTCAGGTTCCAGGCGACCGGCAAGATATTCTTCGAGAGCGTGCCGCGCTTGCCCGGCCAAGGGCATGAATCGTTCTCTTGAACCCTTGCCGCGAACCAACAGCTTCTCGGCGGGAAAATCGAGATCGCCCAGATTCATCCCTACTACTTCGGCCAGCCGTAAGCCTAGCCCATAGATCATTTCCAGCAGAGTGAGGTCCCGACGTCCTTTTTCCTCGCAAGGGTCCGGCAACTCCAAAATATCCTGCACCAATTCCACGGTCAGGTCCCGGGGTAGACGTTTTTCCCGGCCCCCTCTGCCGGTCCGCAGGTTGGGCGGCGGACTCTGTACGGTTCGGTTGAGCAGCAGAAAACGATAGAAGGCCCGAATGGCAGCCAAGTGTCGGTCCACGGTACTCAAGCGGTATTCATGATCCCGCAACCTCGCCAGATGATTTCGTAAAAGGTCTTTTTGAGCATCCAGCCTTGCCCATTGAGTAGCGTCGGTTGGGTCATCCAGTACGCCGTAATCGATGGCACTGGCCAGGAATCTACGCACATCCCGACAGTATGCTTCCACTGTGAGTGGACTCATACCCCGTTCGATGCCGAGGTATTCTGAAAAGGGCTGCAGGACATCTTGTGTCATTGCATCTCCGGACCAAAAGACCCTGAAATCGTTGACTGCTACCAAGGAGCTCTAACGCAAGACTACAAACAGCCCATTGCCAAGTCAACGGCTCCCGCACAGGTTTGGAATATTCCCAACCCAATGCTCCAATGCTGCCATGGCGCGGGCCGATTTGGCGAGCTTCCGTTCACTCTTGCGACGGACCTTATGGGCAAGATCGGGCAACAATCCGAAATTGGCGTTCATGGGCGAGAACCGGAGGGCGGTTTCATCGAAGAGGAAGCCCCCAAGCAGGGCTCCCATCATGGTTTCGGTGGGAAGGGGAGGCAAATTCTCACCCTTCAGCTCCGAGGCGATAAGCCAGGCCGTCAGCCACCCGGAGGCGATGGATTCGACATACCCCTCCACTCCGGAAATTTGACCAGCAATTCGGATATCGGGCCTCTCCCGCAAGGAGAAGTCACGAGACAAACAGCGGGGGGAATCCAAATAGAAATTCCGGTGCAGTTGTCCGAACCGAACGAATTCAGCCTTCTCCAATCCGGGAATCATCCGGAAGGTCCGTTTCTGCTCCCCGAACTTCAAACGGGTCTGGAAGCCCACCAAGCCGAACAAGGTACCTTCCCTGTTCTCCTGCCTCAATTGAACCACTGCATGCGGTCTAACACCAGTTTTGGGATCGATCAATCCAACGGGACGTAGAGGGCCGAAGGACAAGGACTGCGGCCCGGAGGCGGCAATCTCCTCGATGGGCTGGCAACCTGCGAAGAGGTCCCCCCGATCAAACTCCTGGACTTCCGCTTTTTCAGCCTCGACGAGCGATTGCTGAAAGGCGTCGTACTGCTCGTGGTCCAGGCCGGCGTTCAGATAATCCGCATCGCCTCGATCGTAACGCGCCGCTCGATACAAGAGCTCAAGATCAAGGGATTCCAGGGTAACGGTAGGAGCAATCGCATCGAAGAAATGAAGGGAGGGCCGGCCGGTGATGCGACCCACTTCCCGGGCCAGGTTAGGCTCCGTAAGCGGGCCGGTAGCTAAAACCCAGTGATGACCAAGTTGTTGCGGTAACTCCGTAATCAGTTCGCGGACGACTTCGACCCCGGACTCGGCAGCCAAGGCCTCTTCCACCCGAGCGGAAAACTCCTCCTTGTCCACTGCCAGCGCAGATCCGGCTGGGACGGACGCCTGTTTGGCCAGATCCAGGAGCCGGCAACCCAGGAGACCCAGTTCCTGTTTCAACAGGCCTGAAGGTGTACCCGGTGCTGTGCTTTTGAGGGAGTTGCTGCAAACAATCTCGGCAAGATTTCCGCTACGGTGGGCGGGCGTGGTAATTTCCGGTCGCATCTCATACAACCGAACCCGAATTCCGCAACGAGCCAGTTGCAAAGCGGCTTCGCAACCAGCCAATCCTCCGCCTACTACGGATACTTCAGCAGTTGGGCTGGTCATTAAGCCTGGGGATCTTCCGGGGCAGTCCCGGAAACTTTCCTGGCCGATTTCTTCGTTGTCTTCTTGGCGGTAGTTTTTTTCGCCGTCACCTTTTTCTTGGTCACTTTCTTTTTCTGAACCTTCTTTTTGGTCGTTTTCTTTTTGACGGTCTTTTTTCTGGTGGTTTTCTTCTTCGTAGCCGCTACTTCCAGTATGGCTAAGGCGTCCTGGACGGTCACGTCTTCCGGATCCCTGTCCCGGCCGATGTTACCGTTGAGTTTTCCATCGGAAACATAGGGGCCATATCGACCCTTCAGGATCTGCAAAGGTTCGCCTGATTTCGGATGGGGCCCCAGTTCCTTGAGAACCGTTTTCTTGTTCTTGTTGCGGATTCTCTCCAGGGCTTCTTCCAGGCTGATCGAAAACAGAGTGTCCACGTTCTGGACACTCGCGAAGACTCTATCCCGCTCCACGTAGGGCCCAAAGCGACCAATGCCCGCCCTGACAATTTTTCCGGTCTCCGGGTCCGAACCTATTTCCCTGGGCAAGGAGAGCAACCGCAAAGCGTATTCCATGTCGATACTGCCGAGGTCGGTTTTCTTGCCCAGACTGATCCGCTTGGGCTTTTTATCCTCTTCCTGTTCGCCCAACTGAAGGTAGGGTCCGAAGGGTCCCGTCAAAGCGTAGATGTTCTGGCCCGTTTCCGGGTGTTGGCCAATGGGTTCCCGCGAGCGGTCGCGTTGCAGTATCAGCTCCAGGGCCTTGTCCTGATCCAGTTCGTCGATCAGCAAATCTACCGGCAAAGTGGCTCGACGTTCGCTGTTGCCTTCTATTTCAACATACACGTAATTCCGCCCGATTCGCAGAATCACCGCTTCACCGGTGGCCGGATCTTCTCCCATTTTGATGCGGGGGAATCCGATCTCATCCATTTGGCGGGCGATCTCTCCCTCCAGGCCCGGCTCTCCGTCTCCGCCCCGGTAGAAGCGATCCAGGAATCCGGTCCAGTCCTCCTGCCCGGCTGCGATCCGGTCCAGATCCTCTTCCATCAAGGCAGTGAATTTCAGGTCTACGTAGCGGGGAAAGTATTCCCGCAGCAGGTGGGTTACGGCAATGCCGGTGAAGGAAGGTACCAGGGCTCCGGATTTTTTGACCACGTATTCCCTGCTCTGGATCGTAGAGATCACCGTGGCATAGGTCGAGGGTCGCCCAATCCCATCTTCCTCCAGCTTTTTGATCAAGGACGCTTCGGTGAAGCGTGCCGGAGGCTGGGTTTCGTGTCGCAGCGGATCCACTTCCTGGATGTCAACCAGCCCATCGGGACCGGTACCGCCGATCTTCATCCCCTCATTCAGATCCGGCAGGACCGCGTCCTTACCCCCATCTCCGTAAACCGACAGAAAACCGGGGAAACGGACAATCGAACCGTTGGCCCGGAAAATCAGCGCGTGAGTGTCAACTTCTACGGCCAGATCCACAGCGGTCTTATCCAACTTGGCCGGGGTCATCTGCGAAGCCAGGGTCTTGCTCCAGATCAGGCGGTACAAGGCAAGCTCTTCAGAATCCAGGTAACGGGCCACTTCATCCGGGTTGCGCGCCAGATCGGTGGGACGAATGGCCTCGTGGGCTTCCTGGGCTCCCTTGGCTTTGGTCTTGTATCGCCGGGGGCCGTCGGTGAAATCAGGCCCGTATTGCTTCCTGATCAAGACTTCGGCCTCAGCGAGGGCTTTCTCGCTGAGAGTCAGGGAATCGGTACGCATATAGGTGATCAAACCCTCGCGCGTTCCGTCCCCGAGAGAGACTCCCTCGTACAGGCGCTGAGCAACCCGCATCACCCGCTGCGGGGACATCTTCAGGCGCCCTGAGGCTGCCTGTTGGAGAGTGGATGTGGTAAAGGGCGGCCCGGGTCTCTGGGTTGATTCCTTGCGGACAACATCCTGGACCAGCCACGGCAGCGTATTCTTGGCTCCGGATGCAAGCCGGGCGGCCAACTCCTCATGCAGATGGAAACGCTTATCTCCATTTTTAAGCAAACCGGAGTCGGGATCGAAGTCCTTGCCGCCGGCCAGTTTCATTCCGCCCACGGATGTGAGCCGGCTTGTAAAGTGCAGATCCCCACTGGTAAGGAGGGCTTCCACATCGAAGTATTCGGCTGTGTGGAATGCCTGCCTCTCCTCTTCCTTTTCAACCACCAGGCGAACGGCCACGCTTTGCACCCGCCCAGCCGAGAGTTTGGTCCGAACCTTCTTCCACAAAACCGGAGAAAGAGAATAGCCGTAAAGTCTATCCAGGATGCGGCGCCCCTCCTGGGCCCTCACCATACGCATCTTGATGTCCCGAGGCTCGGCAAGGGCCTTTTCGATGGCAGTCTGGGTTATCTCGTGAAAAGTGATCCGCCGCACGGGTACCTTGGGCTGCAGGACTTCCTGCAAGTGCCAGCTGATTGCCTCGCCCTCGCGGTCCTCATCCGTTGCCAGCAGGATTTCATCTGCGTTCTTGACCAGTTTCTTCAACTCTGCGACTTGTTTCTTGCTGTCCTTGGAAACAATGTAGATAGGCGCATAACCATCTTCGGGGTTCACCCCTAATCGGGCCCAGGGTTCCTTCTTGAATTTCTGAGGGATCTCGCTGGCTGATCCGGGCAGATCCCGGATGTGACCGTAACTGGCGACCACCTCATATTCATCATTCAGGAACTTGCCGATGGTCCGTGCCTTGGCAGGAGATTCAACTATGATAAGCTTCAACCGGATATCCTATTCCGCCACCAGAGTGACCATTTACCAGACAAAAGCCCACTCCCAGGCGGGCGAGTAATGAATCAATGCTTGCTTTCGTAGCCTTCGGACGCTCCGCCGGTCAAGCCAGGCTTTCGCGGGCGAAACAGGACCTGTTCAATGACCGATTCCAAATCGTCTTTTTCCAGGGGCCGAATGGCTATGAAAGCGGCGTATTGCATCAAGGCTTCCATCTGCATCCGATTGATCTGTTCGTTGTTGAGCAGTTCTATCAGAAAACCCAGAGCATCGGCAGTCAGATAGCTGTTTTCCCCTTCACCGAAGACCCGGAACGCCCCTGCAGAAGGAGAATCCGGCAAAAATTCCCTGGACCAGACGCCCAGATCCCCCGGATGCCAATGGGATTCGATCCAGTCTAGAAGGCCGTTCACATCGGCTTCATCCAGACCCGCGGCCACAACCTTGTCTTGAATGGCCTGGGCATTCCGCTCTCCACCTCCAGGAGACATGGTTATCTCTTCCAGTAGGATGACCAGCAGGTCTTTCAGCCTATCGCGTTCACTATTCATCAGGTGCAATTACCTCAATAATAATTTCATGGGCCAAAACCTTAGGGCAGAATGGACCGCTTAAAGCGGACTCATTCAACAAAAAATCCGGGATACTGTCAACCGTAAAGTCGTATATACCCCTCGAGGGGGAAAACTAGCATCCGGGACCATGGTCTGCAAGAGGTTGCCCGTCGGAAAAATGACTTAACTTCCGCAACACCGCTTGTACTTTTTCCCGCTTCCGCATGGACAGGGGTCGTTGCGTCCGACTTTGGGTTCTTCCCGCTGCACCGGTCGGCGTCCTGACACTTCCGTGGAAGCAGGGCTTCTCCCGGATTCGCCGTCCCCCATTGCTGGTGCCGTGCCCTCCTGGCTGTACGCGGAAACCTCCTGATGTTTGGTCTCCATCTTGGTTGCCGGCGGAGCGGCAACATCAGGCGGGGGAGCCAGCTCGGCGCGGAAGAAGAGATTGACGGATGAACGCTCAATCGAGTCCATCAAGGCCTCGAACATTTTGAATGACTCGGCCTTGTATTCGATAAGAGGATCCCGCTGACCGTAGGAGCGAAGTCCGATACCGCTTCGCAACATGATCAACTCGTTCAGATGATCCCGCCACACTTGATCGATGATTTGGATCAGGACGAATTTCTGAAGTTGGCCGGCCAAGTCCTTACCCAATCGGTCCAACTTGTCCTTGAAACGGGCTCGGGTGAATTCCAGAAGCCTCTCTTCCAGAGCCTCGTAGCCCATTTCCAGATGCTCATCCTCTTCCATGGGCAGGGGGGCCAGCACCAGGCCCTGAAACATCATGGCCAATTTCTTCATGTCCCAAAAATCGGAGGCATCGTCCCTGTTGGCACATTCAGCCACGATTCCGCCTACAGCATTGTACACAAAATCCTCGAACTGTTCGGACAGATCCTCGCCCATCAGTGAGGTCCGGCGTAAGCCGTAGATAACTTCTCTCTGCTTGTTGACCACATCGTCGTATTCCAGCAGGTGCTTGCGGATTTCGAAGTTTTGCGTCTCGACCCTGACCTGAGCCTTTTCGATGGCCTTGGTGACCATGGAATGAGTGATTACCTCCCCCTCCTCGACACCCAGGCGGTCCATCACTTTGATGATACGGTCGGGGCTGAACAGGCGCATCAATGTATCTTCCAGGGAAAGGAAGAAAACGGCACTACCTGGGTCTCCCTGTCTCCCGGAGCGGCCTCTCAACTGGCGATCAATACGCCGGCTCTCGTGCCTTTCGGTGCCGATAATCTGCAATCCGGTTTCTTGGCCCTCGAAGTCCTCGGGTGTAAGGTTGGGATCCTCTTTCCACCGGTCGGGAAGCTTCAAAATTGCCGGATCCAGTTTGATGTCCGTACCACGCCCGGCCATGTTCGTAGCGATGGTAACTGCCCCGACCCGACCCGCTTCGGTCACCACTTCTGCCTCTGCCTTGTGTTGTTTGGCGTTCAAAACATTGTGATTGATTCCCCGCAGCTTGAGCAACCGGCTGAGCAATTCACTCACTTCCACTGTAGTGGTTCCAACCAGCACCGGTAGCCCCAGATCGTGCAGACGTCGCACCTCATCCACGATGGCCTTGTATTTTTCCTTTTTGGACTTGTAGATCACATCGTCCATGTCATCGCGGACAATGGGACGGTTGGGAGGGATCACAACAACGTCCAGCTTGTAGATTCCGTTGAACTCGGCCTCTTCAGTCTCGGCGGTTCCGGTCATCCCGGACAATTTGGCATACATGCGAAAGAAATTCTGCACCGTGACGGTAGCCAGGGTCTGGGTCTCCTTCTGAACCTGAACGCCCTCCTTGGCCTCCAGGGCCTGGTGCAGGCCTTCGCTGAAACGGCGTCCCGGCTGCAACCGCCCGGTGAAGGAGTCCACTATTACGATTTTGCCTTCCTGCAGGACGTACTCCACATCCTTTTCGTACAGGGAATAGGAACGCAACAGTTGATCGACGTTGCTGATCATCTCATTCTTCAAGGCGTACGCCTGTTCCACTTCACCCAGTCGCTTCGACTTTTCGTTTACGCTTAGATTCTCGTCATCCTGGATCTCACCTGCAGACACTGCCAAGTCGGGCAGAACGAAAAATTCCGAATCGTCTCCGGCCAAAACTTCGCGACCTTTTTCAGTGAGATCCACGTGGTGGTTCTTTTCCTCGACCACGTACAAGAGATCAGCATCCGCCTCCCACATGGCCTTGTCCCGCATAAAGGCCTCTTCGGTACGCTTAACCGTCTCCAGAACACCGGGCACCTGGGCCAACTTGCGAAAGCGGGGATTCTTCGGCGCCCCCCTGCTGATCCTCAACAATTTCAGGGCGGTGTCGTCGTCGATGTCCACATCTTCACCGGTCAGAGCGGGCCGCATAACCCTCTCGACGTCGCCGATCCAGTCCGTAACGATTCGCAGCTGCTTTTTCACAACCCGATTGACCCGGGGATTCAACTCCTCGAATTGATGGGTGGATTTTTCAACGGGACCGCTGATGATCAGCGGAGTGCGCGCCTCGTCCACCAAGACGGAGTCCACCTCATCCACGATTGCAAAATGGAAATCCCGATGCACCAAATGCTCGGCATGGACAACCATATTGTCGCGCAGGTAGTCGAATCCGAATTCATTGTTTGTGCCGTAAGTTACATCGCAGCCATAGGCTTCTCGCCGCTCTTCAGGTGTCATCTGACCCAAGATGAAGCCCACTTTGCATCCCAGGAATTCCAGCACGCCGCCCATCCATTCAGCATCGCGTTGGGCCAGGTAGTCGTTGACGGTGACCAGGTGGGCGCCCTTCTTGGGCAGACTGTTCAGATAAAGGGGCATGATGGCCACCAGGGTTTTTCCCTCGCCCGTGGCCATTTCAGCGATTTTGCCCTCGTGCAGGACGATAGCTCCCAGGATCTGGACGTCGTACGGTATCATGTCCCACACAACATCCTGGCCCCAAACAACCCATGAGGCCTTGCGTTCGGTCAATCGCCGGCATCCCTCCCAGACCACTCCGTACGCTTCAGGCAACAAATCGTCCAGGGATTCCCCTTCAGCGTGACGGGCAGTGAATTCCTCCCGTTTAGCCTGAAGCTGTTCGTCACTCAGGTCACGAAATTCCTCACGGACCTGCTTAACCTGGTCAACCAGGGGCGTCAACCGGCTCACATCCTTTTTCTTCTTGTCGAAGAGCTTCTCGATAAATCCCAGCAGGCCTTTGGCCATGGGTGATACTCCTTTAATCCGTTCGTTCAGTCGCCTCGTTCGGCGGAGATTATCCAATTATAAATTTCGCGGTCAATCAAGACCTTTTCCACATAACGTCTAGTTTCCGGATAGCCGATCCATGCCAAGTAGATGTCACGGTCCGGATGGCCGTCCAGTTGTTTCCCCCAGCGGGAGGCGGCGCCAGGCCCGGCATTGTAGGCTGCCACGGCCAGATACGGATCACCAAGGTATCGCCGGCGATTTTCCTCCAGGATCCGGGCCCCCTTCAAGATCGAAACCTTCGCGCAGGTCCAATTGGCAGTCCCGGGCAGGGCTCCACGATTGTCGTAGTGGAAGGGCATGATCTGCATGAATCCAAGGGCGCCGGCCCTGGAGCGAACCGTTGGTTCAAACAAGGATTCGTTGCGGGCGACCGCCAGAATCAGAGCCGGTTCTGAATCCTGTGAAACTATAGCGTCCAGTATGGGGCCCTTCGCCGGCAAGGGGTACAGGAAACGAAGCTTGTCCTCTTCCGTCAAGCCCCTTGCCGGTAGAGCTGAGGCCACGGCCAGCATACCCCTCATATCTCCTGATGCGAGGCAGAAGCCTAGCAAAGCGTGCAGGTCCAATTGGCTGGATCGCAAGTCCATCACAAGTCTCGGAATGGCAGATGGTCGGACCGGGCATTTCCAGTTTGTGGCTCGGGCGATATCCCGATCCATGGCCATCTCCAAAAGGGTAAGCCCAGCGGGGTCTGATCCCAGGCGAAGGGCTATGCAAGCCAACGCCTTTGCTTCCAGCCCGGTTGTTTCTTTGGGGTTTACCGATGTAGTCGTTTCGGAACCCAGAATATCTCGGTATTTATCCGCGGCAGCCTGGCGTTCCGGGGACAATCCCTTGGCACCGGCCAAGGCTACTCCCCACTGGATCCATGCTTCCCACTGACAAGTTTCAGCTGCCGTCAAAAATTCGGCTCGTGATTCAGGATTTGAAATCCCCAAGGAAGCCGCCTGGCCAGCCTCTATCCTGCATTGTGCCACGGCGGTCAGGGCCGTGGGAGAAACCGCTCCAGACTCCTGATCCTCCGGCCTGAGGATCGGTAACCAATAGGATGTTTCAGAGATGAAGGCTGCTCCTTCTTCCTCATGAAAGCTGTTTCCGGCAGTATAGTGAATCCGCCGGGCCAAAAGGGTGTCCCCTCGAGCCAGGGACAAAACCATGGCCTGCTCGCTCCACTGTCGTAGGCGGCGGCGCAGGGACAAGGTACCCCCATTGTCGGCGGCGATCTTCAGAGCCTCTTCGAGGTCCCTGAATCCAGCTTCGTTTCCCCCAGCCAGAAAATGCAGCTCCGAGGCCCGGCGCCAACAATCCATTCGCCACCCCGGACTCAGATCTGTTCGGCGAGCCAGGTTCTCGTAGGCCTCCGCTTGTCCCCTGCTGGCCATGCGGGCCCCTTTTACCCAGGACCCCTGCCTCTCGTATTCGCGAGGGGGGACTGGGAAGCGGGACAAATGGGCCTCTAGATCCTGGTCCTTGAAGAGGCCTGCTCCAAGACCGGACTGTGCGGGCTCCTCGAAAGCGGAGGTGTATAAAACGTCGGGGGAAAACCAACCCTGCCTCAGAGTGGATAAAAAATCCTCCCCTTGGCTGCAAACCAGTTCGGCGGGTAGGATTGATTGTTCCAAATCCCGGCAGTGCGCTACCCACAAGGCCCAGGCATTGCCCGCGTCATAAGGGCCGAGTGCAAGCATGGAACTCCAAAATTGGGAAGGAAAGCTGGAATTGGAAACTCCGGAAAAACGCTCAAAAATTCTCGCTCGCATTTCCCAGACAAATACGCTTCTGGCCGATACCCTTGTCTCCATTGCCGGAGAAATCAATCGGTTCGCAAGTTCTGCGGCCAGGGAAAGTTTTCCTTCTCCTAAGGCCAAAAAGGCTCTCTGCGCCAAAATGTCGGCTCCCAGGAAGGAGTTGTCCCATAAGGGAGAAAAAACATCCGCTCCCCCGGTCGCTTCCAATTCAGAAACAAGATAATCGCATTCCTTCAACCACTTTATGGTCGATAATGGATCATCCAAATACCCCATTAGGCGCAATGAAAGGTAGGGTGATTTACGATCCGGGCCTCCGGAACGGAGCACCTGGTGCGCCGCTCTGGTCCAGTTCCTGTCTACCTTAATCGGCTCCAGCAATCCCATGGGATAACCGGAGGCCAAAGTGATCCTATCCGGATCGGAGTAGGTCCCGACCTGGAAGCGCTCAAGAAATGGATCGAAAAGGGGCCCGGCCAACGCCAGGTTCGAAGATACAAGAATTCCCATTAAGCCAAGGCTGATCCTCGACCAGGCAGTAGGGAAAACACGGAATATTTTATGAATCCTCAATGCAGGAGAACCACCTTGCGAGTCAAAACCACACCCGTCCCCTCAAGACGTAGGAAATATACACCGGCAGCAACCCGTCGTCCTGCGGAATCGATGCCCCTCCAATGAAGGAAATGATTTCCCGAAGGCAAGGACCAGGATCTAATCAGTCTGCCGGCCAAATTATATATAGTCAGCCGACAATTGTTTTCAGTCGGATTTTCAGCCAGGAAACGAATCGAACCGTCGCCAGCTGGATTAGGCCAAGGATCACCCAGAAGGGTCAGGATATCCGGGCCGCCGTCAGGATAGATCACCACAGGACGGGAAGCCATAAGACCCAACGGAGTCTTTCCAACCACGCGGATCCGGACGCGATCCCGCTGCCGGCTTCTTAACCCAGTGAGCAGTTCATCCGCGGCCAGGAAATAGTCTTCGGAAGCTGGACCAGGCTCGAAAACACGGGCTGCCAGTGAATACCAGTCCTCATTGTCCGGGTCGTATCCTTCAACCGTGAAGGGCATGACTGCTCCTTCGGAAAGCGGCCAACTCCAGGTCAAGCCCTCGCCGGGCAGGTTCGAATCTCCTTGCCAAATTATCGGAAAGGCCGAAGTCGGGGGCGTTTCAAACAGAGGGTCGATGGCCGCCACAAACCATCCGTGGTGATAGACCGAAGCACTACTGGCAAAAGCCAGGCGCAGACGCCAGGGCCCGTTTCCCAGTTGGGGCACGGAGAAAACATCGGTTTGCCAAAGGGGAATCCTGTCCCGGAGAAAAGGAGTTGTGCCCACTAGAACTCCCTGCCCTGGTATGGGAGTGTTGACTTGATTGTGCAGGACAGCTTCCCAACCATCGACCGGTTCGGCAGGCTGCTGAGTTCCGTCAGGGGCAACCCAAAGCATCTGTCCCCCGTCCATGGCCACGGACCCGGCCAGGATTTCTCCCTCTATGGCGTGAGTCAAGCGAACACCGGTCACCGAAGGGTCCAAAGGACCGGATGTAATCGTGGCATAAGCGCCATTATTGTAGCGTACGGCAGGCCACTCGGAACTATCCTCGTAAATAACATCCACGCAGGCCAGGACCGAAGAGTTCTCAGCCGTCAACCAGGGTTCAGCGTCCCAGCGGAACCACCCGGTTTTCTGGTTTGAGGTGGGACGAGCAACAGTCCAATCTCCAGGCCAAACGGAGCCAAAATCCAGGGTGCTGGACGATGGGGACCATACCCAATCCCTCTCAAAGCTTTCACTGGTCCAGGTTGGACACGTGAAGCGAATCCTGAAACGGGTCGTTGCGCCGGCCGGAAGTACAGGGTCCAGGTTCCATAGAATCTCCCGGGCGGTAATCCAGAAACCCGGGTCGGATTCAACCAGGGAAAATTCCTGCTCGGCGCCTCCGGCCTGGAAAGAACCCCAAGCGGGGTCGCTTTCCACTGAAAGCACTGCCTGAAGCTCCGAGTAGGGTTCCCCCAACTCTTCCACTTTCAACTCCAGAGCAGCCGGTTGGCTGGGACTCCAGGCCAAAGAGAAGTCGATGGCAAAGGATTGAGTCGCCTCTGATACCAGGGTTACGCTGGCATTTCCCGAAGTGATCTCGGAGAGGATGATCCCCGAAGGGCCCCCGTACCCGTCACTGTTGGGATCGGTAAGGGGTCCCAAGACGGATTGCGTTCCGGAACCAGGAAAAAGATCATTCAGACATCCATCATCCAAGCCGGCGGCCAAGCTACCGTCACCATCGGCCTCGAGCATCCTCACCCGCAGGTGCCAGTCCCCTGATTCCTCCTGTATGAGGTAGCCTTCCGGTCGTGATTCGTCGACATGATAAACCAGGAGATTCCCGCCGGGAACTGCAGCGTCGAAAGGATGGTTTGCCACTGGATCACGTGTTTCAACCAGGAAAAACTCCTCGCCGATTTCACCGTTGGTCCAGATAATTCCAACTTCCCCTGATTCAAGTCCCGTTCGGATCGTCTGAGTTTCAACACCATGCAAATCCAGGTAACGAGGTTGTACCCAGCCCATCTGCAGGCAGGAATATGCGTCCGGCAGGGCGGGCTGCCTACCTCCTCCAACCCCCCAGGCCCCGGAGGCCATCAGGCTGAAGCGCCCTAATCCTCCACGGGAATGCACTTCGCCTCCTCCGGTGGACTGCAACCTGCGATCGTAACGATCCTCCATCCCCAGCAGGTGGCCGGTTTCGTGAGCCCAGATGCCCAGTCCACTGATATGGCTGGCCACGGCATAGAAAGAGGCCTCCACACCATCGGATACGACGGGTTCGGTCAAGAAATACTGGTGGGCTGGAATCAACCCGTTTTCGATATCGTTTTCCAGACCGATCCCCGCATGGAGAAACAGGACTCCGTCCACTTGCCCATCATCATCGCCACTGGCCGGGATTCCGTCCGGACCATCCATATCCAACCTTCGGAACTCAAGCCCCAGGTCGCTTAATGCCTCAAGGGTTTCGGTGGCCATGATTCGTGTGCGCAGAGAATAGGTCGTTCCCAGGTCGGAATAATGAGCTCGCTCTCGGGAAAGCCGGATGATGGGTGCCAATGTGGTGCGCATTTCCAGTTTTCCGCCGGAAGCAACTGAGAAGTAATTAACCAGGGTTGATTCGCTTCCACCGGACAGTGCGGGAGCCAGGTGGGTTCGGGGGTCCCAGTCTGTTGGAAAATGTGTGTCGGCAAACTCAACCGGAACCACTAAAAGCCCGAATAGAGCCGGCTCTGCCCCTTTCTCTATATCCAATGATCGGCTCCGGCTGGTCTCCCGCCGCAAGGCGCGTAACTCCATAAGATCCGACTCAGGGGCAAAACCCATGTGCATTGCCATCGCATTGGGCGCAACAGGGTAAGCACAAGTCAGCAACAATCCCACCGTGGTGAATCGGAGGTATTGTTTCAGTCTTGCTGCTGCCTGTCGGCTTCGTTTTGCCATTTTCTTCGTGGACCTGACCAGTAGGTTTCCTTGAGATTCTTGCAGAGACCCGGATGGAATTCCGGGTCACCTCATTCGTAGAATATACTGAGGCTGCTCAATGATTGAAATGCCGCCGTCCGGTCAAGATCAGGGTGATCCCCATTTCCGCTGCGGATTTTGCCACTTCCTCATCCCGAATCGATCCTCCCGGAGCAATGATTGCCTTTACTCCGGCCGCAGCCAGTTTTGTCACTCCATCGGGGAAGGGAAAGAATCCGTCGGATCCGGCTACGCAACCTTCTATATCCAGATTGGCGGCCTTGGCCTTGGCAATGGCCAATTCGACCGAATCCACCCGGCTCATTTGTCCGAAACCCAGTCCGATGGTGGATTCCTCATTGCCCAGAACAATGGCGTTGCTTTTCCCGTGCTTGCAAACTTTCCAAACCAGGGAAAGGGCCAAAACTGTTTTCGGGTCGGGTTCCCGGCCCGCTACCACGTTCCAGTCATTAAGTTCCGGGAAGCCCTCGTCTTCGTCCTGTTTCAAAATCATGCTGCCCCAGCTTCGGGATCGATTCCGGGTGGCCGCCAGGAAGTGTTCCATGTCCACGGTCAGGATTCGCACGTTCTTCTTCCTTTTAAGATGCGCCATCGCTTCTTCTGAAAAGGAAGGGGCGACAATGATTTCCAAAAAGAGTTTCCCCAGAATACCGGCAGTCTCCTGATCCACCTCCCGGTTGAAGGCAAAGACACCGCCGAAGGCTGACACGGGGTCGCACTTCAGGGCTCGTTCCAGTCCCAGAGACCCTTCGCCAAGGCCGAACCCGCAGGGATTGGTATGCTTGGACACTCCACAGCAGGGCCCATCGAAGTCCCCAATCAATTTAACAGCGGCAATCAGGTCCACTATATTATTGTAGGAGAGTTCTTTGCCGCCGTGTTGTTCCAGGCCGACCGAGGCCAGGGCGGGCTCTCCATCGTTCACCGGTGGCAGATGAAGGGAGGCTACCTGGTGGGGGTTCTCTCCGTATCGCAAGGCAATTTCGGCGGGTTCCCGCTGGGCCGGTCCAGCCATCCACGAAGCAATGGCGTTATCATAGCGTTCCACAAGTTCGAAGGCGGCGGTGGCCATTTGACGGCGGAATCCCAGGCTCGTGGCGCCCCCGTTCCTCTCAAAGTCCGCAAGGAAATCCTCGTACTGGGTGCAACGGCTGAGGACCGTAACCCGGGAAAAATTTTTGGCCGCAGCCCGCAACAAGGTTGGCCCTCCGATGTCGATCTGCTCCACCGTTTCAGCTTCTCCGGCGCCCCGCGCCACCGCCTCCTCAAAACGGTAAAGGTTGACGATCACAATTTCGATAGGGGCGATTCCCTGTTCCGCTGTGGCGGCAAAACTTTCAGTGGTCGGTCCCAGGATCCCCCCGTGTATGACCGGGTGCAATGTCTTGACCCGCCCTCCAAAAACCTCCGGATATCCGGTCAACTCCGCCACCCCGGTTACGGGAAGGCCCGCATCCTCCAGATGGCGTGCGGTGCCTCCCGAGGCAACCAGCTGGAAACCCGCTTCAACCAGAGTACGGGCCACATCCACCAAACCGGTCTTGTCGGTGACGCTTATAAGCGCCCGGCGGGGATAACTCACAGGTACTGCCTCCAGTTTTCAGATTCGTCCGGGAAAAGGATGTTCAAGACCTCGGTGTATCGCAGGGCGGTACGCTCAAGGATCTCGGCAGGCAATTCGGGCGGCGGCGGCTCATGATCCCAGTCCAGGGTTTCCAGATGGTTGCGAAGGATTTGCTTGTCCCAACTGGGCGGCTCTTGACCCGGATGATGCCGGTCAGCGGGCCAAAATCGACTACTGTCCGGAGTCAATATTTCGTCGATCAGGGTTACCTGGCCATCGATGATTCCGAACTCGAATTTCGTGTCCGCCAGGATTACCCCATGAGCCAGGGCGTGGGCAGCTCCCTCCCGGTACAATCTCAGGGAGATATCCCGCAGGGTGGCTGCGTGCTCCGGTCCGATCAGCTCGACGACGGTTTCATAAGGAATGTTTTCATCGTGACCCTCATCCTCCTTGGTCGAGGGAGTAAAGATGGGCTCTGGAAGTTGGTCGGCCAGCCTCAAACCGGCGGGCAATTCATGCCCACAAACCGTACGATCCTTTTGATACGATTTCCAACCACTGCCCGCCAGATAGCCGCGGACTATGCATTCGACGGGAAAGCGTTCTGCTTTTTTGACAAGAACCGAGCGTCCGCCCAAAAGACGAGCATGCCCCGAGAAGGGTTCCGGGAATTCCTGAGGATCAGCTGTGATCATGTGGTTGGGGATCAAATCGGCGAAGCGATTCATCCAGGCCAGGCTCATAACATTTAAAACCGTGCCCCGATCGGGCACCAAATCGTTCATAATTACGTCGAAGGCTGAAATCCGATCCGTGGTCACTATGAGGAAACGATCCCCCAAGTCGAACATATCTCGAACTTTCCCCTCATAACCCGGCTGAAGACCCAAATCCCTGGTAGAACGCAGAGCAGTCATGAAATCCTCCCTGATGATTAACATCAAAATTTGACCCCACCTTACGGCAGGCACCCGGCGGGAATTACTTCTCCTCCGCTGAGCAGCAGTCGTAGCCATTGCAGGTCACCGCGTAACACTGTGAGCGCAGCCAGCAGAACAAGGTGGGAAAACTATTCGGCGGCATTTTAGGTCCCGTTTCAGGTTGTGTCAAGGAAGCCTCCCTTGGTTGTTATCTACCGGAGACGATTCCAGGAAGTAAGTCCGAATTGCCCCGAGTTGTCCCATTCCAGGCGGATGCTGCCCCCCAGGTCGGTTCTCTGGATTGTTAAAGTGTCTCCCTGAACAACGTAAGGCCCATGACTGGGATGGTCGTAACGATTACCCACTCCACAGCTCACCAATATCATTTCCGGATTCAGCCAAGCCAGCAACTCTGGAGACCCCGAGGTATCGCTGCCGTGGTGACCTGCTTTCCAAACCTGGATATTCCGGGGAATGTTCCCGTTTTTTGCCCAAAGTGCTTCCCCTTCCTGCTCCAAATCTCCATTGAACACCATCGCATAACGATCCTTGTGACGCAACCCGATCACAAGGGAGTGGTTATTCTCTGAGAATTTCTTGGGTAACGGCCCAGCGGGAAACAGGACCTCCAGAGTCCAATCCGACCATGCATGGAGAATCTTGCCGGCCAGGGGGTGATGGATGGATTCGGGCTCGGCAACCGATTCCAGTGAGTGGGCTGCCTCTCCGCCACAGTAGTAGTTTTCTACCTCGATCCCCTTTGCCAAGGCTGCGACGCCTCCGGTATGGTCCAGGTGGTCATGGGTAAGAACCACGGCGTTTAGACGGTTTATGCCACCCCGGGAAAGGAAGGGAAGAACCGACCGGGAAAGGGGTCCGTCGGAAGCGGGGTCCCTACCAAAACGCCCGGCGGTATCCACCATACAAGTCCAACCATCCGGAAAGACAATCAAACTGCAATCACCCTGTCCGACGTCAAGCTGCCAAACAGTGACACCCTTGACACGATCCAAATCCGCGCCCCAGGGGGCCACAACAAGGAAGCCCACGCCAAAGATGACCAGTATTCCAACGCGTCTGAACATCAAGGAAACGGGGAGCCCCCCTGAGCGAACGACAACCAGCCGCAGGAACATGACCGTCATCAGGGCAAGGATGACTACCCTTCCAGGGCCGGGAACGGCCAGCCCCAATCCCAGTCCACCGGATGTGTGAGCGCTCCATTGTACAGCGCCCGCCAGGGATCTCATCAGCAACCAGGCCCAGGCGGCCAAAGCTTGGCCACCCCAGGGAAAAACAAAATTCAAGGCCAGGGCCAAGACTATTGCCCAGATGGCCAACCCGAACAGAGGGACCGCAACCAGGTTGGCCAAAGGAGAGAGCAGGCTGATCCTACCGAATGAGACGCCAACCTGCGGCAGGGTAAACCACTGGGCGGTTAGACTGACCAGAAGCCCGGCAGTAATTTTTTCCAACCAGCCCCGGCCTAAAATTCCCGCTTCTTGTGCCGGACGCCCCACTGCCAGGATTCCTCCGGCTGCGAGATAACTGAGGCGGAGTCCTGGATCCAGATTCTGCATCGGGTCCCAAATCGAGCCCATCCAAAACAACAAACCAACAAGATAAACAGGATCAGCCCGACGACCGGCCAGGACAGCGGCCAGCCCCAAAAACCCCAGTCCCGCAGCCCTGACTACGGAGCCGGGTATTCCGGTCAGTAGTACGTAAAGAGGAAGGATTACGGCTAGAGGCAGTACGCGCCAGGTTGGGGAGGTGGACAGTGCCAAGGCCGGAAGCAGGAAGATTCCCAACAAGATTCCAACGTGCAACCCACTCACCGAAAACAGATGAGCCAGGCCCAGATCGGCAAAAGGTCGGCTTGCTTCCCTACTGGTCGGGGTACGTCGACCCAAAAGTACAGCCGCCGCAAGGCCGGCCTCGGTCCCCGGTAACAATTCCCCTAGTTGTTCCAGGAGCCAAGTCCTAAGGGGAAGCAGAACCTTTTGCCCCATCAGTGCCACGGGATCCCCTGGATTCACCCTGCGATCATCGGTGATCAGACCACTCCAGAGGATTCCCCGGCCCGCCAGGAAACAGCGATAATCGAATCCGCCCGGAACAGTAGCCACCGAAGGGACATTGGCTTTCAAGCGCCCCATCAAGAGGGCCCCCGGAGCGGGTGGCTCCCCCTCGCCTTTGAGCATTATCCCTTCACCGCTTTTCGGAGGGTAAATAGTCGAGTCACATTCGGAGCCTCGTAGATGAACGAACCGGGCCGGAGCCCGCCAGGAATCATTTCTTCCCGGGCCGGGCCATCCGGTTATCCGGACAACCGCGACCCCTTCCCAAAGAGCCCGTTGGGCCGGGCCCCAGGGTGAGTCCACGACAGCGGAAAACCGAGCCCCTCTTTGTCGACTCTCCTGCATCCCCGCAGCCAGGGATAGTCCCAGAACCAGGAGCCACACCAACGTTCCGTTTGTCCTTGGAGCCAGATTCAAACCCAGGGGAAGGATTCCTGCGAGGCGGGTAAACAAGGAAACCGGCAAATTTCCCAAGGGCAGCGCCATAACGGGAAGCTGGGCGGACACCCACCCGCCAAGAGTAAACCCAGCCAGGTGGAACAAGGCCCAAGTCAAAGGCCAGCGCCGGACTGCTGCCGTCGACCAGGTTGAAAAAGTTGAAATCAGGGAGAATCTGACCCGGGCAGCAACTGGATATGGTCCCCGTCGCTGTTCCAGCTGTGGCATTGGTTCCGACCCTTGTCCTTGGACAGGAAAAGCATGGCGTCGGCCTTGCGATAAAGTTCGAAGGCATCGGCGCCGGCATCCGGAAAAGAAGCGGTGCCGTAGGAGCAGGTAACATCGATCAACAAGGTCTGGTCAATGTACTGGATTTCCTCGGTGGAATTTTCGCCCAGCAGCCTTCGGACCACCTCGCAGGCCGCTCCCACCGATGTATGCGGTAGAATCAGGGCAAACTCCTCCCCTCCTATCCGGCATATGCTGTCGATCCGCCTCAATTGGGATTGCAGGCGACGTGCCAAGCGTTTTAGGACAATATCTCCGACCAGGTGACCGTACTGGTCATTCACCGCCTTGAAATGATCCAGATCGGCAATTACGAGGGTAAGCGGGCCCTCAGAGCGACGGGCCCGTTCCAGTTCCAGCGTGAATTGGTCATCGAAATAGGCCCGGTTGAAAACACCCGTCAGGCGATCCTTGTGTATCCTCTGATTTACTTCGGTTTGTCTTTGCCAACGCCGGGAGACAAAGTTGGTCAAGCGGCGGGCCAGTTTAAACATCGCCTCCCTGCCCCATGATTCCCGCGCAACCAGGAAAAAAATTCCGGCCTCACGCGGATCAACTTCAGGCTCGTTTTCGGGTACCGGTTCCCAGAGCGGAATGGCCACCGCACAGGAATATTTTTCTTCGCTCCAGGCCCCCAGGCCCTCTCGAACCAAGTGTTCATGTTTCCGGATATGGTTGGGCAATTCCCCGGGGTCGGGAATCCAGAAGGATTGGCCTGGTTTTCGATTATTCAACCAATGCAGGGCAGGATCATCCGGTTGGAGCCGGAACAGATAATTCTGATCCTCGGGAGCATCTTCGGTCTCATTCATCATTACAAACAGGCTGAATTGAGGGGTTAGCTGGGCCAGGAGTTGTAAGATTCCCGTCAGTACGACTCCTGTCTCACCCGAACTCGGGTTTCCCATTTCCAGTTCCTGTGCCTGCTCCATTACACCCAGGATTCCAGCAAAGTCCTCCGGGCGATAAGAGGCGTCTACTGCAGGCAGGACAGATGCCAGTCCCGGCTCCACATTCGGTTCATGTTTAAGGGAAAGATCAGAAGCAATAGTGTGTTCGAAACCCAATCCCGCCAAATCCAACAGACGGGTAGTCCCCTTCAAAAGATACAACGAACCAGTTTGCCCAACCGAGCCTTCGACGGCCACCCGCAGTAGGTCCCCTCGCCGCAGGAGTTCGGCCAGCACGACTTGAGCCACCTGGGTCATTCGCCGGGGATCATCAGAACAGATCGCCCGCTTTACGGAATGCCTAAGGTGAGGGCCGACTTTTTCCAGGGGGAGTTCCCCCAATAAAAGATTTTTAAGTACTGGAATCCCAGGATTCATGGTTTTGCCATACCATCTTTGCAGGAAGTTATTTGGTTCAGTAAGTAATTATGACATATCATGGGGTTTTTAGCAACTATTCCCGTTGAAACTTTTCTTGAATCTACGGCGTGGATATTGCTATTTTGCCCTAGTGTACTCCAGAAACGGCTACCGGAATTCCTCCCAACCAGGGTTCCACACATAGTTTCAAGCAGGGGTTAGGTTTATTTTACCCATTGCGCTTCCCCGTTTCCTCGATTGAATCAAGGATGGTAAATCTTGGCCGCCTTCCAGTGCAATTCGAAAACGCGTCGATTTCTTCCAGAACTTCCTGGGCACCAATTCCTTTTGGTGGTTTTATTAACTTTAATGCTTTCCTTGTTTATTTTTTCAGGTTGTTCCCATTTTTCCAAGCTTCACAAAGACCCGGAATTTGAATCAGTCAGCACACAGGGTAATGGGAGCGAGATGGAAGCAAGTTGTCTTGAAGGGGGACAAACTGCTCCGTCGGCTCTGCTTGCATACGCCTCGATCCAGGAATTAATATCTTCACCTGTCGATACTCTTCCTTTGGGACCCGACGGTTTGCCGACCCTTGAGACTTTGGAGAATCTTTGCTCCACTGCTTTGGGCTTGACCGCTGACGGAGAGCTGGGTCTCGCCCAAGATCAATTGTTTACACTGCAGGACTTGCTGGAAAATCCTCTACCAGCTGGAACAGATTCGCTTTACTCATCCCATCATTCCAGCTTGGGAAGACGGGTTTGGCTACTGGCCGGAGTCATTGCCGAACAGGAAGCCTTTGCCCATAAACCAACCGAAACCGATTCTCTCTTGGCCACCGGTTACGGCCGACTTTCCCAGATGGCCTTTCCCGATTCTCTGGTTCCAGCCACGGGGATTAATTTGACCCCCATCACCGCGGACTTGTTGAAAATAGACAACAAGGCGGTAGCCAAATGGATAGCGTACTTCACGGGCAGAGGACGTCGAAATTTCCAGTTCTGGCTGGACCGAAAATCGGCTGTAGAATCCTTGATTACCACCATCCTCGTCGAAGAAGGACTGCCACAGGAACTGGTTTATCTGGCAATGATTGAAAGTGGACTGAGTCCCTACGCCGTGTCGAGCGTAAATGCGGTGGGCCCCTGGCAATTCATGGCCGGAACCGCCAAATCATTCGGCTTGAAGCGAAATTGGTGGGTGGATGAGCGACGGGATTTTGAAATGTCAACCCGGGCGGCCGCCCGCTATCTTTCCCAGCTGTACAAACAATTCGGGGACTGGGCATTGGCCCTGGCCGCCTACAATTCAGGGGAAAACCGCGTGGATCGCCGGATCCGGCAGCATGGTCATGATAATTTCTGGAATCTTCGCCTACCCAGTCAAACGGTGGATTATGTCCCAAAATTCATTGCTGCAGCCCGCATAGGAGAGAACCGGGAGGAATTCGGGTTTGCTCAGAATTCGGCAATACCCCTGGGTTACGAGGTCCTTCTTGTGGACGACGCCACCGACCTGGACCTGATTGCACGCTGTGCCGGAGTAACCCCCGAGGTAGTTCGAAAACTGAACCCTGCTCTTCTGCGCGGCGCCTCCCCTGCGGGCTTGAAAGATTATCCGGTCAGGGTGCCCGAAGGTACCGGGGCGGCGGCCCGCCAAGCTTTGGCCAAAATACCGGCGGATCGACGATTGACCTGGCGCCGACACAAAGTGGCCCGAGGCGAGACTCTTGGCCAAATTGCCCGCAACTACGGTACTTCAGTGGCCGATGTGGCTCGTTTGAATAAGCTGGGCAACGTTCACCTGATCCGTCCCGGGGACCCCCTCCTGATTCCCATGCCTGCCGAGCTGGCAAGTAAAGCGGCGAAACGTTCCGCTGAGAAAGGGCATTATGTACCGCCGGACGGCTGGGAGCGAGTTAGTTACAAGGTCAGATCAGGGGATACCCTGGGAGGAATCGCCAGGAAGCTGCGGGTATCGGTTAAGCATTTACGTCGAGTGAATGGGATCCAAAAGACGAATCTCATTTTCCCTGGGCAGCGAATATTTGCCTATCGACCAGGCGGCTGATCAGAAGCGAGCCGAGGCGCTGATCCGATGCGTGTACTCGTCAATATCCAAGGTGTCTCCCGCAAAGGCGTAATCAACTGTAAAGCGGGAAAAGACAAACCCACCCCCTGCCGTCATGTCGTTGCTGGTCCAACCGCCGTCGAAACCACCTCGCAGAAAGACCTTTTCCGAAAATCCCAGTTCAAGGCCCCAGTGGGAGTTGGCGCTGAGGTTGCCAAGCCAGTATTGGTCCGCTCCTCGGCGATCCTCGAATCGTCCTTCCAGTGAGGTGGCAAAGGTGGCGCTCATGTTCCATTGGGGCAGGGGTTGCCGCCAGGCCAGGGCCGGCACCAGGGCGGGAGCTATCAGTTCGTTTGTGCCGGTATTCCAGGAGAGATAAGTGGTCGTAATATCCTGGAACTTGATTCCGGCGTTCAGATTTCTCCAAAGCCGAGGTCTCAAAAGCGCAAGATCCGCACCCAGTCCGAGGCTTGAGTAGTTGCCCACACTCTGGTGGATGAGCTTGAGAGTACCGCCAACCCGCCAACTGCCCAGTTTCTCCCCGTAGGAAAGCATCAAGGCGTATTCCTGGTCGCTTCTGTAAATCACTTCGTCCAGATGATCCAGGCCCGAAATGGCATCGGCAATCCCGTCGCCATCCACATCGTCCAGCTCTATGTGATCGGTGAAAGGAATGTCGTCAACCCCGAGTCTGATCAGGGTAATGCCCAACCCGGCAGAGTCGCCACCCAAAAGGGACCATCTCACTGGCGTGACAAAGGCAGCAAAATCCCGATCGATCAGGTCCCCGAATCGCTCGGAGTGCATCAAGAGGATTTCCGCGTCAATTACATCAGCAATTCCAGCCGGGTTCCAAAAGGTTGCCGAGGGGTCATCAGCTACAGCGGTGAAGGCACCCCCCATACCCAAGGCTCGGGCTCCGCCGCCGTTGGCCATGAAGGCTCCAGCGTATTTGGTCGCCCAGGCATTTCCAACAGCCAAAACCAGGAGGAAGTTGGTCAGACAAACTAAAAGAAAGAGTCGACCAGTCACAGGCCGCACCTGTTTCTTATTCATCATTGCCTCGCTTGCCCAGGGGTAGAGTTCAGTAGGAAATTTTTGAAACCAAGCCACAGTATAACCCATTCCTTCTTATGCGGAAAGTTCAGGCTAGGCCGAAGAGCTTGATTTTTCTGTACAAGGTCCGCTCACTGATTCCCAACTTGTTGGCCGCTTTTCGCCGGTTCCCTTCAGCAGATCGCAGAGCCGCTTCAATGAGGGTGCGCTCGGCTGTTTGCAGGTCACCCACCTGCTCACTTTGCAAAGGCGTAAAACCGGAATCACCGGCATAAGTCTCCACAAAACCGTTGGTTCTCTGCAGGGGCCCCTTCGGGGAAAGTGGCCAAGACGGATCGGTTTCCTGTTCGGAATTCCCCGCTTGCAAAAGTGATTTGATCTCCTTGATATCCTGCCGTAGTTCCAGCATGGTCGTGGCAAGCAAGGCAAGGTCAAGCGAAGGTGGATTCTGGCTCTGTTCCAGGGCAACAGGTAGGAAACCCGATTGTCCGGGCCCGGAAGTGAGGCGTAGCTCCGCCGGCAAGTCCGCCAAATCTATCAAGCCCCTCTGTTTCATCACAACCGCCGAGCTGACGGTGTTTCGCAACTCTCGAACGTTGCCGGGCCAGTCGTGATCCAGAAGAACCAGTTCAGCCGCTCGCGTAAGGCCCCTGACATGCAAACCATGGCGTTTGTTTTCCTGATCCAGAAAGGACTCGGTCAACACGGGAATATCTTCCACACGATCCCGCAAAGCCGGGGTGTTCAGGACCACCACCCGAAGACGGTAGTAGAGGTCTTGGCGAAAACGGCCACCCGCCACTTCGGAAGCCAGGTCCTGGTTGGTGGCGGCTACCAGTCGGATATCGCATTTCTTGGCAATTCGTCCCCCGACAGGCGTGAACTCTCCCGTTTCCAGGGTCCGCAAAAAGCGGGTCTGCATTCCCAGAGGTAGTTCCCCCACCTCATCCAGAAACAGCGTCCCTCTGTTCGCCCTTTCGAATACACCGGGATGGTCCCCAACCGCCCCGGTGAAAGCGCCGCGGACGTGACCGAAAAGCTCACTCTCAAGGAGGCTTTCAGTGAGCGCTCCACAATTCAAGCTGATGAAGGGCCCCTTCTGCCGAGAAGAATTTTCGTGAATCGCCCTGGCTACAAGTTCCTTCCCGGTTCCGCTCTCACCCAGGACCAGGATGTTCACGTCCAACGGGGCAGCGTGCGCAATCATGGAAAGAAGTTGGTCAATGGACCGGCTCCGTCCCACCATACCACTGCTTTGGCGTACACGTCTCAACAGCACTCTTCGCAAAACCGCTTCATAAACCTCTTCGTGATCCGCGGTTGCAGGAACAACCTGAATAGCCACATCGTGTTCCAGTTCCAGCATTTCCGTTATCTCGCTCTCCTGTCCGATTAAAACCAGATCGGCGTCGGATTTCATGGACAGAAATTTGCGGATTACGTGCTTGAAGCGGGGATAATCTCGAGAATCAAAAACGAACACTGCTGTTTGACCCAGGGACATCTTGGCCAAGGCCTCCGAGGGGGAATCGTAAAGGTACAATTCGCCTTCAGGCAGGTCCCATTGGGCTGCTGCAGAATACAAGCGTGGTCGACGGCTGAGAAATACAATAGAGGGCACGCTGATCCTCGCTATTTCTTGGAGTTACAGGAACGATCCCCAAAATATTCCTGACTAAGTTTAAATAATGGCTGAACGACGGGAGCGCCAAAGCACTTTCCAGCCAATCCTGCCATTTTGACATGATAACGAATTGAAGCTATTGAGACAATATGATTTGAGATGGAATTTTAGCGGGGCTGACTGGCCGGTCTGATCAAAGAAGATACAACCTATTGCTCCAAGGAAAGATAGGCCGATGCCGAATCTACACTATTGCGCAAACAATCCAAGCACCCTTCCAGGTCGGCTATGGAAATACCTGCGGCGTGGTTCAGGGCTACGGGGTCAAACAATCGTGGATCGAAACCCAAATCCGAGTTTACGGGACTCATGGTGTTTGCCAGATAATCAGCCAACTGTAACAGGGCCAGAGCATGTTCCCGGGAACCTCGGATGGTTTTCTCCGGGGTGGTTTCGTGGTGGGCGGAAAGAGTAAAAGCAAACAGTTCAGGAAGAAACCAGACTTTGGCGAAGGCCCCGGCGATGGCAGCGTGGTCGAAACCGAATTCCTCATGTTCCATTTCAATTAGGGATCGCCCGTTCTGACTACGAGAAGCAATTAATCCGTCGTAACGAACCGGATCATGGATCTCCAAGATGAACTTCCCGATGTCATGCAGGAGTCCGACCATGAAGACCTCTTCAGGATCGGAGTAACCAGTTACAATGGCAAGCTCCTTGGCCATGGCGCCGGTCACTACAGAATGGCGCCAGAGTTCTCGATAATCCAAACTGCCACCCGAGCTCGCTACCGCGGACACCAAACTGGTGGCAACGGATACCGAGATGGCCATTTGTCGAACTGTTCGATACCCGAGCACCCCTACGCAACGGTTGATATCACTGAGGTTGCCCTTTTGGTTGTAATAGGGAGAATTGGCAAGGCGTAGAATTTTGGACATCAGGGGGGAATCCAACCGTACCACTTCGGCCAAGTCGGACGGTCCGGAATCCGGATCATCCAATACTCGCATTATTTGAATGAGAGACTCCGGGATCGTGGGAATATCTTCCGCTTCCCGGATGAAGATCTCCAACTCCTGTGATACCGAATTTTCGCTGATTGTCCCGACCGATGTCATGCTCTTCCCTTCAAATAAATATGTCCATTTCGCTCTCCAGAGCTTCCTGAAGTGCGGCCATTGTATCGTCAAGTGCTTCGGGAGTTAGTCCCAGGATCCGGTTCGCGGGGCAGTCAACCAACTCCAGATCTGAATTATCCGTGAACCCAACACCCATCTTGTGGCAGATCCGGTTGGCAATATCCAAATACAGGAGTAATGGTTTGTCGGCGGTGAAACTACTCTCGGTGTGATGCTCAAGAATAACGTCTTCGAGCAGGGGTGACAGTTTCCACTTGTTTACCAACAGGCTCCCAACGTCGGTGTGGTCGAAGTCCAAAAGATTTCGCTCGATTTCCGAGAAACTCTTGTTCTCGTTGTAGACCACCTGCACGATTTCGTCGAACTTGTCGGGAACCCGAAGATTCAGAACCAATTTTCCGATGTCATGCATCAACCCGGCCAGAAATGCTTCTTCCTGCAAAGCAGGAACCCGGGACGACACCAAGAGCTTGCACGCAAATGCACAACCAATCGAGTGTTCCCACAACAACCTCTCCTTCAATCCAGTTTGTGTTTTCCCGCTCTGGTAAAGGTTCCGGGCAGCGCTGGTTACTACCAGACTCCGAATTGAGTTGAATCCCAACATGACGATGGCTTCGGTCAACGTCTTGATTTTCCGGCTGCAGGAATACATGGCGCTGTTCGCAATTTTCAGAATCCGTCCGGTCATGGCTTGATCGTCGGAGATTACCTGTTGAAGCTGGCTGGCAGAAGTATTCGGGTCGGATGAGAGCTCCAGAACTTTACCGGCGACATGCGGCATCGCCGGGAGATCTCGAGTAGTCATTATTATTCGATGAAGCTTGGCGGTGGTTTCGTCCTCTTGCACGACACCAACCGCTCCGGTCGCTTCCCGGGTCGTAGTCATTCCAACTCCAGGTAACTATTCACACCATTGCGAGAAGGGGACTGAATCACCCCATCCCAACCCTGAATTCATGTTCGACGGGAACGGGGCGGGTCTTTAGTGCGGAATAGGCAGTTTCTTCATTGGACTGATGGGAACAGGATCCCTCTATCCGATCTCCGGCCGCTCGCAAACGCAGCAGGAGATCCCGCAAGGCCACTTTCCCGGGATCTGGGTCATTATCGGGTCCAATTGCAGGAGTTGAAACGCTATATCCAGTATTGGTTACCATGATTTCCGGGTGTTTTTGACTATTTGGTTTTCTGGTAACACCTAAATTCAGACTGGGAATTCGAAAGAGTCGGTTCCGCATCCTACGTCTCAGAAATATGAATATGGCTGTAATGAGGAGTGCCCCACCCACCCCCACTGAAGCCGTAGCAGCCCAAAACACGGGTCCCTGATTAATGAAGAAAGCCAGACTGTTTCCCGGATTCACTTAATTCTCCCCTGCTAGGTTTATACTCTCAGATCGATCAGGGCCCCCAGCTTTTCCTGTTCCTCCTTGGACAGTTCCGGCTGCTCGGTGGTTTCTGATCCTGCATTTTCCTTCTGCAGGCGATCGATCCTTTTTTGATTCCTTTTCCTTTTACGTTGTTGTCGGCGATCCTTGCGGTCCTCGTCCGCCTTGATTTTCTGCTGTTCCGCCTCTTGGGTTTCCTTTACACGTTGAACCTTGAGTTCGTCGTTCTTTTCCAGCTGTTCGGCAAAGGGAGCACCTTGTTGAGCCGGCTGCTGAACCTTGGCCTGCGTCTTTGCCACGCTTCCCATTTGGGCAATTGTGGTCGGTAACGAGACTCCGTCTCCAGCCATCCCAACTCCTTATCCTGCAATGATCAAGCAGTATATCCAGGCCAAACTCCGCCACTTGTGCCCAACCAGGTCAGGTAGGCCGTCAGTTGGCAAAGAGTCAAGCAGGCCATGACATTGACCGGTTCCAATTTCTTCACTTTTTCTCCCAAAGAAACCGGTTCCTCGCTGGGTTCCTGAGGGGCGCTCTGACGCAACTTGATTTCCTGCGTGAGCTGGCCGAGACTCTGTTTTCCTTCGTGTCTCTGAATTTTTCCCTTGAGTCGGAAAATGGCCTTGGTGTGAATCTGGCAAACCCGGCTCTCGGTAACGTCCAGGATTTCCCCGATCTCCTTGAGTGTCAGTTCTTCATAGTAGTACAAGACCAAAACAAGCTGCTCCTTGTCAGGCAGCTCAATCATTCTTTCCCCGATGAGTTCCTTCATTTCCTGCCGGGCCAGGACCTGTTCCACGTCTTCGGTTTTGGGGTCGGCCAGGTAATCGCCAAGGGTGGAAGACTGTTCGCTTTCGTCGCCGGAAGTATCGGCGTCCAGGGACATGATCGTAGCGATGGAAACCTCGCCGACCATGGTGTCCAACACCGCTATGTCAATGTTCAACTCACGAGCGATTTCCGCATCAGTGGCCGGGCGCCCCAGTTTGACTTCCAGGGTGCTGTAAGCCTCTTCCAGCTGTTTGGCCTTCCGCCTCAAGGACCGGGGAAACCAATCCTGGCTTCGCAGTTCATCAAGGATCGAACCTCGAATGCGGGGAATGGCGTAGGTTTCGAACTTAATTCCGCGTAGGTGGTCGAAGTTGTCTATGGCCTGGATCAACCCCAATAAACCGGCTGATACCAGATCGTTGAATTCCACGTAATGGGGAAGTCCGATTGCCATTCGCCCGGCCACGTACTTGACAATGCGGGCATAGATATTGACCAGTTCCCGCCGCCCTTCCTGGCGTTCATCCCCATGGCAGCGTTCCCAAACGTCATGATGTAGGATCTGGACCGTTTCAGTCATTTTCCAACCTTTCTAGAGAAATCGTCGTGACCACAAAATGCAGGTTCCATGCCAAGGAACTATTGTCCAATACCGCACCGATCCAGTTCCGGTTCGTCATTCCGTCTCACTCTCTCCGATTTCATCCTTGCTCTCGAAATGTGGTACGAGTCGAACGGCCAGTGTCATAATTGATCCCAGGATGAAGAAGCCCAAGTATGAGATGATCATCTTCTTGAGAGTTGGCAGAAGACCCCAATCCTGCCAGAGGGCTGCTATCAGGGTCACCAGCGCCGCGGCAAGAGCCAGGTTGTGAATCAGCTGATACATCGACTCTCCCTCTTTCTAATCGGCTATTTCCATTCCGGCGATCCGGTCGGGTACAAATTCCGTCTCCAGCCGGGCCGAACCTGCGATCAGTATTCTGTCCAGAAGCTCTCCTGATGCTGCGATGTTCAGCAACTCTTCAATCCCCCGGTTCTCACTGCGCAGGGAATAGGGCAGCGGGATGCTCTCGGCCAGGTCCAGAATCTTTCCCTGCAAGCGGGTTCTGTCCATCCTGCTCAGGGCAATCCAATCGCAGTTCCAGGCCCGCGCGGCTCCGTTTAGCTCCTCAAGGTCCTGGAAATCACGATCCAAGGGAACAACGAGGTGGCGATGGAAACTGTGGTTTTTGCTGAGCCAGGAATGAATCGTATCCCCAAGAGCCAGTGAAGGATGGTCCAGCGCCGGCAAGTCCAACAAAACGGCCTCGTATTTTCCCAAGTGTTTTTCACTCTTGGCCAATTGACTGTCCTTGCGGATGATTCCCGCGTCGAAGCCCAATTTGGCCGCAGCATTTTGGAGGCGACGGATTTCCCCTGCGTGTCCCGGGTGAAGACTCAGTACCAGGGTTTTGCGACCCTGTTTTTTCAATTCTGCTGCCGCTCCCAGGACCATTCTGGTTCGGCCGGATCCAGCGTCACCCAGGAAGGCGTGGCAGCCGAAGAATCCGTCCCACCCACAATTGCTTGCTTTAAGATTTTCATTCAACCAGGCCAGAGCTGCTGGGCGTTCTTCCATCATTCTCCCGGTCTCCCCGGCAAACCGGGTGAGCAGGTTTCGAACAGCCGCTTTGCCGGCCCCTGCGGTCAGGAGAGTCTGGGCCAGGGGATTGCCTTCAAGTTCATCATGCTTTACGTCACGGTTTTTACTTTCAGATGCCTCAATAACCAGTTTCTCGATTCGTTCAACTTCCAATTCTATCTCCCGCAGAATTTCCGGGGACGTAGCACTGGCGTCGGGTTCGGCGACCGCTGGTGTCGTAGGCGCATATCCCAGTGGAGCCACAGCGGACCCGGGACCCACGCGAACCGATTTGTCACCGGGAGGTTGGACGGTCACTTCAACCAGGTGTTCTTGTCCCAGCCCGGTTTCCTGCCGACGGGTAATTTTCCGGCTGCCCAGGATGATTACGTCTCTCCCGTAGCGATTTTCAACCTGCCGGTATGCTTCCTTGAGCGTAGGCCCGTAGAAAACATTTTCCTGACCGCTAACCGACTGCTTGCTGTCCTTGCTGGGAGACACTGGTCACCACCGTTCCGACCGATTGGACACTGGCCGAGGATGCTACCTCGGTGTAACCCATGACGGCCAAGTTGGGATAAGTAGGCTCAATGAGCCTCTTGACGAAGATTCGAATCGGAGAAGGAACCAAGAGGACGGGTGGGGTTCCCTGCCCGTATGCACTCCTGAGCACGGTCTCCAACCGTCCCAGGAAGGTCTGTGTGAAATCCGGGGCAAGTACAACTCCCCCGGCCTGGTCGGATTCCCGAGTGGCCTGCATAAGAATCTGTTCCGCTTCGGGGTGCAGACTGACTACGTGGAGTTTTCCCTCCGCCTCGGTGTACAGGGCGGTGATCGTTCGACCCAACGCTTCGCGAACCTTGCCCAGGAGGAAGTCCGTCCCCATTCCACTGCTGGAAAAATTGGCCAGGGTCTCCAAAACCGTGACGATATCCTTAACTGGAACCCTTTCGTGCAACAGAGCCCGCAACACGTTGTGCAGAGTGTTTACCGGAACTTTGTCCGGAACCAAATCCTCAACCAGCGAAGGTGCGAATTCCCTGATTGATTCGCACATATCCTTTACATCCTGACGACTGAGCAGTTCGTCGGCATGGGCCCGGATCAGCTCCGACAAATGGGTTGTAAGGACGGCGGCGGGCTCTACCACTGTGTAGCCCTCTTGCTCGGCCTGGGCTTTCTGGCTTTGGTCGATCCAAAGAGCCGGGAGGTTGAAAGCCGGTTCGGTGGTCTGCAGCCCCGTAAGTTGACCTGGATTTTGGTTCGTACTCATTGCCAGCAGTTTGTTGGGCAGGAGCTCCGATCGAGCGATGCTCACTCCCTTGAGTTTGATCTGATATTCCTGGGCGCCCAGTTGCAGATTATCACGGACCCTGATGGGATGAATAAAGATCCCCAATTCGCTACCTACCTGGCGCCGGATGTTGCTGATCCGATGCAGGAGATCTCCACCACGGGAATCGTCCACCAGTGGAATCAACCCGTAGCCGATCTCCAATTCCAATTTGTCCAGCACGAACAGGTCCTCACTGCGGATCCCTTCCGGTTCTTCCTCAACCTCAGCTTCTGCCAGGTCAACAGCCTCCTGATTGTCCTTGGCTTCGTCGTAGGATTTCACGCGTCGGCTCATAAAAAATCCGCCAACCGCAGTCAGGATCGCAAAGAAAAGGAAGGGCCCGGTAGGCAGTCCAGGAATCAATGCCAGAGTGGTCATTGCGCCTGCGGCCAGAAACAAGGCCTTTTCTTGGCGGAATATCTGCAGGGTCAGGGCTTGGCCGAGGTTCAATGTTCCGGAAGATCGGGTTACTACCAAACCCGCGCTGGTGGAAACCAGGAGGGCTGGAATCTGACAGACGAGACCATCACCAACCGTCAAAATTGTAAAACGGGCCAGGGCTTCAGAGGCAGGCATTCCCATTTGCAACATACCGATAATGAATCCGGCCACAATGTTGATGAGGGTGATGATGATGCCTGCTATCGCATCGCCTTTGACAAATTTGCTGGCACCATCCATGGCCCCGAAGAATTCCGCCTCCGATGCGATGGTCTCCCGCCGCTGGCGTGCAGTTCGCTCATTGATGATGCCCGCATTCAGGTCCGCATCGATAGCCATCTGCTTACCGGGCATTGCGTCCAGGGTAAACCGAGCGGCTACTTCGGCGATGCGCCCGGAACCCTTGGTGATGACCATGAAGTTGATGATCACCAGGATCGAAAAGACGATGATCCCGATGACGTAATTCCCTCCCACGACGAAATCCCCAAAACTTTGGATGACCTGACCCGCCGATCCCTTGCCCAGGATCAAACGGGTGGAGGCCACGTTGAGGGAAAGCCGCAGCAGGGTGAGAATCAAAAGCAGTGAGGGGAAGCTGCTGAACTGCAGGGGCTCCTTCAAGTACAGCGTTACCAAGAGGACCGTAACCGAGAAGGCAATGCTGAAGGTCAACATCAGATCCAGCATAATCGGGGGCACCGGGACAATCATCATGCCCAGCACCGCCAACACCGCAGCGGCACTCAACACGTTGCTGTTGGCCAGTACTAGATCCCTGCCGATTACCTGGTCTTGCTCCAACTTGAATCCCTTCTATCAGGCCTTGTTCAGGCGGTACACGTAGGCTAGAACTTCAGCCACCGCCTGGTAGAAACTCTCTGGAACCATCTTGCCTATCTCAACTTCCTTGTACAAACCCCGGGCCAACGGCTTGTTTTCCATCACCGGGACACGAGCCTTGCGGGCGATCTTCTTGATCATTTGGGCGATATTGTCCTGCCCTTTGGCTACAACTATCGGCGCCGGCTGGCCTGAAACGTATTTCAATGCCACGGCAAAGTGGGTTGGGTTCGTGATGACGACATCGGCAGTGGGTACGTCCGCCAGCATCCGTTTGCGCGCCATCTCGAATTGCAGACCTCGTATCCTGGCCTTGATCTGCGGGTCACCTTCGATGTCCTTGAATTCCTGCTTGATCTCATGTTTGCTCATTTTCAGGTTTTCTTCGTACTGATGCTTCTGCCAGAACCAGTCCACAATGGCTACGACGAAAGTAAAGGCCACCAGGATTGCCATCAGCTTCAGGAATCCGCTTTTACCAACCGCAACGATGTCAGCCACGGGAATCACCGGTGTGGCGATCAATTTGTCCATCATTCCAGTGATCACCGCCCAGCCCAGCAGGGATATCACGCTGATCTTCATGATGTTCTTCAACAAATCGAAGAAGGCATTCTTACGAAAGAATTTCTTCATCCCGCTGATCGGGTTCAGCTTTTCGCCCTTGAAAGACAAAGCCTCTGCGCTGGCGTGGAATCCAATCTGCATTACATTCGAGCCAAAGGCGGCAATGAGTACAGCCAGCAGAATAGGTCCCAGGGCGACAACCAGATTCTCCAAATTACAGGTCAGCAATTCCTGGACCCCAAAGAGGTTCTCCGGCTTGAGGATATGAGCCTGGGAAAACAAGTAACTCGTGTTATCCCCGAGAACCCGGGAAAAATGGCCGGAACTGGCAACCAACACCGCCATGCCCACAAGAAGGATGGCTGCGCCCGAAACCTCTTGGCTTTTGGCTACTTGACCCTTTTTTCTGGCTTCTTCCCGCCGTTTACCCGTCGCTTTTTCAGTTTTTTCGCCGCCGCCTTCTTCTGCCATCGCTCACCTCCCCGGGGCCCGGACGGGCCGATTATTGGCCGCTCACGGCCAGAGAATGGTCAACTCATTGCCAGGAGCACTTTTGCCAACTGTTCCTCCATGCCCAAGAACATCTGATCCACTACTTGGTGGAAGAAAACCAGACTGATGCCCAATGTTGCCAGGCCAACCGCGATCTTCACTGGGAATCCCACGATCAGGACATTGATCTGGGGAACGGTTTTTACGATGACACCCATGGAAGCGCTGACCAACAGAAGGACCAGAACCACCGGAGCTGCAATACGGAAGCCGATGGCAAATACGGAGCTGAATTCTTTGAGCAGAAACCAGCTGCCTCCGGCCGGATTCAAATCACCGAAGGGAGGAACCACGATACAGGATTGGAACATTGACGTAACCAGCACGTGATGGGTACCGGATACGAAGAACAGGAGTACGGCCAGCAGATAGTACATCTGGGATATGACCGAAATCTGCGAGTTGCTCATCGGATCGAATGAATTCACGATCGCGAAGCCGATCTGCATCCCGGCGATGGAACCGGCCATTCTCACGGTCGTAAAAGTCAGATTGATCGTAAACCCAAGCAAAAGTCCAACAACAAGGGAGCGCAACGCTTCCATCACCAGGGCCGGCCAGGAAAGATCCACGCTACCTGCCGGCAAACCGGCGGCAATACCAGGAGCCAGGGACGCAGCGAAGCTGAAGGCCAACGCGACTCGCCACAATGGAGGGACAGTGCGCATATCCAGCAGGGGCAATGTGGCCGCCAGGACTCCAAAGCGGATTGCCAGAGCGGCCGTGACGGCCATGTGCGTTATGTCCAGTTCGAAATTCACCCTTACCTCTACATACTTGCTATTCGAGCGAACATGGATTCGGTGAACCCGGTCAAGAGGCCGATGGCCCAAGGCAGGCTCAAGATCAGAACTATGAAGACGGTCAAAATCTTGGGTACGAAAGTCATTGTCATTTCATTGATCTGGGTGGCTGCCTGGAAAATACTGATCACAAGTCCCACAACCATCCCGGAAACCAGCATGGGACCAGAAACCAGGATCACCGTGCGCATGGCCTGTTCACCGATTTCGATCACCGCTTCGGGTGTCATAATTGAGTCCTTTCCACCTATTGGAAGGCTTGCATCAGCGACCGGACTATCAGATACCAGCCGTCGACCATTACAAAGAGCAGAATCTTGAAGGGTAGACTGATCAGTACCGGCGGTAACATCATCATTCCCATGGACATAAGTACCGAGGCAACCACCATGTCGATGATCAGAAAAGGTATGAAGAGGATAAAGCCCATCTGGAAGGCAGTCTTCAGCTCACTGAGAACAAAGCTGGGGATGACAACGAGCATGGGAAGTTCCTCGGGAGTATCGGGAGCCTCCGTTTCGGTCAGCTCCAGGAAAAGCCCAATGTCTTTTTCACGAACCTGACCGAGCATGAAGGTTTTGAGGGGAATCTGGACCTTGGCAAAGGCTTCTTGTTGGCTCATTTCCTCGGCCAGAAAGGGCTGAAGGGCGTCCTCGTTCATTTGATGGAGAACCGGAGACATGACCACGATTGTCAAAAACAGAGCCAACCCGATGATTATCTGGTTATTCGGGGCCTGGTTGGTGCCGATTGCCTGCCGTAGAAAACCCAGGACAATGACGATCCGCGTAAAACTCGTCAATAGGACCAGAAAGGCCGGCGCCAAGGACAGGACCGTCATCAGGAGAACGATTTTCAGAGCCGAATCCATGGATTTTGGTCCGGCGATACCCTCCAGGCTCAAGGTCAACGGCACCGGCTCGGGCTCGGCTGCAATCGGCTCAAAGGCGGCCGAGGCATCCGGAATTTGAGCGTGAACTTGTAACGGAGAGATGGCCGGCATCAACAACAGGATACCGACATAACTAGAGATCAGGACCAGGGTGCGGATTTTCTGAAGCATTGTTCCCTCGGCAGAAAATTGAATAGGACAGCGCTGTGGATCTATTAAAGGCAATGGTCATGCCATTAAGAATTCTTCCCAGTCTTCAGCTGAACATTTGTAAACAATTTCATCACAACAGGTTGGACAAGGCGAAGGGGGCTCCAAGGGGAAGGGTTTAATTGATTGGAAGTTCTTAATGAAATTTTCGATGGAAAGCGGTAAGGAATTGACCATGGGGGGAGTTAAGATGGGTCTATTACTGTTTCACTCAGATTAATCACCCAACTACAACGCAGGCTTAGGATCGGCAAGGTTGGATTTCGAGAAGATTTTCCCCAATAGATCTCTCGGCGTAGTTTCCTGATCTTCAGAACTTGCCAAGCTGGTTTCCCAGGCGGAAAATGGAATATTTTTGAGTAAAACCATGGCTCCGTCGTGGCGATAGATGTAGTGAACCTCATCCTGGAGCCGGAGAACCTGAATTTCACGCCGAGGGCCAAGATTCCAAACGGTCAACAGGGCTGCCTTGCCCTGTCGCGTTCTGCGTTGCCACTTGCCCAGGAACCTTAGGCTCAATATCAAAAGACCGAAAACGGTCAACAAGCCTCCTGCCGTTTGCCAGATGGAAGCTCCCTGTGCCATGCCCCATGCTTCAGGCAGTTCTGGGCCAATACTACCCAGGAAGATCATTATAATACCTTCTTTAAACGTTCGGTTCGATTCAGCAACTTGGTGATCCGCACCGCGAAATGATCATCGATCACCACCACTTCCCCCAAAGCCAGTAGGGCTCCGTTGACCAGAATGTCAACCGGCTCGCTCGTAAGGCGGGAGAGTTCCACAACCGATCCGGCGGATAAGTTCAGCACTTCCCTGAACTTCAATTTGTTTCTGCCGAGTTCGACCGAAATTTTCAGGTTCACGTCCAGCAGCAGGTCCAAATTGGCTCCGTCGGGAACATCACCCGCCAGGTCTTGCAGAAGAGCCGTAGACTCTTCATCCATTTCAATCGGAGCGGTTTGTTCCTCCGCGGTTGCTACCGGGGCCCCAATTTCCTCTGTTTCGTTGATTTCGTCCGTGGTCATCTTTGGCTACTCCTTGTTGCACTTGGAATGCAATTTTACGGCCCGGTTTTGGCCGATTCTGCCGGCTTCGCCCAGCCAGGCTGCCTGGCCTTCAATATGTACTTTCAGGGGTGCATCCACCCCTTGGGGTAGGTTTACCATGTCTCCAACCGCAAGGTTCATTATCGCCTCGAAAGTTGTGTCTATTTCAGCCAGCTGGACCATGATGTCACATTCAGTACCCTGAACCATTTCCATGACCCGTCGCCGGTCTTCCCTCAATTCCTGTTTGTTCCTGAGATCAACCACTTCCTGTGGGTCGAAAATGTCCCGCACCGGACCGAAGGCCGGCAACGGGAAAACCATTTCCACAGGACCTTCTATGGTGTCCAGCTTTACCAGGAATTTCAGAACGATGAGCATTTCACCTTCAGCAATTCCTGACAAATAGGTAGGATTGTTCTCCAGACTGACGAAGTCCGGCTCTACTTCCACCTTTTTGGCCATGGATTTACGGAATATCTCCAGGAACCGTTTGACCAGGCCGGCATTGATCCCGCGTTCTATTTCCGTGAATTCCCGAAGCGTATCTTCAGCATCGGGGAACCCTCCCATGAGTTTTTTCAGGAAAATATAGGATAGCCCCAAATCAATGTTGATAAGGCAGTTTCCCTTTAAGGGGCTCATCTTGACCAGTGATACACATGTAGGATTGGGTAAATCGGCCTGGTACTCGGAGAAAGTGCTCTGACTCAGGCCCGTGAACTCCACGTTGGTACTCATGCGCAGAAGACTGGTGAAATCGATGCTGCCGATCTTCGCGAAATTCTCTCCGATGGCCTGCAGGGAGTGCTCGAAAGTGCGGGAAATATTGTGAGGCCGGTTAAAATCATACCGCCTCGGCCCGCCCTCCATGGATTCGTCCCCTGAGTCCGCGTTGAGCACACTATCCAGGTCGACATCCATGCCGTCGTCGACTTGGCCCGCCAAGCCTTCGGCCGCGCCGATGGCTGCGTCCAAATCAAGATCGTCTAGAGCGTCAGTGCCCAGGTTGTCGGTATCTTCCGGAGCCACAAAGTCCCCTATGCGGTTTATTGAACAACAAGGTCGGAAAAGTACACGTTCATCAGAATGCCCGGAGGCATCCTTTCATCGATCCGCCGGAAAATTTCGTCCCGTAGACCCTTCTTGCCCTCCGGAGTGGATAGCTTAACGGGTTCCAGGTTGGAAAGGATCATGATTACAATATCCCGCAGCTGAGGCAAACGCTCGGTGACCACCATGGCTGCCCCCTGGTTTTGAACTTCCAGGTTTATGTTGATGCGCAGGTAGCGGGATTTTCGACCGTCCGAGCGCAGGGTGACGATGATTTCTTCCAGACCTACAAGCACCCCCATCTCCGGCATCACAAATTTTTCCTCGGCGGGAACCGCGGGGTCGACCGATGCTTCCTTTACACCCAACTGGGGAACGATCAGGAACTGGGTCAGGCCGATCGCTATGAGAGCCTGCATAATCACAATGGTGCCCAGCAGGATGGCCTTGTTTTCAAAGATGGCTAGTTTGCTCTTAACAGAACTTTCCTCGGGAGCATCAGTCTTTTCTTTTGCCATTTTCCAGCTCCTTTTTCCAGGCTATTTTCCGATCGGAAGGCCAAGCCTCCCGGTTACCGGGTTGATAATTGGCACTACCGGCACCTTTTTTGCCGCCGGCTCCGTGGACATCAATTTCTTAGGACTATTTTCCACCGGGTTGTTGCCCAGAGGAAGTTTGTCTTTCTTGGGCAGGTTTTTCTTCTCCAATTGGAGAAAAATCTCCACCCTGCGGTTCTTTTGCCGCCCTTTGACGCTTTTGTTGCCGGCGATGGGACGGAATTCCCCGAACCCCGTCGCGGCAATCATGTCCGGGGGCGTGCCACTCCCTTGGAAATATCGTGCCACAGACACGGCTCGCCCTGCAGATAACTCCCAGTTGCTGTCGAACTTATTGGAATTTATCGGAAGACTGTCTGTGTGCCCTTCCACGCGGACCTCATAGGGAAATTTCTTGAAAAACCCCTGCATCTTGTCCAGAACCTTCAGGGACACCGGCTTCAACTTGGCTCGGCCTGTTTCGAACATGAACGGTGCGTCCACCCTGAAAAGGACCTTACCGTCCTTCATCTCCACTTCCACCTTGTCGTCCAGTCCCTGTTCCATGATGAACTTCTCAACGTTGCGAACTTCGTAAATGACCTCGGCCTCTTCATCGGTAGGATCGTGGTTGGGAATCAGGGGTTCATCGAATTCAATAACGGATTCAGCGTCGGTCATTACGCCAAAAGCCTCTTGCAGGGAGTTTACGGCCTGTTCGAACTTGGTCTCCTGCATGGTCGAAAAACTTACAATAAGGACAAAGAAGGTCAGCAAAAGGCTCATCATGTCCCCGTAGGTCATGACCCAACCGTCTAGCCCCTGTTTGATAGTGATATTTTTTTTCTTCTTGGCCAATGGGATCTCCCGGTAACCCAAGATGGCCATTCACGCGATTATCCCCGGATTGAGATTACCTGGAATGGCCGGTATCGTTGCGGACCAGATTCCGGTTCGGATCAGGCAGCTTTCTCCTTTTCCCTCTCCGCCTCCATTTTCTTGCGCAGGGAGGGCGATAGGAAGGATTTCAGCTTTTCCTCGACGATCCGCGGCGAGTCTCCACTCTGGATGGCCATGATCCCCTCGATCACCATCTCCTTGATGACCATTTCCTCCTTGGAGCGGGTCTCAAGCTTTCCCGCCAGCGGCAGGAAGAATGCGTTGGCCAAGACGGCTCCGTAAAAGGTGGTGATCAAGGCGGTGGCCATACCGGCACCGATCTGAGTGGGATCAGAAAGGTTGGAGAGCATATTGACCAAACCGATCAAGGTTCCGATCATCCCGAAGGCCGGGGCAAAGGTGCCGCCGGCGCTAAGAATCTTGGCGCCTTCGGAATGGCGGTTTTCTATTTGTTCCACATCGGTTTCGAGAATTTTTTCCAACAACTGGGGATCTGTTCCATCCACGGCCAAACGCAGACCCTTCCTCAGGAAGGGATCGGTCTCATTTTCGGAATCCTCCTCCAGGGCGAGCATTCCTTCCCTCCGGGCGCGCTCGGCGTACTTGACCATCTTTTCTATGACACCGTCTGGGTCGTCGAGGGCGAAAAGAAAGGTTTTTTTGAAGACCGTCCCCATGCTCAGGAACTTGGCCAGGGGGAAGTTAATCATGAGGGCTCCCAACGTGCCCCCAATCACTACAGCAACCGAGGGCATGTCGATAAACCCGCTGAGAGAACCTCCAAGCATGATGGACCATGCGACCAGTCCGAACGCTACAACTAACCCGACTATGGTTGCAATATCCAAGCTCAGTCCCCTTGTCCCGGCTTCATCCTTGATATTCCGGGTTTTGGATGCGTTTCAGCCATTGTGACCCTATCTACGCCCCACGGATCATCATCCTTCGAAAACCGATCCGGAGCCCCCGGTGGGAACCGGATAGATCCGCGCCGTGGCGCGGTAACCGACGGCTTTTCTGATCACCTCGTCCATCTCTTCCAGAACCATGATCTTGCGTCCTGTTGTCAGGCTGATCAGGGTGTCCGGAGTGCTTTCGATGAACTCGATCAAATCAGCGTTTACCACCAGTTCCTTCCCGTTTATTTTCGTTACTTTAATCATGAACTTTAGCTCCTAACGGGAGATTCCTTAAAAAAGCCGGCTCCGGTCCCGTCATCCGCCGGGGCCAGAACCGGCCAATTTATTTTTGTAAGCCTCGGGAAAGCCTACCGAATAAGGTTAACCAGTTCCTGCATGACCTGGTCTGCGGTGGTTATGACCCGACTGTTGGCCTGGAACGCCCGCTGGGCAACGACCAGGTTGGTGAACTCGGCGGCCAGATCGACGTTGCTGGTTTCCAAAGCGCCCGGGACCAAAGTCACTCCGATCCCGCTGCCGGCAAAGGCTTCCACTGCCTGACCCGAGTTGCCGCTTCGCCGGTAGGTATTGTTTGCCTCCCGCATCAAACCATCCGAGTTGCTGAATTGGGCAATTGCGATCTGGGCAATGTTTTGCATGGTGTCGTTGGTGAAGATACCGGTGATGACTCCGCTTTGATCGATATTGAAATCAACCAGGGAACCGGTGCCGTAACCATCGGCAATGGATTGCAGGTTTCCACTTCCCTCAAACTGGGTAAGCCCGGTCAAGGCTCCAATTTCCCCGTAATCGATGCCCAGGTTGATATTCGTTGCACCTTCTTCTCCGGTAACCTGAGGTTGAATCACAACCGAGCCGGAACCATCATCGAACGTGAAGTTGGTGATGGCGCCTTCCTCGGAGAACCTGGCACGGCCGGATCCTCCGGAAATGATCGTCTCGTTCCCCTCCACGTCAGCCGTCCATGTCCACTCGTTCATTCCGGCCACTTTTTGGAACTCGAAGCTGATGGTATGTTCTCCACCCAATGAGTCATAAATAGTCGTTGCCATGGAGTATGATTTCTGGTCCACGGCCTGCTGGGTCTCGGTTCCCCGGAAGAGATCCCCCAGCACGCTGTTCGTGGTTCCATCCTCCGACATCGAAATGTCTCCGATGGCGTTGTCCACCCCAACCTCCCCGGATACAACGATTTGGCCCGTGTCATTCATGACAACCGGAGTAGTGTTGATACCGAGCCCGAATTGGATATCCTGGAGGATTTCAGCCAGGGTGGTGGCGGCTGTAATGGTGATGGTCTGGTTGTCAATCAGGGTTCCCCCGACATTGCCTCCCAAAATAAGGTCTGTAGGCGGCGTACTGAAATCGATATCCAGGGGTTCGCCATCAATGTTGTAAAGGCTGTCCATGGTGTCGGTCTCGGTTGCGTAAGCCCGCAACTCGGAACTGGCTTCCATGGTCCCATTGGCTATGACCGCCGGCAGAGCGAAACTGTTGGTGAGCTCGGAGCTGCCAACCAGACCAAAACCCTCGATATCGTCTCCGGTGTTGTTGGTCACTTCCAGCTGGCCGTTTGCTCCTATGGCAGCAGTCACTCCGGCTATCTCGGCGTTCAGCCAGTCCACCAGTTCCTGATAAGTGGAGTCTTCGGCGATAGTGAAACTAGCGGTACTGAGATCATCTCCAGTGGAGGCCGCACGACCGTTGATGGAAATTGCATCCCCGATGTGCATGTTCAACAAACCGTTTTCCTGACCGCTCATATCCAGCAGGGCATCGGCTCCTTCGGCTGCAGTCAGGAAAATCCCACTTTCGCGAATCGTTCCCTTGGCATCGCTATTGGAGTCCAGGTTTCCCATCAATTGAACGGAGGTAGAAGGGCTGGCCGGAACGACCAGACCCGGGTCGATGAAGATGTCGGTCATCGGGCCCGTCCCCAGTACTCCTTCTGTATCTGCCATAACTCCCTGAACGCGCAAACCAGTTGAGGGATTAACAATTACGTTCTCGCTGTCCAGCCCGAAAACTCCCGCCCTCGTGTAGACCTTGCTTGCCCCATCGCTCATGACAAAGAAGCCGGGGCCCTGGATGGCCAAATCGGTTTTCTTGCCAGTGGTCCGGAAATTTCCCTGGTTGAAATTCGTGTCGATGCTGCCGATCTGAGTACCCAGTCCCACTTGCTGGGGATTGGTACCGCCGAGGCCACCGCTTACCGGTCGACTGGCCGAACGCATGGTCTGGGTGAGCATCTCGTTGAAGGTCACTCTCCCGGACTTGAATCCGGTTGTGTTACTGTTGGCAATGTTGTTGCCGATCACGTCCAGGTTGGTAAGGTTGGCGGACAGTCCGGAAACACCGGAGTACAAGGACTTGAACATTGGATCCTCCCCTTCAGGGTCTGATGGCTCCTACTGGAGCCGGCTCCTAGCTAATCTGATAAATCTCCGAAACGAAGAATTCTTCACCGCCGATGGTGACGACTCCCACGTTGTTATCGTATCTGAGGCCCTCTACCGGGCCGGTCATCAAGGTCATCGCGTTAACGGGAATTTCCTGGTTACTGACGGAAACCCTCATGGTGTACTGTCCGTCCTGTGCCAGGTTTTCATCCTCAAGAAAACCATTCCAGGTGATATCGTTGAGGCCCTGTTTCACGGTCTGGCGAATGGTTTGGACAACGTTGCCGTCTTCATTCAGGATCTCGATCTCAGCCGTTCCCGGGCCATCGCAGGCCAGAACATTTGAGCTTACCTGCCCGTCCTCGACCTCAAGTCTGTCACCCTCCACCGTTACGTTCTTGCCTACCAATCCGAGCATTGCCGTGTTGTTCAGTGAGGCGCTCATCATGAGGTTTTCATCCATTTTTTCGGTCATGGCCTGCAGCTCTTCAAGCATGGTGAACTGCGTGATTTGGCCTGTGAACTCTGCATTGTCCATGGGACTCATGGGATCCTGGTTTTTTATCTGGGCCACCAGGAGAGTCATGAAATCCAATTTCCCAACTTCGGAGATTTCTCGGGATACTGACCCCGCCACAGCTCCGTATCCATCGGTAATTCCCTGAATTGGCATGCCTTAAACCCCCTGGTGGAACTCGGCCCAACTCTTGGCCTGTTCCGGACGTTCCTGTTCCCGTTGACCACGATGACCGTGTCCACCCTGTTTTTCCTGATCGTCCTGGCGTTCTGTCGAATCACGCCCCTGACGACGACTATCTGATTCCTTCTGCTCAACTCGTATGTCCACTTGCTGCCAGCGTCCGGAACGTTCCATGATTCCGCCCACCAATTCCTTCACGCCGTCCCGCAGCGACTGTTCCGCTTCCCTCCCACTGGCAGTGATCACAACGGATAATTTATCGTCGCTGCCCTGGATCTGGATCTCCACTTTTCCCAAATTCTCCGGGTTGAGTTGAAGAGTCATTTTTTGTAAGCCGTTGGTTCCGGAGGCATGAGTCGCGATATGTTTTGCCACCTGGTTTTGGATGTTTTTAGAGCGGCTGGGTGAAGCTTCGGTGGGGGTGGTAGATCCAATAGTGACGGATTCCACTCGACTTCCCGGGGGCTGAACTCCCAACCCGGCTGGCTGGCTAAAACTTTCCATGGCAAAACTGCCTGCGTGTTTGTCCAGCTGACTTGCTTCACTGGAAAGGGCTGGATCAATGTCGGCAGTATGGGTGGTGGTCCCGCCGGGAAGAGTTTGCTCCGGATTGGATTTTTGTTGAGTTGCATTTTCGGGAAGGGTCGCCTCCACTTTACTTCCAGTTGGAGCGGTCATGACGGGAGGAGCCGCCTC
>JAHOYV010000005.1 GCA_019038745.1 Gemmatimonadales bacterium
CCGCCCTGCCTGAAACTCTTTTTGAAAGTGAACTTTTCGGGCACAAGGCAGGGGCTTTCACAGGGGCAACGGGGGACAAGAAGGGTTTGCTCACGGCCGCCAGCGGAGGAACCTTTTTCCTGGATGAGATAGGGGATATGCCGCAGGCCCTGCAGATCAAACTCCTACGTGTAATGCAAGAGCGAAAAGTCCGTCGGATCGGAGATCTGGTGAACCGACAAGTGGATCTTCGTTTCATCGCCGCCACCCACAAGGACTTGCCCCAAGAAATTCGAGAAGGTCGCTTTCGCTTGGATCTCTTTTTCCGTCTGAAGGTCATCAGTGTGATGATCCCGCCCCTAAGGCACCGACCCGAGGATGTGGCTCCTCTGTTCTCCTTTTTTTTGAAAAAGAAGGGCAGGGAAATTGTCAGGATGAGGATTACGGAGAAGGCATTGTCGGCCCTGCAACGATGGCACTGGCCCGGGAACGTGCGGGAATTGGAAAACGAGGTGGCGCGGTTCGTTGCACTATTTCCCGATCAGGACCTGGTCCGTCATTCCAGCCTGTCTGAAGAGATCCAGGCTCCCGGATCCGGTCACATCCAGGCGGATGATTTGGGCATGTTGCGTGAGTTGGGGCAGGCCAATGAGCTCCTTGAGAAATACTTGATACGAAAAGCCATTGCCGCCACCGAGGGACGCAAAGCGGCGGCTGCTCGGCGGCTGGGGCTTTCCCGGCAGGGGCTCTATAAAAAGATCCAGCGCTATGGTATGACGGACCTGGTGGAAGTACGCAAGGATTGACCCCGGAAGCGGAAAGAAGAGCTCAAAAGAACGTTCGCTGGACTCCAGCACCCGACTCGGGTATTTTGCCGGACATGAACAATCTGGTTCCTGCATCGAAGGGGCTACTACGCCCACGGGTACCCTCCCTGGAAACCAACCTGGCTCTGCTGGCCGGGCTGGTTGCCGCGACGGGGTTACCTCCCTACCCCTGGACTGGCCTATTGCTGCCTCTGGGTTTGGGGCTGTTTTTTGGGCTTTTGGCCCGGGCAGAAAACCCCGGCCGGTTGGCCTGGTTCTTCGGGCTGGCTCACCAGACTGTGGTTTTGCACTGGCTCTTTTTGCTGATTCCGGCCAAAACCATTCCCACACGGGCTCTGGTACCGGTTCAGGCCGTCCTGGCTATCCTTTACGTTTCAGTTTTCTACCTGGTGCTGGGCTGGGTCTTTGGGCATTTGCGCCGGCGGTTGGGCCCGGTGCGGAGCTTCATGCTTCTGCCGATTTTATGGGCCGGCCTGGAGGTTCTGCGGGCGGGGGGGGAAATGGGATTCCCATGGTGCCTCTCGGGATCGTGCGTCATCGGAACCCCGCTGCTTTTTTTGGCAAAAACCGCCGGGGAGCTGGGACTGGGTGTTGGCATGGCTTTTCTCGCCGCCACTTTGGCAGCTTTCCGGCTGCGGCGGGGAAGTGTGGGGGACTGGGGTTTGCCCTACGTTGCCCTGGTTGTGGCTACAGTCGTCCTCTGGATTGGATTGGTCGGCGGTTCATTCATGCGGCCACAAACGGTGATTCGGGAGGGCGACTTCAAGCCGGTTGCCGAACTTCGGGCTGGAGTCGTACAAGCGAATGTGGATCTGCAGGACAAGTGGGTCGATGCCCGAATCGATTCGACCAGGATTCCCTACCAGGAGTTGACTGCCCAGGCGGCTGACGCCGGGGCTGAATTCATCGTTTGGGCCGAGACGGCAATTCCGGCCTACCTACGTTACGACAAACCGCTTTTGAACTGGACCCGGTCAGTAGTACGAAAGAGCGGTGCCTTCCTGTATGCGGGATTTCCCGACGCAGAACGAATGCCGGACGGAGGGCTTCGGAAATATAATTCCTCGGGTCTGTTCGCTCCCGGAGGAGAGCTGCTGAACCGGTATCCCAAACACCATCTGTTGCCCATCGGCGAGGCGATGCCATTCAGCAAATATCTACCGTTCCTGGCCAAGCTGGACGTCGGACAAGCCGAATGGTCACCCGGTGAAGCACCCATGCCTCAACGTATGGAACTGCAGGATGGTACCTTCGATTTCTCGGGTCTGATCTGTTTCGAGTCGGCCTTTGCCCGCTTGGCAAGGCAATCGGTGCGCGCCGGAAGCCAATGCTTGGTGGTTCTGACCAACGATGGGTGGTTCGGCCGAACGGCGGGGCCCAGACAGCATGCGGCTTTGGCACAGATGCGGGCGGCCGAGTGCGGCGTGCCCGTGATTCGATGCGCCAATAACGGGATCAGTTTCCTGGCCGACGACCGAGGGAGAATTCTAACTGAACTTGACCTTGGCCGGCGTGGCTTTGTGGTCGGGGACCTTCGCCCTGGAACCGGATCAACCATGTTCGTGAAATGGGGCAATTGGCCCTTGCTGATCTTTCTGATGATATGGGCTGGTTTGGTTATGAATTTTAAGAACGGCCGGGAAAGCGTGGAGCCTTCCTGTCCGAGCAGGGAAGTGGTTGGATGACTTCCGGCAATGGCCACATCTTTTCTTTCTGTCCTCGCTGTAGAGCGGATATGACAAGCAGGACAGAGGGTGGAATTCAGAGGCCGGTCTGTTCCTCTTGTGGATTTGTACAGTACCTGAATCCCGCACCGGGTGCGGGCGCAATTCTGCTCCGCGGAGACAGGATCTGCCTTGTGCAGCGGAAATTCCCTCCCAAGGTAGGCGAGTGGACCTTGCCCACCGGCTTCATGGAGTGGGACGAAACCATAGAGCAGAACGCAGTGCGGGAAGTTCGCGAGGAAACCGGGTTGGAGGTGAAGCTTGTCCGCCTCTTTTCAGTAGAAACGGGTATTCTGCCGCCGGATTTGCCCGTGTTGGTCGTGTTTTTTCTGGCGGAGGAGACTGGAGGTTCCCTGCAGGCAGGGGATGACGCAGCCACGGTGGATTTCTATCCTCTGGACAAGTTGCCCGCTCCAATTGCCTTCGGGGCTCACCGCCGGGTATTGACCCGGGTTCGGGCCGAGTGGGTCAACGAGAATTGAGGAATGCGATGCGGACCCCCATCAAGAATGCGGCAGTGCTCCTTTCGGGCAGCGGGCGAACCCTGGAAAACTTTCTGGTGCGGATCCGCAGGGGTGATTTACCCCTGAACATCGTTGCTGTGGTTTCCAATCGCTCCGGAGTCCGGGGGCTGGACCTGGCTGAGGCGGCGGATATTCCCTGTGCGATCTTCCCGCGCCGCGATTTTCCCGACATCAAAGCGCACAACGAGGCAATCAACGGCTGGCTGGCCGAGTTCGAAATTCATCTGATCGTCCTGGCCGGATACTTGAGTTTCTATATCCCTCCCGAGGATTTTGACGGGCCGACGGTGAATATCCATCCGGCCCTGCTGCCCAAATACGGTGGTAAGGGCTACTATGGTGACCGTGTCCATCAGGCGGTGTTGGATTCGGGAGATACCCATACGGGCTGCACCGTGCATCTGGTCGACGACCAGTATGACCACGGCCGTATTTTGGGACAGCGGGAGGTGCCGGTTCAACCCGGGGACGATGTCCATGCCCTGGCTGACAGGGTGTTTTCCGCAGAATGCCAATTATATCCCGAAGTGCTGGCCCGTTTGGTTCGTGGTCTGTCCGGAAAGAGTTCAGCAGGATAAGTTTGCGTTTGGATTGGCCTTCCTAATAAAATCAAAGGGCCAAGCATCCGATGGTTCAGTAGTCAGGGGGAGTGACTAGCTGTACCAGGAGAGGGGCCGGCCCTTTGTCTTGAGGCAGTTTGCACTGCGATGTGTTGTCCGGGACTTTAGTAGCAGGAAGTATACCCATTCCCCGTTCAGGACCGTGATGGGAGATGCCGGCCACTTGACTGCCCTCTAAACCCGTATATTGTATAGGTGTTGCGATTCTTGGCCGGGAATGTTGAATTTTTCCGGCTTTTTATTCCAATCGGTGGGGGTAGGGCCCCATGCTACCTGCAACGTCCAGGAGTTACCAGAACCATGGAAACCTTGATTCACGAAATCCTGATCAAGCTTGGCGAGGATCCCCAGCGTGAGGGCCTGGTAAAAACACCGGAACGAGTTTCCCGCGTATGGGAAGAGATTGCGGCGGGTTACCAGAAGGACCCAGGAGAAATGGTTCGGGGAGCCTTATTCGAAGCCGAGGGCCGCGAGATGGTACTGGTCAGCGACATAGATTTCTACAGCATGTGTGAGCATCACATGCTGCCGTTCTTCGGCAAAGCATACGTGGCTTATATACCCAACGGGAAGATTGTGGGTTTGAGCAAGATCGCCCGCGTTGTCGATGCCTACGCCCGCCGATTGCAGGTACAAGAACGAATGACGGCACAGATTGCGAGCTGTCTGATGGATAATCTTCAGCCCCTGGGCGTGGCGGTCGTTCTGCGGGCCCAGCATTTGTGCATGATGATGCGCGGGATCCAGAAACAGAATTCGGTGGCGGTTACGAGCGAGATGTTGGGCTGCTTCAAGAAAAGCCGCAAAACTCGTGCGGAGTTCCTCTCTCTTATAAAAAAGTAGGCTGGGGAAGCCAGCCTACCCTATTGCGAGTTGTCAGATCCCCTTCTCGACGAGCCAACGCTCAGCCTCAATGGCCGCCATACACCCGGTTCCGGCTGATGTTATCGCCTGCCGGTAGTGGGGATCCTGCACGTCACCGCAAGCGAAGACACCGGGAATGTTGGTGGCCACCCGGTTCGGCTGTGTGATCAGGTAGCCGTTCTCGTCCGCATCCAGTTGTCCGGCCAGGAATCCCGTATTCGGCGAGTGCCCGATGGCGATAAAGCAGCCGGTCACCGGTAGTTCACGCAAAGACCCATCGGTGGTGTCCTTGAGCATCAGTCCCTTCAGATTGCCGTCCTGATCAGGGAGGTAGGAATCGATTACCGAGTTCCAGGCGATCTCTATCTTCTCATGGTCTAGAGCCCGCTGCTGCATGATCTTCGAGCCGCGCAATTCGTCTCGGCGATGAATCAAAGTCACCTTTGAGGCGAAGTTTGTCAGATACGTAGCCTCTTCCAGGGCGGTGTCCCCGCCACCGACTACGGCAATTTCCTGGCCGCGGAAGAAGAATCCGTCACAAGTGGCGCAGGCGCTCAGGCCCTTGCCCATGAAGGTCTTTTCGTCTACCAGGCCCAACCAGCGGGCCGTGCTGCCGGTGGCGATAATCACTATCGGGGCGGAATACTGGTTGCCGCCTGTATTTACAGTGTGGACATCTTCTCCGAACGCAACCGATTCGGCCGTCTCACTCTTGATGATGGTTCCGAACCGTTCAGCCTGGGCTCGCATTTTCATCATCAGTTCGGGTCCCTCGATACCATCCGGAAAGGCTGGGAAGTTTTCGACCTCGGTAGTGATCGTCAACTGGCCGCCGGGCTGCATACCTTCCAACAGGAGGTGGGGGATGTTGGCGCGGCCGAGATATATGGCTGCCGTGTACCCGGCTGGACCTGATCCGATGATAATGGCTTTAGGGTTCTTGTTCTCGGTCATTGGTTCGCTTCTCCGATTTGAAGGAAATCCGCCTAGTACTCTGCAACAGCGGAGGCGGGAAGAATCTTCGGCATTGTTTGAATCTCCGCTACCATAGGGTTTTCCATTGGATTGTCAACAGCAGGGGGAAAGTAGGGAGAATTTGGTCAGGAAAATAAACCTCCTCCTTGACGAAAAGCCGATCAAAGTATTATTTATAACTCCTTGTAACCGGATTTCGGGAGGCTGCGGTCTGCCTGACGGGTGTTTTTGCGCTTGTTGGAGGCGGCTGGGTAGGTCCTGGAACGGGTTTATCCTGGTAAGGGTGCAGCCCTGCCATCATTCATATAGCCGCGGAGAGAGTTGCTATGTACGCCGTAGTCAAAATAAAGGGACACCAGTACCGGGTTCAGCCCGAGGCCCTGCTTCAGGTTGAGTTGATCGACAGCGAGGTCGGTCAGACCGTCACCTTCGATGAGGTGCTCATGGTTTCTGACGGGGACGATGTCCAGGTAGGAGCACCCCACGTCGCCGGAGCGACTGTGGAGGCCGAGATCATTGAGCACGGCCGCAGCAGAAAGATCGTCGTTTTCAAGAAGAAACGGCGCAAGAATTATCGTCGCAAGAACGGTCACCGGCAGGGTTATACCCAGCTCAAGATCACGGGAATCAACGCCTAGTCTTTCGCCGCTGACGACATCAGGGGAATTCACGGCGGGCGAAATCAAAGGAGCGGAATAATGGCTCATAAAAAAGCAGGCGGTAGTACCCGGAACGGGCGGGACAGTAACCCCCAGTATCTGGGCGTCAAGCGCTTCGGAGGCGAAGCGGTTCTGGCCGGCACCATCATCGTACGGCAACGCGGCACCAAGATTCATCCCGGCAAGAACGTCGGCAAGGGTGGGGATGATACCCTGTTTGCCCTGGTTGACGGTACGGTGGAATTTCAAAATTTCCGCCGCACCAAGAAACGGGTCAATATTCAGCCGGTCTGATTGTGGATGCTTTCGGCATACGAGCCCACCCCCTCCAGGGTGGGCTTTTCTTTTGTCCGGGCCACGGGAATGGAGAGTTGTAATTCATGAACAGGTCTGAAAATGGCACCGGTCGTGTGTTGGTCGTCATACCCGCCCGGTACGAGTCCTCCCGGTTCCCGGGCAAGGCCCTGGCCGATCTCTACGGTGAACCCCTGATCGTAAGAACGGCCAGGAACGCTGCCCGCATGAGGCGTGCCGACAAGGTTGTAGTAGCCACCGATGACGAGCGAATCGCCGCTGCGGTGACTGCTGCCGGTTGTCTATGCGAAATGACGGGTCAACATCCGACCGGAACGGACCGTATCGCAGAGGTGGCCGCCCGCTACGAGGGGGAAATCATTCTGAACCTGCAGGGTGACGAACCACTGTTGGATCCGGGACAGGTCGATCGACTCGTGGACATGATGGTCCAGGATCAGAGTATAGACATAGGAACCTGCGCCCATCCCTTTGCTTCTGCCGAAACCTGGCGGGATAGAAATACTGTGAAGGTCTTGGTAGACCAGTTCGGATTCGCCCTGTATTTTTCCAGGGCGGCCATCCCCGGGAATTTTCCCGGTCGCGAAGACAGGGGCCACGAACTGGCCGGGCGGCACGTGGGGGTTTACGCCTTTCGGCGGAGGGCCCTGGAACGTTTCATAAGGTTGGCGCCGACTCGGTATGAACAGGCCGAGGGACTGGAACAATTGCGTGCCCTGGAAAGTGGGATGCGCATCAAGGTACTGATGATCGACCAGGTAGCAGTGGGGGTCGATACCCCGGCCGACCTGGAAGAGGTCCGTCATTTGTGGCGGATCCGCAAGGACACTTGAAAGGCAGGAGAACAGGCACATGGCCAAGTTCGTATTCGTGACAGGCGGAGTGGTTTCCGCCCTGGGTAAGGGGATCGCCTCGGCATCACTGGGCAACCTTCTCAAGGCCAGGGGGCTGAATGTAATTCTCCAAAAGTTCGATCCATACCTGAACGTTGATCCCGGCACCATGAGCCCATTCCAGCACGGCGAGGTTTTTGTCCTGGAAGACGGCGCCGAATGCGATTTGGATCTGGGCCATTACGAGAGATTTACCCAGACGAATCTGGACCAGAACAACAACCTTACCGCGGGCCGTGTGTATGAGACGATCCTGGCCAAGGAGCGCAAGGGTGAGTATCTGGGGCGCACGGTTCAGGTTATCCCGCACGTTACCGACGAGATCAAACGCCGCATTCAGCTTCCGGCTGACAATGATCCCGATGTGGACGTGGTGATCACCGAGATAGGTGGCACGGTGGGTGATATCGAGAGTTTGCCTTTTCTGGAAGCCATCCGGCAATTTCGACTGGAGCAGGATATGCAAGACACTGCTTCGGTCCACTTGACGCTGGTGCCCTACATCGAAACAGCCGGCGAGATCAAGACCAAGCCCACTCAGCACTCTGTCCGCGAATTGCGCAGTATCGGCATTCAACCGGATTTTCTGTTGTGTCGCGCTACTCACTCCATAGGTGAGGAGGCCCGCAGGAAAATCGCCCTGTTCTGCAACCTGCCGACGGAGCACGTTTTTGATGCTCAGGATGCGGACTCCATATATCAGGTTCCCTGTAATTTGAACGACCAGGAATTCGACCGTCTGCTCTGCCAGAAGTTGGGCATCGAGACCGAGGAACCGGACCTGACCGAGTGGAAACACATGGTCCAGGTCATTCTGAATCCGCCCGAGCGGGTTCGCATCGCCATAGTCGGCAAGTACATCGAATTGAAGGATGCCTACAAGAGCATCAGCGAATCTTTTATCCACGCGGGGATTCCCAACCACGCCGGCGTCGAACAGGTATGGGTGGACTCCGAAACCCTGGAAGGGGATGAGGTAGGAGATCGCAAGCTGGACGAAGTCTTCAATGGTTGCCATGGGATTCTGGTGCCCGGCGGATTCGGGGACCGGGGAATTCAGGGCAAGGTCAACGCAATTCGTTATGCCCGGGAAAAGAAGATCCCTTTCCTGGGGATCTGCCTGGGCCTGCAGTGCGCCCTGATCGAAATAGGCCGTGACCTGGTTGGGCTGGATATGGCCGGCAGTGCCGAGTTCGACGTTTCCACGCCGCACCCGGTCATCCATCTGATGGAGGATCAGAAGGGAATCGCCAATATGGGGGGTACGATGCGCCTGGGCGCCTACCCTTGTGTCCTAAAGGAAGGCAGTCGGGCGGCGGATTTATACGGCGTCCTGGAAATCAGTGAAAGACATCGACATCGTTACGAAGTGAACAACAGCTACCGGGAACGATTCGAACAGGCCGGAGTGGTCTTTTCCGGGTTGTCCCCGGATGGCCAACTGGTGGAAGTAATGGAGTTTCCCGACCATCCCTTCTTCTTGGCGGTGCAGTTCCATCCCGAGTTGAAATCCCGTCCGCGAGTGGCTCATCCGCTCTTCCGTGGGTTGGTGAAAGCTGCCCTGGTTCACCAGGCTCCGAAACAGGATTCCACCGTCGGCTGAAAAACAAAAATGAGGTAAACATGGTTTCGAAACGAACCATTCGAATTGGACAGCAGAGCTTGGGGGCGGACCAGCCTCTTTTTCTGATCGCCGGCCCCTGCGTGCTGGAAGACCCGGATGAGATGCTGGGTGTGGCCGAGGCCTTGGTAGAAACCTGTGACGAGGCGGGTGTCGGGTTCTGTTTCAAGTCCAGTTACACAAAGGACAATCGGACCAGCGGTCAGTCCTACCGGGGGCCTGGTCTGGAGGAGGGGCTGCGTCTGCTGAGGCGAATATCCCGGGAAACGGGAGCCCCCATTGTGACGGATGTTCACCATCCGGAGGAGGCCGAGGCGGTTGCGAATGTAGCTGAAGTTTTGCAGATTCCTGCCTTTCTTTGCCGCCAGACGTCCTTGCTGGAGGCTGTCGGGATGACCGGACAAGTAGTGAACGTAAAGAAAGGTCAGTTCCTGGCCGCAGCGGACATGGCCCACGCCGCCTCCAAGCTGGAGGGTGTCGGTTGCCGTCGAATCCTGTTCACCGAGAGAGGTTCATTCTTCGGCTACCGGGATCTTACCGTGGATTTCCGTTCTATCCAGATTATGGGTGACCTGGGGTATCCTGTTGTCTTCGACGCGACCCATTCGGTGCAGTCGCCCGGCAGTACAGGTACGACAACCGGAGGAAGTCCCGAGCTGATTCCTTTGCTGGCCCGTTGCGGTGTTGCCGCCGGTTGCGACGCGATTTTTCTGGAGGTTCATCCAGAACCGTCTCGGGCCAAGAGTGACGCGGGATGCCAGTTGCCTCTGGCAAAATTCCAGTCCCTGCTCCAGGAACTGGTTAGTTACCGGGAGCTCTACCTTGAGATCCAGTCACGCGGGATCAGCACATGATGGGGTCGTCCGGCAGCAAACCCTGGCCGCCAAAGTCCGATCAGGATTATCGGCAGGAGGCACAGTCCACCCTGGGCGCTGAATTGGCTGCCAGATTCGGTGACATCAAGTTGATGGTATTCGACGCGGATGGGGTCCTGACGTCTGGAAATCTGGTCTATGGACCTCGGGGCGAGGCCCTCAAGGAGTTTCACAGCCATGACGGTCTAGGCCTGGTCATGGCCCGCATGGTCGGCATCCAGCGGGCGGTGCTGACTGGCCGCAACAGCAATATCGTAGAGCGCCGGGCTACCGAGCTGCGCTTTGATTCGATCAAGCTGGGTCGGTTCGACAAGGTGGCCGCCCTGCGCGAAATTTTGGAAGAGACGGGATGCTCCGCCGAGCAAACGCTGTATATGGGTGACGACCTTATCGATCTGCCGGCCATGTACGAAGTTGGTCTGCCCGTGGCCGTGCCTTCCTCCCCTGGGGAGGTTTTGGCTGCTTGCGCGTTCGTTACCGGGGCGTCCGGTGGGGCGGGGGCCGTGCGGGAAATCACCGATCTGGTACTCAAGTCGGCCGGATTATACGGACTGTCACTGACCCGCTTGGTTGACAAGGCCTGGCATCCGTCATCCGAGGAGCTCTCGAGTGACGATGGGACGGTCGAACCCGGAGCAGAAAGCAAGGAATGATGGAATATCCCATTGGAAACCACCAGGCTCCGGAGTGGAACGAGGCAGCGATCATTGCTCTGGGAAAGGAGACCTTTACCCAGGAAGCCGATGCTTTGCGCCGAGTAGGGGAAGTCCTTGATGGTTCCTTTGTCTTGGCTCTGAAGAACCTTTTCGATTGTCAGGGTCGGGTTCTCGTTACCGGGCTGGGCAAGTCGGGAATCATCGCCCGCAAACTGGCAGCCACTCTGACCAGCACCGGTTCACCCAGTCATTTTATTCATCCGGTAGAGGCGGCGCACGGTGATTTGGGGATAGTCAGGGGTGCGGACCTCATCATTTCCATCAGCCGCAGTGGAAACAACCAGGAGGTTGTCGCCCTGCTGGATAATTGCCGGCAATTTGGGATGAAGTCCATCGCCATCACGGCCAGCCCCAATTCGGCCTTGGCGCGGGCCAGCGATATCGTTCTGCATACTCCCGTGGAGCGGGAAGCTTGTCCCCTGAATCTGACTCCGACTACCAGCACCCTGGCTGCTATGGCCATGGGGGATGCACTGGCCGTGTCCCTGATCCGGCTGCGCGGGTTTCGTCGGGAGGATTTTGCCCTCTTCCATCCCAGCGGTACCCTGGGGCGGAGTCTGTTGACCACAGTGTCGGCGCTGATGCATACCGGAGAAGAGTTGCCCGTGGTAGCCGATCGCCTGACTCTGGGGGAATCCCTTCCCGAAATGGTGGGCAAACGCCTGGGTGGGGCGTGTGTCGTCGATGACGAGGGGAAGCTGGTGGGATTGTGTGTGGACGGCGACATCAAACGTGTCTTGCTGGAGCGACGGGATGCCCTTGACCTGCCCATCAGCGAAGTCATGAATCAGCAGCCCACTACAGTTGGGCCAGACGAATTGGCCCTCAACGCCCTGCGCATGATGGAGCAGCGGGCTGAAGGCCCTGTAACTCTCCTGATTGTCGTCGATCACGAAAGCAAGCCCGTGGGATTGCTCCATATTCACGATGTATTGCGAGCCGGCCTGCTTTGATCTCTCCAAAAGTGTACCTTAAGGAAAAAATAAATATTAAGTGTAGGATGCAACTTGCCCCTTGTTTCTCCAATCCGTTACATCTACAATGATTGAGGGATTGGCACAGCTTGTGCTTAAGGGGATGTCCTGTCTGTTGATGGGATCGGGATGGTTGCAAAGGACGGAATTCCAGGCAGGAGAATGAAACGCTTGGACGCTGGCCGCCACAGCCTATTTAGACGGTCCCGAAGGCGATTCTACTGGTTGCTGACCCGGGGGTTGATCCTATTGGCAGGATGCTTGCCGCTGTTCCTCGGCCGAGAACTGGGGCGGGGGTTGGTGGGAATGGCCCTTGGGCTTCGGCCCAAGGAAGTCTCCTGCGCACGGAACAATCTATTGATTGCCTTTCCTGAATTGGACTCCACCTGCCGGGAACAATTATTACGGCAGGCCAAGAGGGCGTTGGGAGCCAATCTGTTTGATACAATGGTTGTACCGCGCCTGTTGGCCAGGCCGGGTCTGGTGGTGAGTGAACCGGCCGGGAGGCTCACGGGAGAGATTCAGCCCTCGGGATTGTTGGAAGTTCTGGCCGGCCTGGCTGGAATGAACCGGGGAGTCATGATCTTGACCGGCCATATCGGCTGCTGGGAGTTGTTGGGCGGTTGGCTGGCTCGGGAGATCCCTGCTGCGGGTCTGGGGCGCTTGGGGGTGGTGACCGGTACGATTCACAACCAACCGGTTGATCGATTGGTTCAGGATAAGCGGCGGAGTCTGGGTATGAAGGTGCTGCCGCGGGAAGATGGAATTCGGCCTTTGCTGGACCACTTGGGCTCCGGTTCAGTGGTGGCGGTCCTTTTGGACCAGAACACCAGGGTGCAGAATCTGCCGGTTTCCTTCTTTGGGAAGTCAGCTCCTACTGCCGCTGGTTTTGCCAGGATCATATTAAGGAGAGGGATTCCAGTGTTGCCGGTGGCCATTGCCCGGGCGGGGGAAGGCCACGTTGTGAGGTACCTGGATCCCATCCTGTCAGAACCTCTCCCGGAGCTTGGTTCTGATCCGGAAGTCCTGGAGAATTTCCTGGGTGAGTGCAACTTGGCCCTGGAAAAACTGATTCGCCGGAACCCAGCAGAGTGGGTGTGGTTCCACGATCGTTGGAATGATCGGGGTGCCAATTCCGCGGTGGCTGTTTTTTGACCTGATTGATGAAAGGCGGAGGAGTCTTCAGTGAAGTTCGGGAATGCTTTCATGAGAATTCTTTTTGGCTTGTCGGCAGTGGTGCTTACGTGCTGCGGCGCTTCCGGATGTGGCCCAAACGATGAGCCATCCCCGGTGCAGGTCGCTCAGGTACAGGAGGTTCCCGAACAACAATTCTTCGATTATACTTTTACTGAGACCAGTGCGGGCGTTGTCCAGTGGATCCTGGAGAGCGATGAGATGAAGAAATTCACCGGCCAGCGCGATGCCCAGTTCACCGTTGTAAAGATGGATTTCTTCAACGATGGGGTTCATTTCTCCACCCTTACGGCCGACAGTGGTTCAGCCAATATGCTCGTCAAGGATGTTCATGTCTGGGGTAATGTGCTTTTGTTGAAGGACAATGGTGATCGACTGGAAACCGAGGAACTCTTTTTCGACAACAAGGAACAGCTGATTCACAACGACATCTTCAACCGAACGGTTACCAATCAGGAAGTTGTAACCGGTTATGGACTGGAAGCTACGCCGGACCTTGAATACATTAGGATCAAGGACCGGGCAAAGGGCTATGCCACGGAAAACGTCGCAGACGAAAGTGAACTCAATTGACCTCAGCCTCCTCCTCCAACCGTTCTCTCTTGGTAACCAAGAAACTCAGCAAGGTGTACCGCAAACGTGCGGTGGTAGATGACGTGGACCTCGAAATTTCCCAGGGCGAGATTGTGGGCCTGTTGGGTCCCAACGGGGCCGGCAAGACCACTTCCTTCTATATGATCGTCGGTTTCATTTCTCCGGACGGCGGCAAGGTTTTTTTGGATGGAAAGGACATCTCCGGTTTGCCGATGTACAAGCGGGCACGCCTGGGGATCGGCTACCTTCCCCAGGAGTCTTCCATTTTTCGAAAACTCTCCGTCCAGGAAAATGTCATGGCCATTCTTCAGAGCGTGAAGATGAGCCGGACGGAACGTAAGGAGAGGATGGAGGAGCTGATGGAGCTGATGGGGGTAACCCACATTCGCAACAGCAAAGGGTACGAGTTGTCCGGAGGGGAGCGGCGGCGGGTGGAAATCGCCCGGTCATTGGCCACAAGGCCCAAGTTCATGCTGCTGGACGAGCCCTTCGCCGGGATCGATCCTATCGCCGTGGCCGATCTGCAGACTGTGGTCAGTCAGCTGAAGGATCACGGACTTGGGGTTTTAATCACCGATCACAACGTTCGGGAGACGCTAACCATTACAGATCGTGCCTACATTCTATATGAGGGGAAAATCGAGATGTCCGGGACCCCCGAACAGGTGGTATCCTCGGATAAGGCTAGATCCATTTACTTGGGTGAGAAGTTTAAATTGTGATCCCAGGAATGATCGGCGTGAGGGGAGAACTACCCGATAGCGCCTATCCATGGGACGGAAGGGCAGGGACGGAACCCGCCCCGGATACGAAGAATAGAAAGGATCTGAAATGAGTCCATCGATTGGACTACGCCAGAGTATGCAGCTGCGCCAACAGCTGGTGATGACCCAACGTCTCCAGCAGGCGCTGAAGTTACTGCAGGTTCCCACCCTGGAGCTTGAACAGATTTTGCGCAAGGAGCTCAACGAAAATCCTCTTCTGGAAGAGGTCGAGGCCGAGGAAGAGATCGACGAGAACACAGTTCGGGAAGCTACAATTTCGGATTTGGAAGGTACTGAACGGGACAAGGTTCCCGAACCCCAGGACGAGAACCGGGATTGGGGAGACAGCTTCGAAGATGGGTTCCGCGGTGTTTCCAACGAGCGGGCCTACGATGAGGATGACGAACTGGAACGCCCCCAGAAATACATCCCCACCGGGCAGGAAACCCTGACCGATCAATTACATTTGGCCATCCCGGAAGGGGCTGAGCGCAAGATCGGGGAGTACATCATCGGTTGTTTGAACCAGGACGGCATGTTGGCCTGCGCCCTGGAGGAAATCGCTTCCTTCTTCGATGTGGACGAAACGCTGGTCGAGGCAGTGCTGCAGATTGTCCAGGGCTTCGAACCCGCCGGCGTGGCGGCCCGGGACATCCAGGAATGCCTCCTCCTGCAGCTGGAGGGCAAGGGGATGGAGGATTCAGAGGAAGCCCACATCATCCGGCATCATTTCGAGATCCTTAAACACCGCAAGTTCGGTGATATCGCCCGCCAAATGAAAATTACTCCACACCAGGTCCAGGAAATCGCGCAACGGATCGGTGAACTCGATCCGCGCCCAGGTTTGGCCATCGGTGGTGAGGGGGCCCGGGTGATTGTTCCCGACCTGGAAGTTGTCAAGGTCGAGGACGACGACCAGGACTACGCGGTGTATCTTCATGATGCCAATCTTCCCCGCCTGAGGGTGAGTGGTGCCTACGAGGGTCAGTCAACCAGCAACGAAAACGACGTCAAATTTATCGACGAGAAAAAACGACATGCCGAGTGGATAATCAAGACCATCGAGCAACGCCGTAGAACCATGATCAAGGTCATGGAAGCCATTGTGGCCGAGCAGAAGGATTTCTTCGAGAAGGGCGCCATCGCTCTGAGGCCACTGACCTTGCAGCAGGTGGCCTCGGTTATCGGGATGCACGAGTCTACCGTTTCACGGGTTACCCGACAGAAGTATGTTCAAACACCGCGGGGCGTTTTCCCCCTGAAATTCTTCTTCAGTGCCGGCTTGGATTCGGAGGAGGGTACGGAGATTGCCGCCAAGGCTGTAAAGATCATGATCAAAGAGATAGTAGAAGGAGAAAATGAATCCAAGCCATTGTCCGATAAAAAGATAGTAGATATTTTACAGGAGAGTGGTCTAAAGATCGCTCGCAGAACAGTGGCCAAGTACCGGGAGCAGATGGGTATTCTCAGTGCCAGGATGCGCAAGCGCTACTGAGGGGTTTGTCCCGGGTTTCAACCGCCCTGACAAAGGAGGTCGCAATGCAGATGGAAATCAGTTCCCGTCATTTCACGATGAGTGACGAGCAGCACGAAGCAATCGAAGAGGCCCTGGGAAAATTGGAAAAATACAGCCCCCGGCCTGTGCAATCGGTGCGCCTGACTCTGATTCACGAAGCTGGCCGCTTCACCGCGGACTCGGTTCTTCACCTCAAGACCACGGAATTTCGTGCCAAGGAAGTAGGCCTCGAACCGGAATACGCGGTCACCGAGGTTGTTGAGGCCCTACGCAAGCAGCTGACTAAATTCAAGGGCAAGATCAGTGGTAAGCAGAAGGGTGAAGAAGGTGGGCTGGGGAGGGCCATGCTGGACGGTGGTGGAATTCAGGATGGAGAGTTTGCGGCTGCCGAGGGCTTCGTACTCAAGGATATGGATGTCCAATCGGCCCGGGATGAATTCACAAGTCAGGGGCAACCTTTCCTGATCTTCCGGAATGTGGAGACCGCAAAGGTGGCCGTCATCTACCGCCGGGTCGGAGGCGACTTGGGTCACATGGAGTCCAGCAACGACTGATGGGCCGCTACACGATATAGGGGTGGGTCATGGCCAGGGTCTTGGTTCAGGGTTTGTACGAGGAATTCCGGGAACAGCTACTGCTGGAGTTGCTTACTGAAATGCCGGAGGAACCCATCATCGTTCAGGCCAGGGACATCCATCGTCCAGGCATGGCGCTGATGGGTTTCTCCGAAGATTTTCAACCCCATCGAATCCAGGTTTTCGGCGAATCGGAGATGGCCTATCTGGCGGGTTTGTCGCCCTCGGAGCAGAGTGCTGCGTTGCAGAGGGTCCTTGATCTAGACCCCCCGGTCATTTTTATCGCCATGGACCAACGGGTCCCCGCCCCCCTCATCGAACTGGCCAGGGAGAAGAAATTCCCCCTGGTGCGTTCGGCCCTTCCCGCCGTGGATTTCATTTCGGAATTGACCCACCGCCTGGAGCGGGGTTTCTCCCCGACTACTGATCTGCACGGAACGTTGGTCGACGTCTATGGGGTCGGTCTTTTATTTACTGGACGAAGCGGGATCGGCAAGAGCGAGTGCGCCCTGGATATGATCGAGCGGGGACACCGGTTGGTTGCCGACGACATCGTGGAGATCCGCAGGACCAGTGAGGACGTTTTGATCGGGCGGTACCGGGAGGTTTTACGCCACCATCTTGAGATCCGGGGCGTCGGTGTGATAGATGTACAGTCCATTTTCGGTATCCGATCCATTCGCATGCAAAAGCGGATCGAGGTGGAGGTCCAACTCCAGGAATGGGATGATTCCGTTGATTACGACCGCACCGGGTTGGGCAGCAAGTACACCGAGGTGCTGGGGGTGAACATCCCCAAAGTGATCGTACCGCTGTTTCCCGGGAAGAACATAACGGTCATCTGCGAGGTTATTGCCCTTAATTTCATGCTGAAGGTGTACGGTTACGATGCGGCGCATGTGCTGAATGAGAGGATTCTGGAGACAATGCGCTCCAGTCACCGACTGAGGGACTATTTGGATCAGGACCCGGAATAGAGAAGCTGCTTGAAAGGATTAAGGGCATGATCAGGGCATTGGTGATGACACACGGCCAGATCGGAACCGAATTGGTGAAGGTCGTGGAAATGATCCTGGGTCCGATCGAGGGATTGGACGCCATGAGCAATCATGGCCTTTCAGGGGATGATCTGAGAGTCGAGGCTGCGGCCTGGATCGGGTCGGACCCCGGACTGGTGGATGAATCGAATCCCCTGGATCCTCCAGTGCTGATTTTCGTCGATGATTTCGGAGGTAGCTGTGGAACCGCTGCCCAGTTCTGCTGCGCCCAATGCCCCGGGGCGGCAATCGTAGCCGGTGTGAACTTGGCCATGTTGCTGGGTTTCGTCACTTGGCGGGAAGACAATGATCTGGATGAGTTGGTGAGGCAAATCGTGCAAAAGGGCCGGGAATCCATTGTTCGGCTGGGGATGTAAGGATGCCTGTCGTTCTGGCGCGCATTGACGACCGACTCATCCATGGGCAAGTGACCGCCGGTTGGGCTCCACAACTCCAGCCTACCCGGATCATTTTGGCCAACAACGCCATCGCAACCGACTCTTGGCAAAGCCGGGTCTACGCCAGTTCCGTCCCGCCAGGCATAGAAGTCTCAATCCTTTCCATAGCTGGGGCCGCATCCCTGTTGGCCAGTCGGGAGAGCGCCGGAGAACGCTCAATCCTGTTGACCGGATCGGCGGGCGAGATGGCTGAGCTGGTGCGTCTGGGAGCACCACTGGTTTGTATCAACCTGGGGGGTGTCCACTTCAGCCCCGGCAAGGTGGAGATGCTGCCCTGGGTCTATCTTGATAGCCAGGATCTGGTTGCCTTGCGACGCCTCCTGGAGATGGGGGTCGAGCTGAGCGCCCAACAGGTGCCCGGCGGCCGTGAGGTAAGCATTGATTCGGGCAATCTCCTGGAGCTGGAGGAGAAATTCTGATGTCGGTCCTGTCCGGCAGTATGGTGGTTGTTTCTGCAGTAAGTTATGCGCCCTTTATCGCTACCACTGTTGCTGGTGAGGCCTCCTGGCCCTCCCTCTTTTTTCTGAGCCTGCTAGGGGGTTTTTTGGCCCTTGATGATACCGCTTTGGCTCAAACCTGGTTCAGTCAACCCCTTGCGGCAGGGGCGCTTGCAGGCATTTTTTGCGGTGATCCCGCGGCCGGGCTGGCGGTGGGATTGCTTGTGCAACTGGTTAAGGTGGGGGATCTCCCCGTCGGTCAATCTTTCACTGGCGAACCGGCTGTCCCGGTTGTGGCCGCCATCGGTGGGGTAGTCCTGGGTGGGCATCGATTGGCCTTGCCGTTTCAGAACGCCAGCCTGGATTCGGTGGCTTTGACAGGTTGGGTGGTTCTGGGTGTGGGGTTACTTAGCGCAGTCGGCCACTGGATAGTCCAGGCAGAACGGCGAGCCCATGTTCTGTGGATGCTGCAGGGCCATCTTACGCTTCGGGATGGTGCCTTGGGTCGTATCGAACGGCTCCACTTTCGTTGTCTGGCTTCGACGTTCTTGAGGGGATTTATCTTCTGTAGTCTTTTTCTTCTTTTGTTTCTGCGATTGTGGGTGCCTGCGTTCGAGTATTTGCCGGTTCGAGCCAGGGATGCCATGGCCATGTTGCCTTTGATCCTGCCTGGGTTGGGGATCGGTGCCCTGGTTGACCGCTTCGGACTTGGAAACTGCTGGCATTGGTTGACCGGCGGAGCTGTCCTTTCCTTTGCCTTGTCACGGTTTCTATTATGAGTATCGACAACGGCAAATTTTCCGGAGACGCAAGAGCGAAGGGTAAAGCGCTTTCCGGGCGATTGCGTTGGACCATTTTTCTGAGATCCCTGTCCCTTCAGGCCTCATGGAACGGACAGCGGATGCAGAACCTGGGCCTGTTGACGGTCATGTTGCCCTGGGTTCGATCACAGCCTCGTGAGCTGAATTCCGACAGGGTTTTCTGCCGCCGGTATTACGAGTTCTTCAACACCAATCCCTATCTGGCAAACTACCTGATTGGAGGCTTGATCCGCCTGGAAGAAGAGCGGGTCGATAGGGGAACGGACGCCCCGGACCCTACCGGTTCCTTTCGGGATTCCCTTGGGCGGGCCTTCGCCTCGCTGGGAGACCAACTTTTCTGGCTTGGAATCCGCCCCGCCCTGGTCATGGGGACCTGTTTATTGGCCTTGGAAGGACAAGCTGGAGCAATTCTGGCCGTAGTCGGTATTTTCGCGGCCCTGCAACTGGGGTTGCGCTGGAGGTCTCTTGGCCGGGGGTACGAGTTGGGGATGGATATCGTTGACCTGTTGGGGAACCCTCGGTGGCACCGGGCCATCCTGTTCGCCAGGGTATCCGGTGCAGTGGCCACCGGACTGGTCGCTGGGTGGTATCTTTACCACCCAACCGATATGGGTCTTGCCGGAGAACGGACCCTGCCCTGGATCGGGCTCTGTGTGGGTTGGACTATGCCCGCCCTGCTGCGTAAACGTCTACCGGGAGAGGGATTGCTGGTTCTGGCCGCTTTTTTGGTCCTGGTGATGGCCTTTGCCATTTGAAGAAATTGTGTTAAATTTATGGTGCTTGGTATTTCACTTATCTTCCATACCATTAAGGGAATTCAGTTTTGAGGATTGCGAACGCAACCGTTTCCGATCCGGTGGGTTTTCACCTAAGAGCCGCCGGGCGAATCGTTAAGTTGACCAAGGTCTTCACCTCGGAAGTGACGATCAGGTACAACGGCCGGTCAGCGAATGCTAAGAGCATCATGGGACTTGCCAGCCTGGCAGCCGAATATCAGACCGTCGTTGAGGTGGAAGTTCAAGGCTCTGATGAGGAGGAGGCCTTGGCTCGCATCATCGAACTGATAGAGGTGGAACTGGGAAAGCCTGAAACCGTCGAGTGAATCCCAACCCTGCAAAACCCTGATTGAGGCGATAATGAAGACTTTTCAGGGAATTGCTGCTTCCTCAGGTTATGCCGTAGGTCCTGTCCATAAGATCCGATTGAAGACCATTGTCCCTGCCCGCCGCTCTATCCGGCCGACCGATATCTCTACTGAAAAATCTCGCTTTGGTCAGGCGGTAGCCATCGCCCGGGATGAGATCCAGGATCTGATCAAACAGTTGGAACGCGATCTGGGGCCCGAAGAAGCCGGGATACTCTCCAGTCAACTTTTCATCCTCGAAGACGAGATGGTCTGGGATGCCACTTTGGCTGTCATTCAATTGGATCGGATCAACGCAGAGGCGGCTTTTGCCAAGACAGTGGGAGATGTCGCCGCGCGTTTTCTGGAAATCGAGGAGGAGACCTTTCGCGAGAGGGTCAACGATTTGAGGGATGTTGAGCAGAGAGTGCTGCGCGCTTTCCTGGGTGACATTCCTGCCGAGTCCATCCTGCCGAAAGTTCCATCCATCATCGTTTCCCGGAATCTTACGCCCAGCGACACGGCCGCCCTGGGACGTGATCTCGTTCTGGGATTCGTAATGGACGAGGGCGGCAATACCAGCCACGTTGCTATCCTGGCCCGATCCCTTGGGGTCCCGGCCTTGGTCGGCTTGAAGGATGCTTCCCCGGCTCTTGAAAACGGAATAGAGGTGGCCGTGGATGGGATCGCGGGAATCCTCACCGTACAGCCGGACGAGCAGACCAGGGGCCGGTTCAGTATGCTTCAATGCCAGCAGGTTGTGATCAACGAGAAACTGGCCGGTCTGAAGGACCTGGAAGCGATTACACCGGATGGCCACCGGGTTCGGATGATGGCCAACATCGAATTGCCGATAGAAGTAGACGAAGCTCTGGCACGGGGCGCCGAGGGTATCGGCCTTCTGAGGACCGAGTATATCTTCTTCCAGCATCAGACCATTCCCAGCTTGGATGATCAGGTCCGGATCTATTCCGAGATGGTTCGGCGTATGGCCGGCCGGCCGGTGATATTCCGTACCCTGGATGTGGGCGGGGACAAGGTGTCGGATTACCTGGGAGCCAAACGGGAGTACAATCCTTTCCTGGGCTGGCGCGGGATCCGGTTCTCCCTTGCCAACCGGGTCCTTTTCAAAACGCAGATCAAGGCGATATACCAGGCCGCTACCGTCGGCAGCGCCAAATTGATGTTCCCCATGATATCGGGTGTGCAGGAATTGCGTGAAGCAAGAGAGGTTTGTCAGGAAGCCGTGGCGGAATTGGAGCGGGATGGAATTCCCCACACGCCCTCCCTGGAAATCGGCATCATGGTGGAAACTCCTTCAGCTGTCCTGGTTGCCGATCTGCTGGCCAGGGAATGCGATTTTTTCAGCATCGGATCCAACGATCTGATCCAGTACACTCTGGCAATGGATCGGGGCAACAGCCGTGTTTCGTATTTGTACCAACCGTTGCATCCGGCCATCCTGCGCAGCATAAAAGACACCGTGCTGGCTGCTCACGAAGCTGGGATTTGGGTAGGTCTTTGCGGTGAGATGGGATCCGAGACCCGGTTGGCTGAGGTCCTGCTGGGATTGGAACTGGACGAGATCAGTCTGCACGGGGCCGCCTTGCCCAAGGTTAAGCAGGTTATCCGCTGGACAAAACTTGCAGAAGCTCGGCGGATCGTCGATCATCTGCTCTCGGTATCCACGGCAGAAGAGGGCAACCGCTGGTTGGCGGATTATATCAACCATCGCAAACGGGAACGCGGTGAAGGAGAGGAACTCTGATGTCCGCGTGGTCAACAGACGGCACCCAAGAAATGATGTCCCTCGTCGCTGCTTTTCCAGATCACCTGGCAGCCAGCGCCGGGTTGAATCAACTGGGGGAGATTGCTCCCCTGTCGGCTTCCTGTCGTCGGATCCTGTTCTGCGGGATGGGGGGATCGGCGATTGCAGGTGAGTTGGTTCAGCCCGTGTTGCAGGATCAGCGAATTTCCCTGACGGTATGGAGGGATTACGGATTGCCCCACTGGGTCGGTGAGGAGGACCTGGTAGTTGCGGCCAGCTATTCGGGGAATACCGAAGAGACCCTTTCGGCGCTGGCAGCAGCCCGATCCATCGGCTGTCGGGTGCTGGGCCTGAGCTCGGGTGGAATATTGAAAGCCATGGGTGGCAAGGAGGACGGCACTGGTTTTCCAGTGGTGGAATTGCCGGGCGGTTTTCCTCCCCGGGCTTCCCTGGGGTATGGCCTGGGCGGTTTGTTGCACCTCCTGGCGGCACTGGGTGTTATTCGGGAACCTGATGAAGAAATCGATCGGGTCTGTCGCCGATTGCGTGACGATTTAACCGGGAGTCTATTGCCCTGGAACGTGAAAAATAGCCAAGCATGGCAGGCCGGAGAAGACACGAACATTTCCGCCCCTGAATTGGCATTGGATCTCCAGGAGAAAATTCCGGTGATTTACACCGCTGGGCCTGAGGCTCACGGCCCGGGCAGTCGTTGGAAAGCCCAGCTGAACGAAAATGCCAAAATACCGGCCTGTCTGGTGGCTTTTCCCGAATTGAACCACAACGACCTGGTGGGCTGGAGCTTGCCGGAGGATTTGCGCACGCGATTTGCCCTGATCATATTGGAAAGCGGCAACCTTGATTCCCGCGCACGAATCCGCGTTGACGCTACCATGAAACTATTGGCGGATGAATTTTCTTCGAGTTACCGTATTGTTGCCAAGGGGGACACTCCCCTTTCAAGAGTTCTTTCGCTGGTGCAGTACGGTGATCTCCTCAGTTGTCATTTGGCTCACCTGGCTGGAGTGGATTCCATGCCGGTGGATCGTATCGAGAGTCTGAAAAAGATTCTTTCACTGGGACAAAACCCGTAAGCTACCGGCCATTAACCGGAAAAAAGGAACAATAATGAGCGAAAAATTCCTCTTCACCAGTGAGTCGGTTACCGAAGGGCATCCTGACAAGATGGCTGACCAAATTTCCGATTCGGTCGTCGATGCTATCATGAAGGCTGATTCAAATGGTCGAGTGGCCTGTGAAACTCTTGTTACCACCGGAGTCGCTTTTTTAGGCGGGGAAATTACCACTTCCACTTACGTGGATATTCCCACGCTGGTTCGCGACACGATCAGGGGCATCGGTTACAACTCCGCGGATTTCGGCTTCGACGCGGACACATGCTCGGTATTGATCTCACTGGATGAGCAATCTCCTGATATTGCCATGGGAGTGAACCCGGGAGGGGCGGGAGACCAGGGTCTGATGTTCGGCTATGCCTGCCGGGAAACCGATGTTCTGATGCCGCTACCGATCACGATGGCTCATCGAATGGCCCAGCGCCTGGCCCAGGTTCGCAAGGATGGGATCCTGCCCTGGGTGAGGCCCGACGGCAAGACCCAGATCACTGCCTTGTATGAGGGCCATCGCCCGGTGGCGATCGACACCGTTGTGGTTTCCACTCAGCACGGTCCTGATGTCTCGAATGAGGATTTGCACGAAGGAATCAGAGCCCAGGTCATCGAACCGGTCCTGGCTGACTTTGACGTTGACCATGAGGGGTACAAGGCTCACATCAATCCCACTGGTCGCTTCGTGGTCGGCGGGCCCCAGGGTGATTGCGGCTTGACGGGCCGAAAAATCATCGTCGATACGTATGGAGGCAGCGCCTGCCATGGGGGCGGGGCGTTCAGCGGCAAGGATTCAACCAAGGTAGACCGTTCCGGCGCCTACGCAGCGCGGCACGTTGCCAAGAACATAGTCTCCGCCGGGCTGGCAGATCGGTGTCAGGTCCAGGTGGCCTACGCCATCGGCGTCGCGGAACCTGTTTCCATAACCGTGGACACCTATGGTACTGGTTCGGCAACGGATTCCCAGATAACTAATGCCGTGCGCAAGGTAGTGGATCTAACTCCGGCCGGTATTATTGAGCGGTTGCAACTGCGAAAGCCAATTTTCCAACCGACTGCCGCTTACGGTCACTTCGGCCGCAAGGATTATAATTTCAGTTGGGAAGAACTGGATTTGGCTGACAAACTGAAGAATGCGATGGAATAATCTCCAGACCCATTCAAAATAAAAAGAGGCGAGGCCGTAGGCCTCGCCTCTTGTTATGCCCCAAACTGAAGCCCGCCGTGCGTTACATCATGTGGCAAAGCTCTGATTCTAACTGACTCATATGAGAAACAGAAAAGCGGCGGCCACAAGGACCGCCGCTTGCCGATTGTTGGACTCGTTAGCGGTAGAGCGATTTGAGGCTACCCCAAGAACAGTTTTCTACTGCTACTACATGGTCAAGAGGTGGCTGATCAGTAACAGCATAGCCGTCGAACTCAACAATGTACGCACGAGTGTGCTGAGGGTCTGTCTCTGGTCGGTCCCAGTACTCAAACCGCAAATTGTTCCAGCCCATACGGCCTTCATCGTACTGATGGAACATAGAAAGTGCGAACTCCGCCATGAGGATTCCGTCGGCGGTGGATGGTTCTTCGGGCGCCCAATCTTCAAACGCCCAATTTTCTCCAGTAATCCAGCGCCAAGAACCTATTGGATAATTATTGTAAAAAGGTTCCTCCCCAACGAAACCGTCATTCCAGCCTCCTAAGTATATAACCGCATTAGTGATACCAGATTGTCCAAGAAGGGTATTCACAATCCATGAATTCTCCGTAGCACTGGTGATAGTCGCCAAGTGTCCACCTTGACCTTCATGGCTGAGTCCCTGGGTGGACAAGAAGGCGTGCTTCCAACTCAAGGTGTCTGAGCTACAAATTATTGTTTCATAGTAGTGCCCATTTCCTCCTTCGCTGACGGGCCATTCAATTGGTTCAGCAAATGCAGGACAAGAAGCGAACACCACGAAAAATATTAGAAGCATGGATCTCATGCCAGCCTCCACGTTAAGTATTGGGCGAGTAATATCAACCTATCGTACCACGCGTGGAGACCGAATTTCAATGTACACTTGGGGATGGTCGGGGGAGATGTCCACATGAAAGAATAACGGCGGCCCAATCGGACCGCCGCTTGGCTGGGCGAGGTGTGGAACCGGAACGGGGCAAAAAGCCGCCCTTTTGTTTACTCTGCTGTTTACCCAGAAGGTCAGCGAAAATGACAGTAGGTTTTGAGAAACGGCCTAAACGCCTTTGATTAAAAGCGCAACAAATCCACCGCACCTGTCCGTTTGTTTCAAAAAAACTGACGGCGAATCAGGGATCCGAAACTATGATCTGTAAGGAGGAGTGCCGCACAACAGCCAACTTCGGCATGAAGATGTCAACCGTGACCTCGTATTCGCCGGCAACATCAAAGGCGAAAATCGGATCTCGGGAATAGAATTCCTGTTCGTCTGCGTCATTCATATGCCAAACAAAGTTCAGATTACGGTAGTGCTCATCATTGTCCCGGTCTATTTCACAGGATTCTGCAAAGACGTTGAAGAAAATATCTTCTCCTGTAGGCACCAATCCATCTTCGCCTTCGTTGATCATTTCCCCATGAAAATTGGAAGTGGCCCAGACCGAGAGTGTATCGGCCCTGACAGTGACCGGCATGGAGATTTCCGTGGTCTTCCCGTCAGGATCCGTTGCAGTGACGGTGACATTGAAAATACCCGGTTCATCAAACACATGATACGCGATGGAAGTGGACCCGGTGGACCCGTCGTCGAAATCCCAGGTCATTTCCAGGTTGTTGGTGCTTCCGGTTGGGTCCCCGGTTTCGTTGCCTCCGGAAACGGTTGCATAACCCTCGATCTCCAAGGGGACCACTCCACACTGGGGAGCGATGATCAACCGGGTGAACAAGGGCTCGGTTTCGTCATTGCAGCCGGCTGAAATTAAAACAAACAACAGGCAAATCGGCAGGCCGATTTTGACAGCATATTTCATTAGAAGCATATCTCCCTTTGGGGACATAAGTACAATCGAAACGGACCCCAGGTCCGAATTTTTCCTGCCTAGCCGAATCAATATATGAAGCTAGGACAGGGGGGGCAAGCTGTCTAGGTAAAATGTACAATCAACACAACCCCTACTCCCGGTGGAAAAAGGGTCAGCGTCGGGCGTGGAAAAACATTGCCAAAAATATCATAGTGTAGAGGAGGTTCCCGGACCAGGCTGCTAGAATGGGGTGCAAGGTCCCGTTGTGCCCCAGAGAGCGGCCCACTTCCATGAAAATGAAGTACCCGAAACTGATTAATAATGTCAAGCCGAACCCTGAAGCTATTGTTGTTTTGCGGGGGGCCGAAGCCAGAATTATTCCAAGCATGACCACGATGATATTTACAAAGGGAAAGGCCATTTTGAACTGGAAGTCCACCAGGGATCTGGTGGGGTCGCCACCACTTAGTTGGAGCAGACGAATATGGTTTTTTAACTGCCTAAAGTTCATGTCTTCAGGACGGACCCTGTCCTTGAAGAAACTTTTGGGGTCAACGGTCAGATCTCTGGCCTTCAGACGGTCGAAATAGGTAATTACTTCCTGACCCTGAACAAAGGTGCGTCGGCTTCCCTCGAAAAGGGTCCATGCGTTTCCATCCCACTCTGCTCGTGCGGCGTCGATACGATCCACCACGGAAGCGTTTTCTGATGTGACGATCTTCAAATCGGTAAGGAGCCCCGAATTCGGATCGAATTTCCGAGCATAATACATGCGCCCGAGGTCGTCTGTCAGGGTTACCCGCTCGGTGGGGTTGATCCGATCCGGTTGCTTGTGGATCTCTACTTCCCAGACGCGGTGAGCTCCCGCATTGCTTACCGGTAAGACGTACTCCCGCCAGGCCAAGGAAAAAATCATCATCAGAAAAGCAACGGCGATCAAAGGGCTGCTGATGCGCAGAAGTGACCACCCGGAAGCGAAAAGAGCAGTCAATTCCAGGTAACGCGCCATGGTCCCGATTGTGAACAAGGTCGCCATGAGCAAGGAAACGGGCTGGGCTATGTCCACTATCCAGCCCATCTTATACAGGTAGAAGCGTCCAATCATTAATAAGCTTGCGTTGTTGTCCATGAAGTTGTCGGTGTGGTCCATCAGGTCGACAAAAGTGAACAACACCAGGGCGCTGGCCATGGTGTGGGCGAAGTTGCGCAGGAAGGTGATCAATAGATGGCGGTGGATAATTGACATCAGGTCGCTTTCACGGTATCTGCCTGGACAACGGTCTTGGTCCTGAATCTGCTGATTAAATCCCAGGATGGTCCTTCCCGGAGCGCGTGCAGGAAGAATGGGATGCCCAGCCCCAGTAAGAGCATATTGGCCATCCACATGGCCAGGAAAGGATCAAGGTAGCCCCGGTCAGCCATCATTTCGCCCCAAATAAGGAGTTGATAGTAGAGCAGGTAGACTACGATGGCCAAGGTGACGCTGGTTGCTTTGCCGCTACGGGAAGTTGTCACCGCCATGGGCACTCCAAGCAGAGCGAAGACAACGCAGGCGAAGGGGATTGCGAATTTCTTGTGGAACTCGACCAGGTAGCGATTGGCGCGAATGTTGTTCTGCCCCGCAATTTTATCCTGGTACCCTGCCTGATTCATAACACGTTCGGCCTTGAGTACCGTCGCCCGGAATTTTGCCTCCAGAAATGACTTCCGTTTGGGGCCTTTGGCGGGGGCGGCCCTGTTTCCCAGAATTTCGCTCCTGTGCTTCGGGTCCAGTAGGTTGAATTGCCAATCGGCAAAGGTGTTGGCCAGGCCCAATACCCGGTCCCGGACATCCGATTGCTTCTGTTTTTCCTTGTTGGCCGCAGCCCAGAGGTCCGTAAGATTCATTTCCCTGTCACTGCGGGATTTGCGTCCGGAGTTTTTAAAATCCCGTTCCATGTTGGGAATAATAATGTTGTTTCGGCCGAACTGGGTGAGTTGGTACTTGTCAGGATCCTCTCGGTCGGGCCGCTGATGGGTTTCCCCATCATGCAATTCTATGATCAGGGAATCATTGGCATGGTCGGTGTGGATAATGCCCCACGTAGCGATAGTGATGCGTGGAGAGAGGTCCTCTGGATTTTTTCTTTCAAAGATGGTTACGTCTTCGATACGTCCGGTCAGGTCATTCTTTTTTTTGACGAAGATCGTCATCTTGTCGTTCATCTCTGTAAATTGGTGTTCCCTGATCTCCAGCATAGGTTTTTTCCGGTTGATATCGTAAATGAGATTGGCAAGGGTGTGATTGGATTCAGGGTAGACAAAGTGATTGTAAGCCGTTAAGCCCACTCCGACGAGGTTCGCCCAGACCAGCAGTGGCGCAAGGACTCTCCAGAGGCTGATGCCATTTGCTTTCAGTGCCGTAATCTCTTGATCCATTGCAAGTTGCGCAACGCCCATCAAGATTCCTATCAGAACGGCCATTGGTACGGATAATGCAACCAGGTGTCCCATGCTGATCACCAGGAACTTGGTAACTAACAGAAACGGAACGCCTTTGCTGACAAAGAGATCGACGTACTTGTGGAGGAAGTCTATCATTAAAAGGAACGTGATTACGAACAGTCCGAAGGAGAACGGTCCGGTTACCGAAAGAAGTAAGTGCCTGTAAATCAGTAACATAAAGAATTATCTCCGCGCCCGGTGACTGAATTACAGCCGGGTCTTCCGGAATGCTGAAACCGCCGGATCCCATCAGGGCGGTCAGGTGGTGGTTCGGTCGCCAGGGAGTTTTCGTCATTTTTTAGACCCGCCTGAAAGGGAATCTCTCTTCCAGCAGGGCTCGGGACTGGCCAGTACAGGAGCCAATTTGACCATTTTCGGGGACAAGCCCAATAAACACCAGACAAAACTGGTGCGGGTAACGCGTGAAGACAAGGAATGTTGGTGATGAGGCAGGGAATACCTGTAAATCGAGATCTCAAACGCGGGTCTACCCCGAATGCCGGACGTCTATGGCTAGCCACGACGTTGCTCCATCTGTTTTCCTTACTGGCCATACTTCTTTTCCAATTTATGATTCCAGTTTCAGTCCTAGCCGATCCCGCCTATGAGGGCCTCCTGCTTTACGGCCTGGACCCGGTCCTCAAGTCCACCGAAGACCCCCGGCTGCTGGGGGTGGAGCGAATGCTCATGCGGGAGCGCCTGGCCCGGCTGGGCATAGATCCGGTTCGAGACCGGGGTCTGCGGCCGGGGATGTATTCGGTTTTCCTGAAGTCTTGGCGGTCAAAATCAAGAGTTGATCTCGTCCGACAGGAACAGGTCATCGAATATAACGGCGTGCTGGGATTGATGACCGTCATCGAATACCCCACATACTTCTTTCTGTTCCCAACCCGCCAGGTTCTGGCAGGGGGCTTCGTTTATTACCCACCTCGTCCCATCGACGACCCGGTGGTCAATCTGTTCATTGACGAGTTGGACGGGGGTCAGGTCCGCAGTCAGGCGGTGAAGCGTCGGCTGACCTGGGATAAATCCTTGAATCTTTTGGGCAGTGGGGCAGCGGGGAGTGGGGACAAGAGCATTAATCTAACCATCCCCATCAAACTGCCCCGGACCTTGGAGAAAATCATCGGGCGAGGCGAAAAGACACGCATCAAGATCTCAGGCCGCGAGCACATCTCCATCGGTGGTGAGAGCACGGTGGTTGATCCATTTATTCCAAACGAACGGATCTCAAAACCTTCCTATTTCCCCAGCCTGGACATGAAACAGGAACTGAATGTGAATTTGTCGGGAACTATCGGGGAAAAAATCATCCTCGAAGTGGATCACAACAGCGAGGCTTTTGGAGCCGATGGAACCCAGATCAAGCTGATGTACAGGGGTTTGGAAGATGAGGTAATCAATACTATTGAGGCAGGGGATGTGGGTTTGACGCTGCCCAACAGCAATCTGCTGGGCTACAACTCCAGCGAGTCGGGTTTGTTCGGAGTGAAGGTCACCGGACAGGTCGGTCGGGCAGATTTTACGGTTGTGGCCAGCAAGCAGAAAGCCGAAGCCTCCTCGAAGACCTTCAACAGCAGCGGCGGATCCATGGAGGACATTGAAATTCCTTCCTACAGGTATCTGAATAACCGCTTTTTCTTTCTGGATCTGCCGGGACTGGATTCCCCTGGCCGGGGGGGTGGTTCAGGTTACGAAAATTATTCCATAGATCCTACCAGTATCCGGGTTTACAAGCAGATGGGCGCCGGCACATATGGAGTCAATGACATCAGAAACGTGGCGGTTTACCTGGATGATACCGGGCTATTTGACCCCTTGGATTTCGATGACCCGTATTTCTACAGCAAGCGCTGGCGGCTGGTGCCGGTCGAGACAATGCTGGATCAGTTGGGAAACCTGGTGGCCATCGACCTGCGCCAACAAATGGAGCGGGAGTCAATGTTGGCAGTCGTGTACCAACTCACCGATGGGGCAGGCGGCCTGGTCAAGGTAGGGGATATCCCTGGATTGGACGAGGCCAATCGACATGAAATCGAAGGGGAATCCTATTATCGAATGAAGCTTCTGAAGGCCTCTGATGCGGACAAGGAGTCGTACACTTTTCGATATGTTTTGCGCAACATCTATTCCTTGGGCGGAGCCAGGATCGACCCGGCGAGCTTCGAACTCAAAATAGAGCGGGTGGATGCCGGAGCCGCACATCCGGATCAGGATGAAAACGGCATCCCCTATATTCAAATATTCGGTCTGGACAAGAACGACGGGGCAAAGGGTCCCCCGGATGGTTTGGCCGACAAAACCGATACCTACATCTTCGATCTTCAGAAGGGGCTTCTCAAGTTCCCTCTTAACTTCCCCGAACCTTTCAACGCCTCCAGGACCCAGTACGAGGGATACGCCAACGACGAACGGTTCGTCTGGGATAATTCCTTTCTGAAGAAGCATCCCGCACCGGGACTTTACGACCCGGAAGTGAATCAGACACATTATGATGAATATGGTTATTTCAAGCTCATTGCCTCGCACGCCTCGGTTGCCAGCAGTTTCAGTCTGGGAGCCTCGAACATTGAGGAGGGGTCGGAGGTCGTCACCCTGGATGGCCGTACGCTGGTCAGGGATACGGATTATGAGATCGACTACACCTTCGGCCAGATTACGCTGAAGGGCGACAACGCCATCCTTACCCCCAGCAGTCAAATCGCTGTCAATTTTTCCTATGCGCCCTTTATGGGGGGCGGCAAGTCCAGCTTGATGGGATTCAACCTGGGTTACGACATTGGTCAAGGGAGCAAATTGTCTACAACCTGGCTCTACCAATCTGAGGCCATCGTGGGAGAAAAGGCCAAGTTGGGCGAAGAACCCAGTAGAACCCTGGTGGGCAATGTTAATTTCATGCATACCTTCAAACCATATGTCCTTACCCATGTGGCAAACTTCATCAGCCGCCGTGACAGCGAGAAGGAAAGCACGGTCCAACTCTCGGGGGAATTGGCGGCCAGTCTGCCCAATTCGAACACGATGGACAGGGCGTACCTTGAGGACTTCGAGGGCGTGGATGCTTCCGACATCATTTCCCTGACCCGCGGTTCCTGGTTCTGGGCCAGTGCCCCGGAGGCCTACGCAGACACCTTGGACTTGTCCACGAAGTTCGAGCCGGTGGACCGGGTTCCCACGGTGCGCTGGTTCCTTCCCCGGGAGCGAGTGCTGCGCCGGTACCTGAATCCGGATCTGGAGGGGCAGGAACGGGATGAAACCCAGTCTTCCATGGATATCTACCTGCAGGCCGATTCAGACGGCGAATGGGGCCAACAGAACTGGGGCGGCATCATGCGGGGAATCAGTCGGATGGGGCTTGATCTTTCCCGAAGCCAGTTCCTGGAATTCTGGGTCAATGATTCGGTTGTGGACAGTACCCAGCGGTCAGGTCGGTTGCATATCGATTTCGGGTACATCAGTGAGGATGGGTTTTGGCCCATTCTTCCGGATGGGGAGCTGGAGACCGGCACCTACCAGCGTGAAGACGGCATGATTAAAATCGAGGATAGAGAGGGAGGGGCATTTATCCAGGAGGAGGACGGGGTCTTTATTCATGAGGAGGACATCGGGTTGGGCGGGGATGAATGGGACTCCCAGCGGTATAGTGCTGCTTTCGATTATGATGGGGAAGTTGATTACTCCGGTCCCAATTCACCTTTTCCCGGTATCAACGGGACAGCCAGAAATCAACAGGAAGATACCGAAGACTTGAACGGAAATTTGGTTCTGGACACGGAGAACACTTATTTCAGCACCGTGATCGACCTGAGGCACACCGAAGCGTTTGTCGATGTGCTGAGAGATTACCCAAGCAGCCAGGTTGCCGACCTGATTGATGAAGGTCACGCCTGGCGAAAATATCGAATTCCCTTGACCAGTGACGAGGTGAAAATAGTCTCCGGCGACGGACTGTCCGAACCCAACATTGAAGCTGTTACCCACGTTCGGATCTGGTTTGAAGACTCCGCCGGCAAACGGAATACTGTGAATTTGCAGCTATCGGAATTGCGTTTTTTGGGAAGTCGCTGGCAAAGGGAGGGGATTCGTCTTGCCAGTGACGAGAGCCTGCTTCTTCCAGGAGACATTGAACTGCTTCCCCATGAGGAGTTTTTCCTGGGTGAGGCCAACAACAAGGAAAATCCGGACTACCGCCTGGACCCGCCACCATTCGAAATCCCTGTCCTGAACGGGATCGAAGAAAAAGAACAATCCATCCTGCTGGATTTCCAGGAACTGAAGGTCGGTCACATGGTACGGGCGGGAAAGCAGGTTTCGCCCCGGGGTGACGATTATACTCGGTACCGTGATATGTCCTGGTATTGGTATAATCCCCTTGAGGCCAACAAGGATCTGGGGCTTTTCTTCCGGGTCGGTTCTGATTCCTTGAACTATTACGAGGTGAGTTACAAGTTCGCCGATGATAATGCGCACACCGGGTGGAAGAGTGTAAAAATAGATTTGGCCAAACTGGCCGATGTGAAAAATCGTTTCCCGGACCCGGCTACGGGGTACATCCACTCCACCATTCCGGATATTTTTACAGGACAGGACTACAATGTACGGGTAGTGGGTGTGCCGGATCTCAGGGTAGTGAAGCGATACTTCTTCGGAGTGGTCAACAACGGCCCATCGGAACTGGCTGCCAGCGGCTACATCTATTTCAACGACGTCAAATTGGAGGGCGTGAAAAGGGACATGGGAATGGCCAGGCAGGCTGCAATCCGCTTGGGCATGGCGGATGTGCTAACCGTTGATTTAAGATGGAATGACAGGGATGCTGAATTCCACGGTCTTGATGCGTTGCAGGGGAGTGGAATCAACCACGATTCCTGGAACTTCTCCACAAATTTCAAAGTGGAGGATTTTATCCCCATACTGGGCTTCAAGCTCCCCGTCCAGATCAACAAGGGGGTAGATACCCGAAAACCCAAATACCAGATCAACAGCGACGTTGAGATATTCGAGGATTCGGTTCGTGATTCCCTGACCACTCGTGATATTCAGGAGAGTTTTTCAACCAGGCTTCACCATACTCCATCCAAGGCGGCCTTGTTGAGGTACATGGTAGATCCGTGGCAGTTGACGATTTCCGGGAGTCGTTCGCAGAAGACCAGCCCCTTGGAACGAAGTAAACAGAATAATCTGCAGGGCTCCCTGAAATACAACCTTCGGATTCCCGGGAAACGAAAGCTGGGTGATTTCCCTCTGCTTGGAAGTATTCCGGTCGTGCGGGGCGTGGCTCTTTTCCCGGAAAAAGTGGAAGTGGCCGGGAGCTTCACAAGTACGAACAATTCCTCGGTGGCCATCGATATCGACGGTACGGAGATCCCCAGGGCTCCGAACAAGCGACGACCCGGTGCGCTGAAGGGGTCAATGGACTACAAACCCAATCCAATGCTGGCGGTGAGTTTTTCTGGAGATTCGGATCGGGATCTTATGCATGACAACCTGCTGTACGGGTTGAACATCGGCCGAGAGAACAGTCGCAAATATTCAACCAGGTCGACCATCACCATGCCCAAGCCTAAAGACATCTCACAGGCCCGAATCATGTATCCGGTCCGGCAGGCGGTGCGGGGTTTAAATTCCTTGCGGCCCAGTCTTCAGTTCACGGGAAGTTTTTCCGATGTTTCGCTTCCTCCGGACTTGCTGCTTGAGGGGGAAGATCCGGAAACTCACAGTATGAGCAACGATGGGAGCTGGGATCTACGTCTCACATTTCCCTTCGGAGACATGGTCAAATCGATCTTGCCGGAAAAGAAATACTCGGATAAGGAACGCAGCAAATTGCTTGAAGAGCAGCGGCGCCATGAAGCCCGGGATACGCACCGTCGCGGGCCCGGGGCTCAAACGGACTTGGGTGCTTCCAGCCCGGGGTCTGGGGGGAAAGGTGGGGAAGAAGAAGAACTGACTCCGGAAGAGCAACTCCGGCGGGAGGAGGAGCGCCTGTTGCAGGAGGCCGAGGATCGGAAATTTGAGGAGCAGGATCGCCGTGGAACTCCATTAGAGGAAGGCGTGGAAGAGGATGAGGGCGGGGGACCACGGATCAGTTTGCCCAATCCGTTGACCCTGTTTTTGAATACTTTACGCAGCACCAAGCCCATCAAGTTGACTTTGACGAGCCGGAAGTCCAGTTCCTATGGTCGAACGCCGGGTCAGGCCACTTTCTGGTACCAAGCGGGTTTGGATCCGTCACTGGACATTCCCGAATCTGATGTGAATGTCTTTGTTTTCCAGGACCGCAAAAACCTGAGTATGTCCACTTCAACCAAGGTTGTCCGGAGCCTTTCCCTTGACTTGAAATATGCCACCGATAGGGCCACAAACGAAAAGCTGGGGACTTTTTCCAGGGACTACAAACAGGAATGGCCGGACGCCCAGGTTTCCTTGAACGGGATCGAAAAGTGGCGGATCTTCGGCGGAAAATCGGATGATCCTGACGGGGGTTGGTTCAAGGGATCGAACATGAGCCTAGGTTATAAGCAAACCAAGACCGTGATGGGGATGACCTCAGTCAGTAATGATCCCAAGACTACCACTTCGATTAATCCCCGTTGGACTGTAAATTTCCACAACGGCATGACTGCAACCCTTACTTCCTCCATCGTCCGGGACAACGCCATGGGAAACGGGACCCTTACCGAATCGAATCGGCTCCGTTACGGATTGCAACTCAAGCACCAGTTCCGCGCCCAGCGGCTCCTGGCAAAAATCGGGCTATACAGGCCCGGGGCCAATCCCACCATCACCATGGATGTGGACATCAACTACTCCCTGAACGAGAGTGTGCGCACCAGCCCCGAGAGTGAGCCCTCTGCGCCCACCGGAACCAGGCTATACGGCGTCACTCCCCGTTTCACGTATCAGGTCAGTCGGAATTTATCAAGTGGCATGAATTTAGGTTTCAACAAGACGTCCAATCTGGCCACTGGTGTGTCAAGTACCAAGATTAGCTTGGGTATGGAGGTGACTTTTGTCTTCTAGGATAAATATGCAAAGTGGGCTTCGGTGGTTTTGCTTGATGGGGGTTCAGGTCGGACTATTGCTCGGTCTGTCGTCTCCTGTAACAGCAGGGAAAGTTCCCGATCCGCCGGAGTTCTCCGGGGAGCGATCCATGGAATTGCTGGTTGGTCAATGTGAATTGGGGCCCCGGACACCGGGATCGCCTGGAAATCGGCGCTTGCAGGAATGGATCCTCGATATGGCCGCCTCTTCCGGGCTGACTGCCAAGCGGCAATGTTTTATGACTGACGATCCCATGGGCAGTGGTCGGATCGAGGTCTGTAATATCGTGGTCTCAACTCGGACGGGGAACCTGGAGGGGAGGTTGTGGTTGGGGGCCCACTTCGACACACGTCCGGTGTCCGATCTGGATCCGGATCCCTCCCAACGGGAAAAGCCGTTGATCGGCGCCAACGATGGGGCCAGCGGAGTGGCGGTTTTGCTGCATCTCATGGAGATTCTGGGCCGACAACCACCGGAAGTGGGAGTGGATTTGCTCTTTTTCGATGCCGAAGACTCAGGTCACCCCGGGTCACCCGAGGAATTTTGTCTCGGAAGTCGTCATCTGGCGGAAACCCTGCAGGATTTTTCAAACCCATTAGTGGGTATCAAGCCCCGCGGCTTGATCCTGCTGGACATGATAGGTAAAGAAGATTTGCGTGTTCCCATGGAAGGGTACTCCCTGCGCTATGCTCCCGCCTGGACCCAAGGGATTTTCACCCGGGCCCTTGAACTCGGGCTGCCTGCTTTTGTTGCCGAGCCGGGACCCTCGATTTACGATGACCACGTTCCCTTTCTGGGCAAAGGTATTCCGGCAGTGGACCTGATCGACTTTGATTTTCCTCAATGGCATACTACCGGTGATGTTCCGTCCGTTTGTTCCCCGGCCAGCCTGGAACAAGTGGGCCGGCTGCTGGTCAGCCTGATATACGAGCCGTAATCAAGGATTGGAAATGCTGATTTGTGATAATCCGGGCTAAACTATCCGTGGGATCGGTCGAAAATTCTCCAAGCGGCTGTTGAAACTTTGGGTTTGACTGCAAGTGCCGGCCAGGGTTACCGCGTTCCGCTAATTTACAAGGTATTGGAGCCAATCATCGCCGTTCAGGGCGAACGTGGAAAAAGGAGTGGGGAATGATCACGACTTGTACACATTGCAAAGCCAGGTATCGGTTGGATGGGGACAAGGTTCCCCAACGCATGATCCGCGTTCGTTGCCCGGGTTGCAGCGGTGTTTTCCATCTGGATGGCAAGGCCCGTGAGCAGGAGTTACCGGTTGCGGATCCGCCATCTGATTTTGTAACAGGCTTCCAAACCGGTGCAAGTTCCATGTCGTATTCAGAATCTACGGCTCAGGGTTCTGCGGAAGTACCGCCGAGTATGGACGCACCAGAGCCGGCACCACAACCCATTACAGGGACTCCCCTTGACTTGGATACCGCTTCCCCGATTACAACCCCCGCTGAGCCAGTTGCACCGGTTGCACCAGTTGCACCGGCCGGATTGGCCACTCCATTGGATGTCCCAGCTGCTTCGGTCGCGCCCGTACTGTCAGTTCCAGCCGCCCGGCGTAGGCGCCCCAAGGAAGAGATGCTGGCCAGGGCCCTAGTTTCCGACATTCTGGTTTACAATCGTGAACAGCGAGATGCTGCCATTGCCGAGGGAAATCTGGTCGAGGCCATGGGACCTGAGATCAAGAAGTCATGGGAACTTTACAAGGAGAAGGTTACTCCGGAAGTGGCCAACACCAATGACTACTTTCGCGAGGCACTGAACGATATCCTGGCCGAGGGCAATAAAGTCTTCTAAATTTGGAAATTGCACGAAAAAAGCCCGGTCACCACCGGGCTCTTTTCGTACCCAATGGCGTCAGTCTTTCCATTTGTTCTGGCTGATTTCGGCCAGAATATCATCAATCTGTTGCCGAACCCGAATATTGTGATCCGGTTCGAACAGGGCTTGTTTTACCCGACCCTGATCGTCCTTTTTCACGTAGCGAAGGGATTGCAGGTCCTCCATGGACATCAGAATGTCCTTGCTGACCCTCACCTCAAGGGATTGTCCATCCTGGTTTTTGCTTGGGTTGTGAAAAGGGTGCATCCCGTTGCCCCAACCATGAACGACCATGGAGCAGAGCAAGGCCCGGAAAGTGTTCTGACCCTGGACCGTATCCAAATCGAAATTCCCGCCTACTTTTTCGGTAACACTGTCGATAACGGCGCAAAGCTTCAACTGGATGGATTCGTCCACCTCCAACTGGAGGAGGCGTTCGAACATGGTCTTGAGGATCTTGTCGGTATTCGTGGTCATTTTTGGCTCCCGAGGCGAAGATTTTCACGCCGTATTCCTGGTGTTTAACAGACGTGGTTCCGGGGACAAAATATGAAGAATTCAAACTCCAAGTTAGGTCCAGGATTTCCAATGCAAAATGCTTGCCTGGAATAGCGCCATTGAAAAATTTCTTCAATTTCTTGCCAGATTTATTCTGCGCCATCTCTTGTCCACCGTTTCGGCGCTTGGTAGCAAGAACAAATTGGGGTTTCGAACTTGGCGTGGCACAGCCCTTGCGGAACTACCGTATTCGGTGATTGACCCGATTGACGGGCTGGAATTTTACCGCAGATGCAAAGGACGGAAAGACTTGTCCCAGACTTCCACAACAGCTACCAGGACTTGTCGCCTAATGTATTATGGGCCAATTGGTTCTGGTAAACGGGAGAACCTGCGACTGATTCACCAGTCCCTTCCTCCTGATCAGCTTCTGAATCTGGCTCCTGGTGATCCTGAGCGACAAATTGCCTTCCGTTTTCAGCGGGAAGGCGAGCAGGATTGGCAAGTTCTCGTTCAGGCTGTGGACACCGGGTCTGAGCGTTTCCGCGGAGCGGGAATGCCGGAAGAACCTCCATTTGACGGGGTTGTGTTCGTAGTACATTCAGGGGCATCCCTGCTGGATCAAAGCCTAGCCTCTCAGGAAGGGTTGAAGGCCTTTCTTGATTCATGGGGACAGGATTTGATGAGTATCCCGGTGATTATTCAATACAACTGCCGCGAAGAAGGCCAGGTTTTGGCGGTTGATCGTCTGGAAAACCTGCTCAACCCATGGGGCCTGCTTTCATTTCCCGCCAGCAGCAAGCGGGGAGAGGGAGTCCGGGAAACACTTAAGGCGATTCTTGGACTCACCGTAAACCATTTGAATCAGAAGATCACTGCTCCGGAAGTCGAGCAGATTCAAGTAGCCGACGCACCCATTCTCGGATTCGAGGAAACCGCCTCTCAACAAGACAGGGAAGACGGTTTGGCTCTTGATTACGGCCCGCCCCTGCCGGGAACGGAGATTGGGGAAGATACTCATGCTCGTGGTGATCAGATTTTTGACGAACTTCGGCCTCCGGTTGTCGTTCCCGTCACAATTCCCCGTCGTCTGCTGCGGGGCGATGGCCCGGTGCGCATCCTGTTGGAAATAGAGGTCCAGGACTGACGATTTCAATTTATTGGTACGCGAAAGTTGTCGAGCTGCCGGCTACCGAGTTGACCCTGCCAGGGGTCCTGATGTAGATTTGTCCCATGGAAAAATCCTCCTCCCGATCCGAACAAGGCTCCAATGGGGCAGCGCATAGTGACGAGCTCTTTCAGTCCGGTCGCCGGGCCGAACAGGCCGGGCATCTGGATGAAGCACGGCGATCCTACGAGCTTGGGCTCTCCTACGCGGGGGACCACCATGTTTGGCAATACCGCCTAGGCTGCGTGTTCCTCAAGCTGGATGTTCCCGAAATGGCCGAGCCATGCTTTCGACAAGCCCTTGAAGGCAACTCTTCCCGGGCGGCCTACTGGGCAAACCTGGGCTTGGCCCTGGATCGTCAGGGCTGCCGAGAGGAATCCATCCGGGCCTACCGCAAAGCTTCTCTTCAGGAGGGTGGGAGCGCTGTTGCCTGCCACAACCTGGGGTCCATCTACGCGGAGGAGGGTAGGACGGAGGAAGCAATCCGATTTTATGAAGAAGCGATCTCCCTGGAGCCGGATGCCGAAGGATATCTCAACCTGGGATTGGTCCATTTCGCGGCCGAGGATTTCAGCCGTGCGATGGCAAGTTTCGATCACTGTGTGGAAGCGGATCCCCTCTTTGCCCTGGGTCACTACTATGCCGGCCTTTGCTTGATGAAGCGCGGTAACTACGAACCCACCATTTCCAGGCTCGAGACAGCTTGGAAGTTGGATCCACGGCTGGTCCGGATCCCTTTCCACCTTGGCGTTTGTATGCACAAATTGCAGTGCTATGACCAGGCGAGAAATTTCCTGGAAAGGGCCCTGGAGTCCTTTCCCGAGGACGGTCGCCTACATTATCAAATGGCCTTGACCTGTGACGCAATGGGCTTGCCTCAGGACGCTCGCCAGCACTTCAGCCGATCCCGAGCTGCCTTCCAGGACGGTGGATCATCCTGACCGCAATGGAGCCCCTCAGCCGGGTTCATGTCCTGGCCAAGGCAATGCGTCTGCATAACGGACTGGCCTGTGCTTTGATTCTGTGGGTTGGGCGGTCGCGGGTGGAGGGTTCAACGGTAGAAATAAATGCAATCGCCGGGGTTGCTGTTGTCCTGCTCAGTTCCGCCGCCCATTTGGTTAATGATTTGCTGGATTTCGGGGCCGACCGCGCCAACAGGCCTGATCGAGCCCTGCCTGCGGGTCTTTTGAGCGCTGCGGATCTGCGGAGAGCGGCCCTGTCCACCTGGTTGGCAGGCATGATTCTCGGGGTAGTTGTGATCCCGGAATGGACGGCCTGGTGGCTTGTTTGGGGACTGGCTGGTCCTGGTTATTCCCTGATTGCCAAGGGACGAAGTTGGTTGGCGCCCATCTGGACCGCGATCGTCATCGCGAGTTGCTGGGCGGCCGGGGCCTTGGAGGGCGGTCTGCGCCTGCTGGATGTTCCGGTTTTTGCAGGGATGGTTCTGTACCTGGTTTTCCGGGAAAGAGTAAAAGCTCTTGAGGATTCCCCTGGAGATGTTTTGGCCGGGCACAGGGCCATGACTTGTACTTTCTCGGGAACGCCTCTGGGGGTTCTGTGTTTGGGAGCGACTCTGGTGCCGTTCGGGGTCTGGCTGGCCTATTCAGGATCAGGGCTCCTTGTACATTTGGCAGCGCTGTTGTTCCTTGCCTGCCTTGTTGGGGGAGGATGGTCACTTTTGAATCCGAGGCCACGGGTGCCTCATTTGGCGGGATCGCTTTTGAAAGTCGGGGCCTTCGCAGGAGTCACTTTACTCTGGATCGTCGTTCCATGAGAATTGTGGTTTTCCGGGATTACATCTGGGTCGATTTACCAATACCAATGGGGAGAAGGCATCTTGACTGAACAGTTGAACATGATTCTGCTGGCGATAATCCAGGGGTTGACCGAGTTCCTTCCCGTAAGCAGTTCGGGGCACTTGGTTCTTGGGCAGCACCTGTTGGGCTTCCGGCAAGGCGATGTGTTTTTTGACGTCGTGCTGCATTGTGGAACTTTGGGCTCGGTGCTGATCATTTATCGCCGAGAGCTGTTGCGCCTGCTCCGTTTCGATGGCCCTTCGGTGAAGTACATCCTCTGCCTGGGTGTGGGCACCTTGCCGGCGGTTTTGGTGGGTCTATTGGCCAAGGACTTCATAATGAGTCTTTTTCATTCCCCACTGGCGGCCGGTTTTGGGCTGCTAGTAACGGCCGGAGCCCTTTTTTCCACGCGATGGCGCTATCGGACGGCTGGTGGGGTCCAAGAGGTCTGGGAGCCGCGTCCTTTTCATCCGGCCAAGGCTTTGGTAATAGGAATGGCCCAGGCTCTGGCCATCATGCCTGGACTTAGTCGTTCCGGAATGACAATCACAGCTTCAATATGGATCGGCTTGGCCCGGGCAGAGGCGGCTCGGTTCAGCTTTTTACTTTCCATTCCCGCGATTGCCGGAGCCTTGGTTCTGCAGTTGGTCGAGGGAGTGCCGGTTAATCCCAACCAGGTATTGGTTCTGATCGGCGCCGCCGTAGTTTCCTGCTTGGTTGGATTGCTGGCCCTGCGTTGGACCACCCTGGCGGTAATCCAGGCTCATTTCTGGAAATTCGGGATCTATTGCCTAGTCCTTGGTTTGGTCACGATCTTTATACTGGGCTGAGGGCCGGTTGGGTAGTTGGCCGACTCAGCACACTGGGCAAGGGGTAAGGAGCCGGGTAAGGGTGTCCTGGACACGTTCCTGATCAAACGGTTTGATGATGAAGTCTCTGGCTCCTGCTTTGATCGCCATCAGGACCTGATCCTTCTGGCCCAAAGCGGTGATCATGACCACCAGTGCATTGGGATCCTTTTTGATGATTGAATCGAGGGCGTCGATTCCATCCATCTTGGGCATTGTGATATCCATGAGAACCAGGTTCGGCCGGGATCGCTGAAATTCTTCGATGGCCTCGATTCCGTTCGAGGCTTCCCCGATAACTGCCAGGCCCATGTCTTCCAGGATTTCCCTGAGCATCACCCGCATGAATTCTGCATCATCTACGATGAGGACGGTGTTGCCCAATTTGAACCTCCACCTTTAGCCCACCTTATTCTACGCCACTTGATAGCGTGAACAAGGCGAGTTTAGTTAAATACCGGCTGTGACGGCCGGAAAATTCTGGCACCTGCTTCCAACAATGGTGTACCATCTGTGAATCCAGGCTATAGGTTTAATCGGAATCATCCCCTTCCACTTTAGCTCGGAATGGCCTACGAGGAGGAAAAATCATGGTTGGAAAGCAAAAGAGGATCCATTGCTGCGGTATCAGCATCTATTGTGCTGTGGCGCTGTGGTTGGGAATAGTGCTTGGAGTGGGGTTTGGCTTTTCCCGGGAGGGGCAAGCGAGCGAAAACGATCTGCCCATGGTGGCTTCCGGGCAGGAGGACCGGCTGAGTGTGGATGTCACGGTGTACAACAGTGACCTGGCTCTGGTCAGGGAGATCCGTAGGGTGGAGTTGCCCCGTGGGGAATTCAAACTGGAATTCCAGGATGTTCCTTCTCGTATCAATCCGGTCACCATTCTGGTGGAATCCGGAGGCAAGAGTGGCTTGGAGTTGTATGAGCAAAATTATGAATTTGATTTGATGTCGCGGTTGAAAATTCTGCACAAGTACGTGGGCCGTGAGCTTTCATGGATCCAGGAGGATGGGTCCCGGATCAAGGGGATACTTCTGGGTATCAGTAACGGGCCGGTCTTTGAGGTGGACGAGGAAGTCGTATTCGAGGTCCCGGGCAGGTTGGCGTTGCCTGCGCTGCCGGATAATCTGAGGGCGCGGCCTACTCTTATTTGGCTTGCCGATGCGGGAAAGGCGGGTCCGGAGGAGATCGAAACGACCTATCTGACCGGTGGTTTTTCCTGGCACACCGATTATGTCCTGCAGCTGGACGAGGCCGGCGAGCGAGCCGATCTGCAAGCCTGGGTGACGGTCCAAAATCTGACTGGGGCGTCTTTCGAGGACGCCAATCTACTGCTGGTGGCCGGGGACCTGAACAGAGTTGCTCCGGCCCCGGCCAAGATGATCGCCATGACTGATAAAATGGCCCGGGCCGGGGCTTACGAATTTCAGGAGGAGACACTCTACGATTACCATTTGTACAGTTTACAGAGAAAGACCACTCTCCTGGATCAACAGATCAAGCAAATTTCCCTGTTCGAGGCTGCAGGAATCGAAGTCCAGAAACATTATCGCCTGCGTGCGGCCGCTCGTTTGTTCCGGGGTGGGAATTTTAGCGGTGGAAATGAGAAGGTTGAGGTCAGCTACGCTTTTCGAAACCAGGAGGAAAGCGGAATGGGAATGCCCTTTCCTGCCGGGGTTTTTCGTGTCTATGGTCGGTCGGGTTCAGGCTCCAGACAGCTTTTGGGGGAGGACCGGGTAGATCACACCCCAGGTGGAGAGGAAATCGAACTCAGGGTGGGCAAGGCTTTTGACATCGTTGCCGAGCGCGTGCGCAAAGACAGCCGGCGTCTAGCAGACAACTACTTTCAGACCACCTTCGAGATAACTCTTCGCAATCACCGAAAAGATCCTGTGGTTGTTGAAGTTGCCGAACAGGTGGGTGGGTTTTGGGAGATCGTGGCGGCCAATTTGGAACACCGGAAGGTGAGTGCTTCGGAGTTGGCATTTGAGGTACCGGTTCCCGCCGAGGGCCAATTCGTTCTGACCTATACCGTCAATGTGAAATACTGAGGTGCCATTATTGGGTTAACGGGACCTAGTGGATAAGTAGTGGCGCAATCGCTCGTCTTGAGGCCTTAGTTTCAGGGCTTTTTCGAAGGCTTTTTTTGATTTTTCCCGTTGCCCGGATTGTTCAAGGGCAATACCCAGATTAACCCAAGCCTCGAACAGGTCAGGATTTATGCGTACTGCTCGGGCAAAGGCCTTGGTTGCCTCGCTTGGCCGTTTTTCCGACAGCAGGCAGGCGCCCAGGTTGAGGGCAGACCCGGCCAGATTCGGGTTTTCCCGCAAGGCTCCATTGAAGTATTCACGAGCCCTGGCGAACTGTTGCCTTTCCATCAGTTTATTTCCCAGGTTATGGAGCAGGGGCGGGTGGTCCGCCCTGCGCTCAAGGCCGCGCCGCAGGGTCGCTTCTTGACGATCCGGTTCCCCGGCCATTTTCCAGAGTCGGGAAATGGCCAGGCAACGGTCTGCAAAGCGGGATCCCGGAATAGATTCGCTTTCCCCGATTAGGATGTTTTCCAGGCGATCTGCTTCTTTGGCAAGCGAGAGTAGGTCTGTCTCTGCCCGATGTTCGGTTCCCGTTTTGAAAAAGAGCCAGCCTCCTTCCTCCACCAACTCCAGTCGCCATCTGTCATGGGCCAGCAGATCAGCGGTTAGTTGCTGAAAGGCCGAACCTCCGCCACCGATCAGAACCTGCTGTGCCTTGATCCGCTCCAACTCCAACAGGGCTTTGTCGCCGCCACGACGAATTTGCCTGTATTGAGCCCAAAGGGCGGGTGGAAAGGCCTCCGTGCGTCCGTCGATGAACAAGTGGGCCTCCGCCCTGTCCAGCAGCAGGGCGGCCCCTCCCAGATTGGCGAATACTCGGTCACCACTCGTTTCACGGATTCTTTGGGCCCCGGCCATCGGGTACTGGGAAGGAGTCAGTTCGGTTCCGAATCTCCGGCTAACTCCTTCCCGGAGGTAGAAGCGGTCTGAAATAATCTGGGATCCCCACCAGGCACCGATGGCAATGGTAAGCATTGCGCCCAGGGCCAGGGGGACTACCGGGGGAAATTTTGGCAGCACCTTCCGGACAGAGCTTCCAAGGAGGCGAGAAAAGCGGGTCCCAACCGCGGCTGAAAAATAACCAGAGTGAAGAAGGCAGAAAGCCAGAGCATAAAAACCCAGGTTTCGCTGACCAAGAACTGCTGCGGTGGCGGTAATGATCAACAAGGCGATGCGCAAAAGGCTGATCCGGCCCCATGTAAACAGGATCCACAGGGCAGACCAAACAAGGCTCAGACGGAAGGTCCAAAGGGTCCAGTGGAGGGAATTGCGGGTTTCCAAGAGGGGGGCCAACTCTGAGATGATGAGCCGCATATCCACGCTCTGGTTGGAGAATTGTCCCAAAGCCTTCAGGGGGTAAAGAAGTCCGTTGATCCCATTGGGAGTAAGAGCCAGCCCAGCCAAGGAAAGGCCAAGTACCAACAGCCAGGTCCTTAGGGAAATTCTCGATTCGGATTTGGTTTTCGCTGGAGTAGCATAGGTTCGAAAGGCGTAAATCCGGGTTTGCAGGAGGCTTAGGATTCCACCCAGTAGCCATATTACCGGGACAGCGGCAGCGAAGCCGTGAAACCAGGCCCAGAAGACCGTTAGCCAAAAAATTGCGCCCACATCGTGTCGAGGATTCAGGTAGCGTGACCAATGACCCTCATGTTCCGGTTGTTTTGTACCTGCATCGCCGCAAGGGGTGGGCCTCATTGCATTTTCTATCCGGCGAACGGCAATGATAAAAAACACGTAGGAAATAAGTTCCGGACGGAAAATTAACCGGGGCCAGAGCAACATCAAGCCAACCAGGAGCGGTAGGCTCCACCAAGATGCGTTCCAGCCAAGTCGGGTCCGGCTCCGTAGTAGAAGCAGCCTGCCATCTCCGAAAATCAACAGGAGAAGTATAAGGGCGGAAAAACCCGTTCTCATGAAATTCCAACCACTTACGTCAACAGCAAGGAGGCTGTCATCCTCTCCGAGAGGACCTCCAGGTCCCAAGGGGGCAATCATTAACTGGAAGAGAAACTCGTGGTTTGTCCAAGGATGTTCAGGGGCCGAAAAGGTAAAATCAGAATTCGTCGGAGGTCCTTCACCTGACAACAGTTCCCGCCCAACCCGGTTGTGAAACCAGATATCGATATCGCTCAAGCTGTGCCAAGCAAGTAGGACACCGATGATCAAAGGGATCAGGGAGACCCCGGCCAGGATCCACACGGTCATGCGAGTCGGCAATGCGTCCGATGACGAGTGGCCTGAATTGGTCATGCAACCTCTCCCAAAGAGGATAAAAAAGTGTCTGGCGGATGTGAGTTTAGGAATGGTAACATGTAACTATTGGAATAAAAGCAAGAATTTGTTTTGACAATGTGGTCGGGAAAGTCAGGTCATTTTGACAATATGTCAATTCGCGGCTGCCAAATCGAGTTAATGGATTAACAATGCCAGATGATAAATTTGTAAAAGGTTATTTTTCAAGAGGTTTTGGTAACGGAGTGTATTGAGGAGAAAAGCGGTGAAAGTGGAACGACTCTTGTTAAAGAGGATCTCACGGAATAGTATCTGGGGTCTCATGTTTACTTGAGCAGGCGAGACCCGGTTGGTTTGGGACCGAGGAGATGTTGATGGCCGCCCAGAATAAGCTGAAGACTAAAGCCAAGGCAAAAAGCACCAAAATCAATAAAGCGATGGCACAGGCCTCGCGGGTTACCGCGGAAGCTGCGAAGGCCAAATCCAAACCCAAATCCAAACCCAAGGCCAAATCCAGGCGTAAAGGGAAGGCGCTACCCAAGGTTGTTGCTCCTGCTGCTCAATTGATGAGCAACCTGGATCTCTACTTTCAGGAAGTGAAGGCGTACAACCTTCTGACCCGGGCCGAGGAATGTGAACTTGCTCGGGGAATCCACAGCAACGACAGCGTGAGTCTGCATAAACTGGTTAAGTCCAATTTGCGTTTTGTCGTCTCCATCGCCAAGGAATACGCCCACTACGGCGTACCTCTTGAGGATCTTATCAACGAGGGAAATTTAGGTCTGCTGAAGGCTGCCCAACGGTTTGATGAAACTCGTGGCTACAAATTTATTTCCTACGCGGTGTGGTGGATTCGCCAGTCCATTCTTGCTGCCTTGGCGAATCACAGCAAGATCGTCCGGATGCCCTTGAATCGGGCTCGGGTATTGAATCAGATCAAGCGTGCCTATGGGAAATTACAGCAGAAGCTGCGCCGCAAGCCTGAGCCGGAAGAGATCGCCTCGCTGCTGGGGCTGTCAGTGGCTGAGGTGAAGGATACCCTGCCCCTGATGCAGGACAATTTCTTCCTGGACGATTTCGTCGGGAACGATGAAGACAGCACTTATCTCGATTTCCTTGAGGACAAAAGCGGCACCGGTCCGGACACCAAGGTGATGGATGATGATCTGAACTCCAGCATCGGACGTATGCTGGGTGATTTGAAGGAGCGCGAGGCAAAGGTGTTGCGCCTTTACTACGGCTTGGGCACCGATACCGAGATGACCCTTGAAGAGATCGGGCAGATCATGGGTCTGACCCGTGAGCGGATTCGCCAGATCAAGGAAGAGGCCTTCGATAAAATTCGCTCCAGCAAGTCCTTCAGGTATATGCACGATTATTCCGAGGACAATCGAGCCAACTGAGATAGCAGTAGGATCAACGGCAAGGGCTCCGGGTTGACCGGAGCCTTTGTTTGTTGTAGGCCCGGTAAGGGCATCGTCTCGATTGGACGCAGGTCAATTAGTCCGATATTTCCCGAAGATCCACGCTTCCCGAAGTTCTCTCGGTCAGATCGTTTTGGAATTTTCGCCAACAGGAATGGGGAAGCCAGATTCGCCAGGCCACTTCCTCGGAATATTGCTCTTTCACGATGCGGCCACCGGCGAGGGTTATCTGGTGGCGAATGGTCTTTTGGAGGGTATAGGGAAAATCCAACAGGAATTCTTTTCCCAACAGGATTTTTTTCACTTCCGATGCTGCCAGGACTTCTGAAGCGGCTTGTCCGTAAGCCCTGGCTAGGCCTCCGGTGCCCAACTTGATTCCTCCGAAGTAGCGGACTACGACCACAAGCGAGTCGACCAGTTCGGACTTGCGCAAGGACGCCAGAATTGGTTTTCCCGCTGTTCCTGATGGTTCGCCTGCATCGTTGCTGTTTTCCCTGGTTTGGGGAGGGACCCCCAGCCGCCAGGCGTGGCAGACGTGTCTACTGTCATGATAACGTCGGGCTGTCTCGGCTATCCTGGCGTTTGCATCCTCCTCAGAGGCCGCCGGCCAGGCCAATGCGATGAATCTGGACCGCCGTTCCTTGAACTCCACCGTTGTTGATCCGGCCAGCGTCAGGATGCTGTCCGGAGGATCACCGGGCGTCGGTTGGGTAGGCAATTCCACGGTGAAACCATTCCGCATGAAAGATTTATAGCCAGGCTATTGAGGAATTTATTCTACTCTGTATCAGTATCCGAACCCAGTATAATCCTCAATTCCATCCGCTTGAGGGGAAGTGACTTGTCTGTCCGGGTTTGGGTAGATGCTGGCATTCCCTTTGCATGCTTTTCGGGCGGTGAACAGTATCTTCGGCCCGGAAGGCCAAGAGTCGTATACAGCCCAAACGAAACGGGAGAGGATTTCGTGGCAAAAAAAACATTACCTGGGAGAGGGACCGTTCCCTGGCAATGGATAATCGGCTGCTTGGTCTTTTCGACGGGCCTGTTTGCCGCTGAATCGTCTTGGGCGGAAACCGAGAATGTACGGTTGTCCTTTCCTCGTTCCCACCTGGATTCTTTTGTCCAGGCTCCCGTTTTCGTCACCGGTCACGTTGCCTTGGCTGGGGGTGGAATCATGGACGGGCTTCAGTGGGGAGGGGGATCCATGTTTCTCTTCCATCCTCGTGAGTCGGGACGATTCCTGGATTTTCTCAACGGAAGAAATGCCGCTTTGGTCCTACAGGCGGAATACCATCGCGTCAATTCGGATCAGCGCATCCTTTCGGGTGGCATGATTATTCGACGCTACCTTCGCGAGTTCACGATGCCCCCTCCGCGCCTGGCCCATTTTGTGGGCCTCGGGGTCGGAGTAAGCGAAGTGGTTTTGGCCCCTCCCTACGGAAACGGTCTGGAGAAGGGGTGGGAATTTTTGGCCGAAGGGGGCCAGGAATGGACTCCCCGCAATAATTTTCTGGCCTATTGGCAACTGCAGTACCGGAGTTATCGGTACCACGGACATGATTTTTCCCATTGGTCGTTGAAACTGGGAGTCGGTATTCCCTGGCCCTGGTGACATTCTGATTCCTGGAGTGAGGGAACCTACAGACCACCAGCGGTATTCTTCCCATGACCTAATTCCTGGATTGTCTTATATTTGAATTCGTACCCGTTCCTTTTCCGCCGGGCTCCGGCCCGGGGGACCGCTTTTCTACCAGGTGGTTCATCATGATTGCCCAGACCCGAATTCTTTCCTTTCCGGTTGCCCTGGTCCGGGGTTCCGCTTTCTTCATCTTTCTTGTCCTGATGTTGGTGTTGGTTCCCCTTGCTCAAGCCCAGAACGAGTTGACTTATGAGCAGTACCGCGACTTGGCGCGGGCTTCCTACCGCATGGACCATTTGGCCGTTTTCGAACCGCTGCAGGGAGAAGAAGGAATGTACTTCGCCCTTGCCGAGCGGTTCGGGACTGTTCAGGTGATCAAGGTCGACGGGCGGGGCGGGGAGCGCGTATGGCGCAGCAACCAGCTCGATGGAATACCGGTAGAAGTGATCGCTGCCGACCTAAGCGGCGACACACTGGATGATTCCCTTATCTGTCGTACAACGACAGGCCAGGTCTACATCTGGGCGATGGAGGGTTTCACCCTGCAGTGGGAATCACTCCAGGGGGAGTACGATCAGATATCCTGCTTCACGACCGCCAACATGGACGACGACCCGGCGGGCGAGATCATCATGCTGGCCGACCGGAAGATCGTCTACATCGACGGCGAAACCTACAGTAAGGAATTCACCGGCCTCAACGATTACAACGCCTCAATGATTCGGTGCGGTGATGTGGATGCCGACGGAAGGATGGAAATCATCCTGAACTCAGGGCAGGTCCTTGACGGAAATACTGCGGACATCGAGTGGGAGGATCAAACCTTCTACCACCGGATCGAATTGTTGGATATCGATGCAGACGGGATCCTCGAGGTCCTGACCGAGGATGTGCAGGGGGGGCCAATGAAGGTTTTCGACGTGGATTATCGCTCGGAAGTTCGTTTCCAGTAGTGGGTAGGTTCCGAAATTGGGGCTGGTTGAGTTTCACCTCTGACCAGCCCCAATTTCGGAGGCACTCTAGCGGATGGTTTGCATCAGCTTCAGCATCTGATCCGCAGGTTTGAAATTGCTGTTGCGTCCCAGCAGAACTTCCCCCCTGCTGTCGATGAAGACGATGGTCGGTTGACCTGCAACCTGGTATTCCTCAAAGATCGATTCCATTTCCGCATCCATTTTGGTCGCGTCGACTTTTATGGTAACAAACCGCTGGGCTTCGGCTACGACTTGAGGCTCGATCCAGACTTTCTTGTCGAGAACCAGGCATAGTTTGCACCAACTGCCCCAGAAATCGAGAAGTACCGGCTTGCCTTCCTTTTTGGCCAGTTGAAGTTGTTCGCCCAGAAACTCCTTCACGTTTTCGCCCGTGTGTATTACCTGCCACTGGACCTTGTCCGGAAGAATCGGCAGGACGGGTTTCTGTTGCCCGGGAGTTGAAGGGATCCCGGAACGGTCGTTCAGCAGCTGGGTTTGCGCAGTGCGGTCACTTGTTGTCGACCCAGGGTATGAATCCAGAGGGAGCAGTCCCAGACTTAAAAAGGAGCCGATCAATATCATTGTGCCTGCCAGCAATACGATAAGCCCCAGGCTTTTCCGGGTACGGTCCCACCAACTGCTGGCCGGGCCCATGGGATCGAAGGCTCCCAGGAATATGGCCAGAATTACCGAAGAGCCACCGACCAGGGGCAGGAATACTTTCTCGGGAAGTACCAGGCCAGGCCGGACGAAGAAGAAAGCCATGGCGACCAATAACAAGCCCATGGATTTGCGGATAGTTTCCATCCAACCGCCGCTTTGGGGCATCGAACCCAGCAAGGCGGGGAAGGTGCCCACGCCGATCAACAACAAACCCATTCCGATGCCGAAAGTGAAAAGGGAAAAGAAGCCCAGCACCCAATTGCCGGTAGTCGCGACCCACACCAGCAGGGCAGCCAGAAAGGGGCCGACACAAGGGGAGGCTACCAGTCCCGCCACCATGCCCATGGCGAAGACGCCCAATACGCCACCGCGGTTGCCGCCTCCGCTTTGGAGCCGGTCTCTCAGAAAACGAGGCGCCTCCAGTTCATAGGCTCCGAACATGCTGAACGAAAGAGCCACCAATAGCAAGGCGATCGGCACCAGTACGACCGGGCTCTGCATGAACGCATTGATACCGCTGAAAACGGTGGCGCTCAGAGCTCCCATGATCGCGTAGACCATGGCCATGCCCAACACGTAAGTGATCGAAAGGGTCAGGCCGTGCAAGGCACCCTTTTCCTGGCTCCTGGTTCCGATCACCGCCAGGGTGATGGGAATCATGGGATAAATACAGGGGGAGAGGCTCATCAGGATACCGAAGCCGAAAACCAATAAAAGGAAGAAGCCCAGCCCCTTGCGGGCAATGAAATCAGTGATCCTGTCAGGAGACCATTCCTGACCGTAATCGACCCGGATCTCTCCAACCCATTGGCCGGTAATCTCCTGCTTTTCCGTCGTGAAAGCAGTGGCGACTACCTGGATCTGGTGCTCGGCCGGGCTGGTCCCGACCGATATCGGGGCAGCCCACTCAAGGGCTACCTGTCCCGTTAGCAGGGGAGTTGTCTCGCCCAGGTCGGCGGGCAAGAGGATCTTCAGGGGATAGGGGGAACCGAACAAGCCGTCTGCACCAGGACTGGTGACTTCAAGGACCCAGTCGCCTATATCCAGATCATCAGGAGAGAAAGCCATGTCCTCAGTGGGAGTGATGATCACTTTCAGGACCAGGTCCCGACCGATTTCCGCAAACTCACCCTCGGGAACAACCGTCACGGCAAGATTACCCGCCAGACAAGCGGTTGGGACCAGCAGAATTAGTAAAGTCAGAATCGGGTAAACCGTGAGACTCCATCGCTTGAGGAGGGTCATCTTTTGCTCGCTTTGGTGAAATCCAGGGTTGGGTCCCGGGAACTAAGGGCCAGTTTGGATTGGCTGCATTCGGGACCTGACAATGAACCTACTATACAAGGATAAGTTCCCGAGACAAGGGAGAGGTTCCATTCTTGCTTGTAGCAGGGGAGCAATTCAAACAGATTTCCGCTGGGGTAGGATTTGGAATCGTTTCTGGATTCCGGTGCCCCTGCGAGATCATTTTTCCGAGTAATGACTTAAATCAATAGTTGCGAAATGCTGCAGCTTTAGCCAGATTTACTCACGATTATTCTGTCCCTCGGGTTTGGCGAAGAAAGGGTCCACTGTGATAAAAAAATATTCACTTCTTGTTCTGGCCGTGAGTTTTTTGACGGCTTTGCTGCTGTTCTCAGGTTGCGGAAATGATAAAGCTGAGGAAAAGGCGGATTCCGCTCCCAAAAGCACTTCCACGGCTGCCATTGCCCAAGGTCCCGGTGCTCGGGTTGGAGGCCAGGTTCCCGATTTCAATCTGAACCTGATCGATGGTGGGACCCTGCAACTCTCAAGTCTGAGGGGCAAGGCCGTGCTGTTGGATTTCTGGGATACGTGGTGCCCTCCCTGCCGGGCGGCTATGCCTCACCTTGAGGAAATAAGTACAACCTACCAGGATGATCTCGTGGTTGTGGGCATTGCATTTGGACGCCAGGGACAGGAAGCCGTTGTCAAATTCGTCAAGGACTACGGTCTTACCTTCGAATTTGTCATGGCCGATGAGAAAATCGCCACGGATTTCGGGGGGTTGCAGAGTATTCCTACAACTTTCCTGGTCGACGAGAATGGCATTATCGTAAAGAAGTGGGTCGGTGGTCAGAGCAAGGCTGCTTATGAAGACGCCGTGAAGGCCGTGCTGGAATCCTAATCGTCTCCTGTAGTCGCAGGATCCTCTGGGGAGTTGATGAATGCAATCCCTGTTGTTGATAGGAATAGCGGGCGCCTTGGGGGCGGTGGCCCGCTACGGAATAGGGATCTGGACGATGCGAACCTTGGGTTCCCATTTCGCTTTCGGAACCTTGGCGGTCAATGTTCTGGGCTGTCTCCTGCTGGGATTTCTGTTTGAAGCGGAACGGAACACTTCCCTGGTAAGTCCATCGTTGCGTCTGCTGGGTGCCGTTGGGTTTCTGGGAGCTTTCACAACCTTCTCCACCTTCGGGTATGAAACCTTCCGCTATTTGCAGAGCGGTGCGTCACATCTGGCTCTACTTAACGTTTCAGCCAATCTGGTTCTGGGATTGGGTGCGATATGGTTGGGATGGGCAACATCTCGTTGGATTCTGATCGGAAGCTGATAATGGCGGCTGGTTGGACAATCGGCCTGATTTTGGGTAAACGATGACCCCTGATTAAAGCTGGAATACCTTGATCAGGGGCCTATTGAGCTTTGGTCATTTTCTCAACCACCAGTAGAGATCGACCAAAGATAATCCAATTATAAAATATAATTCCGGACTCATTGGGATCCCTCCTTTCCTTTTTTTAGGACAGATACATTTGCCCGACCGTATTTTTTCGGCTAGGAACGGAAGACCTTAAGGACAATTTTCGATCAGGCAAAACAACAGGTCTTCGGCTGTTCCTGGGGGATATTGAGCAAAAATAGGGCCGGAGGAGGTAAAGAAGTCTTTATGTGTTGATTTCCAACAAGATAGCGGTTTTATCGTCCGATTTTTCCTGGCCTCCAAATTCATTCACCTGGGCAAAAATGTTGCGCAAAAGCTCCAATGGGGAAAAATCAAGCATTTCTGCCACGATTCCCAAAAGTCTGCCGGAGTTGAAGAATTCTCCCGCGGAATTTGTTTCCTCAGTCAAACCGTCAGTGTACAGAAAGATCTGATCTCCTTGCCGGAGCGAAAGAGTTCCTTCCCTGTAGGGAAATCTGGGGCTCACACCCAGGACGGGTCCGCCCTTTTTCAGACTCTGCCGAAAGTGGGTTTGGGAGCGGAACAGAACGGGTGGATCCATGCCCGCGTTGCAGTAGGTGGTGAGTCCCGATTTCGGATCCCAGATTCCGAAAAAGAAGCATACGAATTGACCCGAAGCAGCTTGGGTAACCAGGGATCGGTTCAACTGGCCCACAACTTCGGCCGGCGAGTCGGTAGTGTCGGCGAGGTTGCGGAAAGTGGCCCTCAGCGAAGTCATCTGGAGGGCGGCCGGAACCCCCTTGCCGGCCACGTCCGCAATGGCGAAGCCAAGGCTTCCATCCCGACGCAGGAAGTAGTCGAAGTAATCCCCGCCCACCAATCGGCACGATTCATTCAGACCGGCGATAGTAAAGGAATCCGTGGCCAGAGGCTGATCCGGAAGGAGCCTGGATTGAATTCCCCGGGCCACCTCCAGTTCCTTTTCCAACACACGACTTTGCAGGCTATCCTTGTAAAATTGGCGGCTTTCGATCAGAGAGGCGGACTGGACCATAAGAGAGTGCAGGTGGGTCAAGTCCTCCTGGCTGTACAACTCCCCGCTTTCCTTGGGGCCGAAGGCGGTAAAGCCCAGCAGACGATTGCCGGTTACCATCGGAACCAGGAGCGAGGCCTGCAACTGGGCCAAAAGAGTCAGCGAGTCCTGATCTGTATCTCCGGTGAACAGGATATCTTCCAATTCCTCAGCGAAAACCGGGTGCCGAATTCGATCCAACAGAATGATCAGGCTGCTGGTGGCTGGAATTGAGCGGGTTGGGTTTTGGCCGTTGAGGTTGTCAGCCTCACCTTCCAATCCGCTTTGGGCTAGGGTCGCCGATTCGTCAATCCAGGTGTGGTACAACGTGGGAGCATCCCCGTGGGAAAGGTACAAAGTGAAGCTTTCAGGGCGGTATAACTCCATGAGTCGTTGGGTGAAGGTCCGGATAACTTCTTCGGAATCGATTAACCCCGTCAGCTGCTCGGCCAGTAGGCGCATTGCTTTTTGGTTGGCCCGGCGGGCGGGATAAAAAGTATAATCTATCCAATTCTGAATCAGCTTTCGCAGGGGCAGAATGGCAAGGCCCGCGGCAGCAACCAGAAGCATGATAACCGGCTGCATGGAAATGTTGAAGAACTCGGAGAGGAAATGGCCCAACCCCATTACAAGAACGAAGTAGGCCACCAGCAAAAGAAGGCTAAGGAGTCCGTAGATCAGGCTGACCCTGACAATAAAGGCTTTGTCCAGCGCTCCGTACCGTAAGATTGCCAGACCAAAGCTGGAGGGCACAAGTATCAAGGAGAAGGCGAGGTATTGCCATTGGGGCATGTTGAACCCGGGGACCAGGATGCCGGCCATGAGGGCGGCCAGGAAAGGGATCAATCCTCCCAGCAGACCGAAAAGGACCACCAACATTTTGCTGTGCATGATGGGCCGGCCCCGCTTGAATACCCGGCGGGTGAAGATGATCAGACCAGACAAGAAAAAAACCAGTGTGTACACTACGCCAAGAATCTCCAGGCCTTTTTCCGATTGGCTGCCGGGGGGGACATCGTGCAGGAGCACGGAAATTCCGAACAGCAGATAACCCGGGATAAGCAGAGGGCGCAGGCGTGAATGCCGACCGGCTTTTCGCAGCAACGGAACCGGGAACTGCAGGAAGAAACGCAGGAAATAGGCCGGCAGAAGATATTGCAACAGGCCTCTGAGCAACTCCTTGCCTTCCATATAGGTGGAGTTTGGCAAGTCCGGAATATCCAGGAAAAAGAAAGCGAATATCAGGCTCAAGGCGAAGAAATTTCGAGCCACGGGATCGGGCCTTCTGAAAAGAACCCACCAGCCGATGGACAGAAAGAACAGGCCCGTCGTCCAGAGGCTGTAGCCGCGAATGAGCCGAGCTTGGGGCATGGGCCTGGGCATCATCTGAAATTCCAGGATCTCCCCACGCCGAGATACGGTAATGGCTAGGGGTCGCCTCTCCTGGATCTCGGCAATAGCGGCATAGAAATCGGACATTGAACCAACCGGCAATCCCTCCACGTTCAGGATCAAATCCTGTGTCTGGAGGCCGGCGGCCGAGGCTGGACCCAGCGGCGCGACTGAAACCACCACCAGGTTGTGCACTGAAATTCCCAGGTCGGATTTCTTATTCAGGTGCAGGGCAACCGGCAGAGCCATGGTCAACAGAATGGGGGCCAGGAGAAAGAGCCCGATCCAACGGGAAGTCCTCTCAAATCTATTTTGCGGATAAACGGTGGCCTTGTGCACGATCAATCCTGATCACTTGGTCGACGGTTAAGAGCTTTTTCCAAGCTTTGATTCTAACACAGACGGGCTGCCAAACCCACCAACGGATCACAGATCGGATACTATTCGCAATACGGGAATCGTCAGGGTGAAGGAGGTCCAAAATCCGCTAGCGGCATCGACGGCCGAGGGATTCGGCTCCAGGCCATTTGATGGAATTCCCGGATCAGTGTCCGTCCATCCTGTTCGCAAGGTTCCGGTCCAGCCGGAAAGAAGATTGAACTTCAGGGCGGAACCCACTTGCCACCAGCGGCTAACCGGTGGGATGGGCCCGGGAATTCCTGTCGATCCCACCGGGCTCAGGGGGGTGCCCAACCAAATCTGGCCTTGGCGATGGTAACGGGCCCAGATCAAACCAAAAGGAGTTGTTTGATCCGAACCGGATTGACTGGAAGCTGATCGGCTGCAGAAAAGGGTCAGGGATTCGCTGTCCGGTCCGGCTGGATGACCCAGGGATGCTGACCAAGCTTCGTAACGCACTGTCGGATCACGGTGAACATAGGTCCAGCTTTCCAGTCGGGAATATTCCAATCCTACCCGCCAAACAGTCCGGCCGGGCTTGGTGGAGGCGGAAGATAGAGGAGGTGTTCCACTCCATAGCAGCCCAGCCAGTCCTCCCAACTGGTCGGGATGAGTGTCCCTGTCTTCAATATCGATCATAAAATCATCCAACAGGAATTGGCCGTACACCGACCAGTTTTCCGAAGGGTTCCAAATCGTTTCCAGGGACCAGAAGATATTGGTGTCTCCTGTCGGGCTCCGGTCTTCCTGTTGGGACAGGCACCAAGGCAGAAGGGGATTAAGCAGCCAGGAAGGAACCGATCCGCCATACGTAACCAGGGCCGTTTCAGCCAGGCTGATGCGCAGTGTCGGGGAGACCGCAATGTCGAGGCGATGGCCTGCCAGGTAGCGGGGAAAATACTGGTCGCCTATCCGGACATCGTCCAATTGGGCGCATCGGTACCGGGCCGCCCAGCGGTCACTGGTCCAGGAGTAGCCGAAGCCATCGGGTGTCGGCGCTCCTGGTTCCAGGAGCAAGGATCCGGTCCAGCCCGGGCCCCAGCGTTCCCAGCGGCGGCCGATCCAGGCGTGAAGTTCGTCCCGATCGTAGGCTAGGGCTGCGTCGGGAACTTCAACCGAGGCGTCGATCTGGCGGAATTCCTTGGTGCGGGAAGCTGGGTCCAGGGTAGGGTCGGAATCCATCACGGTTCGTTGCCAAAGTGTCCACCCGGGATAGAGCCGGGCGAGGAAGCCGGCACTCACTCTCATGCGGTAATCAGGTTTTGATAGTTCCCTCGGGGTGTAGGTCAGTTCATCCAGGAAGGGACCGTTGGCTTGCCCCCCTTGAACATGATTGGAGCTGAATAAATCGAAACGGAACCAGGAATTGGGGTTTTTGTCGGCCTTATCCGTTGGTTCTGAGGCCCCCTTTTTCCCCGTCAGGAATCCGGCCGGCCCGGCGCTTGTTACGGGTACGACCAGGTATTCCTTGGATCCGATGCCTTGGAGATTGAGCAAACGACGTTCCAACTGCCGTAGATCGTGAGTTTCCCACCAGGGGGAATCGCCAGTGGGCAAACCGGGTTGTGGTGCGGTTCCTGTCAGAACGGCGGCGTAGAGTAGGCAACAGATTGTAAAGATTACGGTCCTCTATTCCAGTTGATCCCAGCGATGCAAAGTTCCGAGGGTCGATTCTCGCCCGTTGATCCGGGAAAGGGCAAGTGTTACCTTCCTCGCCAAGGATCCGAATGGTTGATCCGCACCAACTTTCCGGTTGCTGGATGCCGGATTGAAAGCACTGGACAGCTTGATCCGCCAAGGTCGAGCCGGGAGAAATTAGAGTGGAGAATCTCAAGAACAAGGCCCAGTACAACTCCGCCGGTATCGAGGAGAAATGGTACCACGCCTGGGAGGAGGCCGGTTTATTCGGTCCCGACGAATCCCTCGAGGCCGAGCCTTTTGTGATTACCCTGCCCCCGCCCAATGTGACGGGAATTCTGCACATAGGACATTGTTTGGGCGGTTCCATCCAGGACACCCTGATCCGTTGGGCCCGAATGCGGGGGCACCCCACGGTCTGGGTTCCGGGAACCGATCATGCCAGTATTGCTACCGAACAGGTGGTTTCCCGGCAGATGGCCGCTGCCGGAACCTCCAAGCACGAGGCCGGCCGTGATGTCTTTCTGGAACGAGCATGGGCCTGGAAAGAGGAAACCCATGGCCGGATTACCAAGCAGATTCGTCGTCTGGGAGCCTCTCTTGACTGGAGCCGTGAGGCCTTCACCATGGACGAGGACCGCAATCGCGCGGTAATAGAGGCCTTCGTCACCCTGAAGGAAAAGGGGCTGATCTACCGGGACGTCTACCTGGTTAATTGGTGCCCTCACGACCAGACGGCCATCAGTGATGACGAAGTGGAGTATCGGGAAGTCGAGGGGCACCTTTGGCACATTAAATATCCCCTGGTCGACCAGGAGGGGTACGTCACGGTGGCGACAACTCGTCCCGAGACGTTGTTCGGCGATACTGCGGTGGCTGTCCATCCGGATGATCCGGAGCGCCGGCATCTGATCGGCCAAATGGTGCATCTACCGCTTACCGATCGGGTCATTCCGGTTATTGGCGACCACCACGCCGATCCAGAAAAGGGCACGGGCTTCGTGAAGATCACTCCGGCCCATGATCCCAACGACTTTCTGGTAGGGCAGAGGCATGACCTGGATAAGGTGATCTGCATGACTCCCCGGGCGTTGATGAACGAAAACGCCGGACAGTTTGAAGGCATGGACTGTGAGACTTGTCGGGCGGCGGTTCTGCAGGCTTTGGAAGCAGAGGGCTTGTTGGCCAAAACCGAAAAACACATTCACCAGGTGGGGCACCACGACCGGTGTGGGACCATCATCGAACCGTATCTCTCCCGCCAGTGGTTCCTGCGCATGGACCAGTTGGCCGAACCGGCTGTCAAGGCGGTTGAAGATGGGGAAATTACGCTCTTTCCGGAGCGTTGGGTCGGGGTCTACTACAACTGGATGCGAAATATCCGTGATTGGTGCATCAGCCGCCAGCTTTGGTGGGGGCATCGGATTCCCGTCTGGTACTGTGAGGATTGTGGTGAGGGGATCGCTGCCCGCGAAGCAGTCGAATCCTGCACCACCTGTGCGAGCCGAAATCTCAGGCAGGACGAGGATGTGCTGGATACCTGGTTCAGCAGTTGGTTGTGGACCTTTTCACCCCTGGGTTGGCCCGCGGCTTCGGATGATATGAAAAAGTACCATCCGACCTCGGTCATGGTTACCGGGGCCGACATCATCTTTTTCTGGGTAGCCCGGATGGTTATGGCCAGCTACGAATTCCTGGGTGAGAAACCCTTTGGGGAGGTCCTGTTCACCGGGATTGTGCGGGATGAAGAGGGCCGCAAGATGAGCAAGTCGCTGGGCAACAGTCCCGATCCCATCGACTTGATAGACAAATACGGAGCCGATGCACTGCGCTGCAGCCTCGTGATGCTGACTCCCACCGGCCAGGACATTTTCTTCAGCGAGACCACCCTTGAGGTGGGCCGCAACTTCTGCAACAAGATTTTTCAAGCCAACCGCCTGGTTCTGGGCATATGGGAGGAGGCAGGGCTGGATGGGGTCAGGTCGGAGATGAAATCGGCTCCCCGCACCCTGGATCTGGCCTCCCTCGGAACGACTGCCGAGTGGGAAGCCGAACCGGCGAAGTGTTTTTGTGAGTTGTGGGCTGGAGTTTTCGGTGGAGAGCCTCCGGTGGAGTTGTCCGACGATGAACTGACTCTGGAGGATCGCTGGATTATCAACCGTCTCATTCAAACGGTTGAAACCTGTAATGACGGGTTCAGGAAGCGGCGTCTGAACGATGCCTCCTACGAAGTCTTCAACTTCTTTCGCCATGAGTTCTGCGACTGGTACCTGGAAGCAGTCAAACCCCGCTTGCGGGATGAGGCACAGAGGCCGGCGGCCCTTTGCGTGGCGGTCCTGAACCTGGGCTTGAGTTACAAATTATTGCATCCGGTGATGCCCTTTATTACTGAAGAATTGTGGAATTGGCTACCGCCTTCCCAAGGTTTCCTGATGGTGTCCTCCTTTCCTGAATTTACCGGTGAAGCGCCCTTGGCGGTTGCGGGAAATCGCTTCGAGGAGATCAAGGAAATCGTGGTCGTGATCCGGAATCTGCGCAATGAACTGGGAGTGCAGCCCGGTAAACGCGGGCGGGCGATTCTTCGGGTTTCGGAGTCCGATCGAGTCCCCGCGCTGGAACAGGACGGGGCCCTGATCGCTCTTCTGTCCAAACTGGAAACGGTGACCGTGGTCTGCGGTGGGGACGATCCCCAACCTGCTGGAATCGGAGTGGCCGGCACGGTTGAAATTTTTCTGCCCATGGAGGGATTGGTGGATCTGGAGAAGGAACGGACCCGTCTTGAAAAGGAACTTGCCAAGGTGGAGGGATGGATCAAGGGTTGCGAGGCAAAGCTCGGCAACTCCAAGTTTACCGCCAATGCTCCTGAGCAAGTAGTGGCACAACAGAGGTATCTGCTTGAGGAAAACCAGGGCAAGGCTGCCCAGTTGCGGGAACTTCTGGCCGCCCTGGCCTGATAATGCCCCAACCCAGTCATGCGCCTGGTCGAAAGAAGGAGTCTCGGATGACCGACCAGCCCGTTTTGAAAACACCGGGTGAACTGCTGCAGGAAGCCAGACAGGCTGCCGGCTTCGAATTGGGCCTCATGGCGGAGCGGACCAAGATTCCCTTGGCCATTCTCAGGTCCCTGGAACTGGACGAGTACCACAAGGTCAGCGGACCTCTCTACGTGAACAGTTTTCTGCGTACCTACGCCAACGATTTGGGCTTGGATACGGCCCAAGTGATGGAAGCGTACCGGAAGTTTTCCGGGGAGGTGGTCCTGAGCGGGTCCGGCCCTGATCCCGAGGCTGTTTGGGTGGATGAGGAGGTTATGATAAGCCGGGTGGGCCCACCGTGGGGAATGATCGGAATTGGGGCAGGAGGGGTGGTTGTCCTGGTGATTGTTTTGCTCTGGTTGACGAACCTCCGGGGTTGTTCCGCGGGAGATGATGATCCCATGGCCGAGTCCTCCAAAAATCACGGATCCCTCCTGGTCGAGGATCAGTCTCCGTCACCGTCTCTTGCCGACGAGGCTCTCCCCCAAGAAGCCCTTCCCAACGAAGTCGTGCCGGATGCTGAAGAGGTTGTCTCGGCCTCCCCGAAGGAGCTTCCCGTCGCCGACCCTACTGACCGCGTAAATGAAAAAGCCACGGTCACGCAGGTTGATCAACAGGGCTCCGTCCTGCCTGAAGCGTTGGCCGGAGATGCGGGGGTTCTTTTTCAGGACGGGACTTTGTGGCCGTTAGTTCTACGAATCTTGTGTCGGGAACCCGTCAATGCACAAGTGGTTCGAGATGGGGACCGTGATTTTATTGAAATTCTCTGGCCCGCCACAGGCAAATTCTACCCTGACCTACCGAGTGAGGGGATCCGGCAGGGCCATCCCTACCAAACCCGAAAAGGGCTGGTGATTTACTGGGGAGCTCGGGACCAGTTCAGTCTGAAGCTGGGTCGAACGGATGGAATCGAGGTTTCCGTGAACGGTGAGGTCAGAAATATTGAGGATCTTCTGCCAGGACAGGAACTCATCCTTTTCGTCCTTGAGAGAGACAAAAACAACGGATCCTGAGGTGTTTGCATGGATCTGTTTAAACTAGTTGCCCCGTTCAAACCCACTGGAGACCAGCCGGAAGCCATTGCTGAGCTCGTCCGGGAAATCCGTGCGGGGACCAGATTTCAGACTCTGCTGGGTGTGACGGGTTCAGGCAAGACCTTCACCATGGCCAACGCCATTGCCCAACTTGGGAAACCCGCGCTTGTCTTCAGCCACAACAAGACCCTCGCTGCTCAACTCTATGGTGAACTGAAGGGTTTTTTCCCAGACAACGCGGTAGAGTACTACATCTCCTACTATGACTACTATCAGCCGGAAGCCTTCATCCCCGCCACCAACACGTACATCGAGAAGGACACCAGCATCAACGACGAGATAGAGCGACTGAGGCTAAGGGCTACGAGCAGCCTATTGGCCCGGCGGGATGTCATCGTCGTGGCCAGTGTTTCGGCGATCTACGGCGTGGGCAATCCCAGCCGTTTCAAGGAAGGTATCGTGGGACTGCAGGTGGGCCTGACCCTGGACCGGGACGAGTTGTTGGGCAAGCTGGTGGACATTCAGTATCGGCGCAACGACGGGGGGGCGGATTTCGGTACTTTCCGCGTCAGGGGCGATACAGTGGAGATCCGGTCCGCCTTCGAGGAGAGGGTGCTGAGGGTGGAATTTTTCGGGGACGAGGTCGAATCCCTGGTATGGGTAGAACCGCTAACCGGTCGGGCTCTTGAACAGGCTCAGAATGCCATGGTTTTTCCCGCTACCCAATTCGTGACCAACAAGGGGGGAATCCCAGGAGTGGTTGACGAAATCGGAAGGGATCTGGAGATCCGTCTGGGGGAACTGGACGAAGCGGGCAAGACGCTTGAAGCACACCGTCTGGCCTCACGTACCCGGTACGACATGGAGATGATCTCCCAGATCGGTCACTGTGCCGGGGTGGAGAACTATTCCCGCTACTTCGACGATCGACAAACAGGCCAGAGGCCCGCTTGCCTGATGGACTATTTCCCGGAAGATTTTTTGCTCATCATCGACGAGTCACACGCCACGATTCCGCAGATCGGGGCGATGTACCACGGGGACCGTTCGCGTAAGTCGAACCTGGTCGAACACGGCTTCCGCCTGCCCAGCGCATTGGACAATCGTCCCCTGTTGTTCACGGAATTCGAGCAGATGATCCCCAGCACGATTTTCGTCTCTGCTACTCCTGCTGACTACGAGTTGGAAAAATGCGGAGGAGTGGTGGTGGAGCAGGTCATTCGGCCCACCGGACTGGTGGATCCTCCCATCACCGTCCTGCCGGTGCAGCACCAGGTGGATGATCTGTTGGAGAAGATCAGGGTCGTAACCGCTCGCGGGGAACGGGTTCTGGTCACAACCCTTACCAAAAAAATGTCAGAAGACCTGTCCGACTATCTGGCACAAGCGGGGGTAAAGGTCACTTACCTGCACTCGGACATCGCGGCTCTGGACCGGATCGAGATTTTGCGCAAATTGCGCCTGGGCGAGAGCGATGTCCTGATCGGGGTGAATCTATTGCGGGAGGGATTGGACCTGCCCGAAGTTTCACTGGTGGCCATACTGGACGCAGACCGGGAAGGATTCCTGCGCTCGGAGCGAAGCTTGATCCAGACTTCGGGTCGGGCCGCACGTAATGTGAACGGCGAGGTCATCATGTACGCGGACAAAATCACCCGCAGCATGGCCAGGGCCATCGAAGAAACGGAGCGTCGTCGGGCCCGTCAATTGGCATACAACGAGGAGCACGGGATCATACCCAGGACGATCGTCAAGAGTCGGGCTGAGATACTGCAATCCACTGCTGCGGCGGGTGAACGGTCAGAGGAGGCCGTTGGGAAGAGCGAGGAGAAGCCCTGGCAGAAGATACTTGAGCAGGATCTTTCGCCCCGTGACTTGGTCATCATGCTGCAGGAAGAAATGGAAGCCGCCGCCGAGAAACTTGATTTCGAGAAAGCAGCAGCTTTGCGTGATCGCATGGAAGATCTGAAGGCGCAGTGGGGTATTGGAACCCAGGCGAAGGAGTGATATGAGTACGGGAAAAGAATTTGGATTTCCCGCCGAAGATTGGACCGGGGAACTGGTCCGCAGGAGTCTGATCGAGGACATCGGTAGTGGGGATGTGTCGACCGAGGTGACTGTAGGGAGCGATCTTAGGGCCGTGTCTGAAGTAACAGCCAGGCAGGCCGGTGTGGTGGCCGGTCTCCCTCTTCTGGAAATGCTTTTCAGGGAGTTGGATCCGGAGGTTTCCGTTTCGGTATTGATGCCCGATGGAACTTTTGTGGAACCGGGCGATGTCGTGGCCCGGATCGAAGGCCCAGCCGGTCCTTTGCTTACGGGAGAGAGAACTGCCTTGAATTTTTTGCAGCACTTGGGTGGAATTGCTTCCCTGACGCGCGAGTATGTGAACCGTGTGGCCGGGACATCCTGCCTGGTTCTGGATACGCGAAAAACTCTTCCCGGGTATCGACAGCTGGCCAAGTACGCCGTTCGCTGCGGCGGCGGGCACAATCACCGCATGGGTCTTTATGACCGAATTATGTTGAAGGACAATCATTGGTCGGCAGGGGGTGGTTCCATCGCCGAGTTGGTGGACCGTTCCAGGCTGCTACATCCGGAACTGGATCTTGAAGTCGAGGTCGACACCCTGGAGCAACTGGCGGTGGTTCTGCCTCTTGGGGTGGAGTGGATTCTGCTCGACAATTTCACTCCCGACTTGACTGCCGAAGCGGTGGGTCTGCGGGATTCGGGAAAATCCAGTACGTTGCTGGAGGCTTCCGGTAATGTGAATCTGGACACGATCGCCGCCTTTGCCAGGGCCGGAGTGGATGCTGCCTCGGTTGGCCGCCTGACTCATTCCGCACCAGCTCTGGATCTGGGGCTGGACATGGAGAAATCGCAGTGAGGGAATCGAACAAAAAGTCGGCTGGCCGGTGAAGGACCTGGCCCGCATAGGACCCGTTGGCAGGGATTGGTTCGGATTGGATCATTTCGTCCCGGGACCGCGTTTCCTGAGAGACGGTGCGGTTCTGTACCTGCTGGACGAGGTCGGCAGCACCAACGATTTCATGCTTGGGCGGGGGGCTGCAGCTCCCGGACGTTTGTGCCGCTGGGATGGCTGGGGTTGGAAGGCCGAAGAGAGGAGTCGGCTGGAGCCGGTGAAGGATCCCGCTCCGGGGACCGTGGTGGTTTCCCGCCGGCAGAACGCGGGCCGTGGCCGACAGGGCCGCGCCTGGAGTGATTGCGGCGGTTTGAACCTTACGGTGGTGGTACCTCCTCATCGCGCCTCCTTCGACCGGGGTTTCTCGGTATGGCTGGGGTTGTTGACAGTCCTTGTTCTGCGGGAGGAATTTAATGTGGATGCCCGCTTGAAATGGCCCAATGATATCATGGTCGGCGGGCGCAAGCTGGGAGGGATCCTTGTAGAAACCACCGGCTGCCGATCCCGACCCTCGGTAGCCGCCGGTTTGGGACTGAATCTGACCGCCGGGGTTGCGGATTTTCCGGCCGAGTTGCAGGGTCGGGCCACCAGTATTTATCTGGAACAAGGGCGTCGGGTCAAGCCTGCCGAGGTATCCGGCCTTTTGGTCGAAAGGGTGGAAAGGGAACTTGACCGTTTCGAAATGCTGGGCTGGGAACCTTGGCGACCGGTCCTGGCCTGCCTGGATTGCCTGCTTGGCAGGGAAATTATTCTTCGCTCGGGTGGAGCTGAATTCAAGGGCCAGGCCGGAGGTATCGATGAAAACGGTGGGCTTCTGTTTGAGGATTCCACCGGAGCACGGACGGTCTACAGTGTGGGTGACGTGCACATTGTGGCAGACGGTCGTGAGGAATCGTCTCCCGGGAGGAAAACGCAGTGAAAGCCCTGCTGATTGACGCTGGAAACTCAAAGATCCGGGTCAAGATTTGGCCTGGTGTTGCCCGGGGGAATGCTGGCTCGTCAAGCCGAGACCTGGACACGGGGCCGGATCGAGAGGGAGTTGAGCCCCTGGAAATCCAGGCAGAATTTTCCACTTCCGGGATCGTGGGTGCGGACAAGGGAATTGGACGGGTTCTCGCCTCCTTGAGGGAGGAAAATGGAAATCCTCAGGTCGTTCTGGTTTCGGTGGTTCCGGCCGTTACAAAGATTCTGAAAGTGCTGTGGAAGGACCTCACCGTCGTCGATCACCTCTGCAATCTTCCTTTCACTTCCTTGGTGCCGGATATGGCTTCGGTGGGCCCCGATCGAATCTGCAATGTGGCTGCGGCCATGACGGCTGGATTGAGCGATGCCGTGATAGTGGACGCCGGTACCGCCACGACCTTCGATGTCTTGAGTGAGGGGGTCTTCCTTGGAGGCCTGATCGCTCCCGGGATGGCATTTGCTTCTCGTCAACTAGGTGAAATCGCCGCCCGTTTGGAGCCGGTTCCCTTTGTCTCTTGCCCTCTTGAACCAGGGAAGGATACCCAATCTGCCATGTCCGGAGGGGCTTGGCATACCGGGATTGGTGGAGTTGAAACGGTGATTGCCGGATTGCAGAAGGATCGGCCCGGTCTGGTAGTTATCCTTACCGGAGGCCTGGGTCACCATTTGACGGCACCCGGCCGTATCCTTGATCCCGATTGGACTCTGCGCGGAGCTGCTCAACTGGCTGGTCTTACCTAATTCTCGAGTTGATTAATCAAAAATACAACATTTCCAGTGGCGGAATCCTGCCAATTTGGCACGCCTGCCAAATGTAACTCAAATTCTGGGAAATTTTTTTGGGAAAACCTTGCGAGTATTTTTGTCTCAGGTATATTTCGCCTCCATTAGCAATCGCGGGTCGAGACTGCCAAGGTGCATTTGAGCTGAGGCAACCGACCCTGGATCTGAACCCAACGACGGAGGAAATATAATGGCCCTGAACGTCAAGCCCCTGGCTGATCGCGTGATCGTGGCTCCGATGGAGAAGGAAACGATGAAGGGCGGGATCATCATTCCCGACACCGCCAAAGAGAAGCCCCAGCAAGGCAAGATTGTAGCTGTGGGCCCTGGTTCGGTCAGCGACAACGGTGAGCGCGTTGCTCCCGAGGTCAAGAAGGGCGATATCGTCCTCTACGGAAAGTATTCCGGCACCGAAGTGAACGTCGACGGAAACGATTACCTGATTCTGCGGGAGAGCGATGTGCTGGCCATCCTGGGCTAGTGTCTTTCCTGTTCCAAAACGACCAAACTTTGCGGTCCCGGATCATGCCGGACCCGCTGAAAACAAGGAGAAATAGCAATGGCCAAGATGATTCAGTTCAACGAGGAAGCTCGTGACCAGCTGAAGAAGGGCGTGGACGCCCTCGCCAACACCGTCAAGATCACCCTCGGCCCGCGTGGGCGGAACGTGATTCTGGACAAGAAATTCGGCGCCCCTACGGTTACCAATGACGGCGTCACCATCGCCCGTGAGATCGAGCTGAAGGAGCCCTTCCAGAACATGGGCGCCCAGATGGTCAAGGAAGTAGCCAGCAAGACCAACGATGTGGCCGGCGACGGAACCACGACTGCTACGATCCTGGCACAGAGCATGATCCACGAGGGTCTTAAGAACCTGGCCGCCGGTGCCAACCCGATGTTCGTCAAGCACGGTATCGAGAAGGCTACTATCACGGTCGTCGAGAGCATTCGCAAGCAGGCCAAGCAGGTCAAGGACAGCGAAACAATCTCCAACGTCGCGGCCATCAGTGCCAATAACGATCTGACCATCGGCAAGATGATCTCCGATGCAATGGATAAGGTCGGCAAGGACGGCGTCATCACCGTCGAAGAGGCCAAGGGTACCGAGATGGAGCTGGATGTCGTAGAGGGCATGCAGTTCGACCGCGGCTACCTGAGCCCCTACTTTGTGACCAACGCCGAGCAGATGCGCGTTGAACTTGACGACCCCTACATCCTGATCCACGACAAGAAGATCAGCAACATGAAGGATCTGCTGCCCATCCTGGAGAAGATCGCGCAGATGGGTCGCCCCCTGCTGATTCTGTCCGAGGACGTCGAGGGCGAAGCCCTGGCTACCCTGGTCGTCAACAAGCTGCGTGGTACTCTGAACATTGCCGCGGTGAAGGCTCCCGGTTTCGGTGATCGCCGTAAGCAGATGCTCGACGACATCGCCATCCTGACTGGTGGTCGCGTGATGAGCGAGGATGCAGGTCTGAAGCTGGAAAACGCCACCACGGCCGATCTGGGCAGTTGCTCCAAAATCAGCATCGACAAGGACAACACCACGATCATTGGCGGCAAGGGCAAGGGTGCCGACGTCAAGGCCCGGATCGGTCAGATCCGTGCGCAGATCGAAGACACCACCAGCGACTACGATCGTGAGAAGCTGCAGGAACGTCTGGCCAAGCTGGCCGGCGGCGTTGCAGTTGTTCGCGTCGGTGCGACCACCGAGATGGAGATGAAAGAGAAGAAGCATAGGGTCGAGGATGCCCTGAACGCCACCCGTGCAGCGGTGGAAGAAGGCATTGTCGTCGGGGGTGGCGTGGCGCTGTTGAAGGCTGCCAAAAGCGTCATGGCCCTGGATCTGACTGGCGAGGAGGCTGTTGGCCGCGACATCGTGGCGCGCTCCCTGGAAGAGCCCGTGCGGATGATCGCCGAGAACGCCGGCATCGAGGGTTCCTTGGTCGTGGCGCGCCTGCGCAGCGAGAAGAAAGCGACCATTGGTTTCAACGCAGCCACGCGCGAGTACGAAGACCTGATGGCTGCCGGTATCATCGATCCGGCCAAGGTCACCCGAAGCGCCATCCAGAATGCGGCCTCGATCGCAGCCATGCTGCTGACGACCGAAGCCTGCGTGACCGATGAGCCCGAGAAGGACGCCCCGGCCATGCCCGATATGGGCGGCATGGGCGGCATGGGCGGTATGGGTGGCATGGGCGGAATGATGTAGCCCAAGCTTTCTGGACTGTCTAGCCTGCAAATAAAAACGGCCCCTTCCTTACCGGAGGGGCCGTTTTGTCATTGCGGAATTGATCTGCTATTCTTCCGCGCTTTGCTTCTTCATTGATTCCGGTGTGGAAGTTTGCCGATCCAGCAGGGCCATAATGACCATTTCCACGGCGGTCTCCGGCTCGAGGCGGTCGGTGTTGATGGTCAGGTCGAAGTTTTCCGGTCTGCCCGGATCCTCCTTGAATATCTTCCTGATGAATTCTTCCCGACGGCGTTCGATTTCGACCAGGATGGCCCGAGCTTCAGCCCGGCTGATTTCCAATCTCAGCCGAATGCGGTCCAGCCTGGTTTGCCGAGAGGCGATTACCCTGACCCGCAACGTGGCATTTTCGGCCAGAATCAAGTTAGCACCTCGACCCAGGAAGACTACGTTACCTCGGGCGGCCAGGCGGCTGACGGTCTGGACCAGGGCTCCGTGGAACTGGTCTCGCATGAAAATCCGCTGGTTCAAGACACCACGCACCCAGAGGTCGGCTTGATTGATTCCTGATTCATCCAGCTGGGCCAGTAGAGATTGCTCCAGATTCTTGTCTTCGGCAATTTTCTCCATCAGGGATTGATCCTGGAGTTCAAGGTCCAGTCGAGAAGCCAAATTCTCGGCCAGGGTGCGGCCGCCGCTACCAACCAGCCGGGACACGGTAATGACCGGGCCCTGCTTTAGGGCCGGTTCGGGGTGCGGTTCATCCTTGAGGAAGTTGCGCAAGCGGTTCCAGTGGTTGATCTGGCGTTGGATCAATTTATCGGTAATCAGCAAGGACATGATGTACCTCATTGCTCAAAGGCGCAGACTGTCCGGAGCGAGAATCCTCAATTAATGAGGCTCACCGTATCAAAAATAATCGATTTTGCCAAGCCTTTGAATCGGCTTAAAAGTGGAGCTACAGGGTTTTGTATCCGTAGTGAACAGCTTGAATGCGCAGGAAAATAATTTTCCCACTCTGGAAATATTTGAAATTCCGGACTACACTGGGCCCATGAAAATCCTGCATTTGGGAAAATTCTACGCTCCTTATAGAGGGGGAATGGAAACCGTCCTGGAAAACGTGGCCGAGGGGTTGCTGGACCAGGGTTGTGACGTTTCGGTCCTTGTTGCCGGGTCCGACTCGCTTGACCGGTCGGAGGTCATCATAGGGCCCGAAAAAGGCCGCGCCGGCCGCCTGGTTAGAGCGGCGGTCCTGGGAAATTTCAATTCCCAACCTTTGACTTTTTCTCTGCTTTCCCTGCTTCGCCGGGAAATCGAATCCTTTGCGCCGGACCTGGTCCATATCCACCTGCCCAATCCTCTGGCGACTGCAGTCTGGAGTCTTTTGGCCGAGTTGCGTTCCGGCCATATGCCGGCCTTGGCCGTTTGGCACCATGCTGATGTAACTCGCCAAAGGATGGGGGGTGTCCTGGTACGCCCAATGACTCGCCAGTTTCTGGGCAGGGCACGGGGAATTTGCACATCATCGCGAAGCCTTTTGGCCAATTCGGTGGAGTTGGCCGGTCTCGAGGACAAGGTGGCCGTTATTCCCTTCGGTATTCGTTCCCATCCCTGGTCGGGAGTGAAGGCATCCCGTGACGGGCCGTTCCTTTTTCTGGGAAGACTGGTGCCATACAAGGGCTTGCCAGTTCTGATCGAGGCGGTCAGGAAGGTTCCCGAGGCGGATCTGGTCATTGTCGGAGAGGGACCGGTAAAAGAGGAGCTGGAGGAGCTGGTTTCGGCCGGGAATCTAGAACGGCGGGTCAGCATGGTGGGTAGCCTGGAGCAATCCGATATTGTAAGGTTGATGTCCCGGGCCCGGGCTCTGGTTCTACCCAGCATCGACTCCAGTGAGACTTTCGGTTTGGTTCAACTGGAGGCCATGGCTTCTGGAGTTCCAGTCGTGGCCACCGATTTACCTACCGGCGTTCCGGAGGTGGGAGTTGACGGAGAAACGGGGTTACTTGTCCCTCCGGGTGATCCTGATGCCCTGGCTGGCGCACTGCGGAAACTGTTGACTGATCCCGATACTGTAGGGCGACTGGGACGTAACGGCAGCTGCCGCTTTCAGGAGCGTTTTACGCGTAGTACCATGATTGGGCAACTGGTCACGTGGTACGAAACACTACTTGGAAGATAAGGACCTGGGAAGGTGACACGGTGAACTTCTCTTTCGTTGACCCCTGGCACCGGTTTCTTCCCCGTGATGGCGGGCACGTGATCGCCTTGTGTGGTTCAGGCGGGAAGACATCTCTCATGACTGCCCTGGCAGCCTGGTATGTTGAAGAGGGAATCCCCTTGATCCTGAGCACCACTACCCGGACCGAGCCTCTGGCCGAAATTCCGGTGGCCGATGTCGGAGATCCGGACGGCTTGATTCGTTGTGGTGATGCGCCGGTTTTTTTTCTTCGCTCAGGGCAGGGGGAACAGGACAAGTGGATGGGTATTCCGCCCCGGGATGTTGATCGTTTGGGAGATGATTATCCGGAACGATTGGTCCTGGTGGAGACCGACGGCGCGGGCAAGAGGCCTCTCAAATTGTACCGAGAAAACGAACCAGTGTGGCCTGCGAGGACCTCCCTGGCCCTGGTTGTCATGGGGCTGGACGCCTTGGAGGAAAAAGCCGAGGATGTGGTGTTCCGCTTGGGCCGTCCGGATTGCACTCCCCAAACCGAGCTGCAAGCGGAGACGCGATTAACCTGGGACCACTATGTCGAGTTGCTTGCCGGACCCGGTGGATATTTGGATCAAGTGCCGGCGGGTGTACCGCTGGTGTTGGTCCTGGCCGGTATGAATGACTTGGCCGACAGCATTGGCCTTTTTGATTTCATGGGCAAGGTCATGGCAGACCCAAGGGTTCCCCTGGTGCTTTTCTGTGAGACCTCGGGGGAAAAACCTTCGTTCCGAACGGTGTGTCGTCTGGACGAGAAATTCGGCGAAGGGGTGGGAATTCCCGAGGACGGGAGCGAGCCACCAGCATGATAAAACGACCTGGGCCAGGGGATAGGACGGACTTGGCAGTAGTCATGGCCCGCGGTGCCAGTTCGCGCATGGGAACTCCCAAAGGCATGGTCGTATTACCGGATGATTCGCGCCCAATGTTGGCCCGGGTAGTGGACCTCTATCTTGAACTGGATATCCCCATAGTGGTAGTGGCTCGGTGGGATACGGCTTCCATCTACGGGAAGATTCTGGGCGAAAGCCAAGCAGTAGAGATGGTGTCGGCTGAACCAGGCGGGGGCACTGCTCGTACCCTGGCCATTGCCTGGGAAATGTTCCAGAACAGGTGTTCCCACCTTTGGGCCCATCCGGTTGATCTGCCAATGGTGCGAGCGTCGACCCTTGAACGCCTGAGTGGGTTTTCGCTGGCTGAGCCGGAGATGGTGATCCGGCCTACTCATCTGAGTACACCCGGTCATCCGGTAATCCTGCCCTCCAAAGCATTGGGGAAACTTGCCGAATCACAGAAATTTTCCGAATTTGAAGGCGACATGAAGGAATTGTTGGCTGCTGCAGGCCCAGCCGGAAAGGGTCTTGAATTGGAGGAGGTCGAGGTTTCGGATCCGGGGGTCATCCGGGATTTCGACACCATGCATATAGAATGAGGGGAAGGCCGGTCGAGTTTGGCCACCTCCCAGGTTTCGGGAAGGGATGATGGAATGATCAAGAACCAAGGGCTTACCACCGCAGAGGGTGATCTTTTCCAGGCCTTGGCAGATATGGCCTCTCGGGGGGAACCCGGCGTTTTAGCTACGGTGATTAATACTCGCCTTTCCACTCCGCGCCATCCAGGTAGCAAGATGATTGTTTACTCGGATGGATCCGTCACTGGAAGCGTAGGGGGCGGGCGAAGTGAGGCAAAGGTTATTGAAGAGGCTCTCCAGGTAATGTCGGACGGGGAATGCCGTACTTTGAAACTGGATCTGAAGGGCGGCCTGGGAGTTTGTGGTGGGGAAATGGATATTTTTCTGGAACCAGTGGTCAGGGGCATCCAATTCCTGGTGATCGGAGCGGGACACATCGGGCGGGCGGTACTGGAATTAGGCAGCTCCCTGCCTTTCCGTTTCACAGTGATTGATGATCGTCCCGAGGCTTTACTGGCACTCGAGGGAACCGGAGGAGTACGGACTCTGGAATCCAGTCCGGCCGATCTTCCCAACCAACTGGATATTCCTGCCAAGGGGGCTCTCCTGCTTGCCAGCCGAAGCCACGAATTGGATGGTGATTTTCTGCAAGCCGTATTTGCCGCGGAGCAGGCTCAGGGCCGCCATTTTCCTTTCCTGGGTGTCCTTGCCAGCCAGCCCAAGGCACGGAAACTTTGCAGCCGCTTTGCCGGGGATCCTTTCTGCGCCAAGCGCATGGAGCAGATCCAGTTGCCGGTGGGTCTGGATTTGGCTGCTGAGACGCCGGCCGAGATAGCACTGAGCATTTTGGCAGAAGCCATGGCCGTGTTGCGTGGAGTACTTTTGTTGGCAGATGAACAGGAGCGGCCGCTAGGGGTGCGGCTCCATAGGCGACGGGGTGGACCGACATGAGCGCTAAGGAAATGGGTGAAAATGGGGGGGGGATATGGATCCAAGGCGGCGGAGAATTGGCCTCAGGTGTGGCCATGCGCCTCGCGCGTTGCGGGTATGCGGTGGTGGCTGCCGAGATCAACAATCCGCTGGCGGTACGCCGGATGGTTTCCTTCAGCGAAGCGGTGTACGATGGCCGGATAGAGGTGGAGGGGATTACCGGGAGGCTTGTCTCGCCGGGCAAGGTGCGGTTCGTCCGGGGAGAAGTGACTGTTCTTGTCGACCCGAAGGCGTCTTGTTTGTCCGGACTTGCTCCGGCTGCGGTTATCGATGCCCGGATGACAAAACTTGAACCTGAACCCCTGCCTTGCAAAGGGATCCCCCTGATCGCCTTGGGACCTGGTTTTTACGCCGGCCGGAACGCTGATTTCGTGATTGAAACCCATCGCGAAGCCCGTCTGGGCGAGGTCATCACCGAGGGCGAGGCGTCTCCAAACACCGGGGTCCCAGGTAAGGTCGGTGGGCAATCCTCCGCCCGGGTGGTTCGTTCTCCCGCCGACGGAAGGTTGGAACCTCTGGTTCTGATTGGGGACATGGTAGAAGCCGGCCAGTGTCTCGGCCGCGTCGGCGGCCAGGAGGTAAGAAGCGGGCTGGCCGGAATTGTGCGGGGATTGATTCATCCCTCGGCGGAACTTTCAGCAGGGGTGAAGGTTGGAGACGTTGACCCCCGAGGCGGAGCCATTGATCCGGCCCTGGTTTCGGATAAGGCCCTGGGAATTGCTGGTGGCGTCATGGAAGCTCTCCTGCGATTGAGGATTCAACCCTGGGTTTGAGCTGAAACGCGGGTTCAGGTTCTCCTGAAAAGTCAATTAATTGACTCTGCTTGTTCTACGGAGTAACTTAAGTCTACCTGGGCAAAACCGGGTTGTAGTTCGGTATCACTGTCGCGGTCCAGGACTGGCGACGGGCCCCTTAAGGAGGGGCGTTTTTATCAGTTGGAGGTTGGATCGGTGCAGTTTTCATTTTTTCAAAAACACTCCAGGGCGGGTATGAGTACCTTTCTTCTGCTCTTGATGTTGATGGCCGGGGGCTCGGCTGTAGCCGAATGCCTTCCCGGGCAAATGCAGGAGGCCAATCTGGCCTATAACTCCGCAGTGGAATTCCTGGACGGCAAACAATGGGACCAGGCGGTGGCCCGTTTGCAATCCATCGTGGAAGTCTGTCCCGAGCACGTGGAAGCCACACGTGGCATTGGTACCGCTTTTGCCGGTAAGGGTGATCATCAGAACGCCATAATCTGGTTCACCAAGGTTATCCATCTGAGAGGCAATGGGTCTGAAGCTGGTGATTTTGGTAATCTGGCTGGTTCCTATGCAAAGTTGAAGAAATACAAGGAGGCCCGGGCCGAGTATATGAAGGCCCAGATGGTGGCTCCTGATGATTGTGGGGTCCTTTTCAACCTGGGCGTGATGCACTATGCCTCCGGATTCCATCCGCAGTCGGTTGAGGTTTTGGAGCACGCGCTTGAAGTATGTCCCCAGTACCGGGAAAATATTCTGGTCCAGCTCTCCAAATCCGCCTCCAAGGCCTCGGAGCAGCAGAAGAAGAACGGCAACAACGAAAAGGCCAAGTATTACGCCGAGCTGGTGAATACGTACGGAGGCCAGGCCGGCGGGTCGACGACTTACGATATGGTCAAGAAGGCCATGCGGGAGAAAAAATTCTCGGAAGCAGTCAGCCTCCTGCAACAGATGTTGGCCAAAAATCCAAAACAGCCAAACGCCGCCCTTACTCTGGCACGAGCACAGGATGCTTCGGGCAACAAGACAGGCAGCGTGGATGCCTACCGAAGATATCTTGGCATGAAGCCCAATGACGCCGAGGCCACCGGCACAATGATTCAGGTCATGGTCGAGGCGGGCCAGTGCGACCGAGCCTCCATCGAGGCGGGCATGGCAGCCAAGCGTTTGGAAGCCAAGGGACGCTCTGCGCTGGCTTCCATCTTCTATTCCTGGGGTTTGGCCCTGGAATGCAAGAAGGACTACGAAACGGCACGGTCCAAGTTTGCCCGTTGTGCCGCCAGTGGCAACGACAAGTACAGTGGTCCGGGGCAGGAGCAGGTCGAGCGTATGGATGGTTTCATCCAGTTGGAAAAGGCTGAGAAGAAAAGAGCTCGCCAAGGTGGATGATCCTGCCTTCTTGTGCGATATTGGCCCCGCAGATCATCTGATCAGCGGGGCCTTTCTCTTGTTGCCAACTTTCACGCCTCTGGTGGGAACGGCCCAGGGAAGTTTTCTTTGTCGCTTCATTTTTTTCGAACAAGGAGATTCTTGAGTGCGTCGTCTGGATAAATTGCCTCCATATCTCTTCTCAGCCATCGATAAGGCCAAACAGGCTGCCAAGGAACGCGGTGTCCACGTGGTGGATCTGGGAGTGGGCGATCCTGACTTGCCGACTCCTGCCGAACTGGTCAAGGTCCTGA
>JAHOYV010000057.1 GCA_019038745.1 Gemmatimonadales bacterium
GTGGTCAGCTTCAGGGCTTCATCTTCGTCCAACCTGAAAACAGTTTGCACGGAGCCCTTGCCGTAAGACGTTTTTCCCACGACGAGCCCCGCGTCGTGGTCCTGAAGGGCGGCAGCCACGATCTCACTGGCCGAGGCGGACGATCCGTTGATCATTACCACAATGGGGACTTCGTTATATATCTTACCCCGCGACTGGCTGAAAAACGATTTGTTCTGCGAGCGCAGACGTCCCTTGGTGAAGACCACCATCTCGTCATGTTCGATGAACAGTTCACTCACTCCCTGGGCCGTATCAAGCAGGCCACCCGGGTTGAAACGGAGGTCCAGAATAAGCCCCCGCATACCCTCAGCGGTCAATTGGTCCAACTTATCCTTCAACTCATCTTTGGTCGTACGCGCAAAATTCTGCACCCGGATGTAGCCGATGTCCTCCATGATGAACGCGTAGGGAACACTCTCGAGCTTGATGATATCACGAATGATAGTCAACGGGATGGGTTTCTCCACACCCGGCCTCTTGATCAGAATGTTCGCTTTGGTGCCTGGAGGTCCGCGCAGCAATTTGATCGCATCACGGCTGGTGAAATCGAAGCTGGATTGCCCTTCGATCTCGATGATCTGGTCCCCACCCTGGACACCCATGTAGTAGGCGGGCGTCCCCTCTATGGGTGAAACCACGGTCGGATAGTGGTCGCGAACATTGATTGATATGCCCAGGCCACCGAACTCTCCTTCGGTGGACATCATCAGATCCTCGTAGTTCACCGGGGGCAGGTAATTGGAATGGGGATCCAATTCCTCCATCATGCCCTTTATACCAGCGGCCATGACTTCATGAGGATCGACCTCGTCGACGTAGTTGTTGATGACCCGTTCGTAAACGTCTCCCAGAATCTTAAGACTTTCGTAGAATTCCCGCCTCCGGGCTGCCGCGTCATCCTGGGCCACCGCCAGGGTCGCCGGCAGGATGGAAACCAGCACGGTGAACAACAGGAAGCGGAAAAACTTGCGGCCGGGCCGAAAAGAATTCCCGTTGAAGGTCGAATTCAAAATCATGGCTTATCCTTCGTTGACGGCCGGAACGGCCATAATGACCGGGCCTTGATGGATTTCAGACCCGAACCGAGCCTCTCCTAAATAAAGGGAAAAAGCCCAGACCGCGCGTCACAATGTATAAAGCAAGCGATGTTCCACTTTTCGTAATTCTTGTACGGCCTGCTCCATAACGACTTCGGGAGCAGCGGAAGCATCCAGTGTGCGGAAACGGGAATCATCAGATTCAGACATGGCCAAGTAACCTGAAAAGACCCTTTCATGGAATTCTACCGTTTCCCGGTCCAGCCGGTCGGTAATCCGGGTTTTGAGCCGCATGCGCCCCAAGTGTGGAGGGAGCAGGCACAATAACGTCAAATCCGGCTGCAAGCCACCCAGAGCAATCGCATTCAACGCGTGAACAGTTCCCGTGCCCAACCCACGACCGAAACCCTGGTATGCCACGGAGGCGTCTGCGAAGCGGTCACACAGAACAATTTTGTCCTCCGCCAAAGCCGGGCGGATCGTTTCCCGTATCAATTGGGCCCGGCTGGCAACCATCAGCAATAATTCCGTCTCTGCGCACATTCCCTCAGACGCCAGATCCAGTAAAATGTTCCGGATTTGCTCGCCGATGGCCGTGCCGCCCGGTTCCCTGACCAGGACCGGGGTTGCGCCTATCCCATCCAGTTTCTGAGCCAGGGAGCGAATCAGTGTGGTCTTGCCGCTACCCTCGGGACCTTCAAAGGTTATTAATAGGCCTTTGCCTCGATTGGGAAGGGATTCCGGGTCGGTCACTTCAGCTCCTCCTGAGGGTCGCCCGGCCCAGGTAGCTTGGCCGCCACGTGGACCATGCGCTGCACCGACGTTGCCAGGGTGGCCACGGCCAGGAAGGCAAGCACGGGAATCAGGATCCAACTGCCAAGCAACAGACCCACCGTCAGAAGGATCACCCGCTCGGTCCTTTGCAACCAGCCGACAAAGCACGTCTCGCCCACACCCTCGGCCCTGGCCCGCACATAGCTGGTGGTCAAACTACCCACCGCCGTGGCCAGGATCAGCAGTAGGGCCCATGCATTGGCCCCATCGGAATGAACGGCGTAGTGCCAGGTCAAGCCGGCAAACAGAAAGGCCTCGCCGAAACGGTCAAAACAGGAATCAAGAAAAGCGCCCCGCTTGGAGACCGTGCCCTGCAATCTGGCCAAATCACCATCCAGCATGTCGAAGGCAGAGCCGATCACGAACACCAACCCTCCTAAGAACAGGCTGCCCCGGGCAATGATCAGACCGGATAGCGCAGTGATGAACAGTCCCGTCAATGAAACCGCCAGGGGAGTCATCCCTAACCGGTCCAGCCCCAAAACAATGGGCCGAACCTTACCCCGGGCTTCCTGTTTGATCCTGTCGAAATCCATTATTCCTCCCGGTTCTTCTTCCTGCCCAGGCCCTTTACCACCAGCACCAACTCGCCTTTGAGCCGGGACCCGGTCATTGTTTTTTGCAACTCCGAGGCGGTTCCCTTCAGGGTCTCCTCGTGCAATTTGGTGATCTCACGTGCGATGGCAAGGGGTCGCTCCGGGGCGATCCCCGCCAGAAGTTCCAGCGTAGATTGAATCCGGTGACAGGACTCCAGAATTAGAACCGTTCCCTGCTCCTCCATTATCTTGGCCAGAAACGTGGAACGCTGCCCCTTTTTCCGTGGAGGGTACCCTACGAAAAGGAATCGGTCAGTGGGAAACCCGGAAAGGACAAGCGCCGCCAAAGTGCTGCTGGGGCCGGGGATCACAGTCCAGGTCAGGTTAGCCTCCTGGAGAGCCTTGATCAAGGAGTACCCAGGATCCGAGACACAGGGCATCCCCGCGTCGCTGACAACCGCAACCTTCTGACCAGCCTGCAGGCGATCCACGATTTGGGGTACGACCCGAGACTTGTTGTGATCGTGGTAACTGACCATCGGAGCCCGGATTCCGTAGTGATCCAGCAGACGCCGAGTATGCCGGGTGTCCTCGGCAAAAACCACCTCGGCAGCACTGAGCACACCCAAGGCACGCAAGCCGATGTCGCCCAAATTGCCGATCGGGGTAGCCACGAAATGGCATATGCCTGCCGGGAAATCGATCTCCGGAACGACTAAAGTATTCAACTCGCCTCGCCCCCCTGATTTTCGATACCGGCATCCGGATCAGCCCGACCGGAAAACTCCGCCACGGGAGGCAAGTTACGCTTGAAGGAATTGGCCTGCACGCGGAAAATCACTTTTTCGATCAGGTCGGCAGAGAATCCCAGGGCAGCCAAACGCCGAGGGCCCAAACCCTGATCCACCAGGTGATGCAGCAAATGATCGACCTCTGCGTAGGTGAAGCCCAGCTCATCCTCATCGGCCTGCCCTTCCCAAAGATCCGCACTCGGGGCCTTGGTCAGCATCTGCTGCGGCAATTCCAGCCAGGCCGACAGGAGACGGACCTCTGTCTTGTACAGCTGGCCGAGGGGATTCAGGGCGCAGGCGTTGTCGCCGTGAAGGGTGGTATAACCGAGGAGATCTTCGGTCCGGTTGCCCGTGCCCAGGACCAGGGCATCCCCGGCCGCGGACTGGTCGTATAGCACCATCATTCGACAACGGGCCATAATGTTACCCCGGCGAATGCGGTCCGCATCGGAGTTCTCCGGGATTCCCGCCAGAAACGCGTCAGCCATCGGCGTGATCTCCACCTTCTGGACAGGCATGCCTAAAGTTTCGCCCACGGCCAGGGCATCGGTAACTGAGGCCGCTGAACTCGTGGCATAGGGCATCATCACTCCGGTAATTTTTTCCGGTCCCACTGCTCGAACGGCCAAACCGGCCGCTACCGCCGAATCGATCCCTCCTGAAAGACCTACCACCAACCGGTCCTTGCCGGCTGCGGCCAGGACGGATTTAATGAACCGTTCACAGACTTCACCGGCACGCCCCGGTGCTATGGCCCATTCAGGCTGGTCCAAACCCTTGAATTCCCTTGTGCCGGACATCCGATTCCTTTCGCGAAACCCGGGTCATATCCTGAACATCAACCAGGGCACAATCAACTCTTGCGCCAGGCTCCGGGCATGAACAGGACCAGGACGGTGAACAGTTCCAGGCGGCCGATCAACATGAAAAGGATCAAGAGCCACTTTTCCCAATCCAGAAAACTAGAATAATTATTGGCCGGACCCACCAACCCCAGGCCGGGACCGATATTGCCCAGGGTCGCCGCCGTCGCCCCGACGGAAGTAACCAGGTCACGCCCGCCGAGGGTCAGGATCAGCACACCTGAAAGATAGACAAGCATGAACAACAGGAAAAACCCGAGTACGTTTGTTATCAGGGCTGGAGACAACGACCGGTCGTTGAACCACACCGTGAAAACACCGCGCGGGTGCAGCACCTTCTTCATCTCAAGCTTGGCATGCTTCAGCAGAATCAATACGCGCATCACCTTGATGCCGCCGCCGGTTGATCCTGCGCAACCACCGATCGCCATCAGGCCCAGAAGTATTGACTGGGCAACGGGTGGCCACAGCAAATAGTCCGATGTTCCAAAACCTGTTGTCGTCATGATGGCGACAACCTGGAAAATAGTGTGGCGAACCGTATCGTGGGCAGAAGCAAAGAAGTGAACCGGAAACAGGGTGGCGCCGATTAAGACCATGCTGCCAAGAAGGATGCCCAAGTACAATCTGAATTCCTCATCCCGCCGGTAGGCGCCCAGCTTTCCCGTCAGGGCCAAGTAGTGTAGCGAAAAATTGGTCCCCGCCATGAGCATGAACCCGATAACAATCCACTCCACGGCTGGATTCTGATATCCACCCACACTGGCATTGTGATTACTGAACCCACCCGTGGCCATCGTGGCCAAGGAATGACAAACCGCGTCGAAGAAACCCATCCCCGCAATCATCAGGGCGAAGATCTCAAGCACGGTGAGTAGAACGTATACCCCCCACAGCAGCTTGGCTGTTTCACGGATTCGGGGAGTCAGCCGCTCGGCGACGGGCCCGGGGACCTCGGCCCGAAAGAGCTGCATCCCACCGACCCCCAGCAAAGGTAGAATGGCCACCGCCAGCAGGACAATTCCCATGCCCCCCAACCATTGGGTCAAGGACCGCCAGAACAAAGTACCGTGTGAACGGCCTTCGATATCATTGAGAATGGAGGCCCCAGTAGTGGAAAATCCGGAGATCGATTCGAAGGCGGCATCGGTGAAGGAAGGAATCTGACCGCTCAGCCAGTAGGGAACCGCTCCCAGCAAACCCACACACAGCCACCCGAAGGCCACAACGGCAAACCCTTCGCGGATCCGCAGATCAGGGGCGTCTCGCAGTATCAGGAGGGCCGACCCGCCCATAACAACACCCATACCGGCAGCGGCCAGAAAATGGACCCAGTCGGGTTCACCGTAGATGGCCGCAACCAGGGCAGGCAACAACAAACAGGCCGCCGTGACCAGCAACAAAAATCCCAGTACCTTGACTACCGATCTGATATTCACGATTGGCCACCAGCGAAGAAATTCTCTACTGCGGCGACTCCTCCGGGAAGAGCGAAGACAACCACCTCGTCGCCGACTTCCAGCAGGGTGGATCCGGTCGGGGTCAGGACTCGGCCCCGCTTAAGGACAGCGCCGATCACCGCTTCGGGCGGGAAATCCAGATCCATCAATGCTTGTCCCAGCCAGGAGCATTCAGCACCCACCCGCAACTGCAGGATTTCGGCGCCACTGTAACCCAGGCGCTCGGAATTGATGACCGCGCCCCGCTTAACGAAGCTGGAAATCCAGGTGGAAGTGGACAACCGGGGCGAAACCGCCGCATCCACTCCCAACAGAGGCAAAAGGGGCACATAATCGGTGCGATTTACCAGACAGACCGTTTTTCCGGCCCCGTGGTGGCGAGCCAACAGGCAGGCCATGATGTTTGTCTCCTCTCGGCCGCTGACCGAAACGAAACCGTCCATCTCCCCCACGCCTTCACTGTCCAGAAGATCCGAATCGGCCCCTTCGCCACACAGTACTAAGGCGTGCCGCAATTGCTCGGATGCCAGTCGGCACTTTCCCTCGTCCCGATCGATAATCTTGACCTTGACCCCGGCGGCCAGCAGATCGCGGGCGAGTTCCAAACCGATGTCGTTGGCCCCGACGATCATCACCCGCGAAAGACGTTTTCCCCCCGAACGGAAATAGATCAGGGACCGGTCCACACGGCTGCGCGGTCCGGCCATGAAGACCTGGTCGTCAGCCTTGATTACGGTATGGCCCCTGGGAATAAGGGTTTCTCCGTCCCGTACGATAGTGGTGACCAGGGCGATACGCTGGCCCAGCTCCCGGTGAATCTCGGCCAAGGTTTTGCCCTCGACCTTGGAACCCGTCTCTACGCGGGTTCCACTGATCCGCACCTTGCCGCCGGCAAACTCGTGAATTTCGGTAGCCCCGGTCTGAAGCAGGATTTCCCTAATGGAGTGAACCGCCTCATGCTGGGGATTGATGGCCATACTGATGCCGTCCAGCAAAAGCCGGTGGTCCTGATAATAATCCTCCTGACGAACCCGGGCAACCTTGACCCGCGCGCCCAGGACGTGGGCTGTTTGGCAGGCAATGATGTTGATTTCGTCCGAATCGGTAACCGCCGTGAAGAGATCGCAATCCCTCATCTTTACCTCACGGAGAACCTTGGGACTTACCCCGCTTCCAGTAACAAACCGGCAGTCCAGATGCTCCGCTACCTTGTCCAGACGGGATGGATCCTTCTCGACGAGAGTCACATCGTGCTCCCGCCGACTGATGGTCCGAGCCAGCTCGAAACCAACGGATCCCGCCCCAATAATTACGATTTTCAAGATGGGACTCCCTGTAGGGTTAAACGGCACCCCAGCCCGGTTTTCCGGAAAAACTCAGGACTACCGAAAAGAGTTCACAGCCTCCAGAACCAGCAGAACATCATCCGTTGAAGTGTCCAGATTAGGGATCAGGCGGACTCGCCCGGGCCCGAAACCAACGCCCAGCACGCCTTGGCATTCAAGGTGTTCCAGCAGGGCCTGATCCCGACCAACTCCCTCAACGTCGATGATCACGATGTTCGTGTCCACGGGATGATTCACCTTCAACCCGGAATGGTCAAGCCCATCGACGATCATCCTGGCATGGACGTGGTCCTCGGCCAGCCGCGCCAGGTTGTGCTCAAGGGCGTACAGGCAGGCAGCGGCCAGGATTCCGGCCTGGCGCATTCCGCCGCCCAATATCTTGCGAAAGCGGTGGGCCCGGCTGATAACTGCTTGATCTCCGGCCAGGATAGAACCCACCGGTGCCCCCAACCCCTTGGAAAAACATACGGAAACTGTATCGGCCGGAGCAGCCAATTCGGCCAAGGGCATACCGACGGCTATGTGCGTATGCCAGAGCCGGGCCCCGTCCAAATGCACTCTCAAGCCGAGGGCATGGGATTGCTCCCCGATCTCCACCATTTTTTCCTGGGGAAAGACAACGCCTCCGGCCCGGTTGTGCGTATTTTCCAGACAGACCAGACGGGGTGGAGCGCAATGTACGTTGTCAGGATTTAAAACCCCTTCGACCTGGGTCCATTCCAGCCAGCCGCACGGGGCATCCAGACAAGTGACCAACAACCCACTCAGCATCGCTGGACCACCGGCCTCGTACCGATAAATATGCGCCCCGTCTTCCATTATGATCTGGTCGCCGGGAGAAGTTTGAGCTTTCAGGGCCAATTGGTTGCCCATCGTTCCGCTGGGCACAAAAAGGGCCGCCTCCTTGCCCAGAAGTTCGGCCACCACTTCCTGAAGGTGATTGACCGTTGGATCATCTCCAAACACGTCGTCGCCCACGGCGGCAGTCATCATAGCCCGGCGCATCGCATCGGTAGGCCGAGTCACCGTATCGCTGCGCATATCGACCCTTTGCCTGGTCATTGTTTGCCTCCCTGCAAAGGCCGGAAATTCGATAATTATGATCCACCCCGAAATGACAATGAGAACCGGCCCCTGGACCCACGGCCGAGAAACCGGTTCTCATATAAGATACTGCCAATTCGAGCACACTCCACCCTGATGGGTGGGTAAATCAGTTCTATCAAGAGGAGTTCAGCTGGTGGCGGCCACCTTGTCCTTGAGCATCTTGGATACCTTGAACACTGGAACCTTGCGAGAAGGCACAGGCACGGCTTCACCGGTACGGGGATTCCGGGCCATACGTTCCTTGCGCTCCTTGACCTTGAAGGTGCCGAAACCACGAATTTCGAGATGGCGTCCTTCAATCAGCAGGTCGCCGATTTTCAGAAGGAACAAGTCTACCGTCTCGGCCACTTCTTTCTTGGTCAGCCCGGTTTTTTGGGCAATGTCTTCAACTATATCGGCTTTGGTCATGACAAGCCTCCTTGTCCAACGGCTCGAATCGAGGGAATACCATACTAAGACTCTAAACATCTTCACCCATAAGCCGTGAGTTGTCAAGGGCCTAACTCTGATTTTCTCCTGGTCATACAATCACGCCCTAATAAAATAGTCCGGATCCGACGATATCCTGCCAAACACAATTTCAGAGGCACAACCAAATAATTAAAAATTCAATCCCGGACTCCGGCCCTCTTGAGGGAATGCGGGCAAGATGCATTATCCTCCCCTGATTACCGAGCAAGACGAAAGGGTCAGGGAGGGATCGAATGGTCTCATGACTCCTCTCAATACCTCATTGATCGCCCTAATTTCTTAATATTTGTGGTGTTTTGGAGTTTTATTCAAAGAAAACATCAAGTGGCACTCCGATTGCAGTTTTGGGGAGAACGCGGTCGGAAGAGCAGCAACAAACAACCGTGCCACTGCAACCGATTCTCTTCCGACCGCCTCAACAAAGAACCATCGGGCAACTTAGCGAAACTGGAGGACCCAATCATGACTCGCAACAAGACTATCGTTACTTTCGGACTGATCACCCTCGTATCCCTGGCCTTCATGGGCTGCGGCAGCGACAGCGACCCGGTGGCCCCGGTCGTCGCCGTCGATGATACCCCCCCTGTCGATGTTATTCCTGATGTGGTTGTCGACACTGCACCTCCGGCCGTTCCGTCCAACCTGGTTCTCCAGTTCGACGGCAACACGGCCCTGGTGTCATGGGACGACAACACTACCGATGCCGACTTTGCCGGCTTCCTGGTTCACAAGACCCACTACGATGACGCCGTCGTCACCCTGGTCGGTATTCCGAGCCAGAGCAACAACATCGCGGACAACAATGTCCTGACCGGAATCAGCTTCTACAATATCCTGGCGGTGGACAGTTCGGGCAACGAGAGCGCCTACGCCACTATCCAGGTTGTCAAGGAAGACCCCAAGACCCGCTATGACTTGGAAGACTAATAGTCCGGAATTGGTTCCCCTTCGCTGGGTACACAAGGCCTCCCGCACTGCGGGAGGCCTTTCCGGCCAAGACAAGGACCCCCTTTTTGATTCGGGAAGGCGCGTAGAATGGTTAAACTGAAGGTAACCCTGTTCCCGGCCATGGCCTTGGCGATCCTGGCCCTGGTAGGTTGCGGAAACGACAGCGGGAATCCCGTTGCGCCGGTATTCGAAGAGGAGACCGCGGAGGTGGTCGTAGTGGACACCGCTCCACCGGCGGTTCCTACCGGCCTGGCCGCTGCATCCAGCACCACGGTACTCAAGCTGGCCTGGGATCCCAACGTGGTTGATCTCGATTTCCAGGGTTTCCTTGTCTATCGACTGGCATTCGAAAATTCCTACCTTTTGACTCCGGCGCCCATCGGGGAGAACTACTTCGTGGATCAGCAACCCCTGGGAATTTCTTGTGGCTACGCGATCAGCGCCATTGACGAGGCAGGCAATGAGAGCGCCTGGCTTGAGGTACGGTACAATCCACCTCTTGAGGAACCGGAAATGCGGATCAGCATGTAGGAAGTACTGATTTGGCAATATGGATCTAATCAGCCGCTTGGATTTGCCAGCCATAATGAGAGTTTGAAAAAGGGATAAACCGCCCCCATCACTCCCGAGCTGACCCAATCCCCCACGAAAGTGTAACGAACCAATAGCAGGAACCCCACCACGGTCAGTAAGCCGAACCGGTGCAGTTGTAAATAACGCAAGCGGGCTTCGGTAGGGAGGAAGCGGACAAGGATCCAACTTCCGTCCAGGGGTGGCAGGGGCAATAGGTTGAATATGGCCAATACCACGTTGATCAGTATCCCGACTTGGAACATCTCAAATAGAAGAACAGAATAACCCGGGGCCGGCGTCCCTGCTGAAGGAACTCCCCAGAAGAAAAACGCCAAGCCGAGAAGGAACGAGAAGATCAGGGCCAACAGCAGGTTGCTGAGTGGACCGGCTGCGGCAACTTTTGGATGATCATTGGCCGGGTTGAAGAGCCGATCCGGAACCACCGGAACAGGTTTGGCCCATCCCAGCATGATCGAGCCGGTGAACGAGAGCATCAGCGGAACCAGAATGCTTCCCACTGGGTCTATGTGCGGTAAGGGATTGAAAGTAAGGCGACCGCTGTCACGGGCTGTGGAATCACCGAGTTTCCAGGCCGTCCACCCGTGGGCATACTCGTGAACGATAACCGAAAAAACCAGAACCATGATTCGAATTACGATGACTTCCATTCTTAACTCCCGGCCCGAGACGGTAAAGTGGACCAAGCCATCCAAACCCTCTCCGGATCGATATTCTCCATACCCCCGAACTCGTAGGCCCTGTCGTTGGTTGCGTCCGCTGGTCTGCGCAACGCTTTCACGCTGTCAACGGGAGGCTTCCAGAGGTCAGGATCAGTGGGACCGAACAGAGCCAACGTGGGTACACCCAGCGCTCCTGCGATATGCATTATCCCGGTATCGTTACACAGAAAACGATCCGCTCCGTCCAGAAGAGCCGCGCCGACGCCAACCGGACAGGGCGGAGCCGCCAAAACGCCTCGACCCATTTCATCAGCCAATAGTTCCTCCAACTCAGCCAGGACTTCCCGATCGGCTGGGCCATGCAGGAGCAGGATCCTGGCCCCCATTTCCAGAGCTCGGCGCATCACTTGGGCGAAACCGGCGGCCGGCCAGATGTTCTGCTTCTTGCCAGCGCCCGGATGGATAGCCCAAAACCCCTGCTCCAGTCCAAGTTCCAACCTTATTTCCTCCGCCTTAGCCAGTTCCCCCGGCGCCGGAACAACTACAGTACTCAGATCCGCTGTATTGATACCGATAGCCCGCATCGGTGCCAGGCTATGCTCGATGGCGTGTCCGGTCACCTCTTTTCGAGAGGGCATCTCCAGGGAAAAAATGTGGCGACTAAGATCCAAACCAAAGGGCAAACTATCTGCTCCGACGACCCACTTGGCACCCGAGGCCAATCCGATGCCAGCGCTGGTCACCGAGAAGGAAACACTGGCCAAAACGAAGACCAACTCGGCCTGAAAGCCCCGGACCTCCCTCAGGAAGGCCAGCAATCGACCAGGGTTCCGCCACATCCGCTGATCGAAAGTGAAGATCCGATCCAAATGGGGATTGTGACGAACCACCTCCACATTTACCGGAGCGGTTACCAGTCCAATTTCGGCTTCCGGAAAATTTTCCCGCAAGGCACGGAATACAGGGGTGGCGCAGACCATGTCTCCCATCTGGTTCTGCTGCCTCACTACAAGGATTCTCGCTGGACGCAACTCCAGCAGTTGGGTCGGCACCAAAGGCCGGCGACGCACAAGCGGGGCCGTCAGGGCGATCAGTTTCTTCTTCATCAATTGAGCCGTTTTCTGCCTCATGTCACTCCCGATTTGCGTGGCACATCCCTTGCGAATAGAGCCTTCCGGACCAGGAAACTTGAATCGCTACGCTAGCCAATTTTCCCGGGAAAAAGATGGGAATGACTGTGGCCGCAGGCCGCTTATGAAAGGATTCTCTATGCGCCGAATGGGGGCAACAGGCCTGTTCCTGGTGTATTTAAGTTGCGTGGCCCTATGGCTGTACGAAGTAACCGCCAAATCGCCGGAGCTTCTGGGCGCTCCACTGCCGGGTTGGGGAACAACCTGCCAGGTGGAAAAAGCTACCCCCTGGAATCCATCCACCGGCCTCCAACCCCTGGATAAAATCCTGCATGAAACACAGGAAGCCTATCGCTTCTACGGTCTTTTGGCCGGCCTTCAGCACCGCCGTCAAATTTCACCTGCGTCGACCGGTACGATCGAGCCGTTCCTCCAGGTCACGCAAGAGCAATAAGTAGGCCTCGTGACGCCAACCAGGAATCCGGCCACGAACCACATCATCCTTTACACCACACTCGGGTTCGTCCCGATGCATACAAGTCCGGTAGCGACAATTCCCGCTTCCAGCAGCGAAGTCCGGAAAATAGTCTCCCACATCGGTCGGATCAATGTCCCAGGGATTAAAGCCGCGAATACCCGGCGAGTCGGCAATGAACCCTCCCCCCTCCAGGGGAAACAGCTCGGTTCGCGTCGTGGTATGCCGCCCCAGACCGGTTTTCTCCGTGACCTCGTTCACCCTCAGGCGCAGCCCCGGTTGGATGAGATTCAACAGACTGCTCTTGCCCACGCCCGAAGCGCCGATCAACAAGGAGATCTGATTGGCCAGGATGGTCCGAAAATGATCCAGACCTAATCCGCTCTCCGCCGAAGTGCGAACCACGGTGTAACCCAACTCCTCAAAATAATTCCAGGCAGGGTCCTCTCCGGACTCATCCATCAGGTCGTACTTGTTCAGAATCAGGATACCTTTGACCCCGAACCTCTCGGCCGCCACCATGAGCCGGTCCACGAAACCTTTCTGGGGAACAGGGTCCCAAAGAGACTGGACGGCCACGACCTGGTCCAGGTTGGCCATCAGAACCTGCTCTACCTGGCCTCCGCTACGCCGGGAAGCCAAACGGGAAATCCGGGTGCGGCGGGGCAGCACTTCCTCGATCACACCCTTGGGCGGATCGTCCTTTTCGTCTACAGCCAAAAAGCGTACCCTGTCCCCCGCCACTGCTACGGTCTGGACTTCCCGGGGACCTTTTTTCAGCCGACCGCGGACACGACAGAGCCATTCCACATCCGAACTGACAACCCGGCAATGGCCTCCGCTGGATTGGATGACGATCCCCTCCAGCAGAGCCGGAGAATCTTTGGGCCTATGAGAATTAATGAACTACCACCCTCTGCTGCCTGGGCGCGGGCCCAAAGACGGGATATCTCCCAATTGCGACTTGTCTATACAATAAATATGGGTTAATTTGCGATTGAAACTAGTCGTAACATAATTGTCCCGCTTTCTCAAGGTGGTGGTTCGGCCATGGACATTGCCGAGGTTCTCAAACATTCCTCCGTAGATCTTTTCCTCTCCGACATTCAGGCCAAAGACAAACAAGGAACGCTGGCCGCACTGGTGGATTGCCTCATTACCGCCACCGACATCAAAAATCCCGACACCATTTTACAGATGCTGCAGAGCCGGGAAAACCTGGGCAGCACCGCGGTCGGACCTGGTGTCGCCTTCCCACACGGCCGGACCCTGGCCGTGCAGCGGCTAACGATCCTCATCGCCAAGTCCAAGAACGGTGTCGACTTCGATTCCGAGGACGGGAATCCCACCCACCTGTTCTTTGTTCTGGTGGCGCCCCCGCAGGATTCAGGTCACCAGTACATCAAGTCATTGGCCGCCCTGATCGACCGAATCCAGGATGCCGATCTTCGCGAGAAGCTTATGGCTGCCGATGACTACGATTCCTTCTGTTCCGTAATGAAGGAGGGTTAGGGGATGCATCCGCAACTGCAATTGTTGGTCGCCCTGCAGGATACGGAGGGTATGCTCCGTGAAGTCGAGGAAGAAGGCGACAAGCTGGAGGGAATGGGTTTCAGCAACAAAGGTCTGGAAGGCCTGAAAAAGGCCCAGGAAGAGATTGTCGGCAAGATCGATCCCCGCCTGGCCGGCCGGTATCGCCGTCTGAAGGGTAAGTTCGGTCACGCGGTGGTTCCGGTGGTCGGTAACCTTTGCACGGGCTGCTTCGCCAACATTCCGTCCTCATTCGTCAGCAAGACCAACGAGGGTAAAGTTCAGGAATGCGAAAGCTGCGGGCGAATTCTTTATTGGCCGTAGACCTGAGCCGTTCAATCTTCAGCTCCACCCAAAGCCCCGGCCGTTGCCACGACCTGGGCAATCTCTTCGGCCATCTCCTTCTTCTCACCACCGTCGTCCTTGACGCCCAGGTCCTCCTTGGCCCAGTTGGCTTCCGGGAAGGGACCGAGACTCTCCAATTCCTCCCAACTCGTCACGCCGGTCTCCTTGCGGAAAACGAATTCTGCGTCCTCGAAATCGACGGTGATCAAATCTCCCTTGCGAATCTGTTCGCTGCAGATGTAATGGGAAATTGGAGTTACTATTTCGCTTTCTATCACCCTCTTCAGCGGTCGGGCGCCGTACTGCATGTCGGTGCCCTGTTCCACCAGGCTCTTTTTTGCCTCCTGGGTTATCTCCAGCAGGAAAGGCTCGGCACACAGCAATGAACGATGGTGTACCTGGGCGATCAGGATGTCCAGGATGCTGTAGAGGTGAGTTTCCTTCAGTGTGTGGTAGGTGATGATATCATCGAAACGGTTCAGGAACTCGAAGGGAAAAACCTTGCGTGCCTCGCGCATGGCGGCCTCTTCGATGTCGTGATCCATCTTTTCATCGGTGATCCCGGCGGAAAATCCGATGTTGTTCTGGGCCAGGTGGGCACCCATTGCTTCGCTGCCCACGTTTGTCGTCAGGATGATGATCGTCTGGCGAAAATCCACTTCTTCGTTGTTGCCCAGAACCACGGTGCCGTCCTCGAGGAGGCCCAGTAAGAGGTTCCACAATTTGGGATGGGCCTTCTCTATCTCGTCAAACAGAATAATCGAGAGGTGTTTCTCGGATTCGGGCGGGAACATCCGGTTCAGCTTGCTGTCCGCCTCGCTGACCATGCCCGATTGGTTTTCCAGGGCTTTGCGATGGTGTCGATCGATGTTCTCCTGCGCCAGCAAAGGCCTGATCTCACCCCCAACGTATCCCGGAGGGGAGCCCAGTAGTTTGGAAATATTGTAATGCGCGGAATACTCCTGGCAATTGACCCGTGTGAAAGCCCGCTTGTTGCCAAAAATGGTTTCTGCCAGGGCCCGCACGGTCTCGGTCTTGCCCACTCCGGTCGGTCCCATGAACATCATTGTCAACAAGGGCCGTTCCGGGTCATGAACACCGGCCACCAGACGGCTGAAACTATCGGTGAGCTTGTTGACGGCCTGGGGTTGCCCGACAACCATTTTGTTCATGTGGGTTGCAAACCGAAGAAGCTGTTCGTTTTGCTTGTCTTTGCGAAGAGTTTTCACGTCCGTGTCCACCTTATCTGGCGCTGAAGCGCCTTCCAGGACATCCTGTCCCGTGGTTCAGCGGACTGAAAAAGCCCGCCTCTGACCATTTCTTCGGATGATCAGGGGCGGGCTTGAGCCTGTATTTCATGTAACTCACATAAAGACATGTATTTGCAAATTTTCTTACGATTCCTTCAAATGCTCCTCCGCCAGGTATTGGGCCTGGGCTTGGCCGGCCCGCTCCACCCAGCGATTGTCGATCTTCGGACGAACCGGGCTGTGCTTCTCAAGATAGTGTTCTACTACCTCGGCAGTGGTGATCTGGGTGGGAGTAATCTGCTCGGCCGAGACCAGGGTCAGGAAGTCCAGGCCACTGTTACCTTCCATCAGGAAGTTCGTGCAGACAACCTTGTACTTTCGATCCGGGTCCCAGGGTTCATCCTGGAACGACAATGACACGGCCCGATCCCAATCCGGACGTCCCGTGTCGAAGGCGAGTAGAGGGCCGGAGATGCAAATCCCGTTGCTGGTGCCGCATAGCTTGCGCTCGATGATGCGCCGAACCATGCGTCCGTCCATCTCGACCAGGACCAACTCGTTCCCAAAGGGCAGGACCGTGAAGATATCCCGTGCAGTAAGGTCGCCGGCCGGCAGGTCGGCCCGCAGGCCACCCAGGTTCTGGAAGGAAAAATCCGCGTCGAAGTACTCACGCATGGCATCGGTTACCAGGTTGCCGATCAGGTTGGATCCCGCACCCCCGCGACCCAGGGCCACGGCTGAAGAGCCGACCACTTTGCTCAGCGCAGCCTCGGCCTTCTCCTGATGGGGTCGAATGAGTTCGGCGATTTCCTCATCGGGCCAGATCTCGTCCTCGAACAGGGTGATCAGCGTGCCACGATCATGGGCTCCCTCGTAGCCCAGAAGAGTTTTGGTCTCCCGGTCGATCAGCAGGATGGCATGGCCGATGCTGGAACCATTGCCGAAGGTCTCGAAACACATGGTGTGATTGATTGGATCGATCCACGGATGGTGGTAGCCGCGGTGGGTGTGGCCGCCGACGGCGAAGTCTATGCCCGGAACCTGGTTGACCAGTTCCATCAGATTCATCCCGCCGGAAGAATAGTTACTGCCGAAGGTTCCCTGCAATTCGGTGGCCGTCTCGGTTTGGGTAGACCCGGTAATGCTCTTCCAGCCTTCCTTCGGATCGAATGGCAAACCTTCGTGGATGGCCAGGAAGACAATGTCTGCGCCCTCAGCCTTCACAATGTCCCGATATTCGGCCAGCTTGGCAGCCATATCCTGGAATTCCAGACCGGCCACATTCTGGGGGAAGGACATGGACTTCGTGCTGGGGGTGATGATCCCGACCACGCCAATCTTGATGCCCTGGTAATCCAGCATCAGGTATGGCTTGCACCAATCCACAATCTTGCCGGTGCTCTCCTGGACCAGGTTGCAGGCCAGCCAGGGAAAGTTGGACATGCGGGCCAGGCGCTCGGCATTCTCGCGACCCATGTCGAAGTCGTGATTGCCCGGCACGACCAAATCGTAGCCGATGGCGTTGAAGTACTCGATAACGGCGGTACCCTGGGTCTTCGAACCGATGGGAGTACCCTGGAACATGTCACCCGCGTCGACCAGCAGGACTTCCTCTCCCGCGGCCGCGGCCTTGCTACGGATCTCTTTGATGTAACGGGCCGCCGAGGCGGCACCGCCCAGTGGAGGTGGAAAGGCCGGGTTCATGAAGCGGGCCGGCTCCGGAGCGATGTGGCCGTGCACGTCGTTGGTCCACAACAGATTCAGCCGCAGGATTCCGGAATCCTCTTGTTTATCCTGATTCCCGGCACCTATTACCGTTGTTACGGTCATGCCGCCGATCAAAAAAATCATCAGCGTCAGCATCAGCTGTGCGCGTTTCAGATTCATTACGCTCTCTCTTCCGGCCGGCGGAGCGGCCATCGGTGACCCTGGTCGTCGAGGCGATGGGTCAATAGCTCAAAGAATAGCCTACGCCCAGACGGAAGCGGGTGTCCACGACTCTGGCTTGGGGATCAGCTTCATAAGCTTCATCCAGCTCTTCGGACGGAACGTATGGGAAAATATGATCCTGGATACTGACCACCTTGCCCAACTCCAGGGAAGCCGAGAACATGCCCTTGCTGTATGGGATACCCACGCCTGCAGTAAAGAAGCTGCAGGAGGCGTCACGGTCCAGATAGCTGTTGGCATGGCGGAAACCAAAACGCATCGGGCTCCCGTTATAAAAAGTATGTTCCAGCCCGATCCGCACGTCTTTGGTATCCTGGAGATTCCTTGGATTATCATAGCCGGGGAAGCGGCTGTCAGCCATCTCATCCCAGGGAATGTATTCCAGCTCCATGGTAAAGACCGTCTTAGGATCAGTTCGGGGTCGGAACGTCAGTCCACCCCGGAAAATGTTTGGATAGCGGAAATAAGTGTCAGACAGGGCGATACTCACGGATGTGAAAACACTGTCGGGATTCGCGAAATGCATCTCCCCACTTGTGTCCCCTTCGGCCAGGAGCTGGCTCTCCCAGGCAAAACCGATCTCCATACGATTGTTCAAAGTACTCTTCAAACCCAGCGTGAAGTTCAAGCCCTCAAGGTCCATCTCTTCTTCGATGCGGTAGCTGCCATCCTCTTCCCAGTTGTCGCTTACAGAGGTGGTTTCCTTACGCTTGCCGAAAGCGTAATGGACTGTTGCTCCCAGGGAAAAACGCTCGTGCAGTTCCAGACCGGCTCCCATTGAAAGGTTCCGGAGGGTTCCGGACACTTCAAATTCCCGTTCCTCAATGAGAACATCCCGATCGCCTTCCGGGTAAAAAGCCGGGTTACGGACTTCCTCGTAAAAGTTGTACTGGAAAGGATTGCGGTCGGTCAGCGAGAGGCCCAGGGTAACCGGCATGCCCTCCGTATTCAACCTTTGGGCGAGGGCGAAGTTGGATTGCCAGTAGTGGAAGCGATTGCTGGCGATCGCCGCGTCTTCCACGAAACTGTCGAAGCTGTTGAACAGAGGGACGAAACGGTCCTCGTGTTCCTGGTCCAGGGAAAACCCCAGGTCGATGCGCACGCTCTCCTCGTCGGCCAGGAAGGCAGGGTTGAAGATGTTGGACATCCCCCCCCGGTACAGGGCCACCCCCGTGCCGCCCATGCTGTTGATCTCCGCGCTCCGCCAGGCCATCTGATCCCCGTAATCGTTCATGATCTGGGGCACCGCGGCGGCCGGCTGAACGCCGGCCAACAGGAAGGCAACGGAAAGCAAGACCAGTCCGAATCTCGCCGCGCCTGGATTATTCTGCTTGCTAGTGATCATCACTCAAGTCTCCTCGGATCTATCAGAAAGTGATCAGAACGTATAGTCCATCTGTAGACGAACAATCGTGTCATCCCCGGGCACATACTGGGCGTCGGGGTTCTCCGCGTAATCGATGTTCAGGAAGGACCGGGAATCCACGTAGGTTTTGGGCATATTGTGGTCCCGGGTGACCTTCAGCTGGAAAAGCATCCGTTCCGAAACCCTGCTCTCTACCTTGAACCAGTTGCGGAAGCCGTTACCGTCCAGCAGAACGAACTCGTTGCCCTCGAAATTCCACATGAATCCATCATAGACCGAGGAGCCATAGGTCATTTTCAGACCGGGCGTCACCTGGTGTTCGTACCTAACCTCGAACGCGCTTGCCGGCATACCCGCGGAACCGAGGAGGGAGTAGTTGCCATCTAACGATGGATCCACCGGCGCTATCAACCTGGGCCGCGGTGGGAACATGACGTTGCTGGTCATGTAGGTGAACTGGAGCCGATTGTAATTGCTCAGCATGGCAATCATCTGCCACCGCGTTTCCCAGTTGCGATACACCCTCACGTCGGTCGGATTGGCCTCCGAACGGCTACTGTAGCGGTGTCTTACTCGGAAACGCAGGTTGAAGATCGGCTGGTATTCGCCTTTGATGGTGTACCGCATCAAATCGGCGCCATCGGCCTTCCTTTTCCATTGGTCGAAGGCAAGCTGGCTGAGGATCAGACTGCGCGAAATGCGATATCGTGTCTCCAGGTAAAGGCCCTGCTCTGCCTTGGGCTGGGGAGTGGAGGTTTCCAGCCAGGTGTAGAGATCATCCTGCAGATAGTAGGGTGAGCTCAACAGGGTCATCTCATAGCGACTGTCGTTGCTGAAGGCCCGACTATAGGGATTGTCAAAACCTACGTCGTAATCCCGCCAGATGGCCAACAGGTGCATGTTCTCCCACTGGCTGTAGGCGTTGAGGATCAGGGCATCGGAATTGTCCGAAGACAGGAAGCTGTTCCGCGGGTCCTGCAGGAAGGCGTATTCACCCTGCAGAGATGTATTGCTGAATACCGCCTGGGCTTCGGCACCCACTACGCGGCGCCACTTGTATTCATCCTCGCCGTATATACTTGTATAGGCGTTGTTGATCTCGGAGTCGCGGGCTCCCAGGTTGTCTATTTCATCGGGATCTACCAACATCCCAATGTCGGCAACGAAACCTCGATCGTAGCGGGCTTCGTATCCGGTCAACCCCACGAAAGTTCCTGGAGCCAATTGGACCTTAATATTTCCGCCCAGAATATCCTCCTGGAAGGCGTCGCGACGCAAGCCGGTGGGAACCATGTCGGGAGTGTCGGAGTAGCCGATATTCACTTCCCGTTCCAAAAGCCATTCCGCTTCCGGCCGGGGATTCATCAGCACGTAACGGTTGATGGTTCCGTCGGGATTAAGGATTCCGTCCTTGCGGTCGCTGGACAGGAAGCCCGAAGCGTTGATTCGCCCCCAGGATCCTTCAGCAGCCACTCCCCGTAACGCAAATTCGTGGCTACGGCTGAGGTCACCGTGAACCCCCAGCAGGCGCTTGTTGAAGCCGAATCCCGTTTTGCGAAAGTGGATGAAATCCGTGTTGTCCATTACCAGACCCAGCCCGTAAGCCACCCGGTAATTCCCCACATATAAGCCCTTCAGGCGCAAATCACCGAGCTGAATGTCGGAAACACCTGCATAGAGCTTAAGAGTTTCGTCCACATCCTTCTCACCATATTCGCGGGCGGTCAGAACTCCCAGAACAACCGAGCGGTCGGCGATCCGGATCTTGTTGAACCAGCCGGGTTGGTAAAGTTGTTCCTCGGCCACAAAGAACCGGCCCCGCGGACGACCGCTGGCTGCCTTGCCCAATTCGTCGTCCGAACTTGAGAATGGGGATTCCGTGTACCGCGTCTGGGCATAGCCGGTAGCTCCATGTTTGCTCAAGATCTCCAATTCTTCGTCGCTGTAGACCACGAAATCCCTGAGATTGCGATAGGCCCAGTACCGTAAGCCCTCGGAACGGCGCAACTGCCGCCCGGTCTCAAATGTGCCCAGGCGTTCTTTGGCCTTTAGGATGTTTGTGGCATCCACCGGAGAGACGTTTTGGTACGACATCAGATCGTACAAATCCATGTCATTCACGTTCTCGGGGTTGCGCATCTTGTCCAGGTATTCATTGGCCAGCCCTTCGCTGGAACCTTCCTGGCCCAAGTATCTCTGCATCTGGCGATAACTGGCCGAAAGACGGGCCAGCGAAGCATCGGTCACCTCGGGGGGCATGGTTGAAACAAGGGGTTTGAGCACGGCCAAAAGCTGGGGCGTCATTCCAGGAACGTCCATCAGCTCATAGACGTCACCAAAGTAGCGCACATAGTCCCGGAAATTTACGATAGCCCGAGCAACTTCCTCGTCAATGGGCAGGCCTAAAACCGTTTCCAGGGATGCGCTGTTCAGATCCACCGGAGCATGGCTACCACCCACTTCAGCAGCCCAGGCACCGGTCGGTCCCGAAGACCCACCCGGCCAGGTTGTCCAGATCGTTCCGGTCGTAGTCGTCATAAAGATGACCAACAGGACCAGAATCATCCCGGACAGTGGGGCCCGGCGCAAGCGCCCTGCCCCACGGGAATTAAGGAGTGGTCTCACGGCGCCTCACCGCCCCAGGCGAAGTTCAGCCCGAACTGGTGATTACTCTCAAGAACCCCACCCCCGGTCGAGAACCCGTAATGCAGGGTAAAACCATCAAACGTGTAACCGAATCCTCCGGTCAGCCGGTTGGGATTGGTGGCAATGCCCGTCCGCAGCGCAAAACCATCTATGATGTAGAATTCGGTGCCGCCATGGTACTGGACTTCATTCCCCAGTTCGTTTTCGATCTCGAAGGTGGTGATCACTCCGTCGTAGGGTTCATAACTGACACCGCCGACCAGTCTTTGGGCGAGTTCTTCTTCATCGAAGCCGATGTTGGGATTGTTTATGTTCTTGACCTGGAATCCCAGTTTGGTTCGCTTGTGAAGGGTCACGAGCATTCCGATGTCGACGCCGTAGGCCGTCGCGCTGCCGGGATCTTCCCCATCAATGGTTTCACCCAGATCCACGTTGTAAATCCCCAACGACCAACCGAAATCGATCGAGGAATGCATGTCTTGGAACAGGTTCACTCCGTGGGCCAGGCTCAGCTGGGTTTCCTTGAGTAGATCCACGTCCTGGTACTCGACCTGGAAGCTGCTCAACCCGAAGCCGAAGTTGCCCCAGCGCGAGTGGATCGGCAGGGCGCCGCCCAGGTAATAGAAGTCATTGAAACCCTGTCGGAAGGGCTGAACATATGCGGCCCCGAAGGATTTTTCACTAACCTCGGCCAGATAGGCGGGGTTAAGGAAGGCCGCCGCCTGGGCGTCGGGTACCGCAACTGCCGATTCTCCCATGGCCCGGGACCTGGGACTAATTACGGTGTCTTCGAAATAAGCTTGTGCGAGGCCGGCCGAAAGGCCGAGCGCCGCCAGAACAAGAAGTATCGTCAATTTCCGGAACATCGCTCACCCTCTCTACTTGTTAAGCCGACTGGCTACTACCACCGGCATTACCTTTGTTTCCTCGGTGCCCGTCTCGTTATCCACTATCGAGAAATGGGCTAAATACAGGCCAGCCCGGACCAGCTCGTAGGTATCGTTTCGCCCATCCCAGGCGACATTCTTGTAAATGCCTTCCAGGAGGCCGTCGAAGCGGCTGTCGAATAGGGTTCGGACCAGACGGCCTTCTCGGTCGAAGATCCGCAGCCGGAACTCGAAATTTTCAGACGAGATCTTGAACTTGAAGTTGAATTCCCCGCCCTCTCTTGGAATGAACGTGGCGGCCTTGGCCTCCAGGGTAAACAGTTGGGCCTCTTCGGGCTCAATCTCACCCTCACCACCAACAGTGTCACCCAAGGCATATACGCCGGGGGTGAATGGACCCGAGGCGAATGTTACAGTGAGGTCTTCACTGGTCTCGTCCCGGCCATCAACGCCGTTGCTGCCCGTGGCGATTTGATCACCTTCATCGTGTGCGATGCGGTGGTAAGAAGCCGAACCGTCTTCGACCAGATCCTGGAACCAGCTTTGGTCCTCAATAGCCGTGTCAGGCAGATACGTTGATCCACCCATCGTCACATCGGTTTTGTCGAAGCCCTGGGAGAAGTCCATGTCACCATTAATACTGATCTTGGAACCACCGAACAGGAAGAAGTCGATATCCGTTACCAGGTCGTCGCCTTCGGACCAGTGATAAAGAATAACCGGCTCACCGTAGTGCTCTTCCAATTCTGGAATGCCTCTCGGCAAATCATCAGAACCCGCGCTCAAATTGGTGGAATCATGGATGCTGTTGGCATCGTCTAGAGGCCCAAACAAAGGCACCATGTCTGGAATATCATCCGATTCGTCCCCGTCTTCGTATAGTTCCAGGTCAGGTTGCGCTTCGAACACGGAGAAAAACCCGTCGCTCCCTCCGATGGAGATCACGATCGTACCGTGGGCATCGATCGTGTAGCCGGCGGGGAAGCGAGCATGGAAATCACTGTAGTTGCCGCCGCCCACCGCATCGTAGTCATGAGGAGGGCCTAGAGCCACGCCGTAATAAAACTGATTAGCACCGTACAAATAGTTAATTGCATCGGTTATATAGTAGTCACTGAGATCAACCGCTTGATCGTTCGGGTTGTGAATCTCAATAAACTCCATGGCAATCTGTTCCATGCCCGTGAAAGGATGGATATTGTCCCCGGAGCTGACTTCGGTGATCAGAAGTTTTTCCGCCTCATGAGACACCACGCTGCCGCCCAGTTCATAAATGCCAGGTGTGAATGCGCCCGAGGCGAACGTGACAGCAAAGTCCTCGCTGGTCTCGTCCCGGCCATCGACGCCGTTACTGCCGGTAGCGGTTTGGTCGCCTTCGTCGTGTGCGATGCGGTGGTAGGAGACCGAGCCGTCGGTGACCAGATCCAGGAACCAGCTTTGGCCATCAATGGCCGTGTCCGGCAAGTAAGTTGATCCGCCGATTGCCACGTCGGTCTTGTCGAATCCCTGGGAGAAATCCATGTCACCGTTGACGATACTGACCTTGGAATCTCCGAAAAGGAAGAAGTCGATATCTGTGACCAGATCATCCCCCTCGTTCCAGTGGTAGAGAATAACCGGCTCACCGTAGTGTTCTTCCAATTCTGGAATACCCCTCGCCAACTCATCATCGCCGGCGCTCAAGTTGGTGGAATCATGGATGCTGTTGGCATCGTCCAGCGGTCCAAACAAAGGCACCATATCCGGCACAGCATCCGCCTCGGCCCCATCTTCGTAAAGTTCCAGGTCGGGTAATTCACTGAATACAGACTCGAATCCGTCGCTCCCTCCGATGGAAATCACAATCGTACCGTGGGCATCGATCGTATAGCCGGCCGGGAAGCGAGCATGGAAATCGCTGTAGTTGCCGCCACCTACCGCATCGTAGGAATGAGGAGGACCCAAGGCTACTCTGTAGTAAATCTGATTGGAACCGTACAAGTAGTTGATGGCATCGGTGATGTAGTAGTCACTGAGATCAACTGCCTGGTCGTTCGGATTGTGGATCTCAATGAACTCCATCGCGATCTGTTCCATACCAGTAAACGGATGGATGTTCTGCCCGGAACTGACCTCGGTGATCAACAGCTTCATTGCTCCTTCACCGGTGCCACCTCCTCCACCGCCGCCACCTTCTTCAAGGGTACCGGGGGTGGCTATCGCCGAAGAGAAGTTGGCCGAGAAATTCTCACTGGTCTCGTCCCGTCCACCAACACCGTTGCCACCTGTAGCGGTTTGGCCTGTCTCTTCAAAATCGGTGCGAGTGTAGGAGTAGGCCGGACTCGTAATGACCGTAGTGAACCATACCTGGGAGGCGACTGCCGTGTCGGGCAGATAAGTGGATCCTACGATCGTCTGTCCGGTCTTGTCAAAGCCCTGGGAGAAGTCCAGCTCACCGATAACACTGGTTTTAGAATCACCGAACAGAAAGAAGTCGATATCCGTAACCAAGTCAGCGCCTTCAGTCCAGTGATAAAGAATAACCGGCTCACCGTAGTGTTCTTCCAACTCGGGAACGCCTTCCGGCATGCCCTGAGAGTCGGCATCCCTGCCATCCGTGAAGATACTGTCCCCACCCTCCCCATTCTGAAAGACCGGCAACATATCCGGGATATCATCTGCAGTGGCTCCATCTTCATAAAGTTCCAGGTCAGGCTGGATGTCATAAACATCGAAGAACCAACCGCTACCCGCGATGGAGATTGTAATCGTTTCGTCCGCACCGATCGTAAACCCGGCAGGAAAACGAGCGTGGAAGTCGTTGTAGTCGCCGCCGCCAAGGTTGTCTTCGGTCGCACCCAGAGGGATGTTCCAATAGAATTGATCGGCACCGTATATGTAGTTGATGGCATCGGTCAGGTAGTAGTCGCTGAGGTCCACCTCGTAGAGATTGGGATTATGGATTTCGATGAACTCGGCCGCAAGATCCGCCATCCCGGAAAATCCATTTCCATCAGAGCTGTAGAAGTTGGGACCAGCATTGACCTCGGTGATCAGCAACTTCTCGGCCCCTTCACCTACGACAGGAGAAGAACCTACCGTGAAGGAGTTGAAATATATGGGAGCCGATACCGGGTAGACAGCAATCCCACCATCCAAATTAACCGCCTCGCAGTACCAGTTGATCACTACACCCTCAGCCTGCTGGAGGATTTCGGCTGTCCAGATTCCGCCGCCGGAATCGGTGCCAGTCAGTGGAGTCTGATCCACGCCATCGATGCTGAAGGGAAAAGTGACACCCGTTACCTCACTATAGGAATCGAGAGTCATGGAAACCGTTGTGGCCGAGCCGGCGTTCGGATTGGCCGGATTAGTCTCGGGTACGGAGAGAACAGGCGCCGAAGGGGCAGCAAGAGCCCCTGCAGGAGCCGTTTCCAGGAAATCGGACACGGTTGCAAAAGTAGCGGACAGAATCTCGCCCATCTCGTCGTGATCGGTTATACCGTTGCCATCTGCGCCATCGGTTTCCCCGGCGCCCTCGTCATCGTCCAGCCGCCGCAAGCCATCTCCGGCCGAAAGCCCGGTCGCGGCAGGGATCTGGTTGGCAGGAATGGTGTCGTTCCGGTAATCGGAACTTCCCACCGTCACTCCGCTTTTGTCGACACGGAAGCTTTCATTCGTGCCCCAGGTCACGTAATCGATGTCCTTGACCAAGTCACCCGTACCGTCCCACGTATAGAGAATCAGGCTCTCAACCCCGAAATCGAGGCTTGGGTCAGCACTGATGGAGCCGGGAAAGGCCGCCACAAGATCGGGCACCTCATCGGGAGATGAGGCGTCCTCAAGCAGTTCGAAATCCGGCAGCCGGCCGTAATCGGTCACATAATTGTCGCTACCATTGATAGCTATGACAACAGTGTCGCCGGCAACAATCGAGTAGCCGGCCGGGAACCGGATGTGGAAATCCTCGCTGGCCGTGCCCCCGGGATTATACACGCCCGGATCCGCCAACGTGATGTTGTAGTAGACGGAATTGGGAGACAAGGTGGCATCCGTCAAATAGACGTCATCCATCGGCTTATCCAAGCCTGTAGGATTAACAATCTTGATACATTGACTAACCGTCCCACTCCGTGAATCCGGCCAAAAAATCTCGGAAATAAGCAAGTGATTGGCGGTCTCTGCGGTCGCCAGGGGAACCAGCCCCCCTATGAGCAACACTACGGTAAGCCAACCAAACACCGAGGGTGCTAACCTACAATTACAGGACATCAAGACTTTCTCCCTTCAAGGGATCATAGCTCGGGCTTTCATGAATCCAGGTCATGAATAATCCGGCGTTGGTGGGAAACCGGATCATATCCGGGCGGATCCTGATCCTCGTATCCAAACCATCAGAACTTCTGGGGTCAGGCAGAATAACCCAACCCGTGTGATCCGGCAAGTATGCAAATACAACTTTCCAAAAGCAAATCCGAGACGTGTCCCGGTTTCGTGGAATGAAGTGAAAAACAGGGGGTCAGTCCAGTTGGCTGAAAACAGCCCGTAAATCCTCTGCGGATTCAGCTTCGCGCAAACTATCCAGGAATGAAGAATGCTTGACCAGGCGGGCCAAGCGCGCAAGGACACGCAGCATGAGTCGGGGGTCGCCATCCGGACCAACCAGCAGGATCACGACGTCCACGGGCCGATCGTCCTCGGCCGGAACAGGGATGGGGTCCGCCAGGGTCGCCACCGCGACCCGAACTTGCTGGACATTCTTCGAACGGGCGTGGGGAATTACCAGACCACCCCCGATGGCGGTGCTGCCTTCTTCCTCCCGGCGCATGATCTCATCGACCAGAGCGGTGGAGTCGATAACCTGGCCATCGGCGGCCAGGCCCTCCACAAGCCGGGATACGGCAGCCGCCACATCACCGCACTTGATATTCGGTATAAATCCGCTTTCTGTTGTATAATCCAGTAACTTCATGGCAACTATGGTAACGACCGGAGTGCCCGCTGTCCAGAACATGGCCCCAAAGGTATCCCAACCCGTTCCCCCGAGAGGATGGCATGTCCGATAACCCCTTCCAGGATATGACCCGCAAAAGGGAATGGAGCGCCCGACTCGGTCGATGGCGGGATGAAATCCTGCGCCCGTTTCGTCCCAGCCGGATCGATCCCGGGCGGCCCGGCGGGCCGAATCTCCTGCTCCTGGGTATCGATACCCTGCGCTACGATCACCTGGGCCTGGCCGGGTATGGTTCACCGGCTTCTCCAAACCTTGACCGCCTGGCCGCCAGCGGAACCATCTTCACAGATGTCACCGCCCCGGCACCATGGACCCTGCCCTCCTTCGCCAGCGCCCTGACCGGGGTCATGCCCGGGCTGCACGGCGGATATCTGCCCGGTCCTCTGCGCAACATGGACAACCAGCCCCCGCGCCGCCTGGATCCGGACCTACCGACCATGGCCTCCATCCTGCGGAAAAAGGGTTACCGGACGGCCGCCTTCTACTCCAATCAGTTCTTCGCCTTCGGTCTGGCCGAGAGCTTCGATCATCACAGCTACCACAATCTTCCCGCTGCGGAATTGGCCCGACTGGCCCTGGAGTGGATTCGCCGCCACGCTGACCAGCCTTTCTTCTGCTTCGTACTGTTCAACGATCCACACGAACCGACCACGCCACAGGGTGAGGATCTGGCTCCGTTCCTGCCCCGGGCTGCGGCAGCGGGGGCGAAGACCGACAACCGGACCATCCGCGCTTTTGCCCGTTGGGGAGAGAAGGGTGAACCCAACCTGGGTTCATCGCCTGACCGGAACGACCCCAACAATTCGAACAATCCGGATTTCCGGGCGGGCCTGGCCCTGAAGCTGGCGATCTACGACGCGACGATCATGGCGGTGGACCGCACCATCGGCAATATGCAGGAAAAGCTACAAGCCTGGAATCTGGCCGACCGGACGCTGGTCTCTGTTTTCTCCGACCATGGCGAAGAATTCACCGACCACGCGGAGTTTGCCCGCCGCTGGAACCATGATCCACGGCCCATCCGTGGCATCGGGCACGGGCACACCCACTTCCAGGAATTACTGCATGTACCCTGGGCTGCCTGGGGACCAGGAGTACCGGCCGGAACGCGCCGAGCCGAGCCGGTTTCCCTCTGCGATCTGACCCCCACGTTGTTGGACTGGCTGGGTGAGGATACCGCCAGCGAGGACCAAACCAACGGAATCGAGTCCAGTCTTCGCGGCCGATCCTTGGCCCAGGCCCCTGCCCCTGATATATCGGAGAAACCACGCATCATCCTGGCCGAGGCCATCGCCTATGGACCGGATCTGGTGGCAGTCAGGAAGGGTGACTGGAAATTCATTGCCCACCGGGATGGCCGTCCCCTGGCCCTGTTCGACTTGCGAATCGATCCCCGGGAAAAATTCGATGTGTCAAACGATCATGAGGAAGTTGTGGCTGAATTCCAGGAACTGCTGGCCCGTTGGCGCGCCACCGGAAAGGGCGCGGGTCCCGGAAACGAAGACGCCCCGGAATCCGGGGCGCCCAAGAGTTGGAATGATATGGACGATACCGTCCGCCGGCGGTTGAAGGATCTGGGCTATTCCGATTGATCGGACCGGGCCGCGTTCTAGGTCGGCGACACAGCCAACTCGATCACCCGGTCCGCCAGGCCCATAAAGGCTTCCCGCGCCGCACTACCCTCGATCAAAGCAGCGGGCTTACCCTCATCTCCGCCTTTACGGATCGCCGAATCGATGGGGATTGCCGACAACAGGGGCAGTTTGTAGGCCTCGGCCACTTCGGCACCGCCGCCCCGCCCGAAAATGTCGTGTTCCTGGCCGCATCCCGGACAGGCGAAATAGCTCATATTCTCAACGATGCCCAGCACCGGAACTTCGATCTGTTCGAACATCCTGATTCCCCGGCGAACATCGGTAAGAGCCACCTCCTGCGGAGTGGTAACCATGACCACACCGGAAAGCGGAACCTGCTGGACCAGGGTTAGCTGGGCATCACCGGTTCCGGGGGGCAGATCCACCACCAGGTAATCCAGATCGGTCCACTGCACGTCCTTCAGGAACTGTTTGATCGCCGAAAAAACCAGCGGTCCGCGCCAGATCACCGGTTGGTCGGGAGCCATCATCAATCCCATGGAAATAACCTGCAAACCGTGGGATTGTACCGGCAGGATCTTCTTGTCCTGGGTCACCTGGGGTCCCTCGCTCATGGCCAGCATGGTGGGCACACTCGGACCATAGACGTCGGCATCCAGCAGGCCCACTTTGTGGCCTTTTTCCTTCAGGGACAGTGCCAGGTTCACCGCAACGGACGATTTGCCCACGCCGCCCTTGGCGCTGGCCACGGCAATGATCTTGGCCACTCCCGGCAAGGGACGCCTGTCGGCGTAGGGGTCGGAGGATTGTCCGTGCGGGCCGGTGGGAGCCTTTTTCTTCGGTGCGGAACGATCATCCACATCCACCTCGACGGACAAGACGCCGGACAGGCTTGAGACCTTGTCGACCACTGCTTGGCGGACCCCTTCTATGGTCTCATCCTTCTCACTGGTCTTGACGATTATTATCCGCACCTGGCCTCCGGAAACCTGGACATCCCCAACCAGCTTGATGGAGACGATGTCCACGTTGGCTCCGGGTAGTTTGACTTCCTTCAAGGCGGCCATCACGGTATCTGAACTCAGGTTGGCACTCACGATTCACTCCTTGTAACGATGATCACGGTCTTAACTATTTTCCAGGATTCAGCCTGCCGGCAAAGCGGCCAGAACCCGGCCCAGAATATGGGCGTGGTCAAAAGCCAGCTTGGGCAGTTTGGAAACGGGAAACCAGGCAGCCGAAGCGGCGTCATCGCCACCGACGACCTCCGGGGCTTCCCCCACTATGACAGCTACATATACAACAGAAACGGTGTGGCCGCGAGGATCCCGATCGGGATGGCCGAAGGTCCGGAACTGACGGAAGGGCAAACCGGTCAAGCCGGTCTCTTCCTCGATCTCCCTATCAATCGCGTCCTGGATGTCTTCCCCGTAGTCCACGAACCCTCCCGGCAGGGCATGCATGCCCCGGAAAGGTTCGTTGCCCCGCTCGACCAACAGGACCGAAGGAGATTCTCCCTGAACCCCAACCGGCTGGCGCAGCAGTACCACACCGTCTACCGTCAGGGCAGGGTTGTGGTACGGTCCACTGTCCTGGACCGATTCCTGGATATGCGGAGGATCCGTTTCGGGGGCCACGATCTATTCCGCGTTGAAGGAGGCCAATGCCTCGTCGCAACTGTCGAAAGTCTCGAAGACCAGTTTCAATTGCGTGACGTTCAGGATGTTGTCGATCCGGTCGCTGACCTCACAGATCTTGAGCTGTCCGCCATTTTTCTTCAACGTGTGAAAAGCGGAGACCAGGATACCCAGCCCCGTTGAGTTGACCCAGTTGACTCTGGACATGTTCAACAGGATGTCCACATGGCCATCGCTGATCAGGGACTTGACTTCGGTCTGAAATTTTTCGTGGTCCGGACCTCCCATGATTTTGCCGGAAAGGTTCAGCACCATCACGTCGCCCATGGGATTCTGCTTGATATTCAACTTGCCCTCCTCCTTGGTGGGTTTGGCTGATGTATGGTTATATGATAGAGTGCAAACGGGCGGTTTTCCAACCTAGATTATTCCCGGAGGTGGAATCATGACCGGAACCCGATCCGCTGTCCTGGCTGGATCCTGGTATCCCGGCGACCCGGAGACCCTGGCAACCGAGGTGGATCGCTACCTTGTCGCGGTCGACCCTTCGACGCGTCCGGCCGGTCGCCCCCTGCTGGCCGTGGTCCCCCACGCCGGTTACACCTATAGCGGAGAGGCGGCCGGACGCCTGTACGGCCACCTCCGCCAGGACTGTCCGCGAACCGTTTTCATCCTGGCCCCCAATCACCGTGCACATCTGAAAAAAGCCGCCCTGTCAGGCGCCCAGGCCTTTGCCACTCCCCTGGGCGAGGTATCCGTCGACACCCGGGCGGTGCGTAAACTCGCCGAATGTCAGGCATTTGTCCTGGATGATTCCGCTCACGCCGGTGAGCACGCGGTGGAAATTCAACTGCCGTTTCTGCAGCGCTTATGGCAAGACCGTACTCCGACCATCGTTCCCATCCTGGTGCCGGCCCTGAATCGATCTCAGCGGATGGAAGCCGCAACAGCCCTGAAAGACCTGACGACCGACGATACCCTTCTGCTGGTCTCCACCGACTTCACCCACTACGGGCCCACTTTTGGATATGTTCCATTTACTGCCGACATCCCCACTTCCCTGGAGCGTTTGGATTCCGGGGCCATCCTGAAAATTCTGGCCACCGATTCCCAAAGCCTGATCGGATACGGAGAAGAAACGGGAATCACCATGTGCGGTTTGCACGCAACGGCCCTGGCTCTGGAAACCGGAGTGCCCCCAGGATACGAAGCAGCCCTGATCGACTACCGCCGCAGCGGTGACCTGGAGGGCGACTACTCCCTTTCGGTCAGTTACGCCTCCATCCTGATCACGACCGGACCTGACCGGACCCCCCATCCCGGGAGCTGAAACGATGACCGATAGACAAACCGATGATGATCGATTGGATAAAGCAGAGAAAGAATTCCTGAAGGATATCGCCGGCCTGGCCGTGGCTGCGGCCGTACGAAATGAACCGCCTCCGGACGTGGGACTTCTGGCCGGGGAACGGGGGTTGGACCTGTCCGGACGCCTGTCCCAGAGCCGGGGCGCTTTCGTAACCCTTACCCTGGACGGACAACTGCGTGGCTGCATCGGCTATATCCAAGGCGTCAAGCCCCTGGTCGAAGCCGTGGTGGACAACGGGCGCAGCGCCTCGGTGGGCGACCCACGCTTCGCTCCCGTCACCGAGTTGGAACTGGCAAAGCTTGAATTGGAAATTTCCGCCCTGACCCCGCTGCGAAGCGTCAACGGGCCTGGAGATATCAAGGTTGGGGTGCACGGAATTCTACTGACCAAGAATGGGCGGCAGTCGGTTTTTCTACCCCAGGTTGCGCCCGAACAGGGCTGGGATCTGGATACCACGCTTACCCAGCTGGCCCTCAAGGCAGGACTGGCTCCGGACGCCTGGGCGTCCGGAGCGGAGTTTCAGGTATTCGAAGCGGAAGTGTTTTAGCCCAACTTATTCGTGGAGTCAATCGCGGCGCACGGCCACAGGCAGATCAGCCTCAGGTGAAACCACCACTCCCGCAACCGCCTCCGGAGAATCCGCCGCCACTCATGGAGCTGGAGCCGGAACCGGTGGCGAACCCGGAAAAGCCCCGTTCCAGACGCTTGGATTTGCAGGCAGGGCAATTGATTTGGTTGGATTCCAGCTCGGACAGGGAAATCAGTTCCTCGAAATTGTGTCCACATTTTTTGCAAGTGAATTCGTACAAGGGCATGAAAGCCGCCTCCTGATTTTATTCTATTTTCCCAATGATGCTTCGCTGGAGGGGTCCTCTGGTTTACTGCCAGATTTATTGTCAGGTTTTTCTTCTGTAGCTCGATCCCCGATCGAGCAGGATGCCGGACCTCAGCCCGGCTGAAGCCCCAACTTGGGAAACACGAAGTTCACCAGGACGAAGTAGGCAATCACAATAAGAATCAGTTCAAGCATCAAAATCTCCCGAACCAAAGGGATTGAACTATTAACATGCGCAGTTCGTTGACAGCTAAAATAACACCGATCCCGTCCCTGTCAAGGGCCCCAGGCCCGAGCCGAATCCCAAATCTGATTTTTTCGGCCCTGATGGGCTAAAATGTACCCCGCACCCAGCCACCATCCGAAACCAGGCACTGACCCGTGATGTAACTCGCCCGCTCTGACATCAGGAACAAAACCAGGGCAGCCAACTCCTCCGGCTCCCCCAGTCGGCCCATGGGGATCTCACCGGCCCAGTCGGAAAGGACGTCGTCCCGAGTGCACCCTTTCTGCTCAATCTTGGCCGTAATCAGACGCTCCACTGCGCTTGTGGTGTGGTATCCCGGTGCTACGGAATTAACCGTAACTCCGAAAGGAGCCCCCTCCAGGGCCAGATTCCTGGTCAGGGCCTGCACCGCTGGGCGCAGGACGCTGGACAAGGCCAGATTCTCTACCGGTTGCAATACGCTGACCGAAGTGATCTGGACGATCCGGCCCCAGCGACGCTTGATCATGCCGGGCATGACCAGCCGGCACAATCGCACGGCACTTTCGACCGTCAACCGGTACGCTTCCTGCCACTTATCCAGATCCAGGGTGAAAAAATCACCAGCCGGTGGACCCCCTGCATTGACCAGCAACAGATCGATGGGCCCCAATTCCTTCTCGGTCACCCCGATAAATTCACCCACCGCTTTATCGTCGGTTACGTCCAGAGCACGGGTCAGGTGATGTCCGGCCATCCCTCCCCAAACTTGTTGACCCGCTTCTTGTATCTCGGCAAGCGCTTTTTCCAGGTCTTCTTCGCCCCGAGCACAAATTGCGATCCTGGCCCCTTCGGCTGCCAGCTCCCGAGCTACCGCCTTGCCGAATCCCCGCGAACCTGCCGTTACCAGCGCCGTCTTTCCCTTCAACCCCAAATCCATGAGCACCCTCCCCGAAGTCCATTGAAATTCCCTGCCCCGTCAACCCGGCGGCACCAGTCCACAGATTACACCCTGGGCACACCCTGTGCTTCTCTTTTATTTAAGCGCGTCCTCGGGGAATCCCCGGCAACCATGAGGAACAATGGGAAATCCCGGCAGCAGTGTAACCGTGCAAGGAAAGAATCAGGATGTCCGAGAAACCGCATTCCGCAATTGACAGGTACAAAGCCCGACGCGAAGGCAAGGTCGTACCTAATTTGACTGCTGATGAGCGGCTCGAAATCCGAAGTCCTCGACAAAAAATAGGCTCGGGCAAGAAGTTCACTCCATACAGGAGGTCTCAAAAACGGGCTCGACGCCTTCTTATGTGGGCATCCTTCACCCTGGTAACCCTAATACTCCTGGCCTGGCAATCCCTGCCCGGTCACCAATACCCGATACAATTGGTTTATGAGATCGATCTTCTCCAGGCCCCGAACGGATCACTGACCGTTACCATGATCACTGAAGGTAAGCTGCCGGGGAAATTGGATCTGGAAGTGGCCACGGGACGGGCGGGAAATCCCGGCAACGGGGTTGAAATTCACTCCATCACGGCTTTCGAAATGTCCGATGGCGGTATGCAGGGTAAGTCGCTGGCCATCACTGACCTGAAGGACGGCTGGCAAATCTCCACGCAAGGAACCCGACGGGCCGTGATTGCCTATCGAATCGATCTGTCCAGCCCCCCGGAAAGTGAGGAGGACATAAGACAATACATTTCCACGCCGGTGGAGGGCGGCATTCGAGCTGCTGGATTTGAGATTTTTCTGCTGCCGACGACCGTTCCGGTGGGCGATATCACTGTAATGATTCACAACCCACGGGACCTGCCCGTTCTGGTGCCTTGGCCGGCCCTGGTCCGGGGCGTCGACCGGCTGGACTCCGACCGGGATCAGAGGAGCGACCCATTGGACCCGTCCGTGCAGCCGGCTCACTTGGGCTTGGGACAGGGATTCCAGCCGGCCGCGAAAGTTGATTTTCCCTCCGGGAAGATCCCAAGCCCCGGGAAAGGCATCGCGGCTCCGGTTCCGGCTTCCCTGTTTTTCCATCCCCGCGATTTGGCCGATCTGAACAACGCCCTGATCATTTGCGGTGACATCCGGACCAGCACGGTCCAGACCCGGGATTGCGTGATCCAGCTGGCCACTGATCAGGATTGGCTGTTCTCGGATGAGGCGGCCCTGGATCTGATCCGCCGCATTGCCCGCACGGAGCTGGGCTTTTTCGGATCGGCACCCAATCAACAGATCACGGTGATCCTGTCCGCCAACCGGGTGACGGTAGAAACGGGATTCGACGTCTACGGGGTCCATACCGGCAGTTCCATCCTGGTCCTGATGGATCCGGAAACCACCTACGGCATGCTTGAGAAACAGGTTTCCAGTGTAATCGCCCACGAAATGTTCCACGGCTGGCTTGGCGAGGCAATCCGTCAAACCGACCCCCAAACCCTCTGGTTCACCGAAGGAATTACGACCTGGTACTCGGCCCGGATGTTGGTCGCTGCCGGCCTATGGGCTCCGGACCACGGACGGGAAACCCTCCTGTCCCGCCTGGAGCGCGACTATGTCGGCAACGATCTTATGGGGACGATTTCCCTGGCCGAAGCCGCCGCCGAGGTTATGGCCGGACCTGATCAGGTCCGGTTCGCCTACGCCGCAGGAGTGGCAGCCGCCATGTCCCTGGACCAATGGTTGGCCACCAACAGCGGTCTCCAGCGCCCCTTGGACGAGGTGTTGCGGCATCTCTACGAAAACTACCTTGGCCGGGAATTGAGCCGGGAAATCATCGAAGAAGCGATCCACACCGTGACCGGCGTTGACTGTCATGACTGGCTGGAAGCCCACGTCTACGGTAAAACCGCCTTGCCGCCGCTGGAGCAGTTGATATAACTTCCCTTGGAGTCCGGGAATTTATTTCATCCGCCAAACGGAGGCCGACAAGTGAGCACCCCCAAGAAGTTCCAGCGAACGCTGGTGACGAGCGCCCTTCCCTACGCCAACGGAGAAATACACCTGGGCCATCTGGCCGGCGCCTATCTGCCCGCCGACATCTTCGTGCGTTTCCTGAGAATGCAGGGCCGGGATGTTCTGTATATCTGCGGCAGCGACGAGTACGGCGTGCCCATCACCCTGACGGCAGAAAAGGAGGGGATCTCGCCCAAGGAATTGGTCGACCGCAATTACGCCTCGATCAAAAAATCCTTTGAAGGTTTCGGGATGAGCTTCGACAACTTCAGCCAGACCAGCCGGGAGATCCACACCGAAACGAGCCAGAGCTTCTTTATGGACCTGCACGACCAGGGTCTCTTGAAGCAAAAGACCACCGAACAATTTTTCAGTCCCAGCCAGAACCGCTTTCTGGCCGACCGCTACATCGAGGGCACATGCCCGAAGTGTGATACTGCAGGGGCCCGTGGCGACCAGTGCGAGAAGTGTGGATCCAGCTTGGACCCCACCGAACTGATAGATCCACACAACGTTTTGGACAACAGCCCCTTGGAACTGCGGGAAACCACTCATTGGTTCCTGCCCTTGGCGGAGTGGCAACCCCGACTTGAGAAGTACAGCGCTGATCACCCGGAATGGAAAGAGAACGTGCGGAATTACTGTGGCAGCTGGTTCAAGGACACCTTGGCCGATCGCGCCGCCACCCGCGATCTGGGTTGGGGCGTCCCTGTACCCCTGCCCGACCATGAAGGCAAGGTTTTCTACGTTTGGTTCGAGGCTCCCATCGGCTACATCTCATCCACCCGCGAGTGGGCCGCCGATCAGGGCGACCCGGAAGCCTGGCGGAAGTGGTGGCAGGATCCGGACACCCGCCTGGTCCACTTCATCGGCAAAGACAACATCTTCTTCCACGCCCTGATGTTCCCGGCCATGCTGATGGCCCACACCGAGGATTACATCGTGGCCGACAACGTGCCGGCCAACGAATTTCTGAACCTGGAAGGCCAGAAGCTTTCGACCAGCCGTAACTTCGCCGTCTGGTTGCCCGAATATCTGGAAAAGTTCAGCGCCGATCCGCTTCGCTACACGTTGGCCCGCAATCTGCCCGAGACACGGGATATGAACTTCACCTGGGAGGGTTTCCTGGCCCGTAACAACAACGAGTTGGGCAACAACTTCGGCAATCTGATCAACCGGGTCTTCACCTTCATCCACAAGTATTTCGAGGGCCGAGTGCCGGAGTGGTCCGAAGCGATGATGACCGACCTGGACCGCCAGGCCCTGGCCGATGTGCAAGCAGACCTGGAAAAGTACTCGGCCCATATGGAAAAATTCGAGATCAAGGCGGCTATGGAAGCCTGTTTCCACGCCGGTCAGGCCGGGAACCGCTACTTCGATGAATCGGCCCCCTTCAAGACCCGCAAGACCGACCTGGTGCGTTGCGGGCACAGCCTGGGAGTCATTGTTCAGATATTGCGCATGCTTTGCCTGATGCTGGCTCCGGTGGTGCCTTTCGGCATGGAGAAGGTGTGGAGTTGGTTGGGTGCCGAAACATCCTTGTGGCAGGGCGGTTGGGACGAAGGCGTGAAGGATATCCCGGCCGGCCGCCAACTGGGAAAGCAGGAAATCCTCTTCCCGCGCTTTGAAGAAGAACAGATCCAGGCCGAGATCGATCGCCTCAAGGGGTTGCTGGCGGAATAATCCCGCCGGCTAGATTGACACGCCGAAAGCTGTCCCATGGGCACGATTCTTTCGCATCTGAAACAGTACGTAAGGGAGAACGCCAGACCGTGGAGTTACCTCCTGGTTGCGGCGTTCCTGATCGTTGCCTTCTATGTCAACTATGGCCTGGATTTCAAGGGTTCGACGCTGAGAGTGCATCGGAGTGTTCCCCGGAATCTGGTCTTCTACCTGGTCTTTTTTGCCGTGCCGTATATCAGCACCCTGCTGATTGTCTTGTGTGGTTCGGAAGAGGCGAAGCGGCTGCGCGAGCGCCGGTTCTGGCTTACTTGTGGGTTCATGCTGGTTGTGCTGGCTTTGAACCGGACGGCCCTACGGATTCCGGAGTTGGTAATCAGCCACCTGGAACCGGTCATTTTCCACCAGAAGCCGGGTGCCTTCGAGATTATCTACTGGCAACGATGTCTGGTAAACCTCGTTCGTCTGGCTGCCCTGGGAGGACCGGTGTGGGTCTTCTGGAAACTTTTCCAGAAGGAAATCCCCCACTTTTACGGCCTGCAATGGCGCGGTTTCCACTGGCGCCCCTATCTGATCATGCTGGCCCTCATGGTTCCCCCCATCGTTTGGGCCTCCTTCCAATCTTCCTTCCTTGAAACGTATCCCCTGTGCCGTCCAAATTCGCTGACCCACATCCACGATTGGCCCGTCTGGATGACCTACACCCTGCACGAATTCTTTTACGCCCTGCGCTTCATCGGGGTGGAGATTTTCTTCCGGGGTTTTCTGGTCCTGGGCATGGTGCGTTGGCTGGGCAAGGCCACCCTGTTACCAATGGTGGTCCTTTACGCCTTCTGGCATTTCGGCAAGCCATTTCCCGAGGCGCTGGGTTCGGTATTCGGAAGCTATATCCTGGGTGTTTTGGCCCTGCGCACCAAGAGCATCAACGGGGGGATCCTGATTCACATGGGGATTGCATTGTTGATGAATCTGGCTGCCTTCATTCAGCACCAGGTGCGCTGACATCCAAGACTTTGGCGACCCGGGCAGAGTTTTTCGGCTAGACATTCAATCGCTACTTGGGCAGGAATCCCGCGCTTCGAACATGACCTCCTGCACACTCACTCCCGCCGCCAGGGCGAGTTTTCGGCAATCCTCGAATTCAGGCGCCTTGCGAATCCGGCCAGAAGGAAGCGTCACACACTTGACCCTGACCTCGCCGAAACGGGTGGGCACAACTTCCGATTTTCGGGGTAGCACGGTGCGCTGCACGGGAAACCATCGCAAGCCGATGGTCGTAGTCTCGGCCAGAATGATGTCGGACAAATTCTCTCTATCCTGTTCGCGACAAAGCACTTCCAGGCGTTGACCAGGACGACCCTTCTTCATCAACAACGGGCAGAGGTTAACGTCCAAAGCGCCGGCGGCCAGCAGCAGGTCCTGGAAGTGTCCGCCCAAAAGTTCGCCGGAAGTATCATCGAGGTTGGTCTGGATCAGGATCATGCGATCAATACCGGATGTGTCGGAGTCGACCGATTCGCCCAAGCCGAGACGCAGACAGTTCGGTTGCTCAAAATCACGGGAACCGGCCCCGTAACCTGTTTGTGTGATGTTCAAAACACGGGGCGTGAAAACCGGATCGAGGGCCTTGAGGATCGCCGCACCGGTCGGGGTCGTCATTTCCGCCTGAATGGCGCCGGAGTAGATGGGCAGTCCCTGCAGGATCTTTCCGGTGGCGGGAGCCGGGACGGGTAACCGGCCATGGGCACAGTCAACAAATCCGGATCCGGTGCAGATCGGATCGGACACCACACCGTCGAATTCGAACCCCGCCAACAGCACTGCGGCTCCGACGATATCCAGAATCGAATCGATCGCTCCGACCTCGTGAAAGTGAACCTTCTCCACGGGGATGCCATGCACGGCCGCCTCGGCCTCGCCTACGATGTTGAAGATTCGGCCGGCAAGGGCTTTCACATTTTCCGGGAGATCCGCACTCCCGATCAGGTCCACGATATGGGAAAGGTGCCGGTGTTGGGCCGGGGTGTCGTCCACAATTGTTACCTTGGTGCAGCGGATCCCGCACTTGTCCACCGGGTCGATCCTGATTGAGGCTCCGGCAAGACCCAGGATCGCGGGCAAGGATTGCAGTTTATCAGCCGAAGCTCCCAGATCCAGCAGGGCCCCGAGGAACATGTCTCCACTCAAGCCCGAAAACGGTTCGACCCTCAAAATCTTCATGGTTTTTCCGATGGGGTCGTGCGACCCAGGTTCAGGATCCTTTGGGCGGCGATGGCGGCACCGAAGCCATTGTCGATGTTCACCACCGTCAGACCGTTGGCGCAGCTGGCCAGCATTGAGTGCAGGGCCGCGGTCCCGCCGTGGGCCACGCCGTAGCCGATGCTGGTGGGCACGCCGATTACCGGTTGGCGGATCAGCCCGGACAACACCGAAGGCAGAGCCCCCTCGAAACCGGCCACCGCGATCACGACATCCGCTTCCTTCAACTCCGGCAGGGACGACAGGAGACGGTGGATCCCCGCCACACCCTTGTCCACAAAAGTCCTCGTTTCGGTGCCCAGAAACCGGAGCACCGCGTCGGCCTCGGCCACGACCGGAGCATCGGACGTGCCGGCGGCGATTATCGCCACCACCCCGTTCCCGGTTGCGGGATGGTTTTCACCCAGCCGGAAAGTACAGGAAGCCGGGTCATGCAAAGACCCGGGAAATTTCTCCAACAGAGGTCCTGCCTTCTCCTCCTGCAGCCTGGTGACAAGGCAGCTTGTCCCCTGCTTCAGGAATTTCCCGAGGATCCCCGCGATCTGCTCGATTGTCTTTCCTTCGCCGAAAACAAACTCCGGAAAACCGAGCCGTTCCTGGCGCTCAAAATCGATATGGTCGGTGTTCATCACAATTCCCTGTTCAGCTTGCCGGAAACAAAGCCTTCCGGATCGATCTCAATGTGATCGAAGCCCAGGTTCCGAAATTCGTCGGCAAGGTCCGATTCCTGTCCCAGTAAATCCGATAGCCGCGCCGGGGGCACTTCGATCCTGGCAAAGCTGGCGTGATGCCGTACACGGGAAACGGGGAAGCCCCGCTCCTCCAGCAGGGTCTCTCCCGCTTCGATCTGTTCCAGCTTTCTTGGTGTAATCTCGGTGAAGTATGGAATCCGGCTGCTCAGACAGGGACTGGCCGGCTTTTCCCAACACTCCAGACCGAACCGCCGGGCGATGATCCGCAGTTCATCCTTGGTTACCCCGCACTCGGCCAGTGGACCCCTGACGGAAAATTTCGCCGCGGCGTCCAGACCAGGCCGGTAGTCGGAGTGATCATCCTGGTTTTCTCCACCCAGGACCATCGCGAACCCGACCCTCTTGCGAATCGTTTCCAGCCGGGTAAAGAGCTCGCTCTTGCAGTGGAAACAGCGGTCCTTTGGATTGACGCGGTAGTCGGGGTTCTCCATCTCGCAGGTCTGCACGATTTCCAGCGGGATGTCGTGCTCGGCGGCAAACTCACGAGCGCTCTGCAGGTCTCGTTGCTTCAGACTGGCCGAATCACCGACTACGGCCAGGCAACGCTCCGACCCCAGATAACGACGCGCCAGAAACGCCACGAGGGTACTGTCGATCCCGCCGGAATAGGCGATGAGACAGGATTCACAGCCCTGGAACCAGTTTTCCAGGGCTATGACAAGGTTGTCTATTCGTTCGTTGCCTGCTCGCTTGTTGCTCATTTGTTCAGCATCCGTTCCGTTGGCGGTCAGCGCAACGACTCCAGCAACTCGGTCGATTTTCCTACATCCACCAGCCCGGAAACTCCGATCAATCGGGTCTCATCCCCAAGGAGCACGACGGCGCCAGTATAGGGAATCTGTCGGTAAATCAGATGGCCGGCAGCATGATCCGCCTTCGTCCAGCGGCCACTCTCATTGTTCAGGAAGGCCTGACGGGGAGTCATCACGAACAGCTTGTATTCCGTGCCGTCCGCCAATTTGTAATCCGCATGCAGGCAGTTGCCCAGATCATCCAAACCCAAAAAATTGCCCCCGGTAAATGCCACCGTGCCGGGCACCCTTCCGGTCTCGGGCAGAGCCTCCAGCTGGGGTGGCAGTTCATTGCTGCCCTGCAAACTATCGGCGATGTCGCTCATCGCGGCCTGCAGGGTCTCCGCGGAGATATCTCCACCCCCGGCCTCTACCTTCACGTAGAACTTGTCCTTGAGCAGCAGGCCCTGGTAAGGCGGCTGCAACACCGCCGCCAGCCCCACTCCTTCAACGCGGTCCGCCTTGGCCGGCTTCTCGGTTTCGAAAACCCCGAAGGCGTCGAGCGCTCGACCCATGTCATAAACGCTTACCGTCAGCGCCAGATCGCCCTGCTCGAAATCGGCAACGACCAGCTCCCGGAAACGATAAGTCAGGAAAAGCTCCGCCGCACCGTTGATGTACTCCCAAAGATTGTCTCGATCATAGCGATACTCTTGATCCACGGAGGTCCAACCGACGGGAACCGGCACGTGAAGCTCCACGGGCTCTGCATCGGACTGGCCCCACGACGCCGTAGCAGCCGGGAGCAGAAGCAACAACGCGAATAATACAAAAATCGGTCTCATGTTCATTCTCCTTAAACCAGGGACAGCAGTCCGTGGGCCTCGAAGAGGCGGGCCTGGGCCTGAACCCCTTGGGGACAAGCGGCAACACAGGGAGCATTACAATCCAGGCAAACCGAGGCGTTGGTTCTACCCAGATCGGCGTATTTACGCATGGCATGTTTCTGTCGACCCTGCTTGTTGAAATAGTACGCGTAGCGCAGAATCGTACTGACGGGCACATTCTCCGGGCAGACGTCGGCGCAGTCCGTGCAGCCGAAGCGGCAGTTGTAGGCACCGAAAACTCGGGCGTATTCGTCCAGAAAACGCATCCCGGCGCTGGAAAGCTCGGTGCCCGAAAGAGGCAGAAATTTGTCCAGCATGTCAAAAGTAGGCATCGAAGGACAGATGGTGTGGGCGTCGTGGTTTCTCAGCACCCATTGCAGACTCTTGATATCAAGTTCATCCTGCGTCTTGATACCGTGTTTTTCGATGAAAGGCTTGGTCAAGGCAAAGCTCTTTTCGAAACCCGGCTTCTGTCGCTCGATATGGGCCTTGATGCGCTCGATCGCTTCTTCGCGGGTGGAGCCTTGGCCTTCCAGATAATCGAACCAGCCCTGGATCTGCTCACTGGGATTCTCCACATCCAGCACGGGTACCTCCATCAAACCGGTCATCGACTTCATGATCGTCGTGCCCACGTTCTTTTCCTTGCAGGCTTTCAACACGCGCTCGCCTTCGTCCTTGTTCACGAAGCCGTAGGAAAGCAACATCACGTCGCAGCGACCATCCTCGGCCGCCTTGATCAGCACGGTGTCCATGGCGTCGGGATCCTCGGCCCGCGGCCCGTGGCTGCTGATTCCCACGTGCTTCAACTTGCCCTCGGCCTTCAGCTTGTCGCAAGCGCTGTGGAAGGGTTCGTAGCCGATCATGTTGACGTCGGTGATGCTGTGCATGTACAGGGCATCCGCGTAGGGAGTCTTCATTCTTTCGAGGCTCTTATTGAAATTTTCGATGATTTTCTGTTCATCGGGATTCTCATTCATGGCCTGCTTGGTGACGATGAAGATCTTCGACCGATCCAAGTGCTTCATGGCCGAGCCGATCTTGCTTTCGGAGTCGCCGTTGCCGTAGGATTCGGCCGTGTCGAAGAGGTTTATGCCGTGGTCATAGGCGTAGCGAACCACGTTGGGATCCGAAATGCTTCCGCAACCCATACTCAAGTCGGACACCTTGAAACCGGTACGGCCGAGGGTGCGGTAGCTGGCTATCTTTGGTGCTTTCTGGTCGTCGACCTGCCCGGAATTCACCCTCGCCAGGGATGGCTTTGCAGCAGCACCCAAGGCAGCGGCACTGCCGGCGGCCAGGAAATGGCGACGGCTCAGGCCATCTTTCTTGATTTGTTCGGGATTTTTCTTACTCATGGTTCTTCCTCTCGCTAGTAGCCGTAAGAGTCGCCGTTCGATTCTTCGTTTGCGTTGCCATTGGAATCGCTGTTGGGGTCGCCGTAGGGGTCGCCACCGGCCAGCATCGGTTGGTTGTCGGGATGCCTGTCTTCGCCGGCACTGACCACCCGGATGCCTGCCAGGTCCTGGAAGGGACACTTCGTTTCACAGATGCCGCAGCCCGTGCATCGCACTGGGTCAACACGGGGAAATTTGAGCAGGCGCACGCTGCCGTCCCTCTGCATAGCCTCTCGCATCTCGAAGGTGATAGCCTTGTCGGGCACCGGACAATGCTCCTCGCAGACAATGCACTCCCGTCCGTAGGCGTAGGGCAAGCAGCGAGTCGTATCGATGACCGCCAGACCGATCTTCACCTTCTTTTTCTCCGCGAGCGGCAAGGGTTTGATGGCCTCCGTAGGACAGACCTGGCCGCAGGCATGACACTCGAACTCACACCAGCCGATGGCAGGTACCAGCATGGGTGACCACAATCCCTCCAGACCGGCTTCGGCCCAGGTGGGTTGCAGACCACCCGAGGGACAGGTCTGCATGCACAAGCCGCACTTGACGCAACGTTGCAGAAAATCGTATTCGGCCCTGGCGCCGGGTGGGCGAATAAGCGCCGGGTTGAAAGTCTTGCCCTGGGCCGCCGGTGTAATCCGCATCATCGACAAACCAGCAACTCCGGCAGCCACCGAAGCCAGGGCCCGACGCTTGCCGATGTCCACGCTGCCACTCGATGTCTTTTGCAGCGGAAGGGTCCATTGGAAATCCAGACCCTGGTTGTTGCACGAACCCACGCAGTTCCAGCAGCCGAAACATTCGGAGGCCAGCCACTCGCCTGGTTTCTCCGGCTGAGCCGCGGCCGGGCAGGCCAGAGTACATTTTTGACAGCTGTTGCAGGCCTCGGGATCGCTGGTCAGGCGCAGAAGCGGCCGCGCGGCGATCAGACCCAACATCCCACCCAGCGGACACAGGTAGCGGCACCAGAACCGATTCCGAACCAGGTTCAGAACCAGAGCGGTCACAAAAACCAGAAACACGACTCCGGTACCCGAAAAAACGCGCAACTCGGTGGCAGTCACCCGCTCCTGCCACCACCGATAAACCGGCTCGGTCAGGTCGCGAAGGTGCAACGAACCCAGATGCGGGTCGGTCAGGTATACCCCATTTGCCACCGCGCTCACCCCCACATCCAGGGCCGGCAGGATGGTCAGGGAGATGCTGCGGTACAACAGGGAAAAGGGGTCCAGCACACCGATCCACTGCGCCCCCGCGGACGTCATTACCAGCAAGGCCAGGAAGATGAAATACTTGGCGCGCTGCCAACGACTGAACATCTCCACCCGGGGAACTACCTTGCGGAACTGTTTGCGTAGACTGGCCACGGCGTTGTGCAAAGTACCGAAGGGACAGAACCAACCGCAGAACACGCGCCCAAAAACCAGGGTGACTGCAAGCGTCAGCAGCCCCAACAGCGAGATTCCCTCCAGCGAGTGGGAGGCCAACCAGGTGCTGACCATGACCAGTGGATTCAGGTCGAAGAAAATCGTGACCGGAGCGGTGGGAGCCACCCCGTCGGCAGGCCGGTTGGCCGCCAGAATTACCAGAAAAAACACCAATACCAAAGTCTGCACGAAACGGCGAATCCAGATAATACGGCGTGCCTTGTCCTGAACACTCACGAGATGGTCTTCTCCACCGGATCGAGGGACCGGTAGTCCGGCGTGCCCAACCCACGGGCAGCGGCAACTCCGATATTGCCGATGGCCTGGGAATCATGGCCCAGGAGTTCCGCACCCAATGCATCGAGGGCCACGATGTCAGTGCTGGCAGCCACAATGCCCCGCACATCCACGTCGGCGGGATCTCCTCCCTGCGGACCGTGATCGGTCAAGACCCTGACAGCGTCCAGGAGACTTATCCGCGGCTTCATGAATTGGGTGATGTCCGCCAAACAGGCGTCCAGGTTCTGATGCCATGAGCCTCGATTGCCCCCAATGATCCCCATGTAATTCTTCATCGCCATCGATGCCTTGGAAAGACCGTGGTGTTTGAGGATCGGCACGTTGATAACCAGATCAGCTTCGATGATTTCCACATACAGGGGCCACTTCTTCAGATGCTGGCCATCAATGGTCATTTCCTTGAAACGCTTCTTGTCCAGATAGACCATCTTGCCGCCCGCCTCCTCGACGGCTTTTGCGATGCCACTGTTGCGGTAGGCCTGGCGAGCCGGGTGACAGGGGTGGTCTCCCACCTTGACCGTTTTGGCGCCCGCATCCCTGCACATTCTGACCACGGCTGCCACCACATCCGGATTGGTATTGGCGGCCAACTCCGGCCGCCGATTCCAGCCTATATTGGGTTTGACCCACACCGTGTCGCCCTTGTTCACGAACCGGCCCATCCCGCCCAACGACTCGATGGCCGTCTGGGTCAGCTTGACGGCCACATCAGATAGATCCGAATTGGCCAAAGCGGCCTCGTCCCAACGGGCGATGGACATCGCCGGCGGTGTGGCCGAAGCCAGGGCGGCCTCCCTCAGGGCCAGCGACTCGGCAGCCAACAGGCCACCCCCTACCAGGGCGGAAGTCTTCAGGAAATCACGACGTGTAGGATCGGGCATCTGCAAGCCTCCGGCGATGGTTCAAGCTACTGGAAAGAGAACATACGTCATATGTCGTGTTGTTGCTGGAGAAGAACCCCTTGGTCATGAAATTCCAGAGCCACGAAATCCCGATCTGGACGGGATTTTTGAAGGGTGGCTCCCTGTGCACCGGGATTCTAGCACGACGGTGGGACTTGCACAACCGCAGCTTCAACTTCTGGTTATACCGAATTGGTCTGATTTATTATGGCAAGCTTCTTGCCATTAATTTCCGGATATGAATTCCCAGGAACGGAATCTTTCCTAGATGAAAGAACTTGTTTTTTACCAGGAGGCCTCAAATGCGAGATCTGCTTCGAAACAACCTGTTGCTCATGCTGTCCTTTGTTTTATTGCTGGGCCTGCCCGCCTGCACTGAAGAAGGGGAAGAAGATGACACCCCCACCATTCCGGGTGAAGAAACGGAAACTATTGCCCCCCTGGTGATCGAATTTGACCCGGATGACGGTGATTTTGAAGTAGCAGTGGACGAGGAGATCCTGATCCGGTTCTCTGAAGCCATGGATCCAACAACATCCGAGGGAAACATCACCATCAGCTCCGGAACGATCACTGAAATGGAATGGGAGTCCCAAGCTGTTCTGCTGGTTTCCCACTCGAATTGGGAAGAGGGGATCGAGATAACCGTCACCGTGGGAACCGGTCTAACGGATGAGGCAGGAAACGCCTTGCCCCAGGCTTTCAACAGTTCCTTCTACACAATTTCATCGGTTCCGGTCCTTCTCTTCAGCGAGCCTGAAGACGGAGCCACGGATGTGCTTCGCAATATCGCCCCGGTTCTGTATTTCTCCCACGAAATGGACCTAGCCAGTCTGGAGAGTGCGTTAAGCATTTCCCAGCCCGACCCGGGCAAAGCGGAGTTTGTTTTTGAACTCAACCTTATCAACGCTGGAGCTTACCGAATCACCTTTACCGATTTGCTGGTTGAGAACCAGGAATACGGGATTCAGGTCAGCACCGATGCGCTGTCAGTCGATAGTGTAGCCCTTTCCGCCGCTGTGGATTTTTCCTTCACCACCGGCGTCGAAATTGACGAGATTCCCCCCACGCTGACCTCCATGTCCCCGGCTACGGGCTCCGAGGTGAACGACACCCAGGACACGATCGACCTCTTCTTCAGTGAGCCCATCGACCCGGAATCACTGGAACCCAACGAACTTTCAGCTCACTTCATGATTTACATGCTCTCGGATCCGGTTTGGACTGCTCCTGACCGATTGACCCTGTACCTGCGCACTCCTCTGCCAGCAGGTATAAATTTCAAGGCAGTCTTCGGGGCGGGCAGCTTCAGGGATCTGGTTGGCAACGTGAACACGGCCCCCTTTACGGCCGAACTCACCGTAGCCGGCACTCCGGACTACTACCCGATCAATCCAAACTTCGAATACTATTACTTTGAAGAGGGCGAGGATTACAACCCTCAATATGACCCCGCCGACCACGAATATGTCCAGGACTTGAAAGCGTTTTTCGACAACATCGATGGTGAACTTTGCGAGCGTTTGGAATATCAGAGCTGGGAAGAGGGCGTCTGGGAACCAAGTGACCATTGGCTACTGAGAAAAACCAACTCAGGCATTGCCTTCCGTGGCTTCGAGGAAAATGACGGTTTCGTCATGTTCTCCCCCGAGGTCGATTATCTGCCCCTGCCCGTTCCTGCCACCTGGTCCGGAATCTCTGAACTTTCTATTGGCGGAGATACCATGGACATGACGTTCTCAGGAGAACGCATAGAAACCGGCCTCGACCTGGGCCCCTTCGGTGATGATCCCCCACTAATCTACGAAGACTGCATCGTGGTCGACCTTACTCACACGATGACCGTTCCGGCGAGCGGAGATACGGTCATGATAGGAGTCGAAACCCTCGTACTCTGTCCGGGGATCGGCATGGTAAGAATGGACTCCGTGGAAACGAAAGCCACCGATGAGGGTGAGGCCTGGTCAAACAGGGAAATGACCCTTCAGTATATCGAGTGGAAGGAATCCCGTTAAGACGGTTTTTTCGGACAAAAGCAGCGCCCCGGTCATCAAGACCGGGGCGCTGCTTCAAATTAGAGAGGTGACCAGACGGTTACTTGGTCAAAACAACCCGCCGGGTGACCACATTGCTGGACGTGTCCAAACGGATCAGATACATCCCCGAGGCCACCGCCCTGCCGTCATCGGACAACCCGTCCCAGGTCAGGGTCTGCCAGCGGCCGGTGCCGAGGCCCGTGTACAGATCACGCACCCGGCGACCGCGCAGATCCGAGACCCGGCAGCGGACCTCCCGGCCCACCGTGGCCTTGAATTTCACCTGGGTACTGGGGTTGAAGGGATTCGGCCAGGCCGGGGCCATCTCCAGAACCACCGGATCGGCTGGTGGCATGAATTCAGGGCCGGCCAGGGCGGTGAAGTTCAACACTCCTCCACCGGCGTGATTGACGGTGAGATCATACCGCATGCTGCCGACACCTACCGGCGGACTCTGGTCCACGAACAGGAAGCCGGAATCCAGGCCGTAAAGAACGCCGCTCGGGTGGGAATCAGCAAAACTGGGCAACGGAACTACCGGGCCCCGCCATAGATCGGTCCTGGAAATGACCCGTCCGCCGGAGTCCAGATCCTCGCGGATCAGACGGATATCCTCCACAACCATTCTTGCCAGTTCGAAACGGAATTCCAGGCGCACACCTTCATCTGCGGACCAGCGGGCGTCCCACTGGGAGAGGATGCTGGCCACGGCCAACCCGCCCGAATCGACGACCCGGCAAAACCCTGCCGTGGCGTTGCTCAGAATATTTCCCTGCGGAGCCCCCACTGCATAATCGGCACTGCCGTCTCCGTCGAAATCACCGGCCGAGGACACGGCAAAACCGAATTGGTCCCCCACCCGCGCGCCGGGCTGCAACCAATCCTCCGAGTCAATGGTCAAGGCCAGGTCGGAGGCGTCGGGGTTCGTGCTGCTGCCACCGGGGAAGATATAGGCCCGGCCCGAGTCCATCCCATCCAGATCCCGAAATGGGGCGCCGATCAAAAGGTCCTCATAGCTGGATCCGACCACATCTCCAACCCCGGCGATTGCGTACCCGAACTGATCGTCGGCCATTTCGCCGGTAACATATCGGTCGGCAGTCGTCGCCGGACTGTCTCCACCGAAGATAACATTCACGCGTCCCGGCCTCTGTGTCAGGGCCGGATTCATGGGCGCGCCCACTGCCAAATCATCGTAGCTGTCGCTGTCCCAGCGTCCAATGCCACGCACTACCCATCCGTGCAGGCTGTATGCATCGGCCTCGCCAGCTGTGATCAGGTGGTCGTAGGTTGAATCAGGATCGCCCCCGCCGAGAGCTCCCTCGTACACATAAACCGCGCCCGATTGCAGCCCCCAGTAGGACGCGTTCAGAGGGGCCCCGACCGCCACGCATTCTGCGCTGCCGCCCAGAAAGTTCCCCGCCCCGGTCACTGACCAGCCGAAATGGTTCCCGCCGAACTCGCCGGTTAAAATCGTGGCATCCGCCAGGTCCTCGCTGGGGCCCGTGCTGTTTTGTCCGTAGATCACGTAGGCCGCACCTCGGTCGGACCCGCCGGTATCGTAATAGGGAGCTCCCACGATGAAGTCATCTATTCCGTCGCCGTTGAAGTCCCCGGCCGCGGCCACCGAGTAGCCGAACTGATCGGCGGCGGCCCCTCCGGTGAAGGTCTTGTCGGGCGAGGAAGGCAAGATGTCGGCACCAAAGAAAACGTACACCTTACCCGGCAGATTATCGACCACCTCCGGCTGCGGAGCCCCAACCGCCCAATCAGGCCAACCGTCGTCGTTCACATCGCCAATGGCAGCCACACACCAGCCGAAATGTTCGTTGGGCGCACCGGTCCATATCTGATCCGGGTCTACCGTCACTGCATTAAGGGCCTCCCAGAACATCACCGCGCCGTTTCCAGCGCCACCTGGATCTCCCGGAACCCCGACCAACAACCCCAGCGTATTACCCGCGTTGTCATGCAGGGCATCCATGCTGGTGGCGAACTCCTGGCCCGCACCACCCGTCTGGTATGAAAGATTCACAGCTCCGCCGGCGGTAGCTACTAGGCACAAAAGAGTCGAAATCAGGATTATAGGCAAAAATACGGCACGCTGGTTGCATCCTCTGGGACCAGACATGACCAAACCTCCAAATTGACTACGGAACGCGCCCGGATCCGACAAAATATCAGGTGTCGGACGTTTTTCCGGGCTTTTTGCATGGATGAAATACAATGATAGCACACCGGGGGCCTTGAATGACAGCCCAAGGTCCAATCCTTGAACAAAAAAGTCTTGCCTCAACCCAGGGAATTGATGCAGATTTCCCTCATTCTCATCCACTGGAGGAGTCCCACGCAGACGGAGGATGGATCCTGGTCGCCCACGAGAAAAAACATCGAATTGGAAAAGTAGCCGTTACGAGTTTGGCCGTCGCCGGTTTGTGCCTGATGATTTTGGGTGTGGCCTTTTTTCCTGCTACCAAGGCCCCGATCCGGGAGAATGGACAAGGCGGACCCTCCGAACCCTCCCTGACGGTAGCCGTTGCCAACCTTGGCACATTCAATCCTCTCGAATCCCTTTCCGGTCTGCCGGTCGAACAGCGGGGGCCGATGTTCCGCCCCGATGAAGGTCCGGTTGAAATGCGTATCGGCCGGGACCAATCCTTCTACGAAGCCCTGATCGCCCGCGGCGGCGCTCACGAGGACATCATGACCCTGGTCCGGGCCTGCCGTTCCTTCCGCAATCTGAAATCCGTCCGGACAGGAGAACTGTTCCTGGTGCACATTACTCCCGACGGGGGTCTGCGCTCCCTGGGCTTTGATCTGGACGAAGAGAGCTTTGTCACCTGGATGCGCGACGGGGACACCTATTCGCGTCGGGACGGGACGTACCCGGTCGAGCGCTGTCTCAAGGGCGTTGGCGGTTCAATTCGAAATTCTCTCTACGCCAGCCTGCAGGAACTGGATGCCCCGCTGGCCCTGGCCTCGAAGATGAACGACATCCTTGGCTGGGACATCGATTTCAGCCGCGACCTGCGAGAGGGCGACACTTTCCGCATCCTTTACGAAGAAGTCTGGAAAGAAGGAAAACTGCTGCGCACTGATGCCATCCTGGCCCTGGAGATCATCAACCGGGGCAAGGTGCGGCGGGCCTATCGTTTCATAAGCGAAGATGACCGACCCGGCTACTACGACCCGGACGGCAACAACATGCAGAAGCAGTTAATGCGTGCTCCGCTGAACTACTCCCGCATCAGCAGCAACTTCTCCCACAACCGACTCCATCCGGTCCTTAAAAAATGGATGCCACACCTGGGCGTAGATTACGCGGCCCCGCTGGGTACACCCGTGCGCGCGGCCGGGGACGGGGTCGTGGTGGTCGCCGGACGCAAAAAAGGCAACGGGCGCTACGTGCAGATCCGCCACACGAATCGCGAATACGAAACCTACTACCTGCACTTTTCCCGGTTCGCCAAGGGGATCAGCAAGGGATCAAAAGTTACCCAGGGCCAGATCATCGGCTACGTCGGCGCGACTGGTTACGCCACCGGCCCACACCTGGATTTCCGGGTCAAGCGCAGCGGAAGATTCGTCAACCCCAGGAAGCTCAAGCTGCCGCCGGCAGCGCCCGTGAGTACCGACCAGAAGGATCGTTTCTCCGCCATGTCCGGAATGTACGACATAGCCTTGGACGACTTGGCCGAGCAATCCGGGCCGATAGCCGTAGCCCCCATCGCCCTGTTTGAACCGCCGGCCTGGAACAGCGTTGATTTCGCTGCCGTCAACCTGCCGGAAATGGTCCGCGCTGCCGACTAACCGGGATTATTCATTAAGATGGATGGCCAGGTTCCGGATCGTCACCAGGGTTTGGTCCGGCACCTGCATCAATTGTCCAGTTTGGGGTCGCCACAAACCGGCCGGTTCACCCTCATCAGTGTTGAGCATGGACCCCACACCCTGGGGCAGGTGTTCAGGAACCAGCCAGCCGAATTCCAGTACTTCGCTGCGTAATCCCTCTTCTTCGAAAATAAATACGGTAACCTTTGACCGGCCTTCCTTGCGGAACATCCCGTCATCGGAAACCGGAGGAAGAACCGTCAGAATGGGAATTCTCTCCAAATCGACCACCAGGTTTCGGACCCTCAGGTGTTTTGACAGGGTAGAAGGAACAATTGACGGGAGGTCGGGAAAATCCGTGACCCAGGACCGGCGGCCCTCCACTCGATCCAGATCCTTGTTCTTACCCTCCAGAATGTCGGCGAACAACTCAAGATCCCGATGTCCGCGCAAAACTTCCCCGCCCTGGAACAACACGCTGATCGAGTCGGCCAGTACCACCGGAAAGGCCAGGGCCTGTATCTCCACCAGTTCTGAAGCGGGCTTTTCCAGTGATTTCAAGGCCCGTTCGTCAGTCAACATCACGTTTTCCAGACGCCGAGCCGGAACCAGTTCCCCATCCAGGGAGAGCCCGAACGCAATGTCCAGGCGATCGGGATCCCCATACCGTGGATCGGGATTCAGTGCTCGGCCCGACAGAGTCACTCGGCGGTAGGGTGGCTTCAGGTTCCAATCCACCAGATTGGCTTCGGCCAGGCCGGCCGGCACGAATTCACGTACGATCAGGGCGCAGGTTTCGTCTAAAAGAAGACCCACCGCATCGGGATCCGCCAGAAGCCAGAGTTCGCCCTCCTGTTCCCGTTGCCGATCCTGATACATGGCGTGATAACTCGACACCAAGGGATGCAAATCGTTCAGCCCAGAATCCGCAGCCTTTAGCCACCACTGGTCCTGTTGTCTGAGCAGGCGGATATTCGAGGGACCTCCCTCTATCTCCACTCCGGTAACCGACTGCAGAGGGAACTTGGGTAAGAGTGTCTTGGTACGAACCGCCTCCGGCAAGCCGGCCAGCAGTCGCTGGATTTCAAGGGTAACGGGGAAGCAGGATCCGCGGCCGGCCCCCGAAGCATAAACCAGGCCGGTAACGGGATTGACGGCCCCCAAGGCCAAGGGAGTCCGTCCCCCATCCCGATCGAAAACAGTCAACCGGATGGCGCCCGGTCCGTTGAATTCGAAGCGTCGATCCTCCGGTTGGGTCCCCGGCATGAGGGGTCCCCCGGCAGCGGAAGTCAGTTCCCGCAGTGCTTTTTCCAGAGCAGCAGCGTTCACAAAATCCGTCAAGGCGCCGGTCAAGGTCCAGGTTCCCTCACCGGTCCGATCCAGGCGGTATTGGGCTCCGCCGGTTGTCAGCAAAAACCCTTCTATCTGTTCGGGAGGGTACGGGTATAACGGGCCGCCCAGAGTATAATCAAAGGTGGGACCATCGTTCCGGATCTTCCACAACAGGACTAGGGCCAGAATCAGAATCAGGGCCAGAATCCATACCGTACGGGATATCCTGCCGAACCTGGCTACCGTCACAGGGCATTCCCTTCCCGCCGACCACGAAGCATAAAGCCCAGGGCCAGGCTCCCAACCAATATCGGCCAACCCAAAACCGAACCCCAACCGTACACGTTTTTCTCGGTTGGGGACAGGATCACAGGCTGATTCAGCGGATCGCGGGCCCTTACTTCGATCAGGGTCTCCTCCCGGGCCAGCCAGCCCATCGTATTGAGCAACAAGTCCCGGTTACCGCCCAGATTGTGGTTGGCGTTGTTGAGGAATTCGGAATTACCGAACACGGCGAGTCGACCGATGTGCCCGGATTCCAGTTCTTTTTCCACGACCATACCCAAGGGCAGCGGACCCGGGATATCAACGCCCTGATCAAAACGAGCCTGACCGGAGAAGCGCGTATCGGGATCGACCTCCCCCCAACTAAGATCGTGGCTCTTGAGAAGGATGGCGCCCTTAATCTGCGGATCCTGATCCCCGATCTGGGCCAGGGGTTGGGCCAAGGGAAATACCGTGGCCATTCCCTGCAACGTTCGCGCGATCTCGTGATCCCCATAACCGTCCGTAACGACCACGGTTCGGGCACCCACGCCGAATTGTTCCCCGCCATTGTCCACCGCCACCAGTACATTCCCGGTCAGATCGACGCGGTAGGAAGCCATCCATTCCACCCAACCGCTGGGAGTGGGAGGGTCGAAGAGGCCCAGGATCGAACCCCCGCGACCAAGGTGTTTCTCCAGAGCCAGCAGCTCTTCCGAACTTGGGTCGGTGCGGGGCCCGGCCACGACCACTACGGCACACTCGGGAGGGACACCGGACAAATCCGGCAAGTAGAGTGAACGCACATCGTAGCCCTGTTCGTTCAGGTTCTCGTAGTAGGTCGAATAACCTGGCCGCTCATTACTGTCCAACAAGTGCTCACCGTGCCCAAGCAGATGACAAATCAGGGGCCGGGTATTGGTTGCCATGCGGTAAACGGCATTGATCAGTGCGCTTTCCTGTGGTTGCAGCACGGTGATGAAGAAGTCACCGACTTCTACCACCAGGGTTCGGGATACCGTTATACCGTACTGCCGGACCAGCTCCAGTTCCGTTTCAGGATCGACTACCTTGAAACGCAGGGCACCGGTACGTTGGCTACAGGCCTTGAGCAGGACCTCGATGTCGTCCCGGGCCGGGTCCAATCGCTGGTAGAAAGCATAGATCTGAACATGATCCGGGGCTGCAAAATCGGGCAACTCGGCCTCGGGCAACTCGTCCTTGGGCAACTTGGCCGCGGTCGTTGCGGCCGAATCGTCCCGGTCCCACCAACTGGCCAGCTCATCGGGCAAAATATCCAGCACCTGCAGGGTTTGAGGGGCTAGACTGTAGCGTTTATTTTCCGTCGCGTCGTAGGACCAGGGCACATACAGCCCGATGGAATAGATGACAATTGCCAGGGCAATACCCACAAGGGGTGATAACCACAGAAAGATCCGCCGCCGAGCCGGTAGCCGACGGCCAGCCAGGGCCGCCGAGGCCGCCAGCAGGGGCACCAACGCCATCAGCGTGAAGAAGAGAATATCGCGTGAATCCAGAACTCCCCGGGAGAATCGTTCAAAGTGGGATAGAAACGACAACTCCCGACAAAACTGACCCAAGGGACCGGGCAGATACGGTTCCAGGGAGCCGACGATAAACAGGGAAAAGGAAAAGGCAAAAGCCAGGAAATAGGCCACCATCTGATGATTGAAAAGAACCGAGGACAGCACTCCCCAGCCGGCCAGACAGGCAGCCAGCAGCACCAGCCCGATCATCGCCACAAGGGTCGGTCCCAGCTCGGGATCTCCCATGAACCAAACAACGGCGAAGTAGGCCGAGGATGCCAAGATCAGGATCAACGCGACACCCAGGGCCGACATCCATTTGCCCAGCACCCAAATGTGGTCGGCCACCGGCCAGCTGGCGGTCATGTCATAGATCCCCGAACGAAATTCGGGGGCAAATAACCGCATGGTTATCGCCGGCATCAAAAGCAGCAGAAAAAGAGTCATGTCCGAAACCAGGGGACGGAACAGACCCTCGGCCAGGTTCATGATGTTCCCACTGCGCGGGCTTTGCAACGCAGCCAAGGACATATCGCTGTAGGCCAGGAGGAAAACAGTGAAGAAGAGCCCCACCGCCAGGAGAAAACCCATCAGTGAAACAGGACCCATGGCACTAAGAAAGAAGGCTCCGGTCTCCCGCCGAACGATGGCCAGCAACTGTCTCATTCGCCCTCCTTTTCGGACTGACGCAGCTCACGATCGGCCCCGGTCAACCGCAGGAAAAGATCTTCCAGCGAAGGTCCCTTGTCGGGAATGCCTTGAATATCCTGGATGTTCTGCAGCTTACCGCCGGCGGCCAGCACCGAATCAACCAACTTGGGTCGAATCTCCACCGGATTGCCCGCAATAACCACTTCGGCTCCCTGCTCCGTGGCTCTCAATTCTTCCACACCCGCCACTTGGGCCAGGGCCTTCAGCACTGCCTCGCGATCCCCGTCCCAACTCAAGGTCACTTGTCGGCCGGAGACGGGAGAAAGACCAGCGGAAGCAAGTCGTTCGGTACTGTCCTGCCCCACCAGTCGGCCATGGTCCAGGATCAGAACCCGCTCACAGATTTCGCTTACCTCGGTCAGGATATGGCTGCTCAGCAAAACCGTGCGCTGACCCCGGAAACTCCGAATCAATTCCCTGATTTCGACAATCTGCTGGGGATCCAGGCCGCTGGAAGGTTCATCCAGAATCAGCACGTCAGGATCACCGATCAACGCCTGGGCCAGACCTACCCGTTTGCGGTATCCGTGTGAGAGATGGCCCGCAGGCTTATATACTACCGCTCCCAGACCCGTCAGGTCGATGACACGATCCATTTCGGCCACCAGCCTGGTCTGTTCAATCCCCTTGATCTCCGCCACGAAGCGCAGGAGGGAATTGACCTTCTGTTCGGGATAAAGAGCAACCTGTTCGGGAAGGAAACCGACACGGCGGCGCACGGAAATGGGTTCATCCAGGACATCGTGTCCCCCGACCTTGGCCGTCCCGGAGCTGGGAGCCAGAGAGCAGGTCAGGATTTTCATGGTAGTCGATTTCCCAGCCCCGTTGGGACCAAGAAACCCCACCACTTCTCCCTCTCCCACGGAAAAACAAAGATCATCCAAGGCCAAGGTGTTGCCGAAACGGCGGGTCAGTCCTACAACCTCAATCATGTTACTTCCCCGGGTTAGGCGACTGAATTCATCCGCATCTTTTCTGCTCAAGGAGCCGTCCAGCGCAACAACGTGGCTCCCCAAGTGAAGCCTGCCCCGAAGGCGCAAAGGACCACCAAGGACCCTTCCTTGAGCCTACCCTCCTCGTAGGAAACCCGCAGAGCCGAGGGAATGCTGGCGGCTGTCGTGTTACCGAAGCGGTCGATGGTAACAGCTACCTGGCTGTCCTCCAGGCCCACCCTGCGCTGGGCGGCTTGGATGATCCGGATATTGGCCTGATGGGGCACAAAGAGATCAACATCCTGGCCGGTGAAACCGTTCTTCTGAACGATCTCTTTGGTGATGCCCGCCATGCCCCGAACCGCGAACTTATACACATCGCGACCCTCTTGGTAGACGTAGTGCATATTTTTTTCGACCGTTTCGAGGGTAGGCGGATTCAGACTGCCGCCTCCGGTCATGTGCAGGTACTTGGCACCCGAACCGTCGATGTGGTGAATCGCATCCAGAATTCCCCCGCGGGATTCGTCGATTCGCTCTACCACCACGGCCCCCGCTCCATCCCCAAAAAGGATGCATGTGTTACGGTCTTCCCAGTCCAGGATGGAAGACATGATCTCGGTGCCGATGACCAGGACGCGTCTGACATGGCCGGTTTCAATCTGGGCCCGGGCATTCTGAAGGGCAAAGATGAATCCGCTACAGGCTGCTTCCAGATCATAGCCCCAAGCGTTTTTGGCGCCCAACATATCCTGGATAAGACATGCTGTCGCCGGAAAGAGCATATCCGGAGTCACGGTCGGCACGATGATCAGGTCCACATCCAGGGGAGTCAGGCCCGCGTGCTCCAGGGCATGCTCGGCAGCCTTGGCGCCGTGAAAGGAGGCACCGATACCTTTTTCAGCAATGCGGCGCTCCTTGATACCCGTTCGCTCGACAATCCATTCTGCGTTGGTGTCGACCATTTTCTCAAGATCTGCGTTGGTCAGTTTCTTTTCGGGAAAACTCATGCCCACGCCGGTGATCCCGGCGGTGTACAGCGTCCTTGCGGCCATGAAACGATCCTCCCATGAATGCGATTACCCGTTGACCGGCAAAGCCGGTGCAACCATTTAATCGCGGATATACGGAACCGCCAGGTTCCGTCCGGAAAATCCAAAAGATGCCGTGAAGTTAGGTCAATTCAGCCGGGGGATCAACCCGGATCTGTCCCCCGGAATTTGTCGCCCTTGCTTCCCCATGCCCAGATAAAAAATCGCCCCCCGGAGAGCTGTTCCGAGGGGCGGATTCTTTGGGGAAGGAAAAAGAGCTAGTCTTCCTTCTTCTCCACATCGTCAACCACGTCGGTTGCCGTCTCGTCGGTTTCTTCAGCGATCGGAGTCTCGGCAGCAGCCTCGACGGTCTCGTCGGCAGTTTCTTCGACGGTCTCCGCTGAGACATCTTGTGAAGCCTCAATCAGCGCGGCCTTGGCCTCTGCCTTTTCCTCGGCCTTCAGAATCCGGCGTGCGCGCGAACGCTTGGCGGAATCCTTCACCGTGGGTTTGGCCTTGCCGTCTACCAGTTCCAGAATCGCCAGTTCTGCATTATCGCCCTTGCGGGGACCCAGACGCATAATCCGCGTGTAACCACCGGGTCGCTCGGTATAACGGGGTCCGATCTCCTCGAAAAGCTTCTGCAGAACGCCAGGTTCGTAGATCTTCCGCGCCGCCTGGCGACGGGAATGCAGATCACCAGCCTTGGCGAACGTTATCAATTTTTCAGCCAGGGAACGAGCTTCCTTGGCCTTCGGCACGGTGGTAGTGATCCGCTCGTTCTTGAACAAGGCGGTTACCAGGTTGCGGTACAGCGCTTTCCGGTGGGCCGGCGTGCGATTCAGCTTCCGTCCGCTGACATTGTGTCGCATGACTCATTCCATCCTTTATCCATCATCCGGCGCCGGTTCTGCCGACGGCGGGGTTAGCGGACCGGCTACTGGCCGGCACTTTCACGAACCTTGTCGGCGATTTCCGCGTCGAAGGACATACCAAAAGTCAATTCCATGCCTTCGAGGATTTCCCCGATTTCATTCAGGCTCTTGCGGCCGAAGTTGCGGAACTTGAGCATCTCCTGTTCGCTCCTGGTCACCAGGTCGAACAGGGTCTTGATGTGGCCCGACTTCAAGCAGTTGGCCGATCGGACCGAGAGCTCGAGTTCTTCCACATTACGCGAAAGCAGTTCCACGATACGGACCTGCTCCTCGTTCACTTCCACTTCCTGGGCGTCGATGGGCGCCTCGTCGAAGTTGATGAACATCTGGAGCTGATCCTTGAGGATCTTGGCCGAGAAACCGATGGCATCTTCCGGACGCGCAGCGCCGTTAGTAGTGATGCCCAGGATCAGCTTGTCATAATCGGTCCGCTGACCCACACGAGTATCTTCCACCCGGAAACTGACTTTCAGCACAGGCGAAAAATTGGTGTCCATGCGGATGATGCCGATTACCTCGTCACTGATCTGATGGCTTTCCCGATCTACATATCCTCGACCGGTATCGATGAAGATCTTGGCGCTGAAATCCGATTTCTCAGTGATTTCACAAATTACATGGTCAGGATTGGCGACCTCCAGATCCGGATCCCCGGTGATCAGGGCAGCGGTCACGGCACCCGGGCCGGTCGCCTCGATGTTGGCCCATCCGGAGGGCACATCAGACATTTTGAAGGCAACCTGCTTGAGATTCAGAACGATATCGGTGACGTCCTCAAGAACGCCGGGAACCGTACTCAACTCGTGCTTCACGCCTTCGATCTGCACGGCTGCGATCCCGTGTCCGTGAATGGAGGACAACAAGGTTCTACGCAGCGCGTTGCCCAAGGTGTGGCCAAAGCCCCTCTCCAACGGGGAGATCTCCAGCTCGGCAAAGGTATCGGTCTGGGTTTCCCGATTCACCTTCACCCCTTCGGGCATCATCATGTTGACCCATTTCATAAACTATTCCATCCCTTCGGCTCAGGTTAAGCCTTACTTCGAGTAGAGCTCCACGATCAGGTTTTCCTGGATCGGGATGGGCAGGTCACTCAGTTGGGGCTCGACCAGCAGCCGGCCTTCGATTTTCTTTGGATCGGCCTCGATGAACGGCAGCCTATCACGTTTCGCGTTGTCCTTCAGGGACTCCACGATTTGCGGGATGTTATGGCTCTTGGGCCGGATGGCCACGGTCTCGCCGACCTTGACCTGGCGGCTGGGAATATCACAAATCCCTCCATTGACCAGCACGTGCTTGTGCCGAATCAACTGCCGGGCCGAAGACCGGGAAGGAGCAAAGCCCAGACGGTAAAGGACGTTGTCCAGGCGCTTTTCCAGAAGGTTGAAAAGGTTCTCACCTGTCGCGCCTTTCCGGCGGTTCGCTTCCGCGAAATACAACCGGAATTGACGCTCCAGAACGCCGTAGATTGAACGGACTTTCTGCTTCTCGCGAAGCTGAAGTTTGTAGTCCGAGGGTTTACGCCCACGACGACGGCCATGCTCGCCCGGGCCATAGGGCCGGCGATCCATGGCGCAGCTACTGCTTTGGCAGCGCTCGCCCTTGAGATAGAGCTTCATCCCCTCACGACGGCAAAGCTTGCACTTCGCCTCGGTATACCTGGCCATTGAATCGAACCTCCTGCACGGCAGCGGATCTCAACCGGGCCGCGCACTGGTTAATGTTACAGCCGACGGCGCTTTTTAGGCCGGCAGCCGTTGTGCGGAATAGCGGTGCAGTCCTTGATCCGGGTTACTTCCAGGCCCTCGGCCTTCAAGCTGCGCAGGGCAGCTTCACGGCCGGAACCAGGGCCTTTAACCCAAACCTCAACCTTCCTCATCCCACCGCCGATTACTTCCTGGGCGCAGAAACGCGCAGCCAGCTGGGCGGCAAAGGCAGTGCTTTTACGGCTGCCCTTGTAACGGCCCTGGTGTCCACCGGACGACCAGGTAATCACGTTGCCCTGAAGATCGGACATGGTAATGAGGGTGTTGTTGAAACTGGACTTGACGTGGGCGACACCCACGGAATCCAGCTTCTTTTTTTTGGACTTGCGCGCCTTAACCTGCTTGTCCTTGGCAGTCGCCACTTCAAACCTCCTGGAAGATTAAATCTTCCTACTTTTTCTTGCCGCCAGGGCGGCTCTTGGGACCTTTTCGGGTCCGAGCGTTGTTCTTCGTGTTCTGGCCCCTGCAAGGCAGCTTGCGCCTGTGCCTCAGGCCCCGGTAACATCCGATGTCCATTAGACGTTGGATGTTCATTGAGTTTTCGGTACGCAAGGTACCTTCGACTCGATATTCCTTGTCGAGGATACTGATGATCGACCGCGTCTGCTCTTCGGTCAAATCCCGAGTTTTGGTCTCGGGATCGATCTTGGCCTTGACGCAGATCTCTTCAGCCCGGAAGTCTCCGATGCCGAAAATATACGTCAACGAGGTCCCGACCCTCTTGTTGTTAGGAATATCCACACCGGCAATTCGTGCCACTATGGCCCCTTTCGTCCTGTTCCGTTCCCGGAGCGCCGAGCTTCATGCCAGCGCTTGGCCGAAAACTCCTGCTGAAACTAACCCTGGCGCTGCTTGTGCCTGCGATTGATGCAGATGACCCGCACAACACCTTTGCGGCGAATAACTTTGCACTTCGAGCAAATTTTCTTCACCGAGCTACGAACCTTCATGATGCCTCCCGGCCCGGTCTGCGCGGAAACGCACACCTGGCCCTGTCTTAACTATTTGTAACGATACGTGATCCGGCCCCGGGTCAGATCGTACGGGGACAACTCCACCGTAACCTTGTCACCCGGTAGAATGCGTATGAAGTGCATCCGCATCTTTCCGGAAACGTGGGCCAAAACCACGTGCTCGTTTTCCAATTCTACCCGGAACATGGCGTTGGGCAGGGCCTCCAGGACCGTTCCCTCTACGCTGATTCCTTCTTCCTTCGCCATTTCCCACACCTTTCGGGCCGGACCGGTTTCCGTCGGCCTCATTCCGATGATCAGTCGGCCGGTTGCCTAGTCTCGGGCAAAGCCGCGATTCCTGATTCACGCCGGGTCAGCACCCGTGGGCCGGCGGACGTGACCGCCACCGTATGTTCAAAATGGGCCGAAAGACCCTTGTCCGCCGTAATGACCGTCCATTGGTCGCGAGCCGTAACGACCCGTTTGGTGCCTTCGTTGATCATCGGTTCAATGGCGATGACCAAGCCCTCCTCCATAACCGGATCAGGCATCGTGAAGCACCTGAAATTGGGCACTTGCGGATCCTCGTGAAGATTCAGGCCGATGCCATGACCCACGAGGGTCTCTACCACCGAGTACCCGTTGGCTCGGGCATGATCCTCCACCGCGATCCCGATAACCGACAATCTGCGGCCCACTTCAATGGACGCGATGGCCCTTTGGAGGCATTCCTCGGTTACCGTCAACAATTTGGCAGCCGCGGGGCCGATTTCCCCGACTGGCAGGGTTTCGGCACTGTCTGCATGCCAATTGTCCTTGATCAAACCGATATCGATTCCGACGATCGATCCCTCGACCAGGACCCGGTCTCCCGGGATCCCGTGGACGACTTCCTCGTCAATCGAAATGCATGCCGCAGCGGGAAAGCCGTGATACCCCTTGAAGGAAGGGATACAGTTGGCGTCCCGAATCATGGCCTCTATACTCTCGTCCAGGGCCTTGGTGGTCACTCCCGGACGGACGAGGTTACGCACCTCAAGAAATACAGAAGCCAAAATCTCGGCGCTGGCCTGCATTTTGTCAACCTGCTCGGTTGACTTCAATTTGATCTGCTGCTTACTCCAGGACACTCCGGATCCTCTGGGCGACTTCTTCAGGAGTCCCCAAGCCGTCAATCTCAGACAGCGGGTACTTTTCTTCCAGCTGCCAAGCAGCCGGCAGTGTTTTCTTCCTGAAGACTTCCAACCGGTAGCGGATGGTGTCTTCATTGTCGTCAGCCCGCTGATACAGGGCAGGCTTGGACCGTTCGGCATCCTGGGCGCACCCGCAGAAGGGGCAAAAAACAGGCTTCAAGTGGCCGAACCCCGTCAAATTCATCGTCTCGTTGCAGACGCGGCAGGTGATCCTGCCCTCCAGGCGTCGAATAATTTCGTCAGCCGGTGCATCAAGAACCAGCACCTGGTTTATGGACTGCCCAATTTCCTCCAGCAGCTCTATCAGGGCCGAAGCCTGGAAAGCCGTCCGGGGGAAACCGTCCAGCAACCAGCCACCCTGGGCGTCTTCCTGGGAAAGTCTGTTCTTGATCAGCTCCATCATCAGATCGTCCGACACCAGGTCGCCAGCAGTCATGACCTTGTAGACCTTCTTACCCAAATCCGACCCGCTGCGAACCGCCATGCGCAGGATGTCGCCGGTGGAAATGTGGATCACTTCCCGACTTTTCCCTAGTTCGTACGACTGGGTGCCCTTCCCCACTCCGGGAGGCCCCATGATGACCAGGTTCATCCCATTACCTCCGAGCCCTCATCCTGCCCTTGCTCATGAAACCATCGTAGTGGCGCATGACCAGGTGCGACTCGATCTGTTGCAGGGTATCCAGCGCGACACCAACGACAATCAGCAAACCTGTGCCGCCGAAGTAGAATGGAACTTTCATGAAACTGATCATCAGGTCGGGCAAAACCGCGATCACGGCCAGGAAAACAGCTCCCGGCAAGGTGACCCGAGTCAGAACCCGGTCGATATATTCTGCGGTTTTCTTCCCGGGACGAACGCCTGGTATGAAGCCGCTGTTCTTCTTCATGTTGTCCGCCAAGTCAACCGGGTTGAGAATCACCGCGGTGTAGAAATAGGCGAACAGAATAATAAGTGCCGAGTAGACCACCACGTAAACCGGATGCGGCGGGCGAAACAGCATACCCAGGGTCGTGAAGAATCCACTGTCGGGAAAAATCGCGCCGAGAGTACCGGGAAACATGATGATGGACTGGGCAAAGATGATGGGAATCACACCCGCGGTGTTGACCTTCAGCGGGATGTGCGTATTGGCACCGCCGTAAACCCGGCGACCCACTATCTTCTTGGCGTATTGAACCGGTATCTTCCGTTGCCCCTGCGTAATCGCTATAATCCCGGCGATCACAAAGAGCATGAAGCAGCCGATAAAGAGGGCCTTGAGGATATGCATATCCCCGCTGGCCAGCATCTGCCCCGTGTTCAGGATATCGGTCGGATACATGGCAACGATACCAATGAAGATGATCAGTGAGATCCCGTTGCCGATGCCCCGCTCGGTGATCTGTTCGCCGAGCCACATGACGAACACTGTCCCGGCCGTCAGCGTCAGAGCAGTCAGAAGCTTAAAAGCCAGTCCGGGAGTGGTCACGATGCCGCCGGGCATGGCCTCCAGCCCGGCCGCCATGCTGAAGGACTGGACCATGGCCAAACCGACGGTTGCGAACCGCGTGTATTGGGTGATCTTCTTACGTCCCTCTTCACCTTCCTTGGCCAATTTCTCGAAATGCGGCACAACAGCCTGGAGAAGCTGGAAGATAATCGAGGCGCTGATATAGGGCATGATGCCCAACGCGAAAATCGTGGCATTACTGAGGTTGCCGCCCGAAAACATATCGTACAGGCCCATCAGGGAGCCGGTCTGAGCGTCGAAGAATGCCTTCAAAGCGGTACGATTGATTCCCGGGGTGGGAATATGGCCACCCAACCGGTAGATCAACAGGATCATACCAGTGAATAGGAGCCTCCGCTTAAGCTCCGGGATCCTGAACATGCTTTGGTAACTGCCAGCTATATTCACAGCAGAATGTCCTTTGGCTGAAAGTTGTTCGGTTACCGCATCAACCGGTAACGTTCACCGAACCACCAGCGGCTTCCACCGCGGCGATGGCCGATTTGCTGGCTCGGGCAACCTCGATCTGAAATGATTTTTCAAGCTTGCCCCGGCCCAAAAGTTTGATCGGACGGTCGGCGTATTTTACAAGGCCGGCTTCCTTCAGGGCGCTTCCGTCCACCTGGGACCCGGCTTCAAGACGCGCTTCCAACTCGTCCAGGTTAACCAACTGGAAAACCTTCTTGAAAATGTTGGTGAATCCACGCTTGGGCAAACGGCGGTTCAGGGGCATTTGTCCACCTTCGAACCAGGGAGGAACGCCGCCGCCGGAACGAGAGTTCTGACCCTTGTGACCTCTGCCACCGGTCTTACCGGTGCCGGAGCCCGGGCCTCGGCCACGACGCTTCTTGTCCCGGTTCGCACCCTTGGGCGCACCGATATTGTTCAACTTGAGCATGACTACTTCACCTCTTCCACGTTGACGAGATGGCGAACCTTGAACACCATCCCGCGAATCGCGGGAGTATCGTTGTGGAACACCGCAGTTTGGTTCTTCCGCAGGCCAAGGGCCTCAATGATGCGCCGCTGCTTCTGGGGTCTCCCGATCAAGCTGCGCACCTGGGTAATTTTCAACTGGGAATCACTCATTGTCCTGCGACTCCTTCTCGGCGGCTGGTTCAGCAACTGGCTCTTCCGTAGCGGAAGCTTCCTGAGCTACCGACTCTTCTGCCGGAGCCTCGGTAACCGGGGCCCTCTTCTCCAGACCCAGGACTTCCGGAACCGAAATTCCGCGCTTGGCCGCAATTTCCTCGATCGAGCGCAATTGCTTGATTCCCTCAATAGTGGCCTTGACCACGTTATTGGGATTTCGGGAGCCCAACTGCTTGGTTAGGATATTCTTGACTCCGGCTGCCTCCAGGATGGCGCGAACACCACCCGCGGCGATAACACCAGTACCAGGGGAAGCGGGCTTCAAAAGAACCCGGCTGGCCCCGAAACGGCCAATCACCTGGAAGGGGATCGTGTCGCCAAGCATGGGAACGGACAACTGGGCCGCCCGGGCCGCTTCGCTACCCTTACGGATGGCATCTGCGATCTCGTTCGCCTTGCCCATGGCCACGCCGACCTTGCCCTTGCCGTCACCGACGGTAACGATGGCGCTGAAACTGAAACGCCGGCCGCCTTTGACCACCTTGGCCACGCGATTGATGTTGATCACGTTTTCGTGCAGACCATCGCCTTGATCCCTATTGTCACGGCCGCCCGGCCCCCGACCACGTCCACCGGGTCCTCCGGGCCCACGCCCGCCAGGTCCTCCGGGTCCACGCCCGCCAGGGCCTCCGGGTCCTCGTCCACCGGGTCCACCGGGTCCACGTCCACCAGGGCCACCAGGTCCACGTCCACCAGGTCCGCCAGGCCTTTGATTGTTGGAAAAATCCGCCATCTGAATCTTGCTCCTGTCTTGCTCGTCGGCCCATTGGACCCACAAACCCTAGACTTCGATTCCGCCGTCCCTGAGCCCGCGGGCCAGGGCGGCAATACGCCCGTGGTAGAGATAGCCGTTCCGGTCAAAGACCAGAGTGGATATCCCGCTTTCCTTGGCCAAGTCGGCAATACTGCGGCCAACTGTGTAGGCCACTGCACACTTGCCGGTTACGCCCTCGGGAATTTCGACACTGGCAGCCTTCTTGCCGTTGGTGGCCAGAAGGGTCTTGCCCTCGTCGTCGTTGATCACCTGGGCGTAGATATTCTTGTGGCTTCTGGTTACCGAAACCCGAGGCCGATCGGCAGTACCGCTCAGCTTTTTGCGGATACCGATCTTCCGCCGGGTTTTGGCCTTGCGCCTCTGCTTGTTCACCTTGCTCATTTCAAGTCACCTTCCAACCGTAGAGCTTATTTGCCGGCGGCCTTGCCGGCCTTCCTGACGATGTACTCGCCTTCGTACCTGATCCCCTTGCCCTTGTATGGCTCCGGTTTCCGGTACGAACGGATCTCGGCGGCCACCTGTCCAACCCGCTGCTTGTCGACGCCCGAAACCACAATAGCGGTTTTATCCGGGCACTTGATGGACACGTCAGCAGGGATGGGATATTCCACTGGGTGGCTGAACTGCAGTTGCAGATCCAGTATCTTGCCTTTTACCTCGGCCCGATACCCTACACCCACGATTTCCAATTTCTTGCTGAAGCCCTCAGTCACACCCAGGACCTGATTGGCTATCAGGGCCCTCACAAGGCCATGCTGGGCTCTCATGGACTTGCTGTCGTTGGGGGGCGTGATAGCCAGAATCCCGTCCTTCTCTTCGAATAGAAGTCCCTCGGGAATATGCTGGCGATGTTCACCCTTTGGCCCTTTTACCACGGAAACATCACCGTCAATTTTGACGGTAACACCCGAAGGCAGGGGGATAGGGGTTTTTCCAATGCGCGACATTACTGTCTCCTCCGCGAATTCCGAACTCATTTGTCGGACTATATCGGCCTAACCGGCCAGCAATTTCTACCAGACTTCACAGAGCACTTCGCCGCCGATGCCACGCATCCGGCACTGGTGCCCCGTCAGAATCCCCTGGTTGGTGGACAGGATCGAAATCCCGTATCCTCCGCAAACCTTTGGGATATTGTCCTTGCCGGCGAAAATCCGACGCCCGGGGCGACTGACTCGCTTGATTCCCTCAATCACTCCGGTCGGCTTGCCGTCCTTTGTGTAGTATTTGAGGAAAATCCGCAGGCTACCCTGGGTATTCTCGTCGACTTCTTCGAACTTCTGGATATAACCCTGCTCCACAAGCAGCGTGGCTACATCCCGCTTCAAATTGGATGCGGGAACAGACACTCTCCGATGGCCCGCCTGAATGGCGTTCCGGATCCGCGTCAGCATATCCGCAATGGGATCGGTCATGCTCATTGCTCTAGCTCCTGGTTCACTCTACCAGCTGGCCTTGGTGACACCTGGGATGTCGCCGTTCAGCGCAAGTTCTCGGAAACAGATACGGCAAATGCCGAATCTCCGGATATAGCCCCTGGGCCGGCCGCAACGGCGGCACCGATTATAAGCCCTGACCTTGAACTTGGGCTTTCTCTGGGCCTTGGCGATCAAAGACTTCCTGGCCACTACTTACTCCTTGTCAACGCCGGAACGGCATACCCAACAGACGCAACAGTTCACGTCCCTCTTCGTCATTCCTAGCCGTAGTTACGATCGTTACGTTCATTCCCCGATGCTCATCGACCTTGTCGTACTCGATCTCGGGAAAGATCAATTGGTCTTTCAGGCCAAGGGTAAAATCACCCCGACCGCTCAGACGGGTCGAAACTCCACGGAAATCCCTGATCCGGGGCAAGGCGATGTTGATGAACCGATCCAGGAATTCCCACATCCGGTCCTCACGAAGCGTAACCCTTGCTCCGATGTCCATACCTTCTCGAAGTTTGAAGTTCGAGATGGATTTTCTGGCCTTCGTCTTGACTGCCTTTTGACCAGTGATGGTCTCCAGTTCAACCACGGCGTTTTCCAGAAGTTTGGGGTTCGTGGGAGCTTTCCCAAGACCCATGTTGATCACGACTTTCGTCGGCCTGGGGATTTGCATGAAACTGGAGAATTGGAACTTCTCCTGCAACGCCCCGGTAACATCCTTCTCATACAATTGCCTCATGCGAGGTTTCTCGGCAGCCATTTCGACTCCTCCTACTGCCCGCTAGTCGTTCAGCATTTCGCCGCTCTTCTTGCTTACGCGAGCGCGGCTGCCGTCGGACAGTAAATCCTTACCGATACGGGTCGGCTTCCCGGTATTGGGGCAGACCAGCATTACGTTCGAAGCGTTGATCGGACCTTCCTTCTCGATGATCCCGCCCTGGGGAACATCCTTGCTGGCCCGCGTGTGACGCTTTATCAGGTTGACCTTCTCCACAATGATCCGGTTTGCGTCGGGAAAGACCTTGAGGATCTTACCTTCCTTACCCCGACCATTGCCCGCGGTGACCCGCACCAGATCGCCCTTTTTGATTCTCATTACAGGACCTCCGGCGCAAGCGAGACGATCTTCATGAACTTCTTCTCGCGCAATTCCCTGGCAACCGGACCGAAGATGCGGGTGCCCACCGGCTCCTGGCTATCCTCCTGAAGAATTACAGCGGCGTTGTCACCGAATCGGATGTGCGACCCGTCTCTCCGGCCAATTTCTTTCTTGGCACGAACGATCACGCACTTGATGACTTGGCCCTTCTTCACATTGCCGTTGGGAATCGCCGATTTTACGGAAGCGACAATAATGTCGCCCACCCTGGCGTAACGCCGACGCGTTCCACCCAGGACACGGATGCATTCGGCCACCTTGGCGCCGGAGTTGTCCGCGATTATTACTCTTGTCGATACCTGAATCATTTCACCATTCCTCCGGGCTTACTTGGCCCGTTCCAGAATCTCCGCAACCCGCCACCGCTTGGTCTTGGAAAGGGGACGGGTGGCCATGACCTTCACAACATCCCCGACCTTGCACTCGTTCTCGCTGTCATGCGCGACGAGCTTTGCGGTCCGGGTGATGATCCGCTTGTACAAGGGATGAGGGAATCGTCGGCTGACCTTGATGACCACGGTCTGGTCCATCTTGTCGGAAACCACTTCACCGATCCGGACTGCCCTCATGTTACGTTCTGTGTTACCCATCATTCCTTCTCCTTGGCTACGGCGCCACTCGCCGCCGAGCCACTGACCAACCTAAAGGGCGGCCTTCTTCTCAGTGATTACCGTCTTGATAACCGCGACTTCGCGCCGCGCTTCGCGCACCACCAGAGGGTTATCCAGTTGACGCATCTGGAGCTGGATCTTCATGTTCATCAGCTCTTCGGACTTTTCCCGCGCAAGGCTTTCCAGCTCTTCGACGGGCAGATCACGCAATTCGTGAGCTTTCTTCATGACTAATCTCCCAGACGGCTGATTATGCGCGTCTTGAAAGGCAGCTTTGCGGCCCCCAGCTTAAGCGCCTGCTTGGCCACTTCCGGGCTAACCCCGTTAATCTCGAACAGAATCCGGCCCGGCTTGATCACTGCCACCCAATACTCGGGGGCTCCCTTACCTTTACCCATCCGGGTCTCGGCAGGCTTCATGGTGATCGGCTTGTCCGGGAAAACCCGGATCCAGACCTGGCCAACACGTTTCATGTGGCGGGTAATGGCCACACGGGTTGCCTCTATCACCCGACTGGAAAGCCAGCCGCAGTCCTGAGCCTGAAGACCATAATCACCAAAGGCGATGGTTCCACCACGCCGGGCGATCCCACGGCGTTTGCCCTTGAACGTTTTTCTGAACTTGGTGCGCTTCGGCATCAACATGATTGGTCGTCCTCTTCGTTTGGGTCGGCGCTGTGCGCCTGTCCCAAGTCATCTATCGCAAACTGTTTCGCGGTTCTCCGGGGAAAATCCCCCAGGATTCCGATCAGGCCCTCTGCTCCACGACCTGTTTCCGCAACTGCTTTTTGAACTCGCTGGGGAATATCTCACCCTTGCAAATCCATACCTTGACCCCGATGGCTCCGTATTGGGTCCTGGCTGTCGCCACCCCATAATCGATGTCCGCACGCAGGGTGTGCAAAGGAACGCTGCCATCGTGATAAGTCTCCACCCTGGCCATCTCGGCGCCGCCCAGGCGTCCACCGCAGCGGATCTTGATGCCCTTGGCTCCCATGCGCATGGCCGTGGCGATGGCCTTCTTCATGGCCCGCCGGAAAGCGACCCGGCCCTCCAGTTGCACTGCAATATGGTCGGCGACCAAAGGAGCGCTCAACTCGGGCTTCTTGACCTCTTCCACATCCAGCTTGACGTTCTTGCCGATCATTTTCTGCAACTCGGCACGCAGCTGGTCGGCTTTCGCACCCTTCTTGCCGATCACCACACCGGGCCGGCTGGTGGCCACGATGATGGTCACCTTCTCACGGAACCGCTTGATCTTGACCGACTCCACCCCGGCACTGCCCACGCGCGCCATGACGTACTTCCGCAGAAGCAGGTCCTCGTTCAACCAGTCGGCAAAATGCTTCTCGGTGAACCAGGTAGAGTTCCAGTCCTTCACGATTCCAAGCCGGAATCCGATCGGATGTGTCTTCTGACCCATGGTCTTCCTTCCTTTGCCTCACACACTCGGCGAGGCGACTACTCTTAGGGCTGTGGCTCCGGCGATGGAGACCCGGCCCGGGGTTGGATCAAATCAGTCGATCCAATCAGTCATTCATTCCGTCGGTTCCCTAGACCTGGGTCCCGACAGTCACGTTGATGTGGCTCGTCCGCTTGTTGATGCGGAATGCCCTGCCTTGGGCCCGGGGACGAATCCGCTTCAGAGTAGGTCCTTCATCGATTCGAATCTCCGTAATGAAGATCTCCGAATCTGGCTTTCTCCGGTCAGCATCATCCCTGTCCCTGACGTTGGCAGTAGCCGACAGAACAGCTTTGCGCAAAATCGGGGATGCCTTCTTGGGCGTCACGGCCAAAATGGCCAGGGCCTCTTCGATGTTTTTCCCCCGGATCAGGTTGGCGACCAACCTGGCCTTGCGCGGCGAAATCCGGATAAAACGGGAGACGGCACGTGCCTCCATCTATACAACCTCCGGTTACGACTTCTTGCTGGTGTGGCCCCGGTAGGTCCGCGTAGGCGCGAACTCGCCGAGTTTGTGGCCAACCATGTTTTCCTGGATGTACACGGGCACAAACTGCCGACCGTTGTGAACAGCAATCGTATGACCGAGGAACTCGGGAACGATCGTGGAGCGACGAGACCAGGTCTTCAGAACCCGCTTCTCGTTCTTCGTGTTCATACCATCGACCTTGGCCAGGAGGGATTCCTCGACGAAGGGTCCCTTCTTGATTGATCTAGCCATGTCTGCAACTTCCTCCGTAACAAGTCGACCCGGCTTTCCGCGTCGATTTCAGACCAGTAACTACTTCTTCTTTGTCTTGCGACGACGCACGATGAAAGCATCCGACGGTTGCTTCTTGCGCGTCTTGTAACCCTTGGTCGGCATGCCCCAGGGGCTGACGGGGTGCCGGCCACCACTTGTGCGACCTTCGCCGCCACCGTGCGGATGATCCACAGGGTTCATGGCAACGCCACGCACCTTGGGACGACGGCCCAGCCAGCGCGAACGCCCGGCCTTACCGCTGACGATGTTCTCGTGCTCCGAGTTCCCGACCTCACCGATGGTGGCGTAACACCTGCAATGCACCATACGAACCTCGCCACTGGGCAGACGCAAGGTGACATAATTGCCTTCCTTGGCCATGACCTGGGCGAATGATCCGGCGGAGCGGGCCATCTGGCCACCCTTGCCGATCGACAGCTCGATGTTATGCACCAGGGTACCCAAGGGGATATTTTCCAAGGGCAAGGCATTGCCGGGATTGAACGGCACCTTGGCCCCGGACAGAATTTCGTCCCCCACCTTGGCCCCTTTGGGCCAGATGATGTAGCGCTTTTCCCCGTCGATGTACTGCAACAAGCAGATCCGGGCACTCCGGTTCGGATCGTACTCGACACTGATCACCTTGGCGGGCACATCGTGCTTGGCTCGCTTGAAGTCGATCTTGCGGTAGCGCCGCTTGTGGCCACCGCCGCGGTGGCGCACCGTAATGCGTCCCCGGTTGTTCCGGCCACCACTCTTGGTCAGCGGTTCCAGCAACGACTTCTCAGGCGTACTGCGGGTAACTTCGCTGAAATCCGCTACAGTCCGAAACCTTTGGGTCGGGGTTACGGGCTTTAATTTTCTGATTGCCATTCTGCCAACTCCCCTGCTCGGCCGCCGCTTCTATTAGGAATCGCGACCTGGGCGTCTGGTATACTTAAGGGGCGAACCGATTTCGAACTAGACCGTAATCCAATTCCAAATCTAGACGATATTGAACAGATCGATCGTCTCACCCTCGGCCAGTGTCACCACGGCCTTCTTCCAATCCGCGCGCTTGCCCGAAAAACGGCCCATGCGCTTGATCTTGCCCCGGTAATTCATGGTCCGCACCTGCGTAACCTTGACTCCGAAGAAGTGCTCAACGGCCTGTCGGATCTCGTGCTTATTCGCCTCGGGAGCCACCTCGAAGAGGTATTGGTTGTGCTCCTCGCGCATGGTCCCACCTTCTTCGGTGATCATGGGGCGCTTGATGACTTTGCTCAGGTCTTTCATGAGCAGAAGACCTCCACGGCTCCACTGAGGGCCTTTTCGGTGAAAACAAGATTATCGGCCCAAAGGATCGTGTAGGCATTCAGTTCACTGGAACGAAGCACCCGCACGCCTTTAAGATTTCGGGCGGCCTTATAAATGGTGCTTCCTTCGGGAGGCAGGACCAGCAAAGTATGCCGCCCCTCCATTTTCAGGGCATCAAGAAGCTTGGCCATCGTCTGGGTCTTGGGGGCTTCCATCTCGAAATCTTCAAGAATGGTGACCCGCTCATTTTCTGCCCGATCACTCAAGGCGCTCTTCAGGGCCAAACGCTTGATTTTCTGGGGCAGCTTGTATGAGTAGTCCCGGGGATGCGGCCCGAAAGCCACTCCGCCGCCGATCCTCGTGGGGCTGCTGCCGGCACCGGCCCGCGCGCGTCCCGTGCCCTTTTGCCGGAACAACTTGGCGGTCGAGCATTTCACCTGTGCCCTGGTCTTGGTATCGTGCGTACCCTGGCGCTGGTTGGCCAGATAGTTACGCACGGCCTCATAGAGGGCCTGCTTGTGAATCGGCTGCTCAAAGAGCTCGGCGGGTAGATCCACCGTCCCCTTGGCCGTTCCAGATTCACTAAAAAGATTTGCCTTTGCCATTATCCTAACCTCGTCGCTTTCCGGTCCTGCCGGACCCTGTCCGGATCAGATCATTATGCGTCTGGTTCCGGCCCTGAACCGCCCGTGGCGGCTCAGCGTATCATCTACCGGCTCGGCCGAATAAAAACGATCCCATTCTTGTGTCCGGGCACACTGCCCTTGACCAGGATCAGGTTCTTCTCGGTGTCCACTGAGACCACGGTCAAATTCTTCTTGGTTTCCCGCTTGTTGCCATACTGGCCCGGCATCGCCTTGCCCGGAACCACGCGGCCGGGGAAAGTATGCATACCGATGGAACCCATGGCCCGCACGTTCTTCGAACCGTGACCATCGGGGCCACGGTGTTGCCCGTGCCGCTTGATGGTCCCGGAGAAACCTCGCCCCTTGGTGGTACCGGTCACGTCGACCAACTCAGCTTCACTCAGTTGGGATAGATCGACGGAATCACCCAGCTTCAACTCGGTTTTTCCATCCATCCGGTATTCAACCAGGGTACGCAGGGAATCAGTCTCCGCCTTGCGGAAATGACCTTGCATGGGCATAGGGGTATTCTTGGCCTTCTTGGCACCGAACCCTAATTGGACGGCGTTGTAGCCATCCGTTTCCTCGGTCTTGACCTGTGTGACCACGCAGGGTCCCGCCTGGATAACGGTCACAGGGATACTGCGTCCATCCTCCTGGAAGGTCCTGGTCATTCCGAGTTTTTTGCCGATCAGTCCGATCATCTTTATTGCTCCCTTACTACCGCTCCACGCTGTGGAATCAGACCTTGATCTCGACGTCCACGCTGGCCGGGAGGGTCAGCTTTTTGAGGAATTCCGTCGTCTGCGGGGTCGAGTTCTCGATCTCGATCAACCGCTTGTGGATCCTCGTTTCGAATTGCTCCCGCGACTTCTTGTCGACGTGCGGGGAGCGCAGAACCGTATAGATTGACTTCTTCGTGGGCAGGGGAATCGGACCCCTGACCAGGGCTCCGGTCTTCAAAGCCGTCTGGACGATGACTTCCGCTGACCGGTCCAACACTGCGGGCTCGTAAGCCCTCAACCTGATCTTGATTTTCTGTCGAGCCACAATCTCTCCTTCGCGATGGCTACTCCAGCGTCACCCGGATTTTGGATGAATCTCCAATCCGAGCGCCTGCTCACCTTTCGCAAGACCCCTTCCGGGGTGATCCAACCTATTTCACCAACTACTCGTGAATCTTCGCTACCACGCCGGCGCCGACGGTACGGCCACCCTCACGGATCGCGAAGCGCA
>JAHOYV010000010.1 GCA_019038745.1 Gemmatimonadales bacterium
CGCGGGAAAGCCATCTTTCAATCAATGTAATATTGGTTGATACTCAGGTTGGCCAAGAAACTCCCGGATCTGAAAAACCCGGAGTCCCCTCAAATATTCCCTCGGAGGTCCGAAGCACATGGCAGGCAACTTCCTGTATTCAACCCTATTACCCTGCATCCTGAGCGGAGCTCTAATTTGGAGTTGGCCTGGCAGGTGGGCGGGAGGACCGCGCTATCCATTGCCTGAAGAAAGCAAACGCCAATCAAAAACGGCCTTCCGCGTGCTTGTGGTCACGTTCGCCCTGTCAATTGTGCTCTTGGTTGTTTTCCGTGGAGGCCACAGCGATTCGGTACAACTGGATTTCGGTCTGGCTGATGTTGTCGGCCAGACCTTCGGTTGGGTCATCCTGTTAATGGCAATGTTTGTTGGGTTGAAAATCGATGGGCTTGGCTGGCGCGAGCTCCAATACCGGCGTACCCATCTCCTTCCATCACTCATTTTAGGAACGCTTGTCGGGGCGGTATTCCTCATTTGTGCGGATAAGAGTCCAGACCTACGGTTCCTCCTCACCGCAAGCGGCATTTTTGCAATATTGCAGTTTCTGATCGTGGGCCTGGCCGAAGAGACGTTGTTTCGGGGTTATGTCCAGGTCCGCTGGGTGGCTGCTCTGGGTTGGTGGCGTGGGTGGCTGCTTGCCTCGGCTACAATGAGCTTATTCCACGTCCCAATATTGCTATTGGGGGAAAACTTGTCGATTCTCGAAGTGCTACTGGAAACGTTACGGTTGCTGCCGTTGAGCCTGTTGTTGGGCTATGCCATGCGCAAAAGCGGAAATATCGTAGCCCCTGCTATTATCCATCTCTGGCTGAATTTGATTCCCGCCCTGTAGTTTCGAAGGCATAAGAGTCCCATTGACCGAAGCTGCATAAACCGGAAAATTCTGTCCGGGGTTCAGAAAAACCGGTCCCCACAAACGCGGGGACCGGTATAACAAGGCAACCAAAAAATCGAAAAAGCTATTCCTTTGCACTCCGGGACCAGCCGACAACCAGCAGACACAATCCCAAGAGGAATGCCACTGCCAATCCCTCGCCGACCATGCCCTCGAAGTTGTGATCCGACAGGATGTGCAACTTGGACATCGTATCCATGCCGAAGCCTACACCCAGGGCCGCGTTGATAACGCCCATCAAGGCGCCACCGGCGATCAGGCCCGAAGCGATGAGAATCCCGCGCTGGTATCGCGCTTCGCTCAAGATGTCAGAACCGCCTCGCTTGACGAAATAAGCCAGGATTCCGCCCAGCAGTACGGGTGCATTGATCTCCATCGGCAAGTACATACCCAAGGCGAAAGCCAGGGCCGGTACGCCGATGATCCGCAAAACAACAGCGAAGATCACGCCGAGCGCGAACAGGTACCACTGCAGCGGTTGTTCGGTCGTACCGAAGATGCCGACCAGGATTTCCTTCATGGCCGATGCCTGCGGTGCGGGAATTGAGGCGCTGCCGAAGCCGCCGGGAGTCTGGGAAAGCAACCACATGGCCAGGCCGCAGAAGATGGAAGCGACCAGCGTGCCGACGAACTTCAGCGCGAGCTGCTTCGAAGGCGTGGCGCCGAGCCAATGACCCACCTTCAAGTCGCTGGCCAGGGCGCCGGAGGCCGCCAGCGCCGTACAAACGACACCGCCAACCATCATGGTGACGAACATGCCGGGACCGCCGGTCAGACCCATTTTCTTCATCACCAGGCCGGTGATGATCAGTGTCAGCATCGTCATGCCCGATACCGGGTTGGTGCCCACGATGGCAATCGCGCGGGCCGAGACGGGAGCGAACAGGAAGGCGATCACGATGACCAGCACCGTACCGGCCAAGGCGTATCCGAATGCTTGTTCGATGCCCAGACCGAAGGTGAAGAACGCAATGGCCCCAGCGGCGAAGATCGCCAGGCCGATGTAGGTGACCGAGGAGGGCAGCGAACGGTCGGTTCGGGGCACCTCGGTTCGAACGCGGGTATCCTGGCTCTTCATGCCCTTCAGGTTGGCGGCGATCGAGCGCACCATCGAAGGAACTGATTGCAGGATGCCCAACATGCCGGCACCCGCGATGCCGCCCACGCCGATGATCCGGACGTAGAACTTGAAGACCTCGTTGATACTCATATCACCGATGGGAATATTTCCCGGGGGCAGTACTTCGGGCACGTGTTGCCCGATGGCATGGAACGCCGGTACCAGCAGCCAGGAACTCATGAACGAACCGGCGCAGATGATCGCCGCGTACTTCATACCGATGATGTAGCCCACGCCCACGATGGCCGCGTTGTTCAGCAGGGCCAACTTCATGAAATGACCTTCCATGAACTGGCCGATCCACAGGACCTTGAAGTTGATCTGCTCACCCATTGCGTGCAGGGTCAGAACGATGCCGTCGTAAGCGGCGCCCAGTCCGGCAGCCAGGGCCAGGATTTTGGCCTGTCCACCGACGCGTTCACCGGATAGTACGATCTCGGTGGTCGCCGTACCCTCGGGCCAGGGAAACTTGCCGTGCATCTCGACCATGAAGTGGTGACGCAGGGGAATCAGGAAGAGGACGCCCAGACAACCGCCCAGGAACGAAACAATGATTACCTGCCACACCGAAGGCTGGGTCACGCCGCTCGTGGGGTCGGCCGCCAGCATGTACAGGGCCGGTATCGTGAACACCGCACCCGAGACGACGTGCGAGGAGTTCGCGCCTACCGACTGAACGATGACGTTCTCCAGCAGCGTACTCTTGCGCTTGTTGATCTGCGAGTAGCCGATGCCCAAAATGGCGATGGGGATGGCCGCCTCGATGCCCTGGCCCAGCTTCAACGCAACATAGGCCGCCGACATGGCGAAGATGGCACAGAAGATCAAGCCAAGGCTCACTGAGCGTTTCGTCACCTCGGCTACACCGTCGCCCGGTACGACCGGGACGTAACGTTCGCCCTCGGCCAGCGGGCGCCGCGCGTTTTCAGGCAGGCCGACTATGGTCTGCTTGGAATCGTGCTCCATATGAAGTACCTCTCTTGGCAGTGGTGGGGGATACGGACCTCGCTACGCTCGGCAGCAAACCGCCCGATGCTCGGACAATCGGTTTCGGCGAGTATTCTAATGGTTGTTGTCTTCCAGGTCCAGTGTGGAAAGCGTGAAGTAATGAATCTTCTTGCCTGAGGATTGATGCTGCCCCATGCTGTGGGCGAGAAATTCCACCATGCCATTCCCTCAGGAGGAAAATATTGTGAAAAATTCTGCTGTATCCGCCTTTTTGCTGAGCGCCTTCGCTCTTTGCCTTTTGGTTCCGATTTCTCCCCAGACTGTTTTGGCCATGGACGCCGATGAACTGATCGCCAAGAACATAGAGGCCACGGGCGGACTCAAGACCATCAAGTCGATCCAAACGATGTTTATCGAAGGAAATATTTTTGCCCAGGGTATGGAGTTTCCCTTCACCATGACCCAGAAGAAGCCCGGCAAAATGAAGATCGAAGCCTCCCTCATGGGTATGAGCATGATTCAATGCTTTGCCGATGGTAAAGGCTGGTCCATCAACCCCATGGCCGGCGTGACCGAGGCCCAGACCATGGAAGAAATGGAGGCCAAGAGCTTTGCCTTGCAGGCGGACATGGAGGGTCCCTTGGTCGATTACAAAAAGAAGGGTTATTCAGTGAAATACGTGGGCGAAGAGGATGTCGAAGGGACACCCGCCTACCGGATCAGCCTGGATACCGAAAACGGCTTTGTCGTGGATTATTATTTCGACAAAGAGCATTACCTGGTTCTTATGCAGGAAACCCGTATGATTATCAATGACAGTGAAATGGTGACCCAAACCTATATGAGCGATTATCAGGAAATAGGAGGAATGAAAATGCCCTACGCTGTCGAATCGCGTATGGGTGGCCAGGTGATGAGCCTGATCAAGTTCACAAAGGTCGCCTTGAATCAGGACATCGACGATTCAATTTTTTCCAGGCCGGTGGATGAGTCCATCAAGAAGTAGTTCAACCCTGCGAACAGGGAAATCTCTCAAATTTCAAGACAAATCAAGTTGACTATACCTTTATAGCCGTTTTTTTGGTATAATGTAATCAGCAAACGCCCCGTCACTTTTCCCTGGAGACAAAATGAATTTTCTGCGTCGCCTTCCTGTGCTATTTGCCGTCGTAGCGCTCGCCGTAATTTTCACGTATGGCTGGTCCTCCTTCAATGATTCGGACAAGCTGGATTCGGCCCAGGGCGATGTCTCGGTCTGGGATCAGGAAATCGCCCGCCTGCAGAATCTGCAACAGCACGCATTGCCCGGCTCGGCCGAGCATTTCAAGTACAGTCATAAGATCAACCGTATCCGGGCCGATAGGGATGGACGGCCACATGCCGAAAACCCCGACGAGTTCGCGCGCATCCTGTACGAACGCACAGTACCAGCGGATCGCGATTTTCCGGAATACGAACCCAGCTATCGAATTATGGAACGCACCAAGGCCCTGGCCAACAAGTCGGCGGCTGGAACTCCTTTGCCCTGGATCAACAGGGGTCCGGGGAATGTGGCCGGGCGGGCCCGGGGAATCCTGGTCGATCCGGATGATCCGACCAACGACACCTGGTACTTCGGCAGCATGGGCGGCGGGGTGTGGAAAACAACCGACGCCGGCGCCACGTGGTTCGACCTGACCTCCGATTTCCCAGTGCTGGCGGTGCAGTCCCTGGCCATGGCCGCCTCGAATCCCGACGTGATCTACGCCGGCACCGGCGAGAGCTTTTACAACGTGGACACGATCAACGGCAACGGCATCCTGAAGTCTACCGACCGCGGTGTGACCTGGACGCACTTGGCCTCGACGATGAACAACGTGGACTTCAACAACATCGCGCGCATCGTCGTCGATCCGAGCGATCCGGATATCGTGGTTTGCTGTGCCACCACCGGTCGCTACAAGGAGTCGATTGCTCCGGCCTCGCATATTTTCAAGTCAATCGACGGCGGTCTGAGCTGGACCACGGTATACACCGAGAGTGACCTGGGCACCTACGACCGGGTCAAGAAGGTGCAGCAGGTCATTGCCGATCCCTTCGATTTCAACAAGCAGTATGCCGCGATCGACGAGAAGGGCATCCTGATATCCACCGACGCAGGCGATAGCTGGACGCTGAGCAACTCGGGCATAACCGATTTCTACGGCCGCTTCGAGCTGGCCATCTCGCCCGCCAACACCGACTACGTTTATGCTTCCGCCGAGGGCTCCAGCCATTCGGAACTGTGGGTCTCCACCGACGGCGGCTTGACCTGGAACGAAACCACCGAGACTTCAACCGAGCCCAACTGGCTGGGCGCCCAGGGTTGGTACGACAACACGGTTGTGGCTCATCCCACCGATGTAGACGTGGTTTTCGTGGGCGGGATCAGGCTGTGGCGGATCGACCTGCTGAGCGGCAACCGGCGCACCACGACTTCGCTGAACCAGGGTAACGTGCACGTTGATGCGCACTTTCTGGTGGTCCTGTACGACGGCGGCGGACAGTGGCGTCTGTTGAATTCCAACGACGGCGGCGTAGGGGTCTCCGGCAACTCGGAGTTCAACTGGACCGCCCCGAAAGACGGCATGATCACCACCCAGTTTTATGGCGTGGACAAGGCTCCCGGCCGCAGCGCGTACATCGGGGGCATGCAGGACAACGGCACCTGGCACTCGCCCGACAACTCGACGGCTCTCGACTTCTGGACCTTCGACATAGGCGGCGACGGCTACGAAACCCACTGGCATTTCAATGACCCGCTGAAGATCATGGGAGGCTACCAGTTCAACGGCATCCAGCGCTCGCTGGACGGGGGCATGTCCTGGAGCAGCGCCATCGGGCCGATCGATTACGGTAGCGGCTCCGCTCCTTTCATCACCAAGATCGCCTCCTCCCACGAATCGCCTGACGATGTGTATGCCGTCGGCTCGAGCGGAGTATGGCACTCTTCCGACTTCGGCGCCTCCTGGGCCCTGGCTTCGATCTCCGCGCCCGACTGGGCGGCGATCAGCTCCTTCACCGACGTGCGGGTATCACAGGCCGACGCGGACATCGTCTGGGCCGGAGCACGCATGGACGACACCGGCAGGATCAACGTCTCGGCCAACAAGGGTGCTTCATTCAGTCCGACGACCAACTTCACCGATGCGGTGATGGGCGGTATCTCCGGCCTGGCCACCCATCCTACCCAACCCAATACAGCGTACGTACTCTTCTCGTTCGCAGAACGGCCGAAGATTCTGCGCACAGAGAACATGGGAGCAACCTGGACGGACATCAGCGGCTTCGGTACCGGCTCGGTCAGCACCAATGGTTTCCCGGATGTGGCCGTTTACGACCTGGCAGTCTTCCCCAACGATCCCAACAAGATCTGGGTCGGCACCGAAATTGGACTTTACGAGTCGCTGGACAACGGCGTCACCTGGGCGATGGCCGGCAACGGCCTCCCTGCGGTAGGCATCTGGCAGATGCGTATCGTAGAGGATCAAGTGGTTTTGGCCACGCACGGGCGGGGTATCTGGAGTGTGGAGATTCCCGCGCTTATCGTGGGCAGCACGTTCAATCCCCTGATCGAAAACCTCTTTCAACCGCCCTCCGGCGAACTGGCGGTGGATCTCAACCTGCGTTCGGCCGCCGATTCGACCCAGGTCTGGCTCAACGGATCGATCCATCAGGTCCTGCCCGCCAACGCGGCCAAGGAACTGATCGATTTGTCCATTCCCGTCTTAACCAGCGGCACCAAGACGATTTTCGTGCGTAGCTTCATCGGTGGCAGCGGCTACGATTCAGAGTCCAAATCCATAGACGCCCTATCTCTACCCGATCCCGTAATCATCTACCTGAACGATTTCGAAACCTCGGGCGACGATTTTCTTGGTCTGGGTAGTGGTTCCTTCGTGGTTTCGGGAGCAACCGGCTTTGCCGGTGACGCCCTTCATTCGCCGCACTGGTACTTGAACGGATCCACCCTGATCGCAACCCTGGCCCAGCCCATCAAGGTGGCTCAAGCAAACGCCCTGGTGGAATTCGATGAAGTCGTGCTGGTCGAACCCGGCGAGACGGGTACCGTCTATGGCGATGGATCATTCTGGGATTACGTCATAGTGGAAGGCAGCATCGATGGTTCAACCTGGGTACCTCTGGGCCCCGGCTACGACTCAAGTTCAGATCCTTCCTGGTTGAGCACTTATAACTCCAGCGGTTCCGGGAACGATAGTTTGTACCGTCACCGCGTCTTCGATCTGTTGGACACTTTTCAGTGGCAGGATGTGGTGCTTTTGCGCTTCCGCCTGTACGCCGACGGGGGTGTGACCGGCTGGGGCTGGGCCGTGGACAATCTGAGTATTCAGGAAAATAGTGCAACGGCGGTCGATAATGATGTTCCGACCAGCCGCTTCGCCCTGGCACAGAACCATCCCAACCCGTTCAACCCGATCACGACGATCAACTTCTCCCTGCCCAGAGCGAGTTCAGCCAGCCTGAAGATATTCAACCTGCGCGGCCAGCTGGTCAGCACGTTGATCGAAGGGACGATCGCCGCCGGTCCGCACCAGGCCGTATGGGACGGCAAGGACGCCGGCGGCCGTTCGGTGGCCAGCGGCACCTATTTCTACCGTCTGGAAGCGGGAGACATGGTGCAGCAGAAGAAGATGTTGTTGTTGAAGTAGGTCGCGGCTCTTTTATGATTTGAATCTATCCGGCCGCCAAGCCCAGAGAGGCTTGGCGGCCTGACTTTTGACTAAGTCACATAACCCGCAAAATGAATTCATTGCCGAGATGTTCGATAGCCGAAATTGATGCCTTTGCTACGTCCTTGACGGTGAATGGAGATGACTCGGTAGCTTCCAGGATGGAAGTCATGGCATTGTCGGTGAACACCGGGCCCTTTCGCCCTGGCCGGCACTTCGAGGGCTTGCCTTTGGACCACTTGTCCCGATGTGAACTCACCAACACTCACTTTAAAAGCTGCTGCAAATCCATGAAGCAAGCCAAGGGCCCGTTTAACACTATGGCCAACCCGTTTTCTGAACATCAGTTTTACGGCCAGTCGGCACCACAACGACGCTTTCCAGTTGATGCCTACCGAATTTAGGATGGTGGTACTTTTGCAGGTGTGTTGTGGTCCAGGCGGAGGAGAACTTTTGTTTTTTGTTCTTTTTTGATGGATTCCACTTCGGCAATAGATTTGGGCAAAGGCTTACCCAACAACCGAGAGCCCTCTTCTGTGATCAGAAAGTCCTCTTCATTTCTGATGCCACCAAAATCACGGTATTCAAGAACCCTTTCGTAATTTACGAAATCGGTGAACCGTCCTTCTGCTCGCCACATATCGATAAGTTCGGGGATAAAATAAATCCCCGGTTCAATGGTCAATACAAATCCCGGTTCAAGAATCCGCCCCAAACGAAGCGATTTCAATCCAAATTGTGTGCTCTTCTTTTCGTTATGGTAACCAACATATTCTTCGCCAAGATTTTCCATATCATGAACATCAAGCCCCATCAAATGGCCAAGTCCACAGGGGAAGAAAAGTGCGTGGGCTCCGGCGGCAACAGCATCGTCAATATTGCCTTTCATAAGGCCCATTTCCTCCAGGCCGGTGGCAATTGTTTTGGCAGCCAGAAGGTGTATTTCCTTGAAAGCCACGCCGGGTTTCAAGGCCTCAACAGCCGCATTATGAGCGTTGAGCGTGATGTTATAAATGTCCTTTTGACGATCCGTAAAAGTTTTGTCCACAGGGATGGTGCTGGACATATCGGCTGCATACCCAAGAGGTGTTTCACACCCGGCATCCAGTAAAAACAACTCGCCACTTTTAAGCGTATTGCCGTGATAGTGGTTGTGAAGCGTCGCCCCTTGTGTGGTGGCGATGATGGGAAATGAAATATCACCATTGGCAGCCAGGGCCTGTTCATGAACCGCGGCGGCCACCTCTGCTTCGGTGATGCCGGGACGCACCATTCTCATGGCCTTAAGATGCATATCAACAGTAATATTTGCGGCCTTTTCAATTTCCAGAATTTCTTCGGAAGCTTTGATGTTTCTCTGGCGCACGACGGCCTTGATCAGTTCTGTGGATGCGGAATTGGTGATAGCGTCCAAACCCTTGGCCAACAATCCATGAAGCTGAATTTTTGTATCAGCCCGATAGGGCGGCAAATAATGGATTGACCTCTTTTGGGTCACTGCCTTGGCAAAATATTTGTGCAAATCAGCCAAAGGAGCCGTATGGGTAATACCTGCTTTTTGTGCGCGTTGGGCAATTGTTGGTTGAGCGCCCATCCAAACGATGTCGTCAATGGTCAGATCATCACCAAAAATGAAACATTTGCCTTCATCGACATCCACAACTCCCGTGAGTTCGGGAAAATTGAGTCCAAAGTAATAGAGAAAAGTACTGTCCTGTCGAAAAGGATAAGTATTGTCGGCATAGTTCATTGAGCTTTCGTTGTTGCCTGGAAAAAGTAGCAATCCTCCCGAAAATTCTGCCAGGAGTTTTTGTCGCCTATCTGAATAAATCTTTGAATCAAACATTGCAGCAGCCTTTCAGAATTCCCTAATTGATCCGTGCATCCAAACCATATTTGTTGATGATTGCCACTGCTTCTTCCTGGCGTTGTTGGGTCGGTTCTGCCATCTGGCCTGGGTGGAAAATTCGCCCCAGCTTGGAATATTTGTTACTGGTAATATTGTGGTAAGGCAAAATATCGACTCGATTGGGTGGACCCGCCAATTTTGCGATGAAGGCCGCAGATTCTTCGATGTTTGGCAAATCGTCGTTGACCCCGTGAATCAGGGGGATTCTAATGTCGATGATCCGGCCGGTCTTGGCGAGAGTTTGCAGATTATTCAAAATCAATTCATTGCCCACACCAGTGAACTTTTTGTGTTTCGCAGAGTCCATCATTTTCAAATCGTAAAGGAAATGTTCAGTGTGCCCAGCCACTTCGAGCAAAGTTTCTTCAGGGCAATATCCCGTGGTATCAACGATGCGGTGAATTTGGTTTTGCCCACATTGATTCAACAATTCCAGTAGAAACTGAGGAAACAACAGTGGTTCGCCGCCTGAAAAGGAAACCCCACCTCCGGACTGATCAAAAAAGGTTATCTCTTTCTTTATGACTGCCATCACCTCATCCACAAACATCACCCGACCAGACATTTCCGTAGCCTGGGTGGGGCAAACATCGGCGCATACTCCGCATAGAAGGCAAAGATCTGGATTAGTAACAATACCATCGGATGTGAGCTCGCAGACCTTGTTGGGGCACCATTTGATACATTCCTGGCAGCCAATGCACTTGGCTGAAGAATACATTTTTTCCGTTTTTGATGAGAAACTTTCGGGGTTGTGGCACCAAGGACACTGCAGAGGGCAACCCTTGAAGAAAATGGTTGTGCGAATGCCTGGACCATCATTGATGGCATAACGTTTGATGTCGAATATCAGCGGTGTTTTATCCATTGGCGCAAAATTCCCCCAACAAAGCAACTACTTCAGTTAAAAGGAATCGTTTTCAGTTCGGTCGATCACTTCCTGCTGCAGATCGGCATTCATGTCGTTGAAATAATCACTGTATCCGGCCATGCGAACCAGCAGATCCTTGTAATCTTCAGGGCATTTCTGCGCGGCCAAAAGGGTTGCGGTGTCAACAATGTTGAATTGAATGTGATGACCACCCAAGGCAAAATAACTACGGATCAACTTGCCCAATTTGTTGATGTCTTCATCTTTTTTAACCAGGCTGGGCAGGAAGCGTTGGTTGAGCAAGGTTCCCCCCGATTTCACATGGTCAATCTTGGTCAGGGATTTGATAACCGCTCCTGGCCCATTGATATCGCACCCATGCGAAGGAGACGTTCCATCAGATATGGATTTGCCGGCAAGCCGACCATTGGGAGTGGCTCCCATGACTTTGCCAAAATATATATGGCAGGTGGTTGAAAGCATATTCAGATGATACTTGCCATTCTCTTTTATGTTGGGACGACCATCAATGGCAGCCAGCAAGTCGTCGTAAATTTGTTTGGAGATATCATCAGCAAAATCGTCATCATTGCCAAAAAACGGCGTTTTGTTGAGGATGGTCTGGCGAAGAAATTCATCATCCTTGAAGTTGTTGGCCACCATGTTCAGGAGTTTATCCATGGAGAAGGTTTCTTTTTCAAAAACATGCTTTTTTATGGTGGAAAGACTATCGGTAACTGTGCCCAAACCACAGCATTGGATGTAGTTGGTGTTGTAACGTGGCCCGCTGTTGTAATAATCCTTACCCCGGGCAATGCAGTCATCGATGACCACTGACAAAAATGGGGCGGGGGCATATTTGGCAAACATTCGATCGATGTAATTGCTGACCGTGATTTTTAAATCAATGATGAAATTCAACTGTTTGTGGAAAGCCTCATACACTTCTTCGAAAGTCTCGAATTCAAGCGGGTCACCAGTTTGAATTCCGACGATGTTGCCAGTCACCGGATCAACGCCATTGTTGAGAGTCACTTCGAAAATCTTTGGAACATTGAGATAACCGGTCAGCAAATAAGCCTCTTTACCAAAGGCGCCCACTTCAATGCATCCGCTGCAACCGCCTTCACGGGCATCTTCGAGTGACTTGCCTGAACGCAGCATTTCCTGGATGTAAATATCCGGGTTAAAAACAGAGGGATAACCATGCCCCTGACGAATCACCCGACAGGCTGTGTCGAGAAACCGATTGGGTGTTCTGGAACTGATGTGAACCGAGTTGCCCGGTTGCAGAACATGCAATTCTTCAACAATTTCCAACATGATGTACGAGACTTCGCTGACCCCGTCGGAGCCATCGGTTTTGACCCCACCGATGTTGATGTTGGTGAAGTCATTGTAAGTGCCGCTCTCCAGTGCCGTGATGCCAACTTTAGGAGGTGCTGGATGATTGTTGACTTTGATCCAGAAGCAACTGATCAGCTCTTTGGCCTGATCTCGAGTCAAGGTGCCGGCGGCAATTTCTCTCTCGTAAAATGGTGTCAGGTGTTGGTCAAAATGACCCGGATTCATGGCATCCCAACCGTTGAGTTCCGTGATGGTGCCCAAATGCACAAACCAGTACATTTGAATGGCTTCCCACAAAGTTCGGGGGGCATTTGCGGGAACCCAACGACACACTTCGGCAATGCGCAACAACTCTTCTTTGCGTTGGGGGTCAGTTTCCTGGTGGGCCTTCTCATCCGCGAAATCGGCGTGACGTTGGGAGAAAACAATGGCCGCGTCGCAGGAAATATCCATGGCCTTCAGCTGTTCGGCCTTATCAGTGGCTTCGGCATCGTTGAGGTAATCGAGTTGGTTGAGATGGTCGGCAATATCCTTTTTAAAATCCAACAATCCTTTTTGATAGATTTTCCCATCGAGGCAGGTGTGTCCCGGTGCACGCTGTTCCATGAATTCCGTGAACAAACCGGCTTCATAAGCAGCCTTCCACTCCTGGGGTACATGGCTGAAAATGCGCTCCCTCTGGGTTCGGCCTTGCCAGTAGGGAATCACTTCCCGCTCATAGATTTGAATATCCGCTTCACTGATGAAATATGGTTGCTTTTCGCGAGTATTGAGAACGTGAAAATCTTCCACCGAGTGGCAGGTCAATTCAGGAAAAGTGGGTACCGATTTGGGAACAGGTCCGCGTTCACCGACGATGAGTTCGTCATCCCCAAGGTAAAGAGTTTTTTGTTTGCAGATTTCCAGGTAGTTGAGGGCGCGCATGACAGGAACAGGGTATTTCCCATTGTTTTCCTGATAAAAACGGGTTTCGATCAGAGCCCTTTCAATGGAAAGGGTGTGTTCCGCCTCGACGCTCAATTTGCGCAGCCTCTGAACTCGGGGGTTCATACCGGGGCCGATTTTATTGCCGACCGAATTGTAGAAATTGCCTTCGGCTTGGGCAGGCCGTTCTGGCTGGATGCTTGAATTGTTGGTGTTCGTATTTGGCGGCGTCATTGCCTCTCCTCGTTACCGGGGGAATATTTTTGTGCCGCAAAGGATAACATCCTGCAAGGCAGCTCGGTAGAATTACATTTGATTCACCATAATCGATGAAAAAAGGATGCTTCGGTTGTCTGAACTTTTAATCACCCCGACCGAACCATCGCCCTCTCCGAACAGGGTTCGCAGGTGTCGCTCGGTTATGGGATTATAGGCAAGCCACCGGGACACTCGCAGTTTTCAGACCAGGTACCCTCATTGTTTTTAGAGAGAAGGCCCAGTTTTTCGTCCGTCCCCCGTGCCAAGTGCAACGGGAAAACGGGAAACCAGCTTACCCTATCTGCATATCTTTTTGTTCCACAGCAAATTAACCAAAATACAGGACTCTGGCATGATCGTTCCAAGCAAGGAGGGGAAATCGCTGGATCTGCTTGCAAATTTCTCTGCGGGCTGGGCGGAGATCCGTATTCAATCATCTCCAATCGAGGAGCCGACATGCGGATCATTGCCGTAGCCATGACCAAGGGCGGAGTGGGTAAAACCACCACCGCGGTAAATCTCTCGCACGGACTGGCCCTGAGAGGCCAACGCGTACTACTCGTGGACACCGATACCCAGGGACAGTGCGCCAAGGCTTTGGGCGTGCAGGCGGATCTCACCCTGACGGAAGTGTTGTTGGGCGAGGCAAGCATTTTGCACGCGGTGACCAGAGCCCGTGAAAACCTGGACCTCGTCGCCAGTAACCACCACCTGTCCAGGGCCGCGTTGGCCATTGCCAGGCGGGAGACCGACGGACACCTGGCCTTGGCCGAAGCGTTGGACCCGGTGAGTGATCGATACGACGTCGTGGTACTTGATGCGGCTCCGGGTGTGGACGCCATAGCGGTCAACGTGCTGGGCTGCGCGGATGAGATAGTGGCGCCGGTGGCTCTTTCCCCGGCCGCCCTGGCCGGAGTGCTGGATTTTGTCCGCCACGTTGAACGGGTTTCCCGCCACAATGCCAAGCTTCATTTGAAGTACTTTCTGCCAACCTTCCTGGACCTGCGGATCAAGCAATCGGGTGAGATGTTGATCCAGCTACGCGAGCACTTCTGCGACCGGGTTTGCTCGGCGATAAGGGTGAATGTGGAGCTGTCCGAGTCCTTCGGCTGGCGCCAGAGCATCTTTGAATATGCACCTAAATCACGCGGGGCAACGGATTATTCAGCCTTTATCGATCTTGTTTCGGAGAATGATTCGGCTGTGACGTCCGGGCAAACGGAGGCGGATCTGGTGGAGGTGTGAGCTCCCCCCGTTGACCACGAGACGGGTTTGACTTCAAGTTGGAGAATCGGCCTTGTAGTGGGACGGAATTTTTGGTTTTGTGTTGATTGTGTTTGGATTTGACTTGATTTGGCCCTTTTAACTACCGCTCGAGGATTAATGCCGAACAACCGTAAAAAAGCCATCATCATAGGAGCCACTTCTGGTATCGGACTGGCGCTGGCCGAACTGTTGGCATCCAAGAATTTTCACTTGGGCTTGAGTGGCCGACGCACTCACTTGATGGATGGTTTCCGTGGCGGAGGCCACCACATCACGGCCATGGATGTGGCCGATACCGATTCTTCCAGACAGACCTTGGTCGAGCTTATCAAGGAGATGGGCGGTGTGGACCTGATTGTTTTGAATGCCGGTCGCGGGTCCATCAGGCCGAAGATCGAGTGGGAGAATGAGAAGCGCACCATCGATGTCAATGTGACCGGCTTTGCAGCCCTGGCCACGGTAGCTTTCGAACACTTTCAGCAGCAGGGACACGGACACCTGGTCGGCATCTCGTCCGTGGCTGCGATTCGCGGCGGTGGCGGCCATCCTGCCTACAACGCCTCGAAAGCCTTCCTGTCCAATTATCTGCAGGGCCTGCGCCACGATGCCAGACGGTCGGGATTACCCATCGCCATTACCGACATCAAGCCGGGTTTCGTAGATACGGCCATGGCGCAGGGCGATGGAATCTTCTGGGTCGCCTCACCTGAAAAGGCCGCCCGCCAGATCTACTGTGCAATTCGCCGGCGTCGAAAGCACGCCTACATCACAAGACGCTGGGCTCTGATCGGCTGGCTGCTTGGGTGGCTGCCCGATTGGGTGGTTTATCGAAAATAGCTTGCGGTCGGGTCTGAAGATTTCCCCCTACCGCAATAAAACCACCGATCTTACATCCGTTTCCCCGACCGCTTCCAGTCGCACGAAATATACCCCTGAAGCCACGGTCCGGCCGGACTGGTCTCGACCGCTCCAGACTTCCTCCTGCAACCCTGCCGGCCTCGTCCCGTCGAAGAGCACCTGCACCAGGCGGCCGGCCACGTTGTAGATCTTCAGGGCCGCTTGACAGGGTTGGGTCAAGGCGAAGCGAATCTTGATTTTTGGATTGAATGGGTTGGGATAGCAAGAGTACACACCAGTGGGAAAACCGGGAAAATCCAGGTCCTCGGCAATAACCGGCGAGGCTTCATCCCCGATGAGAACCAGTTTCTGATCAACGGCAACGTCGGTCTGAATAGGCCAAATGCACCCCGGCAACGTCACCTCCAAGGTGTCGATTACGGTAGTTTCTCCCAATCCGAAGTGTACGGTCGGTGAGTCCCAGGACAGCCACCCGCCCCCTGCGGACACTTCCCTAATCTGGACCTGGTCGCCGCTTACGATCCGTACCCGGGCGCCATGGCAGATAGGGGCCCCACCAGGATGGATCAGGTCCACTTCCAACCAATGATGGCCGGTCAATTGATCGTTGCGGTATAGCCGAGTGGCGCCGGATTGATCGGCTACCAACAGGTCCAGATCGCCGTCAGCGTCGAAGTCGCCCCAGGCTGCGCCGGTGCTGCTGTCTGCGGCGGCGAAGTTTGGGTCGGCCACGTCGACGAAAAGGCCGTCACCCTCGTTGCGCAGCAGGCGATCAGCCATTCCGCAATTGGTCAAAAAGAGATCCAGATCGCCGTCGTTGTCCCAGTCTCCCCAGATACCGCTGCGGCCCGGGCCGGCATCCTTCAAGACCCCTTCACCGGCGTCGGTAAAACTGCCGGTCCCCTTGTTCTTGAACAGAGCGTTCTGCCCGTCCTCGTTCACCAGATAGAGGTCCAGGTTCTCATCGTTGTCGAAATCTCCCCAAGCCGCTGAGCGGCCTGAGTCCTCATTGCCAAGGGGGCTGGAGGTCTTGTCCTTGAAGGTCTCCTCGTTGCCGATCATCAGATTGGCCTCGCCATCCTGGACGAGGTAGAAATCCAGGTCACCGTCGTTGTCGTAGTCCGCGGCCGCAACCTGCTGCACGTTGACCGTCGTGATCTCCGCGAAACTTTCCTCGGCGATGAAACCGCCTTCGGTGTCGTTATGCATCAGGGTGCTGGTACTGTCGGTCGCGGCGATGAAGAGATCCAGGTGTCCGTCACCGTCGAAGTCCAGCCAGGTCGAGCCACCGGCCGGGCCGGAGTGATCGATACCCTCGATGACCAGAAATTCGTAAAGCCCAGCTTCGTTGGAAACCAGGAAATTGGGTATTCCGGAGTTGCCTTGGTACAAATCCAGATCGCCGTCGTTGTTCCAGTCGCCCCACAATCCGGTCACTGTCGCGCCGGATAATTCGAGGGGTGCGCTTTCAAGGACCGTGAAGCCACTCGCTCCATCGCCCAGATACACCTCGTTTTCGGTCATGAAATTTGCCACAAACAGATCCAGGTGCCCGTCACCGTCGATGTCGGCCCAGGAGACTCCCCCACTGTTGGCCGGAGTGGTCGGCAACGCGGAGGAAATGTCGCTGAACCAGGTTGGAGCTTCGCAGCCTACGTCGTGGGCTCCGATCAACTGACCATTCCAGGCGTTTACTTCGGTGCAGGGCGAATCCGCCCGTATGTCCAAATCTCCCCCGGCGGCATCGCAATAGCGCGGGTCGGCGCTGATGTTCCCGTCCTTGCCTTTCTGGGTGTATATGCTCACCGAATAATCGCTGTCCAGGTTGCCGAACACGTTGCAGTCCGCGAGGGTGATCTGGCCTTGATCATAACAGCGCACAGCATGGTGGTTACCGTGGGAAATGATGGTCCGGTCCAGGTTGAGCCGGGAATTTCCATCCACCGCGATCATGCCCTTGTCCAGGGAGCAGTTGTTCATTGTCAGGGTGCTGCCTTCAACCGTTACACTGGAGGAATCCGGCAGGAAAAGAGCCGAACCCATCCCTCCCCAATTCAGAGTGAAAGTGCAATCGCGGACAATTGCCTCGGAGGCGAAAAAGGCCATACCGCCCGCTTGACCGCGCCCCTCGTTTTGGGTAAAGAAGGATTCACGAACAGTAGGCGATCCGCCGTCACAAAAAATCGCCGCCCCGCGTTGGGCGTGATTCTGGCGAAAAACACAGTTGATGATGGTTGGGGAAGACTCACACAGAATTGCCCCGCCATCCCCGGCTACATCACCGTTGGTGACCGTAATGTCCCGAAGAATCGAGAAGGAAGCCTCCTCACCCTGGAAGTGAAAGCCGCGCTGAGGGTCTCCGAGGCTGCCCTGACAGTCTATAATAGCCAAGTCGGGATCGCCGCTCCGCCCCATTACCGTTATGGACTTGCCCAGATAATCCAGATTCCGGTTGCCTGGGCCCGTGAAGGTCCCATCAGCCAGGGAAAGGGTGTCGCCATTGGCTGCGGCGTTGATTCCATCCTGGATCGTGGGAAAATCGCCCATTCCATCCGCTCGAATCAAATAGACTTCAGCGCCCGTACCACATGCTGCCGGCAACGCTCCGATTAGACCGCATTCCGGATTGCCGCCCTCGGCGCACGGCGAAGTCACATAGAGGGTCAAGTCCCCGAACAACGGATTACAATACTGGGGGTCAATCGAGAGATTGCCGTCCTGGTCCGCCTGTTCGGAAATGAAAGAGGACCAGTCCTCGTCATTGCCGAAAAGATTCGTGCAGGTCAATGTGGGGAGAGGATCGCCGGTCGTGTTGCGGACGATCGCTTGTTCGTCCCCGTCGGTGATCAGGCAACGGTCCAGCGTCAGGTCATCGCCGGTGTAGTGAATCGCCTCCCCGATTGAGCTGAAGATGGTGGTACCCGTAATCGTCGTCGGGGAATTTGAAGTCCGAATCGCCCCACCGATCACTACGGTTTCGTTGGCGATGAACACGCAGTCTTCCACAGTCAAGCCGCCGTACAGCACACAGATTGCTCCGCCGGCATAGTCGGCATGGTTACTGTCGAAAACACATTGCCGAAAGGTGGGCTCCGATTGGTAGACGAAAACTCCGCCCCCGCTGCCGAAAGGGTTGACGGCCCGACCACCCCGTAGGGTCATCGCCTCGATTTCGACCAGGCCCGTCAAGCCGCGCATTTCCAGGCAACGACCGTTTCCTTCGGCATCCAATATTACATCAGAAGCGTTCCCGGTACTCCCGCGCATACTGACGCCGGATTTGAGGACCGCAATGTGATACACATTCTCGCTCAAGTTCGTGCAATCGTTGTACAAGCCGGGGGAGATCACTACCACATCCCCGGAAACGCAGGAATCGACCGCGGCCTGGATGGTGGGTGCCTGTTCGGGGACCAGCCAATCCCTGGCCTGGGCTTCAACGGGGGTCAGGCTCGGCACCAAGCCAAACGTCAAACCCAGCGCCAAGCCCAACATCAAACAATAACTCGGCCCCATAGCAAAAAAAGTGATCGCCCGTGGTGAAAAACCCATCACTGAAACCCTTTCCAGGTATCAAAAACATCGTTGGTCCATTGGCGGTGATTCGCCGAAGTGGCCCATCGTTACTTAAACGATACGGCAAAACCCCAAGCAGCAACGAGTTCGGACCGTTTCCGACCACCCCGTTAACCGGGGGATATTGATCCCCGGATTTTTCCGGATTTTGCCATCATTGGGACAGAAAGAGGTTTGCAAGGGAGAGGCCTGAAACATCGAAGGGGGATCAGGGCTGTTCGGAGCCTTTGCGAGCACCCAAAACCATGGAAACTTCCCTGGAAAGCTCACTCAGTTTGAAAGGCTTGCTCAAAAAACCCATGGCTCCATTCGAAATCAGTTCGCTGACGATGTTGTCGCGGCTGAAGCCGGAAGAAATCAGAATTTTCACCTGCGGGTCGATCTCCCGCATCAGTTGGAAAGCTTCCTCGCCGCCCATTCTAAGCATTATCAAATCCAGAATCACCAGGTCCACTTCGGCATGGTGATCCCTGAAGTACTCCACCGCCTCCCGGCCATCGGAGCAGGTTGTGACCTCGTACCCCATTCGACCCAGGGCGGTCGTGGCGAAATTTCGCAAAATCTCCTCGTCATCCACTAGCAGAATGTGACCGTTACCGTGAGTGATTTCCTCTGGCTGAAGCTTCGGATCTGCCGCCTCATCGGCGCTCAAGGGCAGAAGAACACGAAAAACCGTACCCTTGCCCGGTTCGCTATCCAGGGAAATCGCTCCACCGTGGCTTTCGATGCAACCGACAACGGAGGCCAAGCCAAGACCCGTGCCCTTGCCGGAAACTTTGGTGGTAAAGAAGGGTTCGAAGATCATCTTCTGAACCTCCGGCGCCATGCCGCAGCCAGTGTCACTGATGGAAAGTTCCAGGCAATTACCCTGGAGACGGCTCATTTTTTGGCTCTTGCCCATCAGCATATTTGGTTGAATGTCGAAGCCGGGACCAACTTCAACATTCCTGCTGGATAGACTCAACCGACAAACCGAACTCCCACCCACCTTGTCTCCGGCCATGGCGTCGCGTGCATTGAATCCAAGGTTTAGAAGGGCGTTCTGCAGCATGGAAGGATCACCGCTCACCATGTGTTGCTCCGCATCCAGTCGCTTTATGATGGTGATTCTGCGATCGATGCTGCGGGACAACAACCCAACCACGTCTTCTATTATCGAGTGCATATCCTGGGGTTCGGACTGAAGCTTGCCCTTCCGTGAAAAGGAAAGAAGCTGGCGGGTCAGATTGCCGGCTCGGGTAGAAGCGGTGATGATCAAATGCAGGGCATCGGCCTGTGACGATTCGGGGGGAGTTTCCTCCAGCAAGAGCTCCGCGTGACCCATGATTCCCATCAAAATATTATTGAAATCGTGGGCCACCCCTCCGGCCAACTGGCCCACGGCCTCCATCTTCTGGGATTGTCGCAGCTGGTCCTGGAGAACCGTCTTCTCTGTGACGTCCCAACCCTCGACCACGATGTGCGTCATGTCCCCGTCCGGGTCCCGAATGGGCTTGGCCGAGAAATCCATCAAGATCTTCCGGGCCCCCGTGCCGGTGATTTCCATCTCGAATCGACTTGCATCTTCCGATCGACAGGCGGCCAAGCCGGCCTGCAACCGTTCCTGTCCAACCGTGTCCTGCTCCCACCAAGCCGTTTCCCAGAAAGAAAGACCGCAAACCTTGTCGGCGGTGGTCCCGATTAATTCCAAGGCGGTGTCGTTGATCTCCAGAAGCACCCCGTCGGGATCCAGCAAACCCATGAACTGAAATGTACCGTGGAAAAGTCCCTTGAATTTCTGTTCGCTGGCCAACAACGAAGTCTCGACCTTGACCCGCCTCTCTTCCACAAGCCGCGCCTGCCAGACCATGAATACCACCAACAGGACCATCACTCCGAGAATCACCAGACTTGCAATGATCAAACGCAGCCGAAAGCTAGCGATCTCCGCCTTGATGTCATCGGTGTAGATTCCGGTTCCCACAACCCATCCCCAAGGCCCGAAGCCCTTGACGAAAGAGGTCTTGGGCGCGATGCGATCGGCGTCTTTCCACCACCACATGTACTCGACGAAACCCTCTCCGTCCGCTTCGACGACCCGCACCATTTCCCAGAATAGTTCCTTGCCCTCTACGTCCTGGAAATGGGTGATGTCCGAGCCTTCCAGCTCGGTGCGGTACGGATGCATGATCATCCGCGGATGCATATCGTTGATCCAGAAGTAGTCCTTGCCCTGTGGACCATAGCGAAGTTCACGGAGCCTGGATTTGGCCCGTTTCTGGGCCTCCTCGAGGGAGAGTTGCTCAGGGACCTGGACGGCGTAGGTTTCCAGAAGGGCCAAGACAGTGCCCGTTAGCTCGCGTGCCATCTCCCGTTTGCTGTTCACCATGTTGTTCTTGATGGTGGGTAAGACCAGACTGAAAATAGTCACGACAAACAATAAGAGAGTCAACAATCCAGGTAGCAGTGTACGAACTACGGTGGCCCGCCATACGGAACGGATACCCCGCTTGTCCACAAACCAGGAATTGTACTCGTTAGAATTCATCCGATTCCATTACCTTGGCCCAGCCCTTGTGCGGCAAGCCTCAGAGCAGCCTGCTTTTTACGGAAGACGAGCGATGCTCGGGATTCTATCATCAAATATCCGGCTAATCCAACCCCGGAACGTGCCTCCGGACTTTGCATCCACCGTCCTCTCGGCAGTCGTTAGACTTCGACGGCCGATTTCTGCAAGTGCTCGGAGTATTCCTTGTCGTGTTTAAGGATGTGGGAAGTCAGCCAGTAATCGAATAGTTCGCTCGTCTCGGCAGTAATGCGGCGATCTTCATTGAGAAAATCGTGCTGCAGACGCTCGACTTTCTGCAGGAGCTGGCGATGTTGACTTTGGTGGAGTTTACGCCCGGGAAAATCAGTCTTCTCCAAAAGCTTCTCCTCGAAAGCAAAATGCTCTTGTGTATACCCGAGGATTTCATTGAGAATCTGGCCCATGACCTTCGATCCCTTGCCGCGCCTCCTGGCTTCATCAAACTTGTTTATTATTTCCACAAGGTTCTGATGTTGTTCATCCAGAGATTTGATTCCTACACTGAATTCGCCGGTCCAATCGATGAGAGCCATGCTTGGTTTTCCTCGCGGTGATGCGGGCCTATTTTTTTTCGTAGCAACCCTTGGTCAGGGTGGCAATCATTCTATGGTTACTATCGACAGGCTGACTGGAATACTTATCGAGAATTTTCTGTTTTGGTTGTTTTTTGTGGAAATCACCATTTGGAGTTGGGAATTTTGGGAACCGGGACCATGAATCGGGGTTGTTTCGTGGTTCGCAGCCGTATCCCCTGAACGGTCAGTGCCTCGAAAGGATTGAGTCATGTCAACGATCAACGCCGGTAAACGCCTACCCCTGTTCGTTTTTTCCCTGATGATTCTGTTCACATCCTCCCTAGCCTTGGCGGGTGACGATCCCGGCTACCTGGGCGTCTATCTGCAGGACCTCGAACCGAGCATGGTCAAAGCCCTGCAATTGGACGATAAATCCGGAGTCCTGATCAGCGAAATCGTAGAGGACAGCCCGGCGCAGAAGGCCGGACTCGAAGACGGCGACGTAATCCTGATATTCAACGGCAAGGAAATCGAGAGTTCCAAGGTCTTGACCAAAGCCGTCCGCAAGGCCGGCTCCGGCGAAAATGTGAAAGTCGTCATCCTCCGCGACGGCAAGGAGAAAACCCTCAAGGTTGAGTTGGGTGAGCAGGATGATGAAACATTTATCTACAACGGGGACAAATTGAAGAAACTCCTCAAACTCAAAGAATTGAAGGAACTCGGCAAATTGGATTCCTTAAAGTGGATCGAAGAAGAGGACTGCCATATTGAAATCTTTGAGGGCAACCGCGGCGTTATGGGCATCCACATAGACGATTTGAGTGAGCAAATGGGGGAGTACTTCGACGTTGAGAACGGTGAAGGTGTCCTGGTCACTGAAATCGTAAAAGACGGCGCCGCCGGTAAGGCCGGGATGAAAGCGGGCGACGTGATCGTAAAGATGGATGGCCAGAACATTTCTTCGACCGGAGAATTACACAAGGCCCTGGCCGATACTGAAGCTGAACAGGAAATGAAGGTCGAAGTGCGCCGCAAGGGCGATAAGAAGGAATTCAAGGTCACGCTGGGTGAGGCTTCAGGGCAAGAGTTCATCAGAAAAATCAAAATCATGGACGGCGAGCACCACAACCTGCGAACTCCCAGGATGAAGATGCACATGGGTTCCCACTTCAAGCACCAGAAAGACTTACACGGAGAGGATCACAACGTATTCCTCTACCATGATGACGATGAGGAAGGACGCATCGTAATCAAAAGACATGGCAATGATCTTGAAGAGTTGCGCAAGGAGCTGAAGAACCTGAAGAAGGAACTGAAGGTGATTCAGGAGAAACTGGAAAAATAAGTCTCATCGACGGCTGGAGTGCTGGGACCATCCCCACGGGGAGGAACAAAAGTAAGCTGTTTTTTTCAAAGCCATTTCGGGATGAAAACCAGCGCTCCAACAACTGCCGCCGCCAGAGACGCAATCAACACCGCGCCGGCCAGGATATCCTTCACCTGGCCGTACCGCGGATCATGATGCGGGCTCAGAATATCGACCACCTTCTCCCCGGCGGTATTCAGCAGCTCCAGGGACAAAACCAAACCGATCACCCCCACGATAAGAGCCCATTCCAATAGGCTGATCTTCAACACCAGGCTCAAAACGACTGCGACAGCCGCCAGAAAGAGCATCACCTTGATGTTTATCTGGCCACGCAGGCCGGCGGCAATGCCTTGGCCGGCGAACCTGAATCCCTGTAGGAATTTCCTCATATTCACACCTTTTCCCTGCTTCATATCCGGTTTTCAAAGCACTGCGAATCCATCAGCACTCGACCAGCCTGGCTGCGGCTTCCAGCGCCGGATCGGTGAACAACAACCAAGTGAAAATTTCCCGGTCGGGATACAAGGCCGCAATCACTTCCCGATAAAGTTCGAGCTGGGGACGGTAATGCCCGGCCAGTTCCGCCAGACGCCCGGGATCGCCACCAGTGCGGTTGGTTTTGTAGTCGATGATGTCGGCTCGGCCCGGCCGTAAGACCAGGCGGTCGATCACACCGACCACTCGTTCTGGGATTCGACCCGGGGCCTTTGTCCGCCAATGTGCCATTGGAACCTCGCACAAACCTCGGGACTCGTCACCCTCGGGTCGGAAGATCCAGGTCAGTTCCTGATCACCGAACACAGCGGCAGCTTCGGCATGGAAAGGACCAATACCCGGAGGCATTTTACCCTGATCAGCCGCCAGTTGGAGCAGAGCGTGGATCTCTTCACCCCGTAAGGTGGCGGGGACATCCGGCCCTGGCATCCGGGCCCCTTTGGAGGCGGACATTTCCGGTAAGTCCACCCCTGAAGGCGTAATCTCGTCGAAGGGCGCACGCAGCACGGGGGGTTTCCAGAATCCGTATTCCTCGATTGGAACCGTACCTTTACTTGTCACATGCGCCAAGGAATCGGATGTCTCCGAATCTACAACATCCACCAGCCAGTCCGGTCCCTCCAAATCAACATCGGAACAATTGCCGTTTTCACCGGCGGCAGCAACCGCAGCCCGGCGTAGCTTCCTCAACGGGCTGTCGAATTCGGTCCCCGAACTCCTGTTGCCTTCCTTGTTTCCGCCTAGAATATAGAGACGATCGCGAGCCCTGGTCAACGCCACATAAAGCAGATTCGTCTCCTCGAAACGCCCACGTTCACGAGCCTTCAGGGCAGCGGTCTGCAACCCGTCTGAGGGCAATTCCATTCCCGCCGGCAACCGGAATGGGTGACGGAATTCTTTTTTTACCCCAAACAATACCGGAGTGTTGGGATCGTCGGGAGTAGTGCGAACCCGCAGGCCTTCCTTGTCACTCGGACGGTCCGCGTCCACGAGCAGCACAACAGGAGCCTCCAGCCCCTTGGCCCCATGAATGGTCATAAATCGCACGCGACCTTCGTCTCCACTCCGGGGCAGCGTTCCTTCGTCCTTCCCGCCCAACCGATCCGCCCGATCAATCAATTCCGCCAAGCGTCGAACCGTGGGAATAGTAGCCATCTCCGGGCCCAGGCTCAGATCGAATAACCGCAATAGATTGTAACGAGCCTGGCCGCCCAAAGCAGCCTGGAAGCGCTCCAGGACATGTCCCTCACGATAGATGCGACGCAACAGGTCGTGACAACTTCCGAAACCCAGGTGCTTGCGCCAACCGGCCAGGAGGCGGACCGCTTCCCCCGTTACGGAGTGTTCAGGATCCAGGGCCAGAGTTCGCCACAGCCCTTTTGGCGGCATCAACGCTCCCTCCGCATCGTAGTTGCGCAGACCACGGCGGGCCAGCACCTCCTGGAATTCCACCTCTCCCAGGCGAAACAGGGGGGAGCGCAGAACAGTAGCCAGGGCTACGTCATCCGAGGGAAAGACAAGCCAGCGCAGCAGGGCCAGGATATCCTGTACCTCCCGGCTGGCCGCCAACATGCCCCGACCCGAAGGGGCAATCGGAATGCCTGCCTGCCGGAAGGCCTTTTCGTAGAGTCCGATCTCTGTTCGCTGCCGACACAGCACCAGGAAATCGTCCCAAACCAGGGGCCGTTCGCCTGGATTGTCACCATAATCCTTCCAGGTCGTCTCCCCGTCCTCCACCAGGCGACGAACCAACTGGGCGGCAACCCGGGCGGCATCCCCCTCCAACGGCGGCAGCACTGAAACCCCGCCTGACGGTTTGAGCCGGGCCCACAGCTGTCGCAGGTGCTTTCTCTCAGTCTCGGGTACATGCTCCCTGAGGGGATCATTCTCAAACAAACAACCCACACTGTTGACCACCGCCCCCAGGCTGCGGAAGTTCGTGGGCAGATTAAAAATCTTTTGGCCGTACTCTTCCAGCTTGCGCTCGACGAAAGCGAACAGATCGGGCTCAGCCCCGCGGAAGGCGTAAATCGACTGCTTCACATCCCCGACAAAGAACACGGTGGGCTTACCTTCGCCTGAACCTCCGGCCAGGAAATCTTCCACGAACGGCTTGAGGATTTCCCATTGGTTGAAGTTCGTATCCTGGAATTCGTCCAGCAGGATGTGGGTGATGGAATCGTCCAGACGGTAGAGCAACGACATGGCCCGGACCTCGTCGTCCATCAGGCGGCGGGCCAGTTCTTCCAGGTCCTGGAAATCCACCACGTGGTCGCGGCGCTTCAGTTTGTCGTAGAGGTCCATCGCGCGCAGGCCCAAACGCAAAAGGCCTTGGTTCTTCTGGTAAAGTTCGACGTAGCTCATCCGGCGCAGTACGTCCAACACGGGCAGGGCCTGGCCGGCGACCAGTTCGTTGAAAAGCTCCTTCAAGCCAGGGTCCTTGCGCATCCGGGTGAATGAACGCATTTGGCCCGCCTGGGTCAGGAACAGGCTGCGAGCTCCGGTGGCCAGATCAATATTCCGGCTGGGTCCTGGATCCGCCTCATCAGCCAGCAAATCCTCGGCCTGCTCGTGGAGTTTTTTCAAATCCTTGGCCAGCAAACCGGCGCCTTCGGCTCCCAATCCGAGCGTGATGTCCTGAATGCCGTTGGCCGCAAAACTGGACAGGGTTTCCCGTAGAGCGGGGATCAATTCCTCCATCTTCGGCTCGGTGTCCGGGTCTAGATCGGGAAAGAGAAAGCCGCGCAGATCCCGCAACAAGTGGGGAAGCAGATCAAGACGAGGCCGCCGGACCATGGAGTCCGCGTTTGGATCCGTTTTCCTTCCGACCGCGTCCAGCCATCGTTGAAGTCTCATCTGTTCATTGAAGAGCCCGCTTACTCCCTTGCGGATCGAGGTGGGGTTGTCACCCACAAGTTGCCCGGTTGCCGACAGTTCCGCTTGGTCGGCCATCTCCAGTTCGAGTTGATCCAGTGCCTCGTCCAGCAATTCCTGTCTATTTTCCAGCACCGTGAAGCGGGGATCCAGACCGGCATCCAGGGCGAAACGGTTCAGAATCAACTGACAGAAGGAATGGATCGTGCCCACGTTCAGGCCGGAAATATCCTCGAGCAATAATTCATAAAGTCCGGCCGCGCGGGACAGCTCCCCGGGTAAGGGTTGGCGGTCGTAAAAAAGTTTTGTCAGCTCCTTTTCCAATTCCGCCGACTGGGCCAGGGCCATTTCAGTAGCCCGCTCAAGAATGCGTTTTTGGATTTCCACCGCCGCCTTGCGCGTGAAGGTCACCGCCAGGATCGAGCGGGGGTGCACGGACTGCCTCCCCCCCTCAATGCAAAGACGCAGAAAGCGATCAACCAACACCTTGGTCTTTCCCGACCCGGCCGAAGCCCGTAGTGCCACCGAATACTTTGGGTTGGCGGCCTTCCGCTGCTCCTTGGTAGCCTTGTCCGCCGCATTTTTGTCCAGCCAGCCGCTCATGAGGCGAATCCTTCCCTGGTGCCGACCAGCATATCCAACTTGCTGCGGGTACTGGATTCCAGGTAGGGCCTTTCTTCCAAACGGCACAAGCCCCGGAAGTCGCAGTAACGACAGGGCAACTGGGCGGAGCCAAGACCCTGCTGTTCTCTCTGGATCAACGGGAAGGGACCTGCCGGATTGGAGGCCTCCAGCGCCAGACGCACCAATTCGGCGACTCCCTCCAGCAACAAAAGTCGACCTTCATCATCGCCCGTATCGAGATGCGGCTTGCCCGGGGCGCCAACCTTGTCATGGCTTAGTGAGTAGTACAGGCCTTGGCTCACCTGCCCGGTGATCGGGCAGCCATCCGCTCCTTGCAGGGCCCCTGCCTCAACGGCTGCCGCATACAGCAACACCTGCAAATCCTCCAGCTTCTTGACCTTGTTCACCGAAGGCAAGCGTCCGGTCTTGTAATCGATTACGGCCAGGGGTCCCTCGCCGGCCAGCGCTCGGTCGATGCGGTCGATCGTTCCGATAAGGTGGAGACCGGCTGCGTAATCGGGCAGCGTAGAGGGATCGGGTTCATGGCCAAGTTCCTGGGCCAACCCTACGGCCCACTCCATGAAATCACTCAACGGCATACGGAACCGGGCTTCAAGAGCAACCGGTCTCCACTGTTGAAAGCGGAGTAATTCCCAATCCACGAGTGATGGAACCGACCGGGAAAAACTGTCCAGCCAAAGCTTGCGGACGGGCAGCTCCGCCGATCCCGGCAAAAATTCTTCTGCCGCGATTTTTCCCAACAGGAGGCGCGCACCCTCCCGATCGTCTTCGATTAGGGCCTTGTATCCGGGTCCTGACGGATCAAGCCAATTTTGCATTATTCCGTGGACGAGGCGTCCATATTCCATGCGGCTGAATTCGGCTCGAACTTCTTCCGGTTTACGCATTGCAAAACCCCTCTCAAGCAAAAACCGGTAGGGACAATCGCGCCAAACCCGCAGTGCCGACCAGCTCAAGTCAGGCAGGGGCCGGGTTGCTTCATAGGCGGGAGGTTCGGAACTTTCGTCGAAGAAGGCTTCGTTTTCAGCAATGATCTGTTTCCAGGGAATCTCCTTGTTGCGCCACAATCTCTTCCCGGCCGCCGTGCCGCCGGGATTCCCCAAACCCAACATCAGACGGGAAACGAAGGGCGAAGGCAGAATCGGTTGGTTGGCGTCCTCGTCAGGCCAGGTAATCAACACATGATCCGCATTATGCAGCAGGCGCAGGAAGAGCTCAGCATCCCGGCCAATAAAATCCTGCCTGACGGGTAGGCCCAGACGATATCGAACCCGGCCGGGCAGAAACAAGGGTTGCTGCGACTTGGCAGGGAAGGAACCTTCCCGCATCCCTGCCAAAATCAAATGATCAAAACGTTCGAGCCGGGCCTCGACCAGACCGGTCAGAAGAACGGGCAAATTACGGGGCCGATGGGGAGGGACATTTTCGTTCGTCAGCAGTCGGCCAAGGTCCGCAGTGAATTCCGCCAGGTTGGATCGGGGCAACCGGTCCGATTCCCGTCGTAAATCCTGAACCAGTTTGGCGGCGGCCTGGATATCGTGGCGCTCGCTACCCGGAAGCAGGAGCCGTTCGGCGGAAAGATGATTCCAGGTTCGGCCAAGGGCCTCCAAAAGATCCCGCCAGGAACCATCCCTGCCCGCCTTGAATTCCAAAAGGGGGGCGAAGGCGTCGGCCACGGTCGTCACAAAGTTCACCAACCCTGGCCCCCTGCGCCCGAACAGATTGAGCGCCGCCTGGTCACGATCCTGCGCCCGACGATGCAATCCCGACAGCCCTCCCTCGGGCCCGGTATCCCGGCGGAACATCTGCTCCAACTGCAGTGTCCAGTGACCGTGTCCCGCTTCCACGGTGTCCAGTTTCACATAGGGATGAGTCAGCACCTCAAGCAGAGGTTCAGCCCTCAGATTGGTCAAGGCAGCCCGCAGGATGAAACGAAGCAACAGTCCGGCCGGCTGAACCGACAGCGGTTGACCGTGAGTTGTATCGGGATCGATACCGGCATCAGTCAACTGGGTGAAGATCCGCGCCGCCAGGCTCGGATCGTTCACCGCCACAGCAATTCGCGGCGTGGCATTCTGGGAATCCGGCGAATCCGGTAAACCTTCCAACAGCGATGCAACCCTATCGGCGACGACACGGCTTTCCGCCTCCGGGTCCCCACAGGGAAGCAGCTCCAGGGGGCCGTTGGGAAAGGTTAAACCGGCTACGTCTCCAACTCCGGTTAATCGTTCAAGCAGGGAGGGGACTATTTTGGATGATGTTGAGTTTTTTGAGACTGTGGAAATTCCAACGGCACTCTCCTCGTCTCCGTCCCTGAACACGGCCTCAAGGCTTTGGGAAGGAGCCAACGGATGGCCGGGCGCCACCGTCCCGGTTGGGGATGAATCCCAGGTAGCAAGAAATAGCCGGGACAGAAATGAGTCTCCAGTCGGGAGATACAAATGACCTTCCCGCCCGCAAGTCAGCGCGGCGCGTAACAGATCGGCACGTACCGGATCAACTCGCCCAAACCCCGCCACAAATACCAGGTCGTACGACCGTCCAGGCTGTGAATCACCTGCTGCCAGATTACGAACCAAAATATCGGACAAATCGACCAGAAAATCCGTTCTGTCAACGGGCACAACGCGGCGATACAGCTCCCAAACCTGATGCGCCTTACCCAAATCTGCGGCGATGATCTCGGCTTCCTGGGCCCCGGCCAGAGCCAGAACCGATTCCAGGGACTTCGGTTCCAAGAGGGTTTGATCCAAGCGATGCCTACGCACCTCGTCAAAAAAAGCCACAAATTCTTCGGCCAAGGCCGGCGCATTCTCCTGCCGTCCAGCCAACCAGGAAGCCTGGTTTTGGCCGTTGGTTGCGCCGTCGGCCAAGCCGGTGGCAAGCAATATTGGTCGCACCCTGTCATCCGGCAGTTCGAGAGCTGATTTCCCCAGCCCCAACGCAATTTCGACAGCCCATTGTTCATCCGTCAAAATTCGCGGCAACAACAAGGTATCTCGACCGCTCTCCTGGTGGAGTATCCGCCCGAGCGTCTTGCAGGCCCGCGCCGAGGGCAATAGGACCAGCCCCCCACTCAAATCTCCATCGATAGCTTCCGGCCCATCGGTCCGCAAACCTGACAACAGATCGACCGCCAAGCGTTGTAACAAATGCTCCTCAAAAGAAACTCGGGAGATTTGAATAGGCATTCGGGCAGAATCCTTTGTTAAAAACGTCGGGATGGGACCGCAGTGTACCTGCTTGAAGGAGGGAGGATCAAGAGGAAGTGCAGGGAATGTGAAGACGCCGCCACTCGTAAGTGGCGGCGCTGAAAAATTATCGATGGAAAATCGATGGAAAAGTGAACTACCGGAACAAACCCTTCATGGCATCCCAACTCACCGACTGGCTGGATACCGGGTCACAGCTCAAAGCCGGGAACATCCCCGAAAGAGTGCCTGAGCAGGCCTGTTGACCATGTTTATCGATCAGCAAAAGAATTTCCTCGTCGATTGGAGCCGGGCTGTAGTCGGAATAGAACGTGAAGGTCAAAGTGCCGGTTACACCAGGCTCGCATTCCAGGCTAACGGGTTCCAGTTTAAATAGGATTCCCTCCACACCCGGAATACTGGGGTCCCCATCGCATTCCAAGGTGGTCTCGTATTCCACTTCGCAGCCCATTGGGTCTCCTTCTGAAATACCAGGGAGGCCCTCAAAGAAAAGGGCGTCGGACAGGTCGTCACACATACAGGTACCGGTGCTGTAATCCAGAATCAAATCCAAGTGGCTCAAGGCATATTGTGAATCGGTATCCCATGTGATAGTGGCAGTGTACTTCCAATCCGTGAAGGCCGGATCGGTGTTGGGTTCAGCGGAAATATTCCCCCCGATAAAACATTCGGCATGGGCTGTTAAGCCAAAACCAAGTAGCAGGGCACTGGTGAGAATTATGGTTGTCAGCGTAAACTTGGTGTTCATTGGAAGCTCCTTTATTCAACTATCAGGATTGATTGCCGTTTTCAATAACCTAAATCCTACCTATCATAAAATCAACTGATTTTGTCTGTATTTTGATATTCCACCTGTCCAAACGGTGGCCGAAATGTTTCAAAATGTTATAACCTTTTTATTTCATGGGGTTTGCGCCATGAGACTTCTGCCCTTTCCCCAAACCCCCGCTTATGACCCTCTTCTCTTCGGCCCATTGCCCAGGGCCTCGCCACCTGCTAGAATGCTCTTGTTGATAGGATTACTAATTGTTCGAACCCCGAATAGTCCCCTGGAGGTTTCGATGCTCTCCATTCGCTGGTCATTCCTTGTTTTGATTTGCCTTTTGGCCGGAACGTCTTCCCTGACTGCCTCAGCTGCTCCTGTGGATATCCCGGCCGCCCTGAAAGCCGCCGGTAGTGGGGATGATTACCCGGATGCCGATGTGTTGGTTGTTTTCGACCACTCCAACATCGACGTGGAGCCCAGCGGACTTTCCCACATGGAAAACCACCAACTGGTCAAGGTCCTGACCGAGCAGGGCGCCGTAAGAGCCTCCTTCCAACGCCTGAATTACGATCCGGCAACCCAGTCGATAACCGTACGCCGGATCATCGTGCACCGGGCCGATGGAACCATTGAAAATATCGACCTTAACGGACTGGTCGACGTTATCGCTCCAGCCCACGCGATCTACTGGGGGGCCCGAATGTTGGGTCTGGATCTGCCCCGACTGCATCCTGGCGATGCGGTGGAAATAGAGACCTACCGGAAGGGATTTCAGATTGCCTATCTGACCGAGGGTGAGGGTATCACCTTCGGCCAGGCCGATGACGAAAGCATTTTCATCCCTCCGATGCGCGGCCATTTCTACGACGTGGTCCTCTTTCAGGCAACCGATCCCATTGTGGAAAAAACCTACACGCTGCGTACTCCGCGGGCTATGCCGGTTCAGTATTCGGTACACAATGGGGAGGTCGTGTCCGAACACACTTTTGATACCGAATCCTTCACCTACGTTTTCAGCCGACGGGACGTGCCTGCGGCCAAACGGGAATGGCGCAGCTCCGGGCTGAGCGATTACGCCCCCAAGGTTGTCATGGCAACGGTTATGGACTGGGGCGAAAAATCGCGCTGGTTCAATGAAGTGAACGAGAGTCAATTCGACACCACGCCCGAGATTTCCGCCAAGGTGACCGAAATCACCCAAGGTCTGAAAACCGATGATGCCAAGATCTCGGCGATCAACCACTGGGTAGCGCAAAACATCCGCTATTGCGGCTTCAACATGGGCAAAGGCGAGGGCTACACCCTGCATCCCGGCGACATGGTTTATCGCGAACGAGCCGGAGTATGCAAAGACATCGCCGGCATGAGCATCACCATGTTGCGGGCGGCCGGCTACACCGTCTATCCGGCTATGACGATGGCCGGAGCCAGGGTCGAGAAAACTCCCGCTGACCAGTTCAACCACTGCGTCGTCGCCCTGAAACAGGATGACGGCTACAAGATGCTCGACCCTACCTGGGTGCCATTCTCCCGCTACGACTGGTCGCGATCCGAGGGCGAGCAGAACTATGTCGTGGGCTCTCCCGAGGGTGAGGGTTTATCCATCATCCGCACCTACACGCCCGAGGAAAACGGGCTGGTAATGGAAATCTCGGCCAGGATCGACGACAAGGGAACCCTACGCGGGAAGCTGAGTCTGGATCCCAGCGGTAACAGTGATTCCCGGTTGCGGCGGGCCTTCGGCAACACGCCTCGTGACCAGATAGAGCCGAACCTGCGCCGCTGGCTGGCAGCGCTGGCTCCAAACGCCGAACTGTTGGAATACAAATTTGCCGATCCCGAGAACTGGGAAAAAGCCCTGACCCTTTCTGTGGAATTCGAGGTCACCGGCTACGCTACCATAGGAAAGGAAACAATGACCTGGTTACCGCTGGGCAGCCGCCTGGTGATGGCCAATTTTGCCGGCATGTTCAGCTGGGCAAACAGCCATTTGCCCGAGGAACGGGAAACACCGGCCTTGATCTGGGCCAATTCCGCAGTTCGGTTGACTGAGACGATCGAGATTCCCAAGGGATTCAACGCCGTTGCGCCGGTCGCCCAGATCAAGTCCGGCTGTCCCGACGGGGCCGGGTATTGTGATTTCACCTGGCAGGCCGAAGGCCGCAAACTTGTGCTGGATGGCCGGATGGTCGCCTCCGATCGAACCATCACTGTCGATCGATGGGCCGACTTCCGGACAGCCGTCACGTCCTTCCATGAAATCGGTGAGACTCCGCTTGTTGCCAGCAAAAAGGGGGATCGCTCATGAACCGTATTCAAGAACTTCTGCCGACCGTTTCCCTGTTGACCTTCCTCCTGATAGCTTCTGCCGTAATGGCCGCCGAGCCGGACATCCAGGCCCTGATCGACACCGCGCCCGGTGCCGACGACTATCCCCTGGCCGATCAAATCATCCTCTACGAAAATATCGAGATCAGCGTGGATGAAACCGGTCGCAACACCCGCCGCGTACACGTCATCCGCAAAATCCTGACCAACTGGGCCATGCGCCGGATCACCGACCCACGGGTGGGCTGGGACAGCAGTCGACAGGAACTGAATGTCGCCGTCTGCCGCACATACCAGGCTTCCGGAGCCATTGTCGAAACGCCCACCAACGGTTTCAACGAAGTAACCCCCGATGCCGTGGGCCGTTGCGCCAATTTCATGGGTCTGCGTGAAATGGTCATCAGTCACGTGGGCATCGAACCCGGCTCCGTGCTTGAACTCGACTACACGGTACGCGATCTGGCGCCCGCCCTGCTGCCGCCTTCGGGACAGGAATTTCTGCAGGATCGCTGGCCTGTGCTGGAGCGCACAATCACCTTGCAACGAGAGGGTAACTTTCCACTGGTCTGGGAAATCCTCCATGGAGAGGCAGAAGTCCAGGACCGCCTGCAGGATGAAGGCACCGTTACGCTGACGGTGCGCAACATTCCCGGGTTGGCCGACGAAAACAACCAGGCCCGGCGCGGCGATTACGTTCCCAGCCTGGTCTACGCCTTCGGGATTCGGGGCGGGTGGAATGACCTGGCCGAACGCCTGATCGCTGCCGGCGACGAGGCCCTGCAGATGAACGAAGCCATGACTGCCTGGCTAAACCAGGTAGACGAAATTGAAGATCACGATCTTACTCCGCTGGACACCGTACAACGCATCGCCGCCTTGATCGGGAGCCAGACCCGATCCGTTCACCTGCCCGCCGGCACCTGGTCACAGGCTCCCCGCCCGGCTACCGAAATATTTTCCGCCGGATGCGCCACACCCTGGGAAGAGGCTGTCCTGGCTGTTGCCTTGCTGGAGGCGTCCGATCTGGATGTGGAATTCTACCTCGTCAGCCGTTACGCGACCTGGGCCAAGAACGTCCCCGCGGCCCGGATCTTCAACGATGTGCTCATCAAAACCCGACTGGACGATGAGAACTGGTGGCTCTCTCCAAGCCGAGACAAGGCCTGGCCCGGGAGCTGCAAGCATCCCGACCGCCTCATGTTGCGGGTACACGGACCCAAAATGACGGGCGTGAATGAGTATAGGTGGCCAACCGAATCGGCTACCGGTTCCAGTGTCATGACCGTCGATCTGCGGCCCGATGACGGAGATGGTTTTCTGGCCGTTATCGACTTCCAGGCAACCGGTTTGCTCAGGGGTAAGGAGATGGATGCCGAGGCCTTGGCCAAGACCCTGGCGGGTGGAGTTCTGCCTGATGCCGAAGTGACAAAAACCGAGGTGCTGAAACTTGAACACCGATCGGTTCATTTACGCGTTGAAGCTTTGGTCGAAGATCGGAACGAAAGTCTGGGTAAGGCACAGGAAGGTTCGTTGATCCTGGATCTGCCCCATCCACCCCACGGTGCGATCGCCTCCCTGTCCCGATCCTGCCGTACCCAGGACCCGGTGCGCGTCACGCCTCTGTTCCTGCCAGGCCGGTTGAACGAGGAAATCACCTTGCGTTTTACCCTGCCGGATAACTTTGCTTTGGATTACCGGCCTGAAAACCGGGAAATCCAGGCCGGGCAGGCATCGTACCGCTTTGTCGGCAATTTGACTGATCAGGAACTGGAAATCCATCACAGTCTGCACCTGCCCGCTGGTCGGATCGGTCCTGAAGACTGGTCGGATTTTCGCAGGCTTTTGATCTCGGTACAGTCGGCCAACGCAGGCCGGGTGATTCTTTTGGAGGAGTAGAAGAAGGGAAGGGTCAGGACCCGATCACCAATTCGATGCGATCCAATTCCCCTGCAATATCCTCCGCAAGGGAAGCGGCGAATTCCTGTTGCTTGTCTCGCGTGGCCTGCATCAACTCCATGCCCAGGGAGTCCACCTGGGCTGCGAAAATATTCTGAGCGGCGGACCTGATGTTGTAGGCTTCTTCATGGGCCTTGTCGAAATCGTAACCCTGAATTGCATTCTTCAGGGAAGCCAGACGGGTCCGGGTGTCAGTCATGAACAAATCAAGGATTTCCGTGGCCAAGGCCAGATCTCCGTCAAACTTTCCGACGAGATCATCAAGTCGGTAAGGCTCTGGTTCAGCCATTGAGTTCGCGGTGGAATCCGGATGGATAACCCTGATCATGGCGGCATAGATCTGGTCGGAACTGATGGGCTTGGCGACGTAATCATTCATACCCACCGCCAAACAGTTCTTCCTGTCCTGGCTGGTCGCATGAGCGGTCATCGCTATGATGGGCACATCCCGATTCAAATCACCCGCATTCCCGGCCCGCAGCTCCTTCACGGCCTCGATTCCGTCCAGCACCGGCATCTGGATATCCATGAAGACGAGGTCAAAGCGCATTCGTGACAGAATCTCCAGGGCCTCTTGCCCATTGCAGGCGACCTGGGGCAGAAAACCCAACTTGGCCAACATGCCCAGCCCGACTTTTTGGTTCACGATATTGTCCTCGACCATCAGGATGCGCAGGTCCTTGGTTTGCCCCGCCAAATAGTCGGCTGCGCCACGGGCCGCGATTTCATAGCCTGTTTCATGGGCTACCATCTCGGCGATCTGATGTCGGGTCGGAGTCTCGAACTGCACACTGAAATGGAAGGTCGAACCCAGGCCTGGTTCGCTTTTGACCTGCAGACGCCCACCCATTTTCTCCACCAGTTGGGTTGAAATATTCAAACCCAGGCCCGAGCCGCCGTATTTTCGCGTTGTGGACACCTCCGCCTGGGTAAAGGCGTTGAACAGTGTCGGAAGTTTGGAGGCGGGAATTCCAATCCCTGTATCCCGCACCGCGAAAAAGATGGTTGTGTTATTGCCCAATGATTCGGCTTTTTTTGCTTCGAGCTCAATGCTTCCCTGCTCGGTGAACTTCATGGCGTTGCCCACCAGGTTGACCAGAATCTGCCGCAAACGGCCAGGATCACTGATCAGGAATTCAGGCAGATCCACCAGGTTCAGCTCCAGCTTCAAATTCTTTTCGCGGGCTTTGAAGGAGAAAGTTTCCATCAACTCCTCCAAAAGATCGGAGGGTCGGAAAATCGTGTTCTCCAACTCGATTTTTCCCGCTTCGATCTTGGAGAAATCAAGAATATCCGAGATCAGACTGTTCAAGCTACGGGCACTCTTGGCGACTATCTCCGCCATCTCTCTTTCTTCCACACCCAGACCCATGTCCAGCAACAGATCCGTCATACCAATTACCGCGTTCAAGGGCGTTCGAATCTCGTGGCTCATATTGGCGACAAAGTGACTCTTCGCCTCATTCGCGGAATTTGCGTCAAGAGCGTTTCGGTTGGCCTGACTGATGGTTTTTTCAAGTTCCTGGTTGGCGAAGCGCAGATCGTTCGTCCGCTCGGTTACCCTCTTTTCCAGGTTCTCGTTCAAGCTGCGGAGCTTCTTTTGTCCTGCAACAAACTCTGAAACATCCCGCATGAATCCCACCACGTATTCCTGGTTCCCGGCATTAATTACATGTGCGGAAATACTTACGGGCAACCTGCTGCCATCGTCACGCAACAAGTCTCCCTCAAGATTGGTAACCCCGCCTTCCTGCCGTATTTTCTGGAATTTATTTTTGAATTTATCCTGGAGTTCGTGGGGATAAAGGTCGAATTGGTGTCGCCCCACGAGGTCGGCCACTTCACATCCTACCAACCCCCCTGCTGCCTCATTGGCCCGTACGATCCGGCCGCTTTTGCTCTCAACTATGAAAATTGCATCCCGGGAACCCGTGAAGATTTTCTCGTATAGATCGCGTTCCCCGCCGGCATCCTGCAAGGCGTCCATGATTTCGTCGTAACGTTGGGTAACGTTATCGTGCTCTGACCTGAGAGCCTCAATTAGGCCCCAATAGGTGTCTATAGCCCTGTTACTGCCGTCTTTGGTATGGCTCACCGACACTCCACAGAAAAGAGATCCCCCCAATTCCTTCTTATTTCGGCAAATAGGCCAAAAACTGTAGAAAGTTATTCACTTGGAGATGTTTAGCGAGAATCCTCATCCTTGCGTGGACGGAAAAACTACTCCTGATCCAGCTTTTTCATCCGACGCAAAATCGTCAAGGGACTGCTTCCCTGGGCAAGATCCATGATCTCCTGGATACGAAGTTCCTGGTCTGCGAATTTTTTCTTCAATCGCTCCGTGTAGGCAGCCTGAAGAACCTTCAGCAGTTCCTCCAGGTCATACGGCTTGGGTAGGTAGCTGAAGGCGCCAAGCTTGGTGCATTCCACCGCACTACCCAGCGAGCCGTGCCCAGTCAGGATGATGATCTCCAGAAATCGGTCTTCTTCTTTTAATCGAATCAGTAGCTCTTGGCCGTCCATGCCGGGCATCTTCAGGTCCACGAGTGCAATATCGAAATTTTCCCTGCTGCAGGCCGCCAAGGCATCGATCCCGCCCGTTGCCTCGTGAACCTCGAATTCCCGCATTTCCAGTCGTTCACCAAGAGCTTCAAGGAATTCCTTTTCGTCATCGACGATCAACAATCTGATTTTCTCGGTCATGGGAAAAACCTCCGGTTAACCATTGTATTCAGAAGCCAAGCCAACGCCAGTACCCCAGGAACGCCCAGCCCCAAAGCACCAGGAAACTGAGTAAGAACACTACCAGCCCGTGTTTCAGAAAATCGCCCTGGGTTACAAGCTGACGACCTGTATTTGGATCCCTGCACAGGATATATACGAGCGCGTTGGCCGGGGTTCCGATGATGAGCATGTGGGGAAAACTGGAGGAGAAAGCCACGGCAAAACCGAGGGCCCACGGGTGTATCCCCACGTTCTGTGCCATGGGCACGGCAATCGGCCCCACCGCCGAAACCGTCGCCCCGTCACTCATGATATTGGTCACCAGCCCTGTAACTAAACTGACGGCCATCGGCAGACCCATTGATCCAAGCGCACCTCCGAAGGCCGATCCGTCCACCAGGGAAACAGGAAGTACTTCGATAAATCCCCGGGCCAGGTACAAAGCGCCACCGGTTACCGCCAAGCCCTTCCCCAAAGCGCTGGCCCCCGCATAGAGAAACACAACATCCCAGTGGATCTTCGTGATCTCGTTCCACTTCATCACTCCCAAAATGTTCAGCAGAACCAGCCCCAGCAACACCGGACCCCCCATACCCAGTCGACCGTTGCCGAACATCCACAGCCCGATCACCAACAAGGATACGCCGGCGGTTACGTATTCATCCCTGTTCATCGGCCCCAGGCGGTCACTGGCCTGGCGGGCAATACCGGCAACATTGAGGACGCTCTTTCCTATTCTCCAGCGGAAGGCAAAATAGAAATACAGCCCAATGGTCAGCGCGGCCACCGGGACGAAAGGCAACCCGTACTTCATCCATTGGAGGAAGGTTGGAGCCTCCCCGTAATCGGCCAGGATCCCGATCATGACCGCATTGCGGCCACCAGCGGCGGGAGAACCCGGCCCACCCAGGTTGGAGGAATAGCAGAGCATCAGGGCGAACATCACAAGCAGACACCTGGGATCGGGGCCTTTGGCGGCCACCTGCCGGTACACCGTTACGAAGATGGGCATCATCAGCGCGATAAGAATCGTCTCGCTGATGAAGGAACAAGCCATGGCGAAAAGGGGCAGAAAAATGAAAAGCAGCTGCGGGAGGTTGCGGACCGGCATCAGCAAAAGCATGGCGATCCGCCTATCCAGTCCCGTGCTCATAATCACCCGGGAAAGAACCAACACCCCAAAGATGAACACCACCGAATCCTTGGCAAAGGCCTGGGCGACCCCATCCGGGCGCATCACTCCCCCCGCGTACATGACCACGGCCACAACCAGGGCGGTGATACCCATGGGGACCGCCGAAGTAGCCCAGAACATTGCAGCGACCATGATCAGGCCGATCATCAGGAGCGCACGGCGAGCGATGGGACGCAGGTTCTCCGATCCGGTCACATGCGATCCGGTAAGACCCGGCGGCCGGTACCGCCCAACATAGTGCCCGGCGATGGTCTGGCCGGGTTCCATCTCCATATATTCCGAGTAGCCCCCGATGGGATCGGCGACCAGGTCCGTGGACTTGGCCCGCCCCAACAAGAGGGTCATTCCCTCGGGAATCGGCAATAACGCGGACCCGGATAGAATCACCAGGCCCAACAGGATTACAATCGGCCGAAGGTTCTGGCTGCCGAAGAATCGACTCCACCGATCCCGGTACCTCTTGGACGGCATATCCTGCTTGGCAAGGGCGTGGACTTTTTCCCTGGCCGCCGCCCGAATCGTCAGCACAAGCTCATCCATCGGAGTTGGCTTGGCCAGGTACCGGAACACGCCCAGCTTGCCCATTTCGGTGGCCGAATCAACCGAGCCGAACCCCGTGAGCATGATCACTTGGATTTCGGGCCGGAAGGCCTTGATCTCCCTCAATGTCTTCGTGCCATCCATTCCCGGCATCTTCTTGTCCAGCAGGACGACTTCGATGTCACTCTCCAAACGCACCAGGCGCACCGCCTCATCACCGCCACTTGCCTGCCGTACCTGAAAGCCTCGCAAGGACAGGCGTTCGGCCAGGGGGAGCCGGAAAGAATCCTCGTCATCGACCAGGAGGATCTTTGGAGAATAGCCCCGCTCTTCCATCACTCAACTCCTGATGGGCAGATCCACCGTGAAGGTCGTCCCGTTCCCGGACGCGCTGGACACCGCCATCCGCCCCCCCAATCCCTTTACGATCCGGTAGCTGACACTCAATCCCAGGCCGGTTCCCTTGCCCGGAGCCTTGGTTGTGAAGAAGGGCATGAACACCTTTTCCAGCTCCTCGGCTGACAATCCGGGGCCGGTATCGATCACATCCAGCGTGAATCGATCATCGTTCAATCGTGTCCTGATCGTGATTTTTCCCGGTGTGGAAACCGCCTCCGCCGCGTTCTTGAGCAGGTTGAAGAGCACCTGCCGCAATTGACCCGGGTCGGTGAAGATGAAACCCAACTTCGGGTCGTATTCTTTTTCGATCCGGATGTCATCCACATGCAGTTCAGGTCCGAGGATCCCGGCCGCCACGTCGTCGATCAGGACGTGAAGGTCACGCTCCACGAGACGGACTTCCTCCTGCCGCACAAAACCCAGAAGATTCCGCGTGATGTCCGTACACCGGAACACGGCCTTTTCGATGGCATCGAGATGCTCCCGCAATTGGCTCGGAGTCGGGGTACGACCGAAAGCAGGGTCCAGAAGATCCTTCACCAGACCAGCCTTCTCTGAAACAACCGCCAGAGGATTGTTGATCTCGTGGGCAACCCCCGCGGCCAGCTCACCGACCGAAGCCAATTTGGACGCCTGCATCAGTTGCCGGGAGAACTCCCGTTCCTTGTTCAACGCCGCGTATTGTTCGCGGGCCACCCATCTCGCCTGCAGGATTATCACCCATCCGCCCAGCAGACAGAAAAGCGCAGCGAAGAGCCAGATATTGGTGATGATGTCGGAGAATTGTCGTCCCCCACCGACCAATCCGCCCTGCCCTCCGGTGGCGTCGACAGCCACCAGGGCCCAGGGCACGGAGCTCAGCCAAGCCCAGGAATAGACGGTGTCGCCACTTTCACCGGAAAAGGTTCCGACCCCTGTCCGCTCCGACCCGGGAGCCGGAATTTTCCCCATCGTTGAAAACCCGGGCACCGAAGAGGATGACACTTGTACCTTGCCGAACCGATCCACGATGGCCGCATGCACCTCACCCGCCCCTTCCAACGAAGCCATGTGGGCCCGAATCTTGTCCGGGTTAAGAACCGCCCGCAGGATTCTCGTCCCACCGCCCGCCTCCAACTTCAACGCCATTGTAAAATGCGGCTGCCCGCGAAAACCCAGGTAGACATCGGTGATGATGTGGGAAACACCACCGGTTTTCAGACGGATAAACCATTCCTGACCCGCGTAGACTTCCTTTTCCAGATAGGAATGGGGCCCGGAATAACCAAGGACCCGCCCCATCCCATCCAGGACCGAGAGATCAACAAATGCTTCACTCGCCCGGCACAGCTGTTCATGCCGAATCTCCAGATCGGAGACATCAGGATCCCGCCACAGACCCGGATCGTCGGCCAGATTCGTCAGATTCAGCAAGCGGTCACCGAGGAACATATCCAACATCGAAGCCTGATGTTCGGCCAGGGACATCAGGTGCCGATCGCGTGTATCACGTACTATCAGACGGTACTGGAGATGGAAGAACAACGTGAGCAGCAAGAGGGGAATGAAGTAGAGGAATATCAGACGCACCAGGGCATGCCGCAGCAGGACTCTATACAGGGACTGGCGGCTGTCATTTGGCCGATTCATCCGGGCCGTCCTTTCCTCTGACCAGGATTATTATATTACATGGCTAGGGAAAACGTGCGAGAATTCTTAGCTCACACATTACTTCGGATGTTCCTTCGCTGTGCCGCCTATAACTCCGATAATCCATCTTCCACAGACATCGTGTCGGCCAGCTCGTCGGCCCCAGGCAGGTCTATAGTCAATTTCAGCACTCGAATCCGGGCAAGCGACCGGAGTGGTAGCGAAAGAAATCGAAGTCTCATCTACAAAACTCGGATTTCCCACCATTGGGCAGGATGCCGAATCCGAGCAACCGGAGCAGACCTTACCCTGGCGCACCGATCGCCAGGCCGATCTTGCGCTCCAAACCGCTGCTACGGCTACCACGATGATCACCACGATGGTCTCCCAACCAGGCATCAGGTCGCACCTCCCGACAATACGCCAAGCCCAAGCAGCAACCCCGCCTGGTGCACGCCGAAGGTCACGATCCAGGCCAACACGGTCAGTCCCCAACTCTGGGCGATGGCCCACCAAATGGAACCGGCCTCCTGCCGAGTTATGGCGAAGGTGGCAATGCACGGGGTGGAGATCAGGGCAAACAACATTATGCACAAGCCCACCAGCGGCGAGTATAGCCGGCGTAACTGTGACCGAAGATCCTCGGAAGCCTCATCGGCCTCCTCGACGGCGAACACGATGCCGAGTTGGGCTACGAACACTTCCTTGGCGGCGATGGCCCCCAGCAGAGCGGTGGCGATCCGCCAGTCGAAGCCCAGCGGCTCGAGTACGGGCTCCAGCAAACGCCCAGCCCGGCCAGCCACCGAGTAGGAAAGTTCCACGGATTGCCGCAATCCTTCATCCTGGATAGCGGAAAAAACCAACGGGTCTGTTTGGGTGTCATCGGTGACGGTTTCAGCAGCAGCCAATACTTCCACACTCACCGGATAGTCGGCCGGAGGCTTGGGAAAAAAGGTCAAAAACCAGAGAATCACCGCTGCGCCCAGAATCACCGTACCGGCTTTCTGCACGTACAGCCAGGCCCGCGTCCACATCTGCACCAAGAGGTTCTGTGGCGTTGGCATTCGATAGGGCGGTAACTCCATCAACAGGGGCGTGGTCTCCCCGCGGAACACGGTCGCCCGCAAAAGGCGGGCTAGAACCAGGGCCAGCACAATCCCCGCCACGTATACGCTCCACAAAACCGGGCCTTGCCATTGTACAGGGAAAAAAGCGGGGATCATCAACGCGTAGATGGGCAGTCTCGCTCCGCAGCTCATCAACGGGAGCACCATCATTGTTATCAGCCGGTCACGCCGGGTCTCCAGCGTGCGTGTGGCCATGATCGCGGGCACCGTACAGCCAAAGCCGATCAAAAGCGGGATGAAACTCTTGCCGTGCAGGCCCACCTTGCTCATGAATCGGTCCATGACAATCGCCGCTCGAGCCATGTATCCGGTGCCCTCCAGGACCGCTATGGCCAGAAAGAGCAGAACGATGTTGGGCAGGAAAATCATCACTCCACCCACGCCGCCGATGACCCCGTCGACGAGAAGAGACTTGAGAGGGCTAACGGCGCCGACAGGCCAGAAGCCCGCTATCGTGCGTCCCATCCAGTCGAAGCCCGACTCGATCAGGTACATCAGCGGATTACCCAGAGTGAAAGTGGCGGTAAAGACCACGAACATCATTAACAGAAAAATGGGCACGCCCCAAACCGAATGCAGCACCACCCGATCCACGCGATCCGTGCGGGTTTGTCCCGTCCGCGGTGTCAGGCGGCAGGCAAGTTCCATCAGTTCTTCGATGAACTTGTAGCGCATGGCCGGCATCAGGGTATCCGAGGCTTCTTTGGCCTCGTCTGCGAAACGGGCAGCCACGGCCGCGACCGCCGATCGGGTTTCAGGATCGGTGATCTCCTTGATCGCCTCGGGGTCTTCCTCCAGTAGTTTAACGGCCAGCCAGCGACAGTGTGAACTTTCAGGGAGATAATCGATTATCTCCTTGATGAACCCCTCGGCCTGATCGCCGAAACCGACCAGCGCCCCGTCTCCACCGGTCTCCACACCAGCCAGCGAAACCACACCGGGCCCTGACTGACGGCAAACCCCTGCGGGTCGGGGAAGATCAGCCTGTTGAACAGCAATCTTCGCGATCGTCTCAATCAATTCCTCGGTTCCCTGATTCCGATGACCCACCGCGGCCACCACCGGCGCGCCCAGACGATCCGCCAGTTGGGCCAAATCAATGGTCAGACCCTTCTCCCGGGCCGTGTCGCTCATATTCAAAACAACGATCAGGGGCAGGCCCAGCTCCAACAGTTCGGTGGTTAAATAGAGATTTCGCTCAAGGTTGGCCGCGTCCACCACGTTGATCACCATGTCTGGTGATTCATGCAGCAGATAATCCCTGGCGACCAGTTCCTCCTCCGAAAAGGCAGTCAGACTGTAGGTCCCGGGCAAATCGATGACCCGCAGGTCCAGGCCTCCCCGCCGGAGAGTGCCTTCCATGCACTCGACCGTAACGCCGGAATAGTTGCCGACTCTCTGCCTGGCCCCGGTCAGGTTGTTGAAGATAGTGGTCTTGCCGGCGTTTGGATTGCCTGCTACAGCCACCTTCAGGGTTTTGGATTTTATTTTCGTCACAACAAAAACCTGTCGTAAAAAACAGCGGGCCGAATCCCTGGATCCGGCCCGCTGTTAGGGTTTCCTATTCCACCTCGATACGAGAGGCCATGCCCCGTCCGATAACGATGCGACTACCGCGAACTCCAACGATAAACGGTCCACGGCCCGAGTTCTGGATCACTTCCAGGGGCGTGCCCGGTAAAAGGCCCAGGGCAGCTAGCCGACCGCGAAGCTGCCGCCCTCCGCTGATTGAAAGCAAGGTGGCTCGACCACCCTCTAAAACCTTTGACAACGGCATGTTCAACCTTCCACTCCGGCATCGAAATTACCGGTGCGTTCGTGCGGACAATTTTCCCTTTGGCAGGATTCCACAGAGTCCTTGTCGGCACCCTGTGCACAGTAGAATCCCAACTCGTCATCCCAGCGCACCCCGTTCAAAGGGCACGTCTCAAAATAATTCACAAACTGCACCAGTCGCTCCAGGATTGAACCGCTGATGGCATGCTCCATCCGGCAGGCCCCCTCGTCGGCCTCATCCTCCGGCAGCCCCAGCACCTTGGTCAGGAACTCACGCAAAATCTCATGACGCCGCACAACGTCCCGGGCTATCTGCAGTCCCGAATCGGTCAGGGTAATCAGATCGTACGGAACATAGTTGACGAGTTTTTTTTCGGACAATAAACGCAATGCCTGCGTTACCGAGGAGTTGTTTACTCCCATGCGCAGGACGATATCCTTGGCCCGCGCGGCACCTTTGGCGTCGACGGTGTGAAAGATGGCCTCCAGGTAATCTTCCAGACTGGCACTGACTCGAATCTTCTTGGATTGCACCTATCTCACCTCCATTTCTTTCGCTTGACGCAATCTTTTAGTTGCAACAAATATTAAACGCAATAATCGACTCTGTCCAGTGATTTATTAGTGTTTTTTGATGAATTTGATCATCCGGGTGCACTCAGTGGGAACTAAAGCCGGACCTCCGTCCTATCAAAACCCGGATATTCGGCTCTCCCAGGCAAGCGCTGTTGGGAAAAACCCCGTTTATTTGAAGAAGGAGTAAAAATGCCCGGAGGAATTTTATTGTACAAGATTCTGGTGATAGCCACCCTGGTGGTGGGAATCCTCGCCCTGTATTCCAACCTGGGTCCCAGAGCGCTCGGACAAACCAGCGGTCATTCGCGACCGGCACAGGGACAATCGCGAACCCTGGCCAGAAAGGGGGATGGGAGGGTGAAGAAAACCGAATCTGAATGGCGGGACCAACTCACTCCCGAGCAGTACCAGGTTGCCCGCTGCAGCGCCACTGAAAAACCCTTCACGGGAAAGTTCAACGACCACCAGGAGAACGGCGTGTATCATTGTGTAGCCTGTGGCAACCCGCTTTTCTCCTCCGAGGCGAAATACGATTCAGGGAGCGGGTGGCCCAGCTATTTTCAGACCCTTTCGGGTAACGCCGTCTCCGAGTTGAAGGACATCAGCCTGGGGACGGTCCGGACCGAAGTGATTTGCAACAGGTGCGAATCCCATTTGGGCCACGTATTCCCGGATGGGCCGCGGCCAACGGGGCAACGCTATTGCATTAACTCTGCAGCCCTGGGGTTCACCGGCGCGCAGGATGATTCCACTTCGGCCGGCCTTGACGAAAATCAACAGCCCGAAAAATGAAAAGCCCTTTGGTCATCCTGCAGGGCCCTCCTATAATTCCGGACACGACGACCGGTTTTCCCCATGAAGGAGTTTTTTCGCTTGAGGCCCCGGATCAGTCACCCTGGTTGGACAATTCTTCCAATGGCATTCCTACTGCTGGCCGCGGGAGCAAGTGCTCCTGTGCCGGTTATCGCAGACCAGGTTTTCCCTGAGGAGATCACCTGCTACGAGGCCACGGTCTACTGCCAGCAACTCATCCCCTACTACATGTTCGCCGATGAACCCGACTCCCTGCTGCAGACGCTCGATTTCTGGGAGGACAACTGCGGTTCGGCCGAACCGATCCGACGCGTCCGAATCCTGGCCAGCATCTGGGACGATGTCTTCACCGAGAAAATTTACGACACCAGGCTGATAGATGACCTGGCCTGGCGCTATGATCCAGACCGGGAGAGAGCTCAACAGGAGGGCGATTACGACGACCTGGGTGCAGGCAGCGTGGCCTCGGTTGTAGATTTCCTGGCCGGAGCGCCGGCCTTCGATGTATTCACAGCCGACCTCGCCGACCAATTACTTCCTCACACGGTTCAAGGCGGTTTGGAGGCTTTCTTCTGTCTTTTCTTCTCCGGCCAAACCGACAAGGCCTTCGCCCTGTTGGAGAATGGGGCCTTGGAAAGCACCGAATTGCACCGACGTTACCATCTTGCGTTGTCCGGCCTGACGATTCCAACCTGGCGCGATTTCTGGGGCATGACCGGTAGCTTCTGGCGCCCCATGAACGATCTGGGCTCCGTGGGCAATCACGCTGGTTGTGGTCTGTTCGCCGGCCGTCAATGGCCACGCTGGGTGAGCCGGTTCGAAATCTCCCTGCGCCTGGGACGGGCGGCCGAACCCTACTGGGTGGAGACTCACGATTTCATTGGCTTGTCCGACCGCTACAGCGAACTGAATCTCATGATAGAGGCCGGACCTACTCTGCTTCGATCCGGCAGGATGCGGCTGGATTTGTTGGTCGGTGGGAGTATGGGGTCTTTGAGTCCGTTCAAGGATGAGGACGACATCATATTGACCACCTTCCACGGCCACCTGGGAACCGGGCTGCATATCGATCTTGGCAGGTTCGAATCCTGGTTCCTGGAAATTGATGGGCGCCGCGAGTGGATTTCCGATCCCCCTGAAAATGGTAGCGACCTTGGTGGGGATGCTTGGAACGCGCGAATTTCCCTCGGATTTTTCCTGAAATCCCGGAACGAACAAAAACTGGAAAAATTAGGGAGATAATGCCGAATTAAGGCTTGTTTCGCTGAAAAATCTGCCTACAATGCGGAGAGAAAAAAGTTCTGTGATTTTCTTCACAGGGCGCTGGTTGATTTTTTGTTTCCTGATCCGGCCGAACCCCTTCGGCCCGGTGCGATAATTGATGATACAAACCTGATCAAGGAGAATGGACGATGAGTTTTCAGGCCCGTCTCGACAAACTGCTCGCCGGCAAAAATGTTCGTCAGAATCTTCCCCGCAAGGTTCTGATCCAGGCCTCCGTCGACAACAAGGAAGCTCTGATCAGCGAATGTGGTGCTCTGGCTACCTGGACTCCGCCGGAATCCACCGGTCGCAGTCCGGCCGACACTCTCATGGTGCGGCACCCCAAGAGCGAGCACAAGATCGACTGGTCCGCCGCCAACAACATTCCCCTGGAGCCGAAGACCTTCGACATGATGGTCACCGACGCTTTCAAGACCCTGGGTGCCAGCAAGAAGGTCTACTCCTGCGATAAGGTTGTCGGAGCCGACGTCAGCTACGCCCTGCCCGTCAAGACGGTCAGCAACTTCGCACTGACCCAGGTCTTCGTCGACAACATGTTCCGGCCTGTGCCCAAGAACATCGCCAAAAGCGTCTTCGCCGATCGTCCGTTCACGATCCTGGTCCTGCCCTACGACAAGTTCGACCCCAAGCGGTACAAAGGTAAGGTCCGCATCGATCCCCGTATCGACGGCACCAGCACCATGGCCATCGCCATGGACTTCGACCGTCGGATCGGCGTCTGCTACGGATCGGCTTATTGCGGCAGCGTCAAGAAGACCCTGTTCACCGTGATGAATTACATACTGCCCGAAGAAGGCGTCCTGCCCATCCACTGCTCGGCCAACGAAGGCAAAAAGGGTGACATCGCCCTGCTGTTGGGTCTGTCCGGAACCGGCAAGACCACCCTGTCGGCCGATGCCTCCCGCGCCCTGCTGGGTGATGACGAGCATGGCTGGAGCGACAAGGGGACGGCCAACTTCGAGAACGGTTGCTACGCCAAGCTGATCGACCTGAACCCGAAGAAAGAGCCGGAGATCCACAAGGCCTGCTTCCACAAGGCCAACTACTTGAATCATGGCGCGATCATCGAGAACGCCATGATGTATCCCACCGGCGAGTTCGACCTCTTCGACGATCGCTTTACGCCGAACAGCCGCGGTTCCTACCCGCTGAAGGCCCTGACCAACATCAAGAAGAGTTCAAAGGGTGGGCATCCCAGCACCATCCTGTTCCTGACCGCCGATGCGAACGGCGTGCTGCCTCCGGTCAGCAAGCTGACCAAGGAACAGGCCATGTTCTGGTTCATCATGGGTTACACCAGCAAGCTGGCCGGCACCGAGACCGGAGTGACCGAACCCAAGTCGGCCTTCAGCCGCTTCTTCGGCGCCCCCTTCATGCCCCGCCACCCGGACGACTACGCCAGCCTGCTGGGCAAAAAACTGGATGAGCACGAAACCGACGTGTACCTGATCAACACCGGTTGGAGCGGCGGCCCCTACGGAGTCGGCTCACGCATGGACATCATGCTGACCCGGGCCATGGTCTCGGCGGCCATCAACGGCAAGCTGGCCAAGGTCAAGTTCAAGAAGGACCCCCTCTTCAAGGTGATGGTCCCGACCACCTGCCCGGGCGTCAAGGACTCCAAGGTCCTGTGGCCGGAAAACACCTGGAAGGACAAGAAGGCCTACAAGGCCCGGGCCAAGAAATTGGCAGCCGACTTCCAGGCGCAGTGGAAAAAGGCCTACGCCGGCAAGGGTATCGATCCTGCGATCGCCAAGGAGTGCCCCGGCAAGTAGTAGCCCACTGTTTCCGGGTTTACCCGGAAAATAAGCGAGCCCCCCGTGGAGTGATCCGCGGGGGGCTTTCTGGTTATATTCAACCTCAGATCGGGAACCAGTAACTGACCTTTATGAGAAAGGTGTTTTCGGCCTCGTTGTTGAAGAGCGGGTTGATGCCAAAGTTGTTGGTAAAGGTGTTGTCCGGGTCGTCCGGAGTGCCGTGGAATTGACGCAAGTCGTCGCTGCGGCGCGCGTGGGTCCACACGAGGAAAATCGTCGATCCGGGGCGGTACTCCCAGCGATAGACAAAATTCATGTTCACTGCGCCGATGGAGAAATCCTCGTTGCGCGGGTCATAACCATCCCATGGTTGCAAATCGTAGCTGTCGGGCAGGACCAGTTCGCGAAGGTTGCTGTAGTCGCCAACGGCCAGGAAAGGCTGCAGATACAGTTCGAGGGACTTGTCCCGGTCGAAGAGAAAACTGCTGCGCAGGGTCACATCCCAGGTTCGTTGTTTCAATTCACCGAAAGTGTAGCTGACGTTGCCTATGCCGCCGGCTGGATTGTCGAAGTTGCCCATCCACTGGGCGTCATCGCGGGCCCAGGTGTGGCCGATCTCCAGGTCGAGGTTGATGTTGCTGTTCAAGACCCATTCGCATTCGAACTGGATCTCATTGCCCCAAGAGCCCGCCTCATCACCGGAATGCCTCATGAAGAGTTCGAAGATGAGGTCCTTGCGCGAGTCGGTGAAAAAACCGAGATGGCCCTGGTAGTTGTCCGGCGAGCTCATCAACGGGCCGCGGTGACTGTAGTCGGGTGTCCAACGGGTGCCGTAGAGGTCCGTGCAACCCGGGTTGTAGTTCAGGCCCCAGAAGCTTCCCCAGCGGTTGCGTAATTCCACGAAGCCATCCATCACGTAGTTGTTCAACAGAGTGTGGCCTCGTCCGTAGGTCCACAGGTCCTGACCGGGGTCGTCAGGGTCGGCAACGCTGGTACTGCTGTAGATCCAGCTTTTGTAGGTGCGGAAGTGAAGATTCCCCTGCGTAAACCAGTCATTCTCTCCACCGCTGTTGAAAACCCGGGTGGCCCAGGCCTGAGCGGCATAATGGTCGGGGTTGTTGATGTAGCCCAAGTCGTTGATGTCCAGTTTGTCGCTCTGGTGGCGCGTCGTCAGGGCCCAGCGCCAGTCACCGGAGCGCTTTTCGAATTCGAAGCGGGTGCCGGTTCCGTAGGTCGGCTTCGGATCCAAGCTGCCCGGCTCCGGGGAGGCGTAATAATCGACGAAACTGCCGACGAAGGAACCTGTTGCCTGGTACATACGATCCTTGAAATTCAGTTCGAAGTCCCCACCGCCCGTATAGCCGTTGCGGGTCGTGTAATCGAAGCTTTCCCGATCGCGGACGACAGCCGTGCCCATTATGTTGAAGCTGTGCTGATCGTCGCAGACCTGGGTTCCGAAGCGTCCGATACCGTAATAGGCCCTCCGGTTACCGCTCTTGAGGAAGTTGTGGGCCTGACCGTCACCGGTTTCGTCGGTGGCCGCGAAAAGAACCGCGGTGGACACGTCGCCGGCGATTTTTCCGGTCAGCTTCCCCGCTGCCCGGATGCGTGAGTTCCGTGAACCTGTCCCGATGCGCCGCGAGTAGAAAACCGTGTTGTCCGGATGCCAGAAGAACTGGGCCCCCTCCACAAAGAAAGGACGCTTTTCCTGGAAATAAGTCTCGAAGGGCGAGAGATTCAACAGGGAGGGATCGGCCTCTACCTGCCCGAAATCCGGCTGAACCGTCGCGCTGAGAGTCAGGTCGGGTGTGATCCCGTATTTTATGTCCGCGCCGATATTTCCGAATTGATCCCAATCCTCGCCATCGAAGCTGCTGGCGCTCGGGTCAGCCGGATCGGTTACTCGGGCCACCATGTAGGGTGTAACTTCTAACTGGCGAGGCGGCCGAATGCCGTTGATGTCGGTGATGGTGCCGGAACGGCTCATAAAACCGCTCTGATCCCGATCCCAGTTCGACCAGGCCGTCCGTTGGCCAAGGCTGTGAATGTACTGGAAAACATTGAAGCCCCAGGTCATCGATTCGCTCTCACGATAGCGGATCGAGGAAAACGGAATGCGGATTTCGGCGTACCATCCATCTTCATCCCGACTGGTGTCCGCCTCCCACACCGCGTCCCAGGATTGATCATGGTAGAGGTCGCCGTAGTTGTAGTAATCCTCCTTCACTCCGTGCGGATTGATGCGGAAGTGGTAGCCGGTCGTCTGGTCGTGATAGGGAGAAATGTAGACGCGGATCAGATCTGATGAAGTGATCTGGTCACGCCGCGACAGGCAGCTCGTGATCGACGAACCGTTGGTGCGCAGGCAGGCTATGCCGAAGTAGATGGCGTCGTCGTCATAGACCACCTTGATGACGGTTTCCTCGCCGGGGTCGCCTCCACGTTCGGGCTCGTATTGGGTAAATCCCGTACCGGCTGGGGCTTGGTTCCAATCCGTCTCGTCGAGACGCCCGTCGATTTTGATGCCGCCGTTGCTGGTCCGGTAGGCAGAGAGGGAAGGTTGGCCGCTATTGCGGCCATTGGCCGAATCGGGGTAGCCCGGCCCGGATCCGGACGGGTCGAAGCCCTTGAGGGCGAAAACGAACGTGGTGCTGAAAAGGGCTGCAGTAAGAATCGTCAGGAATGCGCAAAGGCGGGGCGACAGGATGTGGGAAAGCCTCATGTGGTGCTCCAGGGTACGTCGGGTATGTTGATTCTTGGCAATGGCCGGATACCCCGTAAGACGTTATTCACATGGAAAAGGTTGTAAAAAAATTGGACGATTTTCATGCATGGTCAATTCGCAATTGACCTGTGCCTTCTGCTTATTCGACAGGCCGGACGAGTTTTCAGAGGGGAAAGGGGATTTTCCTGTCCCAATCCCACTTGACTACTCAATCACTGGCATGTATGATTCAAAATAGTTGAACTAATTCGGAGTAGAGGTGCAAAAATGTCCAATATTGAAAGAACACTCAAAATAGATCTACCACCGAATCAATCAGCATTCCTGTGGGGTCCAAGGAAGACAGGAAAGACCACATTGCTGCGTAAGCAGTTTCCCCACAGCATCTTCATTGATTTTCTTCAAACCGATTCTTTCCTCGATTTCAGCAGATCCCCATTTCTACTTCGTGAACGGCTTCTAGCCAAAGAGGAACAGGCAGAAAATCACCCTGTAATCATTGATGAAGTACAAAAAGTTCCTCAGGTTTTGGATGAAGTGCACTGGCTCATTGAAAACAGTAATTTTAACTTCATTTTGTGCGGATCTTCAGCCAGGAAACTTAAGCGGGGCCAGGTCAATCTGCTGGGCGGAAGAGCATGGCGATTTGAATTGTTTCCACTAGTTTCCGATGAACTGGACAATTTGGATTTGCTCCAAGCTCTAAACCGTGGCCTAATCCCTTCCCATTATCAGCAAACCCATTTCAAACGATCATTACGCGGCTATGTTCAGGATTACCTGAAAGAAGAAGTTTTTAATGAAGGTCTTACCAGAAACATCCCCGCATTTTCCCGGTTTTTCGAGGCAATGGGTTATGCCCACGGTTCCCTGATCAACTACAGCAACATTGCTCGTGATTGTGGGGTAAGCTCCAAGACGGTTAAGGAATATTATCAAATTCTGGTCGATACACTGTTGGGCACTTTTGTTCTCCCCTTCAAGAAAAAACAGGAACGGCAGGTCATCAGCAAAGCACCAAAGTTTTATCTTTTTGATACCGGTGTGGCCGGAACCATAACCAAACAAACGATTGCCGAGGAAAGGGGAGAGCTTTTTGGCAAATCTTTTGAACACTTCATCTATCTTGAAATCCTGGCCCATCGTTCATACCGTGAAATCGATTATGACATAAATTTCTGGAGAACAAAATCTGGCCAGGAAGTGGATTTCATCTTAGGGGGAGGCGAAGTTGCGGTTGAGGTAAAAGGAACAGCAATTGTAGATCGAAGAGAATTGCGCAGCATGAAATCTTTTGTTGAAGATTTCATGCCAAAACAGGCCATCATTGTTTGCAATGAGCGTGAGGAACGAGTCCACAGTGGTATCCGGATCATGCCGTGGCGGCAATTCCTGCATGAATTGTGGGGAAACCAGATAATCCGATAAGATCGGTTGGGATGCCAAATTCACACCCCGCCAGCATCCAACCCCTGCCACAAATACCACGCGGCCATCGAGCAGTACGGTTCCCACTTGTGACCCAGTTCGGTGATCTGGGCGGGCGTTGCGTATTTGCCCAGGTCGTAGAATTTGCCACAGGCGATCTGGATGCCGAGGTCGCCGACGGGCAACACGTCCAGCCGGCCAAGATGGAAGATCAAGTGCATGTGGGCGGACCATACGCCAATGCCGCGAACCTTGGTCAGCTCGGCGATGACCGCTTCGTCGTCCAGGTGTTTCAGACTGACCAGCTTAAGACGACCGTCGGCCACCCGCGCCGCAAGATCCTTCACGTAGCCGACTTTCTGGGCGGACAGACCGGCCGAGCGCAGGGTTTCGTCGGCCAAGGCCATCATCTCTTCGGGGCTAGGATAGCGTGGCCCTCCGGTAAGATTGCGAACCCGGCCGGCGATCGTTCGACCGGCCTTGACCGCAAGCTGTTGGTGGATGATCGCGGTGACCAGAGTTTCGAATGGGGGAGCTGGTTTGTCGGGCAACGCCTGGTAGGGGCCCACATCCCGGATCAGACGACGCATCACCGGATCACGTCGGCGCAAATGGGCAATGCCTTCCTTGTATTCCGCGTTGGGCTCATAGCCCTCCAGAAACAACAATTTCTTCTTGAGGAAAATGCCGCCCTCCGTGGAAAAACCCGTCATCGAGCCGTCAGCTCCCACGCAACGGTGGCAAGGCACTATCACCGGCACCGGGTTCGCCCCCATGATTCGCCCCACGGCCCGCGCAGCTCCCGGTCGACCCGCCTTGGCGGCCAGTTTTCCGTATGTTATCACTTTGCCGGGCTTTACCTTGCGCAATTCGCCCCATACAACCCGGGAAAATTCCGAACCCTTCAGAAAATCCACCGGGATGTCCAGCATCGCATCCGGAACTCCGGCCAAATGTGACTTCACTCGCCGCACGATTTCCTTGATGGGTGCAGGAACAGGGCGGGTTCGCCCTGGAACCGGCCCGATTTCCAGGCGACAAATCCCCTGCGGAGTCCAGGTTAGACTCACCGGCCCGATTGCAGTTGAGAACTGGTGCAGGCCGGATCCGGCCTGCTTGAAATCGCGGGACAACATCTAGGGGGTGCCTTTCGCCAGAACGGAGACTATCATTGGGGCGAACAGCATATCACAGCCTCCCGGCCCTCGAAAGGGGTAGCCTGTGTTCCGCATCGCGACCAGCAAGGAAGACATACTGAAAGTGATGGTCGTCCGCGGCATCGTATTCATCGAAGAGCAGGGCGTAGACTGGGAAAGCGAGATCGATGAGCACGAGGAGGAATCACTGCACGTCCTGGGCGAGGTGGAGGGTCAGCCCGTAGCCACCGGCCGACTTCGCGCTCTGCCCAACGGGTGGTTCAAGCTCGAGCGCGTCGCCGTGCGACCTCGTTGGCGCGGTCGGGGCATCGCCAAGGGCATGGTTGAGTTCCTGTTGAAAGAGGCCGCCAAGCTGGGTGCCGTGCGAATGAAGATGCACGCCCAGGTCTATCTGGAGGGTTTTTACAATCAGTTCGGTTTCCATCGTGAAGGCGATATCTTCAGCGAGTGCGGAATCGACCATATCCTGATGATCCGCGAGGAAGGCTGATAATGTTCCTGTATCAGAAAGACGGTCGATATTTTGCACAGATCGCCGGCGGCCTGGAAGAACTCGGCGCCCGGGAGCTGGAAAAGCTGGGCGCCAAGGAAATCAGTATCATTAATCGCGGCATTGATTTCACCGCCGATCGTGAAACGCTGTACCGGATCAACTATCGATCGCGTCTGGTTACCCGAGTTTTGGCCCCGCTGGCGCGTTTCGAGGCCAAGACCGGTGAAGACCTCTATCTGGGCGCCAAGAGAATCGACTGGACGCACCTTATGCGTCTGGACCAGACCTTTGCGGTATTCGCCAACGTGTCCCGAAGTGAAATCAACAACAGTCAGTTCGCCTCCTTGAAGATGAAGGATGTGGTTGTGGATATGTTCCGCAAGCGTTACCGGAACACGCGGCCGAACGTGGACACTCGGGATCCCGATCTGTGGATCAGCATTCACATCCTCGACAACCAGGTCACCGTCAGCATCGATTGCTCTGGCGGCTCGCTTCACCGGCGCGGGTATCGCCAGGATTCAGTCGACGCACCCATCCAGGAAACGTTGGCCGCCGCGATTCTGGACATCGCCGGCTGGGACGGCAAGAAACACCTCTACGATCCGATGTGCGGCTCGGGCACCATCCTCAGCGAAGCCTGGCTCAAGGCCGGGTACATTCCGCCGGGAACCTTGCGCAAAAAATTCGGGTTCATGATGCTTCCGGACTACGACCGTCGGGTGTGGGTAAAGGTGAAAATCGAGGAGGACAACAAGATCCGCATCGTTCGCGGGGGACTCATCCGCGGCAGCGACATCGATGCCTCCGCCGTGAAAAAAACCCGCAAAAACAACGCCCGCATCCCCGGTGGCGACGAATTGCGGGTCAAAACAGCTGATTTTCGTGATTTGCCCCCGATTGAGAACGCCCTCATCGTCTGCAACCCACCCTATGGGATCCGGCTTAAACATGGCGAAAATATGGAACTCTTCATCAAGGAATTCGGCGATTTTCTGAAACAGAAATGTAAAAACTGCAATGCCTTCATTTACTTCGGCGACCGGGAATTGGTCAAAAGTCTGGGTTTGAAAACCTCAATGAAGATGCCTCTGCGCAACGGAGGGCTGGACGGACGGTTGGTCTGGTATGAGCTGTATTGATGATGTTGAAGACAGAGTAGGACGGCTGTTCACGGCGCTGGCCCTGGTCGCACTGTTGCTGATGTCCATCTCCCCCTCAACCGTTGCGGCCGACGGACCCGACTCCACTCAAGTTGTACGATCCGCGCAACTTGTCCGGCCCGTGATCCTGCCCGTAGTGGGACCGTTAACCGACCCTCGCGCCGAGGTCTCGGGACTGACCTGGAAGGGAGACACCCTGATCGTCCTACCCCAAGACCCGGAGTTGTTCGGCCATGACGACGTGCTGGGGTTTTTCATAATCCCAAAGCAGGAAATCCTGGATGCGATTTCGGATGCAGACCGCAGTTCGAATTCCGAAACCAACAGCCGGGCCGATAATCCGATCGATCCCCGCCAAATCAAGTGTATTGCTCCGGGGCTGGCACGAATCATCCGAGGTTTCGATGGCCTTGAAGCGATTGGAGTACAAGGCAACCGCTGCTATATGACCATCGAGGCCAAGGACGACACCAGCATGGCCGGCTACCTGATATGTGGACAATTCGACATGACTCAAAATCTGGTCCGCATGGACATGGCCCAACTGACCGCCATCCCGATGGGCCTGAACATCCACAACATAGCCGAGGAGTCGCTGGTCATTGACGGTTCACGGATCATCACCCTCAGCGAAGCCAACGGCCGCAACTGCAACCCCGAACCTCGGGCAAAAACCTTCGACGAGAAGACCAACTTCCTGGGCTCACTACCCTTCCCGAACATCGAATACCGGGTGACCGACGCCACCGCTCTGGACGAAGATCGTCGCTTCTGGGTTTTGAATTATTTCTTCCCTCCGGAAAGGGAAAAACTGCAGGTGGGCAAAGATCCCGAGATCTCTCGTTTCGGCCGGCCTCCCGGCCAGGATACCGAAGGATGCGTCGAACGCCTGCTCGAGCTACGGATCACCGAACATGAAACCATCGTCCGCACCAACACGCCCCCCCTCTACCTGGAATTACGACCCGACGGAGTTTGCCGCAACTGGGAAGCGCTGGTCCGCCTGGACAACGCGGGGTTTCTGGTGATGACCGACCAGTATCCCGGCACCCTGCTGGCCTTCGTACCAAACCCATACCATTAACAAAAAACAGGGACACGAAACAATGACCGACAATTACCCCAAAGCCCCCATCACCCTTATCATCAACCACAACGGAATGGGCCAGGCCGACTCCGAACTGACCCACAAACTAGCCACCACCTACTTGAATTTCCTGGATCTGGACGACCGCCTACCCGAAACAATCTGCTTCTACGCCGACGGAGTAAAACTGACAGTAACAGGCTCCCCAGTACTCGAAGAACTGCGTTCCCTAGAAAAAAAGGGCGTCAGACTAATAGTCTGCACCACCTGCCTAAACCACTTCAACCTATTGGATAATCTCTCATTAGGTGAAGCCGCCGGAATGAAAGAAATAGTAGAAGCCCAATGGAAAGCCCAAAAAACAATCACTCTTTAAACCCGGCGGGGTAGCCTGAACTGAAGGATGCCTGCCCTCACCCATGGTCTTTTCGCGACTCGGGCCGATGGCCCGAGCGAGCCCCCCAAGGGCGAGCGCGGAGCGAAAAGACCATGGGTGAGGGCAGGCATCCTTCAGTTCAGGCTATTGCGCCATTTTTTAAGAGAACCTTCCGCGAACCATCGGAGAAAGTAACCTTCATGGTGGGCTTCAGAAACAGGTAGTCTGTGTGCATTTTTGAAATGCTTTTGCCGCCCGGCATGCCTTCGTTGCTGCCAAAAGCGATGTGGGCTGTGCCGCCTGCTTTTTCAGCCTCCAGCATGCGTGGGGTTAGGCGGGCGCCGGGGTTCAGGCCGATGCCTAGTTCTGCAATTGTTCTGGAGCCGTCATCCGTGTCCAGCAACCCGTTGACGACTTCGACTACCTCTTCGTCCTCTGCCGAAACATCGATCACTCGGCCGTTCCGTATTGTTATCTTCACCGGAGTCGGGACGTTGCCGTATCCTCCGAAACAACCATCGACAACCAGAACACCGTCGGCTCCGGTTTCAACAGGGCAACAGTAGACCTCACCACAGGGTAGGTTGCTGCCCTCATTTACGGTGGCCTTCACGTCGGTGATGAACCAGCGACCGGTCAGGTCCAGGCGCAGGTCCGTACCACCCGGGGCGGTTATCTGCACGGACTCGGCCCCCTTGAAGGCCTCTATCAGATGGCTGGCCTGGTCGATCATGTCGCCGTAATCGACGTCCAGGGGTCCGCCCACCATCATGTCCTCGTCTATGCCCGGGCTGTGCCCCAGGCGAATCGTTCCTTTGGCCTCGATCGCCTGGATCCACTCGATACGGAATGGCACTTCGCGATCGTCCCCCGCGATGGCGTTGATGACGACATCCGCATCTGCCAGGCATTGTACCAGGTCTTCGGGAACGGATTTCAGGGGACGTTCGGCCTCTGAAATTACATAAGTATCGACCGGACAACCGTGACGCTCGGCCCCGCGGGCAAAGGCGTCTCCGCAAGTGCGCGTCACTTTGTCCGTAACCACCAGAACCTGGTTCTCTGGTTGGAGATCAAGGACATGAATCATGGCTTGGCGGGCTGCGGCCGTCATTATTTCGAACCGGGTCATTTCGATTCTCCCTGGGCAGGGGTGGGTGATGGAAGAATCTTCTACGCTCCATCCGCCGATTGGTTTCCAGCCAAGAGGAGGGATAATGCTAACGAATCCTCCCGAACCGCCGATAAACCAGGAGTGAAAGCCATCGCTCGTCAATGAAACCCAGGCGGCAATCCCCGACTCGACGGGACGCCCCTGCTTCCGGGAGGAAAACCGTGAACTGTCCAGCTTGCGGCCAAAGCATGAAGGAAATCAAGATCCAGGATATCACCGTGGACGCCTGCGTCGGCGGATGTGGGGGGATCTGGTTCGACTGGTTCGAATTGAAAAAGGTTGATGAGCCCCACGAAGCCCTGGGCGAAGAATTGATCCACGTGGAACGAGACGAGTCGATCGTCGTGGACCGCCAACGCAAACGGGAGTGTCCCCGCTGCAACGGGCAGAAGATGTTACAGCACTTCGCCTCGGTGAAACGCAAGGTCGCGGTCGACGAATGCCCTGCCTGCGGCGGCTACTTCCTCGACTACGGCGAGTTGAATCAGATCCGAGACCAATTCGATACCGAAGAGGAGCGGCACCAGGCGGCCGAAGCCCTCTTCGACGACATGTTTGACGAAGGTCTGAGCGAGATCGGCGAAGAGAGCGAGATCCGAACCGAACGCGCCCGCGGCCTGGCCAGGATTTTCCGCTTCCTGCTGCCGAGCTACTACCTGCCCGGCAAGCAAAAATGGGGTGCCTTCTAAAAGACCGACCGGCTGGTTCCCCCCGGGCCTTGTCGACCTTGCCCGGCTCATTCCCACCGGCTAATATTCAACCTCCACACCTGAAAGCAGGAGTGGAGGTTGCGGTCTTTGACGACTGAAATTACCCTGACCCAATAGGAACTTGCGCATACGACAGCATCAACGGTGGTGGGTGACATCTTGCACAGTGATTTTTTTGACGGTAATACTGGTGTAAATCCCGGCTCGAATTCGGGTGACGAAATTATCAACCAAGCCGATCTGGTGCGACCCTGCCACATCAAAGGTATTCTGCACAGCCACAGCAACTGCACCGACGGCGCCCACTGCCTCGTCGAGATGGCCGAAATCGCAAGAAAGATCGGCCTGGAATACTTAGGCATCAGCGACCATTTCCGGTCCCAGGCTCATCCCTGCGGACTGAACATGGAGGAAGTGCGCGCCCAACGCGAGGAAGTGGACCGCCTCCAAGAAGATCTGCCCTTCCTTGAGATCTTCCATGGGGTGGAATTGGACGCAAACAAGGACGGCACCCTGCCCCTGGATGCCGATACGCTGGCTATCTTCGACTACACGATCGCCTCCTTTCCCGATACCGAAACCCTGACCCTTTCCCAGCGCACGGAGTTGATCGAAAAGGTTGCCGCGTATCCCCAAGTGACGATCCTGGGTTGGCCGGTGGGGGACTGGATTCTGAGACAGGATGACAACCTGCTGGACATGGACAGGATACTGGCCGCAGCCGAGGCCGGGCGAACTGCCGTCGAGGTGAACGCCAATCCCACGAGCCTTCCGTTGGATTGGAGCTATTGCCTGAAGGCCCAGGACATGGGGGTCAAGATGGTTATCAGCCCCAACGCCCATCGAGCCGCCCGCCTGGTCGACTTCCGTCACGGCGCCGAGCTGGCCCACGATGCCGGACTTTGCTGTGAAAGCTTCCTCAATACGCTGACCAGCGAACAGCTCCGATCCTACCTGGCCGGTAATTCCTGACGGGTTAAAGAACCTGCATTTTTTCCCACTTGGCCAAAACTTCAGCGAGAACCGACCGGTTGATGGGCTTGCTCACGAAGTCGTCCATGCCGGCGGCGTAACAGGCTTTCTTGTCGGCGCTCATGGTGTTGGCGGTCATGGCAATGATCGGGGTGCGGTTGCGCGGTTCGTCCAGTTCACGAATTTTGCGGGTGGCTTCGAACCCGTCCATCTCCGGCATCTGGCAATCCATGAAAATCAGGTCGAAAGCATCGGCCTTAACCATCTCCAGGGCCTCAGCGCCGTGACTGGCCACTTCCACACGACAACCCAGGATCTCGAGGATGCCCACAGCCACTTTCTGGTTGAAGACGTTGTCTTCGGCGAGCAGGACCCTGGGACTCCAGTCGTTGCCCTCATCGAGTGGCGCTTGCCCGTTATCACTGACCGAGGTTGGCTTGGATAACTCTTCCGCCGCCGTGGAGGGGATCCCCGAGTCATCGGACTTGAAAACTTCTCCGGATAGAACCTGAAGGAGCTGGGCATGGAGCACCGGCTTGGGCAAGACCCCGGCAAAACCACGTTGCTCCAGATCCAGTTTTCGCCTGACGCTCGAGACGTTGCTCATCAGAATCGTCCGGGGCCGCAGATTTAGGGGGATGCCCAGAAAATGTTCGTTGATCTCGTTCTGGAACTCGTCGTCCACCGACTCATCCACCAGCACACCGGCCCAGGATTCCATTGGCCGACCCGGCTGGATGCCCAGCAGCTCTTTCGCTTCCCTGGCGCTCTCGACCAGGCGGCATTCGTATCCCAGGCGCTGGATCTGCTCCGCCAGTACCGTCCCACTCAGGCGGCGAGCTGAAATCACAAGGATGCGACCCCCTGCGGCAACCTTTTCCCGGGGCGCGTATTCCACCTTAACCAGGGGCAGCGTGAAACTGAAAACCGATCCTTCGCCCACCACGCTTTCGGCCTGGATATCCCCACCCATCAACTCCACAAGTTGCCTGCTGATGGACAGGCCCAGGCCTGTTCCCCCAAAACGCCGTGTGGTGCTGGTGTCGGCCTGGGTGAACTTGTCGAAGATCTTTCGCAGACTGTCTGGTGAAATACCGAAACCAGTATCCTTGACCTGGAATCGCAGCCGGGGCGTCCCCTCTGATTGTCCAATCGCCTCCACGTTCAAATAGATGTGCCCTTCCCGGGTGAACTTGACGGCGTTACTCATCAGATTCACCAACACCTGGCGCAACCGGTTTCCGTCGGCCACCACCCTGGACGGCACATCGGATCCCAACCGGGACACCAGTTCAAGGCCCGAAGCTTGGGCGCTGAAAGCTGACAAACTGGTCACTTCATCGGCCAGTTCCTGTAGATCGATCTCCTGCTCGTCCAGTTCCAGCTTCCCCGATTCCACCTTGGCCAGATCCAGCAAATCGTTGATCAACGTCAGCAGGGCGTCGCCCGAAGTCTGGATCATTTCAACGTACTGTTTCTGGAGCGGCGTTGGATCCAACTCCACCAGCAGGTCAGCGATTCCGATAACACAGTTCAAAGGCGTTCGAATCTCGTGGCTCATGTTGGCCAGGAAATCAGACTTTGCCTGGTTGCTGCTCTCGGCCGCTTCGGTTGCCAGGACAAGGGAGCGTTCCACCTCATGCTTGGACCAGACCGTGATGAACAGGTCGACCACCATCCGCATGAGGCCCAATTCCTTGTGTTCCCACCGTTGCCGTTGATTGGAGTCCAGGCCCAGAAAGCCGAAGAACCGCCCCTGGCTGAAAATGGGCACAGCCAGAAAACCAATATCGTCTGGTTGGCCCCAGGCCTTCTTGAACGGCTCAGCCCCTGCAGGCAAACCGCCCAGGGTGCCCGGAGAAACGGGGGCATCCATTTTGAAACGCCGGAGCAACCAGGCCAGTTCGTCCCCACTCAGCTCGTTCGGCAAGGCCTCGAAGGCACCCCGCTCGGTCCCGGTCCAGGCGTGAATCAGGTGAGTATCCGATCCTTCCTCGTCAACGCTCTCGTCAACGCTGTAAACGAAACATCGAGAGGCCTGCAGACATGAAGCCAAGACGCCGAGTACCGTGTTCATATTGGCGAAGAAATTATCAGGAGTGCACAAGGCGAACGCTTCGTTAATCTCCGAAGTGGCCTTTTCCAGCTTCAACTGCTCGTCCAGCGCGATCTGGGATATCTTTTCCTCGGTATTATCGATGGAAACACCCAGGACCTGCCCTGGTTTTCCGGGCCTGGTATTAAGCGGCATCTTCAACGAGGTGATCCAGATCCTCTGCCCGTTGGCTTTGGTCGTACTGGTTTGCGGGAGAATCCATTTATGGCCCTTCTTGAGAGTCAGTAAATCCTCCTCCAACCAGAGCTGGCACTGCTCCTTGTCCGAATGGATCCTCTCCAGATGACGGCCTTCCACCTGATGAACCTTCATCCCGTAAAAATCGGCGACCGCCTGGTTGACCAGGGTGAAGATGCCGTTGGTATCCCGGGCAAAGATGAAATGCGGAATGGCGTCAATGACGGAACGCAGATATTGGCGCTCCTGGACCAGGCCGCGAGCGTGGTACGTGTTCAGAAAATCCACGATCAAGCCGCCACCCGGAAGCATGCAGGCAAACCATTGCAGGAGAATCGAAATCTGGTAGGCGGAATCCATGTGGCTTGTAACCAGGAAGGTTAATCCTACCTGCCCGACGGCCAGTGGAAGCAGGCTACCGAGGACGCCCTGACCGAACATCCGCAAACGGTGGTAATGGAGTTCCGATTTGAACAGCAGTCCCGCGGCCGCGTACAGACCCAAAGTCCCCAGATTTATTGACCGGAAATTGTTTTGGTCCGGCACCGGCACCCTAGCCATTGCCACCCAAACGGCAAACAGCAAAATCAATCCCGGAGCCAGGATCTTAAGCAGCCCCATTATGGATCGTCGGGACTTGTTTGTGCGGACCAACAGGGCTCCCAGAAGCAGCAGGAAGGCCCCGCCAAAGCGGCTAAGCGCTGTAGCCCAAACCACCGCCGAGCCGTAACCGACGGTTGTTGGATCCACGGTCAGTGGTAATATCTGGAAGCTCTGGGCCATCCCCACCAGAAACAAGGTTGCCCCGAGCTGGAGCACAAAACGACTGTTGGAAATCATCAGATAGGCCACAGCCATGGTGGCCGTGAAGAAAACAATGCCCATGATGGCGAAATCGATCTGGACAAGGAGAGCGCCGATTTGCCAAGTCGCAAAATGAATTCCCGGCCCGCCCGGTATCTCGGATCCGAACTGCATTCCGAGCCGGCTGAGTAGTGGAATGATCGCCGAGATCAAACCAATGCTCAACATCAGCGCATAACGCAGCCGGCGGACTTCTATCAGCTTACGCACAACCATCCTGACGTGAAAATTCAGCCGGTCAGAACCGACAAGTGTCTGCTGTAGTTATCGGCCGAAATGGAAAGGCCTTAATAGGGGAGCCCATTTGGAGACAGGGTTATTCCAATTGGTTCTTCTGGTTTACCCTGGGCCCGGCCCGTGGCAGGATGGGCTCGATGAAACTTTGGTTGGTGTTTGCTCGTTGGAGGGTATCTCCGGGGGATTTGGGGCAATCTGGCCTACTTGGAGGAAACAACCGTCCAGCCTGGATCGATGTTTGCCTGGGATTGAATGCCGGCCGTTTCACAGCCTTAAGCGCAGGGCGTGAAACCGCCGGCCCGATCGAACCGGGCGCGACGACTCGAGCCGAGGCAAATCAGCCCCCAAGAGAACCGAAGCCCATTTGTAATCATCGTTACCGGGGTTCCAGGCGGAACTGACGGACCAGGCCCAGGCCGGTCCCGCCCGGTTGGATCGGGATTGGATTGGAGGACAATGTAATGGAATTCAACCGCTCGCCGGCGTTGTTCGTGCTGCTGTTATTGGTTACCGTAGGATCCAGCGCTTTGGGCCAACCCCCTGCGCCCGCGGATCGGGAACCGAACTTCATCCTGGCCGTCGAGGACACGTTCTCCTTCTCCCCAGACGAATACGATACTCTCCTGGTCTCCGCGCCTCGCGTGAGGGTCGAGGAGATCATCAAGGCCATCGGTGAGCGGATCGAGAGCGACGAAAACCTTATTCAATCCCACGAATTCACCGTCTTGACCACGATGATCCAGCGTGAGGATTCGGACCCCGAAAGCGGCAACTTCATTCTCTACGAATCCGCGGAGAGACAGCGGGTGGCCAGGGGCGGAAGCTTCCAGTCGGTACAGTTGTGGGACCGTGAGCGCAAGTTCAAGGACGGCGAATTGGAAGAGGAAAAGCACGAGGAAGAGGAGTTCAAGACCGAGTGGCGCGATATCGGACAGGGAGTGAGCATGGCCTCGCCCTTTTCCCCCCAAACCGGTGACCAATACAAGTATGAAATAGAAGATCGGCAGATCGTAGGCAACAACGTGGTCTACAAGATCCTCTTCGAGCCCAAAAGTCGCTTCGAAGCCCTGCCCTCGGGCACGGTATGGGTCGATTTCTCCGACCTGGTACTGCGCCGCATCGAAGCCCGCTTCACCGATTCCGTGCCATATCCCATTTTCCTGAAGGCTGTGCCCTTCATGCGGGTTACCCAAAAGAAACTGGGTGATTTCTGGGTAGCCGACGAGGTTCATGCCCGGATCGAATTGCGCAATGTGCCCTTGCCTGGTTGGCCGAATAACATTGAGCTGCGCACCATGATCAAGGACCAGGTGATCAACGGGGTTGCATATGACGACGATGGTTCGGTGAAGGAAGAGATGTCCGAGGGAGGTGCGCCATGATGGGGTGCGTGGGACGGAGAGGGTTGCAGGCCGCCCTCGTTGCAGCCCTGGTACTCCCCTGGGCGTTGACGGGTCCGGCCCTGGCTGAACCCTCCCCCAACAAACCGGAAACTTCCCAACCACGCACCGCCCGAGGTGACACAACCTCCTTTTGGTTGAGCGGCGAAGCCTCCGCCGACAGCATGGATATCTTCTGGAACAACCTGCAGCGGGAATGGATGAACCAGGTTCCCGAGAGTATTTCCGGATTCGGGCTGGACAAGTTCCAGGTCGACTCACTACAGGCTATCGGGGCGATCAAGCTGGAAGAGCTGGTGGCCGGAACGTTGTGGCGCAGTACACTGCAGTTGCTGGTGCTCCCGAATTACAACCGGGTTCAGGGAGCAGTGTCCCGCGTGGGTTGGTCCTTGCGGAATGTGGGGCCCAACCGCCCCGTGTTCCAAAGCCGGGCAGGGTACGCATTCGCCAACCAGAGGCCGGTTTTTGACGCCCGGTTGGAGATACCCCTGATTCGCCGGCAATGGCATTTGAGCAAGAATCGTGGCCTGGGCAAGCAGTACAAGTTGTTATCCCTGACCCTTTCCGGCGGCAAGGATGTGACTCTGTTCGCCGGGGACGACCGCCGGATGACCCGCGCCGTCACCGCATTGATTTACGGTGCCGATCCGAACCACTACTACGAGGAACGACAGGCCCGGGCCCGGCTCACCGCCCGGCTTACCAGACAAGCAAGTTGGTGGACCGAGGCGGGGTACTCACAGCACCGACCCCTGGAGCAGGAAACGGACTGGAATATCTTCGGCCGAGACCTGTCACCCAACGGCAATCGCCGAGCCGAGGGCATGGACGTGCGGCGATTTGCCACCGGCGGTGACTGGCGGATCGGACCCTTGGCTCTTGAGGGCAAAATATCCTGGTTGCGGGCGGAGAATTCGGAATTCGTGGACTACTTGGGGAGCCCAAACGGGCACGCGGATTTCCGACGGATCACGGTGTCGGCTGAAGTGGATCAGTTGGATCCGCTGGGCAACCAATGGGTGCTGCGGGGTCATCATCGGTGTATCGACCGACCAGCCCCGACCCAGTGGCGCAACCGGTTGGGCGGGTACAACACCGAGCAGGGTATGTTGCGAGGTTATAATGTCGCCGAGTTGTCTGGCGAGATCGCCCACCAGGCCTCACTGGACCTGCGCCTGAACTTTGATCTTCTGCAGACCCTGCGCATACCCGTGGTCAAGGGTATGGGTTGGCAGCCAATCGTTTTTGTGGATTGGGGTAAGACCAGGAACCAGGATGGTGATGTAGAGATTGGGTCCAGTGTCCTGCCGGTTGGTGTTGATCCAGTGGCTCTGGCCTTGGGTGAAGGGGAGCAGGGTTGGCGGGCCGATGTGGGATTCGGGTTCGGGCGGCGGTTTGACCTGCCCGGGCTTGGGGCCTTCAACAAGATGCGTTTTTATGTGGCCAAGCCGGTGGGCAATGGTCAAGGGGATGGAGATTGGCGGATTTTGTTTGGGTTTGAGCGGTGATTATTCCGCTTTGGGTAAGTATCGGCTGGAATTCGATAGAAATGGTTGGAATGGACGGTTGCCTTGACGGAAATGATGCTGGAGCATATATTGCCGTTTCGCTCAAGCCTGCCCGGCTCGTGCCAATGTTTTGTGGGCAGTTTTGGGTTACAATTTGCGAGTCTGGTTCCTCGGTAGCTCAATGGTAGAGCATTCGGCTGTTAACCGAAATGTTGTAGGTTCAAGTCCTACCCGAGGAGCCAAATTT
>JAHOYV010000068.1 GCA_019038745.1 Gemmatimonadales bacterium
TCATGGACCGCGAGACGGGCCGTCCCCGTGGCTTCGGTTTCATCGAAGTCGATGACGAAGCCCTTTCAGCCATGATCCAGAACCTGGACGGCCACGAGATGGACGGACGCGCCCTGCGCGTGAACGAGGCCCAGGACAAGCCCCGCGGTGGCGGCGGCGGCGGTGGCCGTGGCGGTTACGGTGGCGGCGGCGGCGGCGGCGGCGGTGGTGGCGGCGGTCGTTGGTAGGTTAGATAGTCAGCCCACGGGTTGATGGTTAAATGGCCCCGCTGCCTTTGGTGGCGGGGTTTTTCCGTGTTCGCTGCCGAGTAGCGGGCTCGTTGAACGGTTATGTGTTTTTCCGGCTCTCGGCATCGGAGCCTCTTGATCTGGCCACTGAGTAGAAGTCGACAAAGCCGTCAAGGTGCAACCTTTACCGGAGTATCTTTCATTCCCCTTGGGCTTCCAAATTTCCTGACAGCCTTGTAGACGCACCAGGAAACCCATCTCCAGGCTCCATCTTCAACACAGCATTCTTGGAGTTCCCGGTCCACTTGGTCCTTCCAGGATGGATCTAACTTGCCAAGGCCAATCAACTGGAGTAGCGCGTCATGAACACACGAACCACGCATGATCCATTTCTTGTCGGGGAAAGAGTTGGCACCATTCCAGGCATAAGCAGGTTTAATAAGGAGAATACCCTCCTTGGTTAAATTTGTGAAATCAGAGTAGGCGTTTTTCTTTGGCCGGATCTTTGTTTGGCGTTTATACGCTGAATGTAGCTGATACTTGTAGTTGCCCTTCTTATAATAAAGCTTTTGGTTCATATCACGTCCCTCGAAACAGTGGAGATTTCACTGGCACGAATATTCATTCATAAGGGGCGGCACGGTGCCTCACATCTGCCCAGGGAACGCGAAGGTGGTAACGTAAACGTCGGTAATATCATTCTGCAGGTCCACATATGTGATCTTGTCTCCATATAGGTCGGCGCGGTACTGGTCGCCCAAGCCATCGGTGATTTTGAAAATTATCCCGTCGGAGATACGGGCCAGGTAGACGTCCACGGCTCCTCCTACGTCTGATCCATACGCCACAAAATCTCCGTCGATTGAGGGACTGTCTAGTTGGCCCCCATTATCAACCAGTGTGGTGTAAAGGATTGGCGTTTGGCTCAAGTCGGCGAGTTCGATCGTAGAGTTCCCCCCAAGATCGATGCTTCGCCAAACGATCATGTTGTCTGATGTTGCCGGCAAACGTTCGTCAAGGAGGGGGTTGGTGGCCACCGAAATCAGGAGTCCGGACCACAAATCGTACGCATAGATATCCGTCTGAAAGTCCACCTGAGACTCCCACACGACGTAGCGATCCGCGATGACAGGCCGACCCGCAGGCGGACTTGGGCCGCCGATGACAACGGGAATATTGGATAGCCACTCCATGTCGTAGTACATGACCTTTGATGAACCCACTGTTCCCTGCTCCCACACAACTGCGTCGCCCGCAATCGAGGAGGAGTAGATGGTTGCTGGCTCCGAAATGATCCATTCCACTTGATAGGGACCAAGGTCAAATACTCCAATCCTGCCACTTTGGGACGAAGTGGATTCGAAGGCCGAGAAGCTGATCCGGCTGCCGCTCACATCGGGGCTCGCGTCATGTGTTAAACCGTCGGACACCTGGATGATGGTCCCGTTGATACTCCCGTCCGCACTCAACCGTTGAACCAGAATAGTACCAGGTCCGTAACTGTCATCGGATAACAAAGTCCGAGTGGAATAGACCACCATTTCGGAGGTGGCATCAGAACCCAAGCGGGGCCCGGATTCGTATTGGTCTTGTGATCGCGTGATTCTAGTGTGCGAAAGGTAGATGATTCTGGGGTCGTACTTCCGCCAGCCCGGTGCGCCGTCCCCGGCTGGGTCCACCACGACGGGAGAGAGTCCGGATCCGTCCGGATTGATAAGCCAAATGTCCGCAGGTCCGGACGGCAGATCCGACCTTCTTTCGAAGAGGATCTGGGATCCGTCTGGAGACCACTCAGGAGCGTAGTCCTGGGTGCCGGCGGCTGTGGTGAGTGCGTGTTGATTCGATCCATCTGCGTCCATGATCCAGATTTCCCCCTCATATCCCGGAAGGAATTTTGAGAAGGCGATTCTGCTGCCGTCGGGGCTCCACGTCGGGGATCCGTCATTCATGGTGGCATCGAAGGTAAGGCGGGTGGTGGAAAGATCGATCACGTTCACCAGGTAAATTTCCTGATTACCGTCTCGTTGGCTGTGGAAGACAATCTGGGAGCCGTCGGGGGACCAGGCTGGAGCACCGTCGCTGGTTGGGTCCTCGGTCAGTTGTACTTTTCCAGAGCCGTCTGGATTCATAACATGGAGGCTGGAACTGGTAGGCGACCACATGATATACACGATTCTGGATCCGTCAGGCGAGTATTTAGGACCCATTTCATACAGCGTGTGGCTGTTGGTGATATTGACCGGGGAACCGCCGTTCGGATCCAATGTCCAGAGATCGTAGGTTCCATCCAGAGTACTGTGATAGACGATACGGTCGCCGGCCCAGTCGGGAGAGCCGTCGGTGACCGTGTTGTTTGTGTGTTGTGTGAGATTTGTTCCGTCCCAGGTGAATATCTCGGTATCTCCGTCCCGGTTGCTCTCGAAGGTGACGGAGGCGCTGAGAATCAACTCGGGAACTCCATCATCCGCCACCACGCTGATGCTGCACTCGGTCCCGCTGTAATCAGGGTAGTCGGCCCAGGCATCCCAGGTAATTTGCAGCCCCGTTGCGGAAAGGACGCCGGCGCCTGCATCACCGCTGACGGTAGTACATTCAATCGGAAACGTGGAACCACCGTCAATGGACAAGTAGGCCGTAACGGTCATGGGATCACCGTCCGCATCAAACAAATCATATGAGATATCCACCAGGTAGGTGAATGGTCTTTGTTCAGCAGCAACATTGGCAACTTCAGGAGGAGTGTTGGCCTGGGCCAAGCTTGAAAAGATCAGGAAACCAAGAGCCGGTAAGATCAAAAGGTTGATATGTTTATAGTTCTTCATTCTTTTGCTCCAATATTTTAGAGCCTGTCATTTCACCAAAGTCATGGACTTCAGCGCAATGAAATTTCCAACACGAAGACGGCAAAAATAAACACCACCGGCAACCTGGTGATTTTGATCATCACAACCGTTCCAGGTGGCGGTCCGTCTGCCCGCTGGCTCACTCACTCCGCCACGTAGAGTACGAATCAGCCTACCCCTCAGGTCAAAAACCGCCAAATGGACAATCGACGCACGAGGCAAATCATAGCTGATGGCCGTTGAGGGATTGAAGGGATTCGGATAAACCCGGGATAAATTGTAAACATCGGGCACGGCCCCACCGTCCGACACGGATGATCCGTAAGTGGTGTGCAAGCTGAACAGAGGAGAATGGTCCTGGCCGGTTGCCGCCATTGCGATCCCGGTTTGAAATATCCAGGGGACTGCAAGAAAAAGAAGGGACACGGTGATTACATTGAGTTTTTTTCGTCGGCTCATGGGGCACCTACTCATTGAAGAAATAATGGTACCGAGCGATCTTGGATTCCGAACCGGAGGAACCGTGGACTATAGCAGAAATTATGGTAAATGTCTTGCAATAATGGAGCTTTGGCAATGCGCTGTCGACGGACAGGTGGCGCCGCCAATCGGGGAGAAAGTGAGAGAGGACTTTAGGATACCGGGTTCAGTTCCCGGTACCGCCCGGTTTCAACTCAGCCAGGAATCCTGCGTCGACCCAGTACATATCGCCGGCCAAGCAGAAGAATAGGTATTTTTCGTCGTGCGAGAGGGCAGGTTGGCCCACTGGGGGAATGCTGAGCTTGTCGTGCAGGAAAACAGCGGGGCTCCAAGTCCCGTCAGCCTGAAGGAAACTGGCGTAGAGCCCCATGCCGGGGTCGCGATACGTGTCGAAGATCAGTAGGTCCTCGTTCGGGGCGATCCAAGGATGGGCATCGGGAAACTCCGTATTTATGCCTTCGCCGGGTACTACAACCGGTTCGCCGTAGCTACTGCCGGACCATGTCCGTTTTACGATAACGCCGTAATCGTTTCCCTCGCCCTGGGTAGTGTAATAAAGCGAGCCGTCCAGCGTGGATGTGGCGTACATACCCGGGAAGAGCCGGATCGGTTCACCCCAACCGTCGCCAATTCGTTCGGCACGGTAAAGGTCGCGGGGCTCATGGATATCCGCACGACCGCAGAATACGATGGCGCGACCGTCCGGGGTAAGGTTGGCCTCCTCGGTGAGGTGATCCTCGTCGATGAAATGGATCACTTCGGGTTCGGTCCAGCCGTCATCTTCCCAGCGCGTGACCAGGGATCCCACTCCGCCGCGAGAAAAGACGATTTCACGGCCATCCGGCGCGAAGCTTATGTGATACTCGTGAGCCGTGGTGTTGAGAATGCCGGGGGCGAAGACTCTCGGAACTTCTCCAGGTGGGGTTTGGCCTAGGTAGGGACCGGTCAGACCCGTGGATTGGCCCGGCACCAACCGGCCCTCACGTTCAGCCTGCAGCTTGGCGATGGCCACGAGTTCGTCCAGGTGCTCCACCATCCAGGCCAGGTCCGGGCGATTGGTATTCGTGTCGCGGGCCCTGGTCAGAGCTTCCCGTGCCTCGTCGGTGTTACCGCAACGGATGTGGGCTACGCCAAGTTCCTGCCAGTATCGTGGGTGGTCACCGAAGAGAGGCTGCAGGGCCTTGACGAGTTCCAGGGCTTCAACCCGCTGGCGCCGAATCACCAGGCGCGCTGGCAGTCCGATCCCCAGTTCGTAGGCGTCAATGGAGTAAGGTTCGGTAGTGTCGGAGAGCGCCTCGGCAAGTTGGGCCAGGGCCGGCTCCAAACCCTCTGCTGCTAGAGTCTGTTCGAAGAGCTCCGCGGCTGTTGGTTTCTCGCCGGGTGGTTGAGCGGCGACAACGGCGGCTAAAAGGGCCAGTATTAATACGATTACCGTCGGTAAAGGAAGCGCTTTTGACGGGTTCGGGACCATGGACCCTTCTCCAACCAACCTACCCCAAGTAATTATCATGTCGGCTCTTAGGGGCAGGAAGATCCTATATGTCCCGCCAGAATACCAACATCTAACAAGTTCAGGACCCCATCCCACTTGAAATCTGCACAATAACTGTAAGAAGAATAGAAGTGCGATGCGAACGAGGATACGTCGGTCAGATTCACCTCGAGGTCCCCATTCATGTCCGGGCTGTTGTAGCGGATAAAAGGAATGGTTCCTTCACCGATGTGGACTCCGTTATAAGAAATCCACAGCGAGTATTCTTCGCAACAACCCCCGGCGAAAAGCGGGTTCTGGAAGAACAATTGGCCGTTGATATCGGTGCCCTGCTCAGAGCTGATATTCCCGAAACAGAGGCTCCCGCACTCAGATTCCATCCAAATATCCTCGGCAGGCATGTTCAGGACCGGAAAGCCCTCCGAATCCCTAAACGTGATGATGACGGTAGCATCGAGGATCTGACCTTGAAAGTTCTTGGCCTCGGTCAATGGGGTGCCGCTCCCATTGGGACTGACCACGAGTGAGACATCCTCTACCAGGCCGGTCTCCACATTTGATTGTTCAGGATCTGGAACTCCTGGAGTTGCCCAGCTTAAGGCCGGAAATACGAGGACGACCAGGAACGTGATGTAGACGACTCGGTGCAGCATGGAATTTTCCCCTTAGGACAACCAACCGGAAAACAGATCGTGGCGAGTTGAATCTGACATTAGCAGATCAACAACACGAGGGCAAGAGCCAAGTACTTGCCGAACCCAGCGCTTCATCAGAACCACCCTGCCTGTTATCATCGACCAGCACGTCCCCTTCCCGATCACGCATAGCGCAATGGAGGTTTCCATGCTCCCGAATCGAATCCGTCAACTCGTCTTCTTGGCCCTGCTGCTCGTTGCGACTCACGTCAGCGCCGACGACCACACCGAATCCCGACCCAGCCTCGAAAGGATCCCGGTCGACCCAGCCCTGATCGACGTGGGCGACGGCGACACCGTCACAATCCACTGGAGCGACAAGGACACCGAACGCGTCCGCATCCTGGGCATCGACACGCCGGAGGTTGCCCATCCTTCCATGGGCTGGAACGACGACCAACCCTACGGACCCGAGGCGACGGCCTTCGCCAAAGGCGTCTTCGCAATGGCCGAATCCGTGGAACTGCTCCGCGCCGCCGAACCCGACGGCTACGGACGCACCTTGGGTTACCTCTTCGTCAACGGGCGCAACTACTCGATTCTTGTAGTCACGGCGGGCTACGCAGTCGAGACCGTCAGCCACTATGGCGACAACGGCCTGCCCGAGGTTGCGGACACGGTGCTAGCTGCATCGCGCGAGGTCGGGCCGGTGCCGTTCGAGGCTCCGTACCGGTTCCGGCGACGAATGCGCGAGTTGAATGACTGGCGGGAGAATCAGGAGGGTGCTACGGATTCCGAATGAAGTGAAATTGACGATTTTGAAAACCCCTCTATACTATACTCCCCAGCCGTAACCGCAACAGGGACAAGGCGGACGGATCAAATAGGTAGGGACAGGTGAAGCTCATGGGCCTTGAGAAGACGAACGTTCGCAAGCTATGGATGAGGCGGATGTGGATTTTGCCGCCGATTGTGTTAGGTGTAGCGGCGATCCTCCTCGCCCCACAGATAAAACGCGGGCCGCAAATGGAGGTGGTCGCTGAGCGCGCAGTTAAGGTACGCGCCATGAAGGTCTCCAAGTTGGCCGTGGTCCCGCGTGTCGTAGGCTATGGAACAATCACACCCGCTCGGAGTTGGCAAGCCGTCGCCGAGGTGGCTGGACAGGTTGCCTGGATATCCAAGGACCTGAAAAGCGGGCACACCGTGCAGGCGGGGATGGAGTTACTGGGGATCGAGGAGGCCAACTATCGCCTCGTTTTGGCACAGGTCGAAGCGCAGCTGAGTGCATTGGATGTGAAAAGCAGGACCACTCGCTCGAGCCTTTCAATCGCTGAACAAGAGCAAAAGCTGCTCCGTGACGATCAAGACCGAAATCGCAGTCTCGCAGAGAATGATCTGGTCTCCCAGGCGGCGGTTGAAGCCTCGGAGCGACTACTGCTCAATAGCGAAGCAAGAGTGCAGGACCTGAAGAACGCACTCGACCTGAACGAGGCCGAGCGGCAGGTGCTGATTGCAACGAAGGAAGTCGCCCAGCTCGACCTGAACCGCACTCGCATGGTAGCACCCTTCGATTCACGGATTGTCGATGTGAACGTCGGCGCAATGGAGTATGTAGCCAAGGGCCAATTGTTGTTCACGGCCGATGGGCTGGAAATCGCCGAGGTCGAAGCATCGATTGCGATCGGCAGGCTGCGCCCTCTCATCCGGTCCTTGGCGCAAGTAGACACGGTCGTTTCGGGGTATGGAGTCATGGGCTTGAGCGCCCTCGTTCGCCTGCGAACACCCACCCACTCGATCGAATGGCCAGCGAGAGTCGCGCGGGTGGCCGGCGCTGTTGATCAACAGACCCAGAGCCTCACTGTTGTCGTTGCGGTCGACCGGCCGATTGACGTAGCGGAGCCTGGCAAACGACCGCCGCTGTTCCGCAACACCTTCGTTGAAGTGGAATTGACGGCAAGACCCGGGGACGAGCACATCGTCGTCCCGATTTCCACGTTGCATCAAGGCCGAATCTACGTCGTGAGCGACGAAAACCGGTTGGAAGTACGGCCGGTCAAAGTCAACTTCACTCAAGGGAGCTTTGCCGTTCTAGAGCAGGGAATCAAGCCTGGTGAGCGCATTGTGACCTCCGACCTTGTCAGCGCAGTTTCCGGAATGTTGCTCGATCCCCAGGAAGACAAGAAAAGCAAACGGCGGCTGATCACCGAGGCTACGGGCAAGGAGCCGCAGAGATGATCCGTTATTTCGGAAGCCATCCCACTGCGGCGAATATCCTGATGATCGGTTTGATCGTACTGGGGCTCAACGCTTTGCCGAAGCTTCAGCGGGACACCTTCCCGGTGATTCCAGCAAAGGAAGTGGAGATCCGCGTCAACTATCCCGGCGCCACGCCGAGTGAGGTGGAGGATTCGATCAGCCAGCGCGTCGAAGACGCCCTCGACAGCGTCGCCGGGTTGGTCGAGATCCGCTGCGATGCCCGAGAGGGTATCGCCATCTGTACGGCGGAAATGCTTGCCGGTGCAAATATGGACGAGTTCTTCAACGACGTGAAGTCGCAGGTCGAAGCCATCACCTCCTTCCCGGCGGATGTCGAGAAGCCATCCATCGTCAAGCTCGAGCGCACCGCCTCGGTGGCAAGCATCGCCATAACGGGGAACATGACTCCCGAGGACCTCTACGCTTATGCCGTCAAGACCAAGGAGCGCCTCAAGCGCGACCCGCGAATCGCCCAAGTCGTGGTGGCGGGATTCTCCGACCAGGATGTAACCATCGAGTTATCGTCGGAGGTCTTACGAAAATACGGGCTCAGTATCTCCGATATACAGGCTGCCATTGTAGGTCAGAGCGTGGATCTCCCGGCGGGGATTATGCAGACGCAGGATGGAGACCTTATCGTGCGCTTTGCCGAGCAACGCCGCGCGCCGGCCGAGTTCGCCGACCTGATTGTCGTTTCCGGCCTATCCGGCGGACACATTCGACTCGGCGACATCGCCGATCTGCACACCATCTTCGACCGACCGGAAGAGAAGATCCTTTTCAACGGACAGCGGGCCGCGCTATTGGAGATCTCGAAGACCTACGATCAGGACAGTATACGCGTCATGGAGGCCATCCAGACGAACCTGGAGCGGGAACGCGCGATGGCCCCGCGGGGAGTCAGCTTGGAGGTCAGCTCGGATGTTACCAGCAATATCCGGGATCGGTTGCGCATCCTCGCGAGCAACGGCGCGCAGGGCCTGGTGCTGGTGTTCTTGACAATGTGGCTCTTCTTCTCGTTCCGCTTCAGCTTCTGGGTCACGATGGGTCTGCCGGTGTCGTTCCTGGCATCGATCTTCATCATGGAAGCGCTCGGCTACACACTCAACATGATGACCCTGGTTGGACTCCTGGTTGCCATCGGCCTCTTGATGGATGATGCCATCATCATCTCCGAGAACATCGCGGCGCATCTGCGGCGCGGCAAAAAACCGCTGGAGGCGGCGATCGAGGGAACCCGGCAAGTAATGCCGGGCGTGGTCTCGTCCTTTCTTACGACGGCACTGATTGTGGGGCCGCTCGCCTTCCTGTCCGGCAAGATGGGCGCGGTACTCAAGTACATGCCGGCAGTCCTGTTGATCACGCTTGTTGTCAGTCTGGTCGAAGCGTTCTTGATCCTGCCGGCGCACTTGCGCCATTCCATGAAAAACATGGACCCAAATAATCGTGGCAGGTTTCAGTCCTGGTTCGACTCCCGCTTCGAGAGGATGCGGGACGGTTTGTTCTTGCCCCTTGTCGACAAGGTTATCCACAGGCCCTATCTGTCACTCGGCGTTATGATTGCGCTGGTCCTCATTTCGTTCGCCACAATTCCGGCCGGTTGGTTGAAGTACCGGGCATTCCCGGACTTGGAAAGCGACATCATCCAATCGCGCATCCTGCTTCCCCAGGGAACACCGATAGAGCTCACCGAAGAGATTGTTGGTGGGGTTGTCAGCGCGCTCGAACAGCTGGACGGCGAGTTTTCAGAGAGACAGTCCGGCGGGAATCGGATGGTGAGAAACGTCTCGGTACTCTATAACGTCAATGTAGATGCGTTCGAAAGTGGGCCCCATCTGGCAACGGTAAGTGCTGATCTGCTGCCGGCCGAAGAGCGCAACGGCACGGTGGACGAAATGATCGGGCGCTGGCGGGAACTCGTCGGCGATGTGCCGGATGTCATCTCGCTGAAATTCACCGACAAGGAACGCGGAGTTGCTGGCAAGGCAATCGACCTGCGCATACAGGGTCGCCAGCTGGAAACCCTGAAGCAGGCATCCCTCGAGCTGCAAGGTTACCTGGCTGGTTTTTCCGGAATAGCAGACCTCTCCGACGACCTCCGCCCCGGCAAGCCTGAAGTGCGTATTCACATGAAGAACTCGGCGGGCAGCTTCGGCGTCAGCGCGCGCAGCATCGCCGATGCGGTGCGGGGCGCGCTGCACGGCGGCACCGGAACGGAAGTGCTGCTGGGCGGTGAACCTCATGACCTCACTATCCGCCTGGCGGCCTCGGATCGAAGTAGCGTGGAAGATCTGCGTTACCTCGACGTCCGATCTGCCGACGGCAGCCTGGTCCCTCTAAGCGCTGTCACCGACATCGTGGAAACCCGGGGCTTTGCCCGTATCCACCGAGTCAACGGCCAGCGCACGGTCACCGTCCAGGGCGCAATCGATACCAAGGTGGCCAACACACGTGAGATCATGGGTAACCTGAAAAGAAACTTTATCCCTCAGCTCAAGAAGAAGTACCCAGGGGTCCGTTTCTCATCCCAGGGGCAAGACAAGGATAGCGCTGATACCGGGAATTCTCTGAAGACCAACCTGCTGATGGGTCTGATCGGTGTCTTCCTGATCCTCGCGTTCCAGTTCCGTAACTACGTTCAGCCCTTTGCCGTACTTCTGGCGATCCCAATGGGTCTGATCGGTATCGTTTGGGGACACCTGGCCCTGGGGCTGGATCTGACCATGCCCAGCCTGGTTGCCTTCGCCACCCTGGCCGGTGTGGTGGTGAACGACAATATTCTTCTCGTTACTTTCCTGAAGGAGCGCCTTGCCGAGGGTGCGAACGTCGCCGAAGCCGGGCGGCAGGCGGCTCGTGATCGCTTCCGCCCGATCGTGCTGACGTCGTTGACCACCATCGCGGGATTGTTGCCCCTGCTCCTAGAAACAAGCACACAGGCGCAGCTGTTGATCCCGCTCGTCGCCAGCCTGGCGTTCGGCCTGGCCACCGCGACGGTCACATCACTGTTTCTGGTCCCGGCCTTCTTTGTCGTTTTGAATGACGTGGGTCTCCTTGAGTCGAATTCCGCCGGAGAGCGAGATAGCGGCAAATATTTGGGCTGATTCAGCGGTCGAAAATTCAGGATTCCGATACAATAGGATACAGGCCGAAGCCACAAGGCTCCGGCCCGTTGCAGATTCAAGCGTAGGAGATAAGGCTTCTCTCCAGGGACTCGGAATCCTCTTCGCTGTCGGAAAACAGACTACTCAGGTCCATCTGCTCCATGCCTCCAAAGCTTCTGCCGGAGGCCATCATTCCACCACCAGGGCCTCCTTGAGACCTACCCTGGGGCCGGCCGGCTGCGAATTCAGCGAAACTCAAAGCGCCGTCACCGTCACTATCCATTTTCGCCATGATATCTTCGGATGACGGGCCGTTTTCTCCCATTTTTTCCGCCATCATGTCGGCCATTGTCTGCAGCTCGGTTGTGCTGAGGATGCCATCACCGTCTGCGTCGAGCTTATTGAAGGACTGTTCGGGACCTGGCCGTCCTTGGGCGCCTTGCATGCCCATCATGCCGCCGCCCATTCCTGAAATGGATTGGATCATGAAATGCCTCCTTTCGAGCCCGGTGATTTTACAAACCGGGCCTGTGTTGATCCGGCCACGTGCCGGTTCATTGAGAGAAGAAGGAGCATGATCCATTCCCGTGTCTGTTGTGAAAATGTATCAGGTCTCATCGGCCATGAGCATATAGCCTTCGCCGCGCACTGTTCTGATAAACAGCGGGTGGTGGGCCTTATCCCCCAATTTTTGTCGAATGCGAGCGATCCGCAGATCTATCGAACGATCACGGCTGTCGTAGGCCAGCCCACGCAGGTGCCGGGAGATGGTGTCGCGACTCACCACGGAACCGGGTTGCTTGGCCAGCACACTGAGCAGTTCGAATTCAGCGTCGGTAAACGAGATGGCCTGGTTATTCACCGTAACGGTCCTAGAGCCTGTCAGAAGTTGGATGCCGGGCGTATGCCTGTGCCCTTGTCGACGAAGCAGGGATCTGACTTGTGCCATCACCCTGCGAGAATCGGACGGGCGGCGCACCACTGCATCGGCGCCAAGCTCCAGGGCAACCGATTCCTCCCATTCGGAAAAGTCTTCGTGGATCAGGAAAATGGCACTGTTCGGACAGGCAGAGCGAAAGTTGCGGCAGCAAGCCAATGCGCCCTCCTGATCTCCATGGATGCTCAGTATCACCAGATCTGGCGGTTCATTGGTAGGCCGGGCCAAACCCTCTTCCTCAAACTTGCTGGAGACGACGTGGATATCATCGGCTTCCAAAGCAATTTTCAGGTTTTCGTTACTGATGTCGTCAAACTCGACAATGTGGGCGATCCATTTATTGTTCGGCAAACCGGGACACCTTTCAGGGATGGGAGGCAATACCCTACCAAACGTCTAGCCTGTAATTTTCCAGCGAAATATTTACCTTTGCGCGAATCTTTGCGCAGATCGTGTCCCCAAAACGCGCTCAATGTGGTATATTTATTAGTGCCTTTGTTAGAATAACTTGGTTCTGTATAGCGAATTGGAGGTCAGGATGAAGATTTTAGCTATTGCGTTTCTGGTTGTTGCCTGCACTGGAATCATCATACCCGGCTTGTCTTTCGCCTGGGAAGACCCACCCGTTGGGACCAGTGTGCTGATGACTGCTTCGTGCTCTGGAGACGATGTGGTCCTGTCCATCGATTTCAACGTGACCCAGGAGCCGGGCGCCCAGTTCGTCGGCTGGATCGTCGAACGGACGGTCATTGGCCTCTGCGTCGAAGAGGCCTGGGTGACCGAAGTATTGCCCTGGCCGGCTCTCGGGGAAACCCACCTCGACCTGACGATTACTCCCGAAATCGGGTTTTTTGACGCGATCTACCGGATCTGGGCCGTGGACGTCGATGACAACGAGGTGTTCATCTACTGGCCCCAGCGACACAACTACGCCCATGCTGATTGTCTGCCTGGCCCGACTACGGTTGGGTACTTCGTTTACTATGGCGACAATGTTTATTTCGAGGCCTGTACGGACCTCTGCTGGCCGGGTTTGTCGCCGTTCGATGGAATCTATCCCGATGGTGCTGAGGAGCTGATCGGAACGGGTCAACTGATGAACCTGTACGGGGAGTTGTTCAGTGGGATGGAGGGAGACTTCATCCATTCCACGGGAATGGCGCCGAGTTCGTTCACCTGTGAACCGGTGAGCAACGGCGTGACGACCTGGGATGGATTGAAGGCGCAGTTCAGGTGATATGGAAACACCAGGAATCAGGGAACAGGAAGTAGAATCCATTCCTCCGCCTCTATCCTGTTATCAAATATTCGTAATTCATAGGGCAGATCCTTGGCTGCCTAGATAAATTCAGAAGCAATCGCCGAATGGAAGAGAGAATCAACAACCAATGCCGTTTTCGACCTCGTAACATTGGGTGGATAAGTGTTCGAAAGAGTTTCGGCAAAGATCTTTAGATCCTGGTGTCTGATATTCGCTATTTTGGCTTCAAAAACCCAGATGTCATTCTTTTTCGAGTAATCTTCGCGGGAAAAAAGTTCCTTGATGGCCGACATGATCTGCAGGGAATCAACATCATTTTTGAAGGTAACCAGAAGGTAATTTTCTAAGGAACTGACCTGGTACATGCCCCGCACATCCCATCCCACGTTAACTTAGTTATTCATATTGAAGTTACGAGCTATCGGCAATTGCTGAACCCTTGCCCAAAACCGCCATCGACAACCCAACCATTTAGCGTTCACCCATGAAATATATTTTCCGAGTGAAGGCAAGCTAACATAATTCTGTGTACGCCTCCACCGAAATCAGTGGCACTTCAAGTACAATTTATTTTATTAAATAAAAAAACTTTGCAGGCCGGGGATTTTAGCCCACTTTATATAAGTGGATTGGTCTCTTTTCCCACTAATCAGTTTTCAAATCCATCTGAACTGGATAACGCCGGGAGAACCCCATGGATATGACCCTCAGCAAAATCAACGAATTCGTCGTCGCCAAAGCTGCCGCCAGATGCAAGGAAAAGGGGATAATCATCCCTACCCTGGCCCAGATGATGGATCCCTCTTTAATACCCCAGGACATCCAGGATAAATTGAAAAAGGTGGGGTTATTGGATTTCGATCCCTTGAACCTTTTCCGCATCACCTGGAAAAACGACCATGAAAGTGGTCTATTCAATGAGGGCAATTGGGTTGAATTTCCTTCCGAGATAACCGGCGTAAACGCCCGTATCATCGGTTTGGTGGGAAAATGGTTCCCCACGGGATCCCACAAGGTGGGCGCTGCTTTTGCCTGTCTGGTTCCCCGTCTGGTCACCGGCGAATTCGACCCCACCAGCCAACTGGCCGTTTGGCCCAGCACGGGCAATTACTGTCGGGGCGGAGCCTTTGACTCAAAGCTTTTGGGTTGCCACTCGGTGGCCATCCTGCCCGAAGAAATGAGTCAGGAACGTTTCGATTGGTTGAACAACGTGGCGGATGAAACCATTGCCACACCCGGTTGCGAATCCAACGTCAAGGAAATCTACGACAAATGCTGGGAATTGAGGGCAACTCGGCCCGAATGCGTGATTTTCAATCAGTTCGACGAGTTTGGCAACCCGATCTGGCATTACAACGTGACCGGCAATATTATCGAGGAGCTCTTCAATAAGCTGGCCAAGCCCGGTCAACGCCTGGGCGCCTATGTCTCCTCCACCGGTTCGGCCGGCACCATCGCAGCCGGTGATTTCCTGCGCACCAAACATCCGGACATGATTGTGACGGCGACCGAAGCCCTGCAATGCCCCACCCTGTATTCCTGTGGCTTTGGCGGCCACCGAATTGAAGGCATCGGCGACAAACACGTGCCCTGGGTGCACAACGTCCGAAACACCGACATGATCAGTGCCGTGGATGACCAGCAGACCATGGATCTATTGCGTCTCTTCAATGAAGACGTAGGCCAAAAGGCCTTGGCCGAAATGGGTGTTGATCAGGACTTGATCGAAAAGCTGCCCCTGTTGGGCATCAGCAGTATTTGTAATCTCGTTTCTTCCATTCAGGTCGCCAAGTACTACGACATGGATGGCCGGGATATAATTTTCCTGCCCCTGACCGACTCGGCCGAAATGTATAGCAGCCGTTTGATCGAATTGACCGAGCAACAAGGAATCTACGACCGTGATCAGGCCCTCCGTGATCACGCTCGTTGGCTGCAAGGGACAACCCCGGATTATTTGCGTGAACTGAGCTACCATGACCGGAAAACCCTGCACAATTTCAAGTACTTCACTTGGGTAGAGCAACAGGGGCGCACCGTTGAGGAATTGAGGCAATTGTGGGATCGGGATTTCTGGACGGAAACGTTCAACGTCACCGATCACTGGGACAAACGCATCAACGAATTCAATGAGCGGGTTAATTCAGCCTAAGTGGCCACCCGGCAGGGTAATGAACCGCGTTGAATCGGGTCCAATCAGGAGGCTGTAAGATGCAGGATTTCAACAAAATACTGGAAAAGGCACAGGAATACAAAGCGGATATGTCTCAGTTTTTAAGGGACATGGTGCGTATTCCCAGTGAAAGTTGCGATGAACAAAAGGTTGTTTTACGCATCAAGGAAGAGATGGAAAAAGTCGGCTTCGACAAGGTTGAAATCGACCCCATGGGTAATATTCACGGCACAATCGGTCATGGAAAAACGCTCATTGCTTATGATGCCCACATCGACACGGTCGGAGTCGGCAACATGGACAACTGGAAGCATGACCCCTATGAAGGCTTTGAAGATGACGAAATCATCATCGGCCGAGGGACCAGTGATCAAGAGGGTGGCATGGCGTCCATGGTATACGCCGGCAAGATCATCAAGGATCTTGGTCTTGAGGATGAATACACGCTGGTCATGGTCGGCTCCGTGATGGAAGAGGACTGTGACGGCCTTTGCTGGCAATACATCGTCAAGGAAATGGACCTCAAACCCGACTTCGTCATCTCCACCGAACCCACCGACGGCGGCATCTACCGCGGCCAGCGTGGACGCATGGAGATCAAGGTGACCACCAGCGGCATCAGTTGCCATGGTTCGGCCCCCGAACGTGGCGACAACGCAATCTTCAAAATGGCACCCATTCTGGGTGAACTGGAAGAGTTGCACACGAAACTGATCTCGGATGATTTCCTGGGCAAGGGCTCTCTGACGGTGTCGGAAGTGTTCTTCTCGTCCCCTTCGCGCTGTGCCGTTGCCGACGGATGTACGGTTTCCATCGATCGTCGCCTGACCAAGGGTGAGGACAAGGAATATGCCCTTGGACAGATTCGCGATTTGCCCTCGGTGAAGAAAGCCGATGCCAAGGTCGAAATGTACACCTATGAACGGCCGGCCTACACGGGCCTGGTCTATCCTACGGACTGCTACTTCCCTTCGTGGGTTGTGGAAGAGGATCAGGTGGCTTGCCGATCGGTAGCCGAAACCTACGAGAAGCTGTTCAACAAGGCGCCGCGGATCGACAAGTGGACATTCTCCACCAACGGCGTCTCCATTACCGGCTTTTATGGAATCCCGACCATTGGTTTCGGGCCGGGCAAAGAGGCCGAAGCCCACGCACCCAACGAGAAAACCTGGAAAGAGGATCTCGTTACCTGTGCCGCTCTCTATGCCGCGCTTCCCAAGGTGTATCTGAGTAATAGCAAATGAGGGGTCAAATGAAGGAGTTTGCCATGGGCAACGCTTTTACCAACGAGCTGATAAAAAAACTCAGTTTACTGAACACCGGGAATATGTATCTCAACGACTTCCTGCATACCTGGGATAAAACGGATCAGGAGTTATCCGCAATCTTCACGGTGGCCGACATTCTCCAGGAAATGCGGAAAAACAACATCTCTCCCAAGGTTTTCGACAGTGGTCTGGGCGTTTCCCTGTTCCGGGACAACTCCACTCGTACCCGGTTCAGCTTTGCCAGCGCCTGCAACCTTCTCGGCCTGGAAGTGCAGGACCTGGACGAAGGAAAATCCCAGATCGCCCATGGTGAGACCGTCAGGGAAACCGCCAACATGATTTCGTTCATGGCCGATATTGTCGGAATCCGGGACGACATGTACATCGGCAAGGGCCACGCTTATATGAAGGAAGTGGCGGCGTCCGTGGAAGCCGGTCACCAGGAAGGTGTTCTGGAGCAGCGTCCCACCGTCATCAATCTGCAGTGTGACGTGGATCATCCTACCCAGTCCATGTCCGACATGCTCCACCTCATCAACACATTCGGTGGTGTTGAAAAGCTGAAGGGCAAGAAAATTGCCATGACCTGGGCCTACTCTCCCTCCTACGGCAAACCACTTTCGGTGCCCCAGGGCATCATCGGGCTCATGACTCGTTTCGGCATGGATGTGACCCTTGCTCATCCCGAAGGTTACGAGGTCATGCCCGAAGTGGAAGAAATCGCCAGGCTCAATGCGGCCGCAACCGGAGGCTCCTTTACCAAGACCGGCAGTATGGCCGAGGCCTTTGAAGGGGCCGACATCGTTTACCCCAAAAGCTGGGCTCCGTTTGTGGCCATGGAGAAGCGAACGGATCTGTACGGCCAGGGTGATGACGCCGGTATCAAGGTCCTTGAAAAAGAACTCCTGGCCCAGAATGCCGAACATAAAGACTGGGAGTGCACCGAAGAACTGATGGCCAAAACAAAAAACGGCAAGGCCCTGTACATGCACTGTCTTCCTGCGGATATCTCGGGCGTTTCCTGCAAAGAGGGCGAAGTTGCGGGGTCCGTTTTTGAGCGCTACCGGGTGCCGCTTTACAAAGAGGCCAGCTACAAGCCGTACATCATTGCCGCCATGATTTTCCTTAGCAAGTTCAAGGACCCGTCGGATACGTTCAAGTTTCTGATAGAGCAGGCAAACTGTCGCATTCGGTAAAGCTGTGGTTAATTGAGGTACTATTGGGGTGTGCAATGTAATTGGTGTTGAGAATAAACAGGTGGGCGGGCCATGATTAGATTTTCACTCAACGGCAAGGAAATCGAGTACACCGGAGACCCTGAAGCAACCTTGTTGCAGTGGCTCCGATGTGAAACGGAAGTGAAAAGCGTCAAAGACGGATGCTCCGGCCAGGGGACCTGCGGGGCATGCATCGTTGAGCTGAACGGGAAGCCGAGCCTGGCCTGCTGCAAAACCATGGGCAAACTCGAAAATACGAGCATTGTCACCCTGGAAGGCATACCTGAAAAAACCAGGAGAGTCCTGGGTGAGGCCTTTGTCGCCTCGGGCGCCGTTCAGTGCGGCTTTTGCAGTCCGGGAATGCTCACCAGGACCAAGCTGCTTCTCGAGAAAAACCCCACCCCCACCCGCGAAGAAGTCACCAAAAAAATCAAATCCCATTTATGCCGCTGCACCGGCTATGTGAAAATCGTCGATGCGATCATGCTGGCCTCCGAGGTCTTCAACAACGGCAAGGAAATAGTCCTGGATGACAGCGCCTTCGGCATGTCGCCGCCGAAATTTCAGGCTTTTGAACGAGCTGTGGGAAAACCGCTGTTTGTGGGTGGGATGAAGTTTGAAAACCTGCTCCACGGAGCATTGCATTTCAGCGATCATCCCCGGGCACGGGTCCTGAAAATCAACACTGCCAAAGCTGAGGCCATGGACGGTGTTGTCCGCGTGTTTACTGCAAAAGACGTCCCCGGGCAACGTTCCATCGGCCTGATCGTCAATGATTGGGATGTGTATATCGCCGAAGGTGAGACCACCAGGTGTATCGGAGATGTCCTGGCGATGGTGGTCGCGGAAACCAAAACGATTTCCCGTCAAGCGGCCGCACTGATCGAGGTGGAGTATGAAGTCCTGGAGCCGGTAGTCGACACGAAACAGGCTTTGGAAGACGACATCAAGGTTCACGAAGGCGGAAATCTGCTCAAGGAAAGCACCATCTGTTACGGGGAAGATGTCGAGGCGGTTTTCAAGAATTCCAAATTCGTGGTTAGCGATACTTTCCAGACACAGGTCATCGAACATGCCTTCATGGAACTTGAAAACTCTGTCGCCCAGTATGAAGACGGGCGGTTGACCGTTTACTCCCAGGGTCAGGGGATTTACGAAGACCGGCATCAGATTGCAGCCCTGCTGGGACTGGAAACAAAGGACATCAACGTCAAGCTGGTGGCCGCCGGCGGTGCTTTTGGCGGAAAAGAAGATCTTACGGTTCAGGGGCACGCTGCTTTGGCCGCCTTTCATTTGAGGCAGGCGGTCAAGGTGAAGCTGGACCGCACTGAATCCATGCGCATGCACCCCAAGCGGCACCCCATGAGGATGGAATACAAACTGGGCTGCGATGGTGATGGAAAATTCACCGCTCTTCATGCGCGCATCGTCGGCGATACGGGCGCTTATGCTTCGGTTGGCGGACCGGTCATGGAAAGAGCCGCTACTCATGCCGGAGGCGCCTACTACATTCCGAACATCGATGTCAAATCGAAAGCAGTCTATACCAACAACATCGTGTGCGGCGCCATGCGGGGCTTCGGCGTGAACCAGGTCACCTTCGCCATCGAAGGTTTGATCGACGAACTATGCGACACGGCCGGTTTCGACCGCTGGGAGATTCGATATAAGAACGCCCTCGACAAGGGCCTGAAAACCACCAGTGGCCATAAATTGCGTAAAGAAGTGGGTCTCAAAAAGACACTGGAATTGGTCAAGAAGGACTATGACAGCGGGATGGTTACGGGGCTTGCCTGCGCAATCAAGAACTGCGGATTAGGCAACGGAATCCCCGAGCTCAGCGGGGCTCGGCTTGAAATCCTGGAGGGTGGAAAGATCCGGCTATATCACGGCTGGAGCGAAATGGGACAGGGCATCGACACCATCGCCCAGCAGATGTTGAGCGAATACCTCGGCTTGGATATTGTTTCCAAAATCGAAGTCATTGTCAATACCGACAGCGAAACCAAGGCCGGCAACACAACGGCCAGCCGCGGTACGTTCCTGGTGGGCAAGGCCGTGCTCGCCGCCGCTGAAGACCTCAAGAAGGACCTTGAGAAGCACAGCTTGAGTGAGCTCGCGGGCCGATCCTACGATGGGTCCTACCTGTGTGATTGGACAACTCCCTCGGACTTTGACGGGGAAATCATAAGCCATTTCGCCTACAGCTTCGCCACCCATCTGGTAACCCTGTCCGATGCTGGAAAAATCACGAAAGTGACGGCGGCCCATGACAGTGGAATAGTCGTCAATCGCAAGCTCTATGAAGGCCAAGTCGAAGGCGGGGTGGTGATGGGGCTGGGGTATGCCTTGTCTGAAAACCTGGTTCTGGAAAAGGGACAGATTGTTGACCCCAGGTTCAAGAGCCTCGGTTTGCTGCGCTCAACGGATGTTCCGGAAATCGAAGTGATTCCGGTGGAAATCTTCGACACTGATGCTCCGTTGGGGGCCAAGGGTTTGGGTGAAATCTGCTGCATACCCACGGCTGCTGCGGCTGCCGGTGCCTACCGGAAATTTGACGGGAAAAAGCGGTGTGTATTACCCCTGGACCCTGTGGAGAAATAGTCACTTGTAACATTCCCCGCGGAGGAACCATGTCGCTGTATCTGAGGAACGCCCGGTTCAGGAATGTGCATCACTATATCCAGGACTCCGGCTTCAGTGGGGGCAAAAGATGAGTAGCGACCTGTTCACCTGTACTTCTTTGGATACACTCTTCAAGTGGGTTTTTGAATACGACAAGAATGATCAGATCCTGGGTATTTCCAAGGACCTCTTCTACCTGCCGAACAGTGATGATTCCTTCACGATGCAGCGCTACGGCCAAACCCTTGAAACCCCTATCGGGTTGGCAGCCGGACCTCACACGCAACTTTCCCAAAACATCATTTGTGCCTGGCTGACCGGCGCCCGGTATACGGAGCTGAAGACGGTGCAGGTGCTGGACGAGCTGGAAGTCACCAAGCCATGCATCGACATGTCCGATGAAGGCTACAATTGCGAATGGTCGCAGGAACTGAAGCTTGATCAGTCTTTTGATGAATATCTGAATGCCTGGATCATGCTGCACGTACTCAGGGACAAGTTCAATCTGGATGCCGGAGAGAGTGGATTTATCTTCAACATGAGTGTGGGCTACAATCTTGAAGGGATCATGAGTCCAGCGGTTCAGCGCTTTCTCGACAAGATGACGGATTGTTCCGAGCTGAGGGACAAAAAGATCGAGGAGATAGCCGCCTTTTTTCCCAGGATCAAGGAGTTGAAGATCCCGGCGGAAATCACTCGAAATATTACTATTTCCACCATGCACGGCTGCCCCCCTTCAGAAACCGAAAAAATTGGTCGCTACTTCATAGAAGACCGGAAACTCGATACCACGATCAAGTTGAACCCCACTCTCCTGGGCGCCGATAAGCTTCGTGAAATTCTCAATGAGAAGCTTGGGTTTGATACGGTGGTGCCTGATCTCGCCTTCGAGCACGACCTGGAGTATGGCGCCGGTGTCGCCTTGATCAGATCCTTGTCTGAAAGTGCGAAAAAGGCAGGGGTTGCGTTCAACCTCAAGCTGACCAACACACTTGAAACAACAAACGTGAGGCAGAATCTCCCCAAGAACGAAGAAATGGTCTACATGAGTGGCCGTGCGCTGCATCCCATAAGCATCAACCTTGCGGCAAAACTCCAGAAGGAATTCAAGGGCAAGCTGGATATTTCCTTCTCCGGTGGTGCTGATTGTTTCAATATTTCCGACGTACTCAAATGTGGCTTGATGCCCGTAACGATTTGCACGGATGTTTTGAAGCCGGGCGGGTATGGACGAATTAGTCAGTATCTGGAGAATATTGAAGCTGACTTTGCCGAGGCCGGCGCTTCGACTATTACTGAATACATCCTCAAAACTTCGGGCAAGAACAGCCTGGAAGAGGCGATCGTCGCAAACTTGGCCGACTACGCCGAAGAAGTAACGAAAAAAATCTATTACAATAAAACCGAATACCCCTACGAGTCAGTCAAGACCGCCCGTTCCCTGGAGTTCTTCGATTGTGCCCAGGCTCCCTGCATGAGCCAGTGTCCCGCCGGGCAAGAAATTCCCCGCTACTTGAATTATGTGGCCAATGGCGATCTTGAAAAGGCCCACCAGACGGTGTTGGCGACTAATCCCTTTCCCAATGTCCAGGGCATGGTCTGTGATCACATGTGCCAGTCCAAATGCACCAGGATCAATTATGAAAAACCCGTGCTCATCAGGGAAGTAAAGCGCTACATCGCGGACAAATTCAAGGGGGATCCGCCCCGACCGGCCGAAACCAACGGAGTGAAGGTTGCAGTGATTGGAGCCGGGCCGTCCGGTCTGTCCTGTGCGCATTTTCTTGCCTTGTCCGGATATGAAATTGATCTCTATGAAGCGAAGGATTTCATGGGGGGAATGGCCGCAGATGGAATCCCGGTTTTTCGATTGGATGACGAACGGTTGAAAAAGGATATCGACGGCATCATATCTCTGGGTGTCAATGTTCACCTCAACACCCGTGTCACCGGGGATAAGTTCAACCAGATCAAATCAAACAGTGACTATGTGTACATTGCCGTGGGCGCACAGGAAAGCATGCCGCTGAATATTCCCCGAATTGAAAGCGATGGTGTGTTTGATCAACTGAGTTTCCTCAGCAAGGTCCGCAAGAATGAGCCGTTGCCGTCGGCTGATAAAATCATCGTCCTCGGAGCCGGAAATTCAGCAATGGATGCCGCCAGAACCGCCAAACGATTGGTGGGGACCCAAGGTGAAGTTGCTATCGTTTACAGACGCACGAGAAGAGAGATGCCGTGTGACCCCGAAGAAGTACGCGGGGCACTGGAAGAGGGGATTCAGCTGATTGAATTGGCCGCACCCGAATCGATCGTTACTAAAGACGGAAAAGTGACGGGGCTGCAGGTGAGCCGAATGAAGCTGGGCGAACCGGATGAAAGCGGCCGGGCCAGGCCGATCAAGATTGAAGGTTCAGAATTTGTGATCGATGCGGGGATTGTTATTCCGGCGATTGGTCAAATGGTAGTTCTGGATTTCCTGCCCCGGAATTCCATGACGGTGAATGAAAAGACTCACGAAACCGAAATCGAGAATGTTTTTGCTGGTGGTGACGCATTCAGAGGGGCCTCCAGCTTGATCAACGCCATTGGCGATGGGCAAAAAGTAGCAGCCGAAATCGTCAAGAGAGCCGGCAGGGACCCGCTACAATTCAATTCGCCCGACGACAACAGGAATCTGGATCTGGGTACGCTGCAGATCCTGCAGGCCCGACGTGATTTCGGTCCGGGACTTCCTGAAGTGGCGCCGGGTGAACGCATCAATTTTGATCTTTTCATGGGCACACTCAGCGATGAAGACGCAGCAAAAGAAGCGGCAAGGTGCCTGCAATGTGATTTGGTCTGCAACGTCTGCACCACCGTCTGTCCTAATAGAAGTAATATGTATTACCAAATGGAGTCGGTTGTAATGCCAGTTGAGAGGGCTGAGCGAGCAGGCGGCAAGGTGGAGATCATTCGGGAAAAGAATATTGAGATCAGGCAGAATTATCAGATTATTAATATCGGTGATTATTGTAATGAATGCGGCAACTGCACGACATTTTGCCCCACTGCCGGCAAACCGTACCGGGATAAGCCGAAGTTCCACCTCACCGAGGATAGCTTCAACAACGCGGATTTCGGCTTCTACTTCTCGGCTGAATCAGCCATGAAAATCAAAACCGACTCGGGCATTTCGGTACTAACAGTAGTAGGTGACAAATTCCACTACGAGGACAACAACCTTCTGGCAATTTTAGATTCCGATCACCTAACTACTGAAAATGTAACGTTTAAGAATGATGGCTGCAATGCCATGGATCTTTGTTTTATCGCCCAATATGTTGTGCTGTACAAGAATGTTCGCCCAACAGCACCCTTTGTAAGCCTGGCACACGTGGAGTAAACAATGGTCAGCAAAACGGACTACGATAAGCTTAGAATTAAATTGACTGCAGTGGACAGGAAAATACTCGAATCCAATAAGGTCATAGTTGACGCCATTGCCCTGTTCATGGGGCCCTATTGTGAAGTTGCTCTTCATAGCCTTGAGCACCCGGAACGGGCTGTGACAAAAATCGCCAACCGTCACCATACCAACCGGGAAGTGGGATCAGCGCTGACTGATCACGGCATCCAATTGTTACTGGAATACATGGAAGACAAAAAGCAGCATACATCATGCTACACGACAATGAGTGCAACTGGAGAACCGATGCGTTCAGTCTTTACCGTGATCACCAACAACGGTAAGCCTATCGGTCTATTGGGTATCAATTTCAATATGAATGTGCCTCTTTCCGAATTCATCTCAACTTTCAGCTTGTTTAACAACTGTAACCAACCGACCAGTGAGGACGCTCCCCAAGGCACCACCAATAGTATTGAGGAACTCGTCCGCAATGCCGTTTCGGATGTTGTTCACCAAATCAGCACGGATGCCAGCATTCCCAATCATGCCAAAAATAAATACATTGTTTTTGGTCTGCACGAAAATGGCATTTTCGACATCAAGGGGTCTGTCGTTCTAGTGGCCAAGGAACTCCACTTGTCGAAATTCACCGTTTACAGTTACATCAGGGTATTAAAGGAGAAAACCAGCCGAGAGGGAACATCGACCGACATCAACACGGACAAATCGAGGTAAGTAATGGATTTCAAATACGGGTGTTCCCTGTGCGGTACGGAATATGAAATTTTGTCCAACCTCATGGTGTGTCCAATATGCTCGGAGAAGCAACAACCCGACGAACCGGTCAGGGGAATACTGGAAGTTAAACTTGTTGGAAGCCTGGCTCCCCAGTTCTCCATTTTTGACCTGCTCCCAGTAGAGGAGAGGTACTTCCCTCCCATCCCCGTCGGCAATACGCCCCTGTGGGAGCCCCGTAATATCCGATTGAAGACCGGTTTTGACCACTTGTACATCAAAGATGATGGGGTTAACCCGACTTTTTCCTTCAAGGACAGGGCGTCTTACCTTGTGTCCGCCTTTGCGAAGAAATCCGGTATCAATGAGATCGTCCTGGCATCCACGGGGAACGCCGGTTCCTCCATGGCGGGAGTGGGGGCTGCAGCAGGACAGAATATTACAATTTTCCTCCCCGAAAATGCACCAGAAGCAAAAATTGCACAGTCGCTGCAATATGGGGCAACAGTATACAAGGTTAAAGGCAACTACGATCTTGCCTATGATTTTTCGCTCGAGTACTCAGAGGTCAAGGGTGGGATGAATCGCAATACCGCCTACAATCCCATGACCATCGAAGGCAAAAAAACCGTATCACTTGAACTATTCAAACAAATGCCCTCCGTGCCCGATTATGTGTTCGTCTCTACGGGTGACGGCTGCATTGTCGCCGGCGTGATTAAAGGATTTAAAGATCTCTTTCAGCTGGGTTTGATTGGTAAGGTTCCTGTGGTTTATTCCGTCCAAGCGGAAAACAGCGACGCCCTGTACCGGGCCAAACTGTCCGGAGCGTTTGAAAACATTCCCACATCAACAATTGCCGACTCCATCTGTGTAGATATGCCCCGGAATGGCTTTCATGCTCTTAAACTACTCGGTGACTTCAATGGTGAGATCATCAGAGTTTCAGACAGCAGCATTCTTCAGGCTCAACATTATCTGGCATCCAATAGCGGGATTTTTTCCGAACCAGCGGGAGCAGCCGCTTTTGCCGGCTTCCTGCAGGTAAAAGATGAACTGGATCGTGACGCCCGCGTGGTGGTCATCTCCACAGGGAATGGACTTAAGGATGTGGCTTCGGCCTTGAAGGGTGTTTCGGCTCCGAGTCATTCCATCCATAGCATTCAGGAAATTCTGTAGGAAAGCTGGAGACACTCAGACTGGACTGCTGTGAATTTAACGAAACAAAGAGGGCCCCATTCGGGGCCTTCTTCATATTAGATTATCGGAATTTTTTCTAAATTCTAGAAGAACCATTTGGCCATAAATTGGAACACACTTTCTTCCACTGCGTCCACGCCATACTTGTTCGTCCAGGACTGATATTCCACGCCAACGAAAAGATTGCCCGGAGCGTCGGCAAAGTTACTCACGTCCAGAAGCAACTGGGGGACAAACAGCAAGTGCGCTTCCTGGTTGTCACCTTCTGCACCGGCGTAATCCAGAAAGCCGCCAAGCGTCCACTTGGTCTCACCAAGGGTGAAGGGGATATTCCAGCTGGGACTGATTTGGAAGGTGGTTTCATCCACAATGGTGGGGTCGTCCCGGATGAAGAAGTTCACTGCGAAAAAGCTGAAGTGGGGAATATCCAAGTCCAGACCAAGACCGTACAGATAGGCGCGATTGCCACAGCCGAAATTCAGTTCAGTAGCCAAGAGCACGTCTTTTACCGGACCAAAGCTCAGATCTGATTTGGAGATTTTTCCAAAGCTGAACCTCGGATGCCATTCTCCGTAAATCCCGGTATCATCCTCGAAGGGCTGGAACACATCGAAGAAGAGAAAGTTGTCACCGTAGGCCCAACCACTGGCATGTTCCAGGGTCAAGATTGTAGCATCTTCAGAACTTGCCAATTCATAGCCCGAACCATTAAGGATCGACATTGATGTAGAGGACCAATTGCCGGCCAAAACAGCACTGGAGCTGATCGCCAACATCAGCATCACGGTCATAAAAATGCGAGTCATTTTTTCCATTGAAAGCTCCTGCTTCTTTTTAGGTACACACGACTTCCCCTACCGGAAGAATAATTCAATAGGCGAAATTCTTACAATGGTTATTTACCTTAAAAAAGGAGATGAGTTCCCTGAGAGCCCATCTCCATTATTTCACCCGAAAACAGGGTTAATAATAAAAGATCATCATTTCGGAATCTTACCCAATACGCCTTCAACATAATAGTTCATGGCCAGCAGATCATCATCACTTAGTGATTTTCCGGTCTCTACCACAACCTTGCCGCTTTGATCCTTGATTGGACCCCGAAATGGATGCAGGGAGCCTTCGGCAATCCCTTTTGTGACGGCCTCAACGTGAGCAACAACATCCGCAGGAACCGCGGGGTTGATGGGGGCAAGCTCTATGGAACCTTCTTTAATGCCACTCCAAACAGTATCGGACTTCCAAGTGCCGTCCAGAACGGTCTGGGTGGTTTTGACATAGAAATCGCCATAAACATGAGTGGCTGCAGTAAGGTGAGACTTGGGGCCATATTTAGACATGTCCGAGTGGTAAGCGATGGAATAAACGCCTTTTTCCTCCGCAGTCATAATAGGGGCGGTCGAATCGGTATGATGGGTAATAACATCTGCACCCTGAGTGATCAGCGCTTCTGACGCCTCTCGTTCCTTACCCGGATCAAACCACGAATTAACCCAAATCACCTTGACTTCAACATCAGGATTCACCGATTTGGCCCCGAGGGTAAAGGCGTTGATACCACGGATAACTTCGGGGATTGGGAATGCAGCAATATAACCAAGAGTATTGGACTTGGTCATTTCTCCCGCAACGATACCTGTGAGGTAGCGTGCCTCGTAAAAACGACACATGTAAGTGCCTACGTTTTTTGCGGTCTTGTAGCCGGTGGAATGCTCAAAGCTGATTTTGGGAAACATTTTTGCCACTTTGAGAGTGGGATTCATGTAGCCAAATGAGGTGGTAAAAATAAGGCCGTGACCATTTTTGGCAAGATCCCTGATAACTCGCTCAGCCTCGGGGCCTTCGGGGACGCTGTCGATATATTTTGTTACTATCTTATCACCAAGTTTCTTTTCAAGCTCCAGCCTGCCGAGGTCGTGCTGGTAGGTCCACCCGGCATCACCAACGGGACTGACGTAGACAAAGCCTACCTTGAGTTTCTCTTCGGCGAATGCCGAAAAAACAAGCCCAGCCACACAGACCAGAAGAATAAAAACTGACATTATTTGCTTTCGAGTGATTGCCATTGGCTACTCTCTTTCGAGAAAAAACAATATTACTTGCCTGTGTGATATAAATCACATCCAAACAATAGGTGAACCCTTGAAATTTATTTTAGACCGAAGCGGCGAAGAGATCAAGAGTGTTTACTCAATTGCCAACCGTAGCCCGATGCCTCGACACGGGAAAAGAAGGGAGCAATGGCCCTGCTCCCTGCGGTCGGCTGACATGAATGAACTTCAATCAGGAATGGGGCTGACTCGGGTGGTAAGTAGCACCCAGTGAAGCCGGTGAATTCAAACGTATTGTAGTTGGATCTCTTGAGATAAATACCAAGACGATAATCGTGGAGATGTAGGGCAACATCGACAGTAGTTGTGAGGGAATCTCGATGCCGAAACCCTGAACATGGAACTGGGCAACGGTAATGCCCCCGAAGAGATAGGCGCCGATCATGACCCGTGCCGGCCTCCAGGTTGCAAAGACCACCAGAGCCAGCGACACCCAACCCCTACCCGCAACCATTCCTTCGACCCACATGGGGGTATAGGCAATGCACAGATAAACCCCTCCAAGACCCGCCATTGCTCCGCCAAAGAGAACGGCAATGTATCTGATGGCGATCACATTATAACCCAGGGCATGAGCGGATTTAGGCGCTTCTCCGATACCCCTCAAGACTAATCCGGCCTTGGTTTTTGACAGGAACCAGGAAACCGCGGCAAAAAGAAACAGGGAGCAGTAAATGAGGATATCGTGGGAAAACAACAGCTCTCCCATAACTGGAATATCGCTCAGCAAAGGAATGTGAAGTTCAGGGACACCGGAGAGAGCAACGCTTGTATAGTTCAGACCAAGAAAGGAACTGAGCCCTACTCCAAAGATGGTCAAGGCCAATCCACTGGCAACCTGATTAGCCATCAGGCTCAGGGTGAGGAGGGCAAATATCCCGGCCATGAACGCTCCAGCCGCCATCCCGCAGACAACAGCAACAAAAATGCTTCCGGTAGTGGCCATGCCGATGAAACCACAGATTGCTCCCACAAGCATCATGCCTTCGACACCCAAGTTGAGCACCCCTGATTTTTCAGTGATAAGCTCGCCAAGAGCTGCATAAACAAAGGGAGTTCCCGAGGCAATTGCTGCGACAAGTATCTTAATGAAGATATCAAAATCCATTATATTGCCTCCTTCCGGAAACCACTAAAACATACTCGATAATCAATAAGAAAGTCCGTCGCCAAGAGGTAAAAGAGCAATAGACCCTGAAAAACACCGGTCACCGCAGCGGGAAGATCAAGGTTCATCTGCCCCGACTCACCACCCAGATAGAGAAGGGCCATAAGAAGGCTTGAAAGTAAGATTCCACCAGGATGGAGCCTACCTACAAAAGCCACGATAATTGCAGCATATCCATATCCAGGGGATACCGTGGGCAGCAACTGTCCTATGGGGCCGGAGATTTCAAGAACACCCGCAATACCGGCAGCTGTTCCTCCGGACAGCAGACCGATCCAGATCAACTTTTTGTACTTGAAGCCCGCATAGGAAGCTGCATTCTTGGCAAGCCCCGCCACCTGAATCTGGTAGCCCGTGAAGCTCTTTTGCAACAATACCCAACCAACAATCACCCCGACAACGGCAATCAGAACCCCCAAGTGAAACCGGGTTCCTTCCATGAGAATGGGAAGAAGTGCAGAATCGGAGAAGAGGACCGACTGTGGGAAACCGTAGCCATCAGGATCTTTCAGAGGTCCATGCACCAGGAGACCCAAGAGCAGGATAGCCACGTAGTTCAACATCAAGGAGACCAGGATCTCATTGGCGTTGAAGACTGTTCGTAGAAATGCTGGAATTGAAGCCCACAAAAGGCCTCCTACTGCTCCGGCTACAATCATAAGGGGGAGAATAAAGAAACCGCTGTTGTCATTGAAAACGATGGCTATATAGCCGCCGAACAGCGCCCCGATGGCCAACTGGCCTTCGGCACCGATATTCCAGATACTTGCTCGAAAGCCCACCGCAAGACCGGTTCCGATAAGCATCAGGGGTGCTGCCTTTATAAACAGCTCACCAATCCCGTAGAGATCGTTGACCGGTTCGATAAAAAAGGCGTAAAAGGCTTCAATGGAGTCTTTGCCGAGGAGACTGAAGATAATTAAACCGCTGAAAAGCATGAGTAGTGCCGCAACCAGGGGCGAAAAATACTTCATGGCCTTCGACGGTTCTGGGCGTGCTTCTATTTTAAAAAACATGTCTATCCTGTTTTTTTGGGGTCTGTAGTGCTCTTGTCTTCAGTTGGACCACCGGGAAACATTCCGCTCATCCAGAGACCGATGGCTTCTTTGCTGGTTTCATCCACTGTTACCGAAGGAGAAATCCACCCTTCTGCTATAACAACCAGACGATCGCAGATTTCAAAGAGTTCATCGAGCTCTTCAGACACCACGAGGATTGCTGAACCGTCATTACGAAGATCGATCATGGCCTGGCGAATGATGTTCGCGGCGCCAACATCAACCCCCCAGGTCGGCTGGGATACCACCAGCAGTTTGGGGACCTGAAGGATCTCACGGCCGGTGATATATTTTTGAATGTTGCCACCGGAAAGACTGGTTATGGGATCCTTTTTGGAGCCGCATTTCACCGCGAAATCAGCAATACATTTTTGGGCGAAATCGGCGGCCCGATCCAACTTGAGCAAGCCCTTGCCCACCATTCCGTGACGGTGTGCCGTAAGAATGGCATTATTGGAAAGCGACATTCCGGGCACAGCCCCCCGTCCAAGGCGCTCAGCAGGAACAAACCCCAGCCCCAGATCGCGCCTTTGGTCCGGATTCAAATGGCCGACGGGTTTTCCATCGATGGTTATGGACCCTTTATCGTCCGAATAGTGCTCACCGCTGAGAGCGTACAACAACTCCTGCTGACCGTTGCCGGAGATACCGGCAATGCCAACGATCTCCCCGCAATTCACTGAAAGATTAATGGATTGAAGATCCGTACCGAACTGATCGTCTGCTTTTTTGGAGAGGCTGTTGACAGCAAGACATTCCTCCCCGTCCATGACCGGTTTCTCTCTTGAACAGACGGGGAGTTCTTTCCCGATCATCATTCTGGCAAGGCTGGAAGCCGTTTCATCGGCTGGTGTAGCGTAGCCGGTGACCTTGCCGCCCCGAATAATGGTGGCGCTGTGGCACAACTCCAAAATTTCATCGAGTTTATGGCTGATATAGAGAATGGAACAGCCCTCTTGCGCGAGGCGACGCAGAGTCTCGAACATCTTACGCACCGCCTGAGGAGTCAGAACCGAAGTAGGTTCATCCATTATCAGCAACTGGGGCTGCTGCAACAGGCACCTTATGATTTCCACCCTCTGCCGTAGCCCGACCGAGAGCGAATGAACAAGCTGGCCCGGATCAAGCGGCAGACCATACTCTTCCGAAACTTTCTTGATCCGCGCCGCCAACGAATCCATTTCCTTGTAATCATCCATCGCCAAAGCAATGTTTTCAGTGACGGTCAGGGTTTCAAACAGGGAGAAATGCTGAAACACCATTCCTATGCCCAGTTTTCTGGCATAAGCCGGGTTTTGGATGGTAACCACCTCCCCATCCCACATTATCTGACCACGGTCCGGTTTCACCACACCATAAATCGCCTTCATCAGGGTGCTTTTTCCGGCACCATTTTCTCCGAGTACCGCATGGATCTCACCCGGCGCAATGCTCATGTCGATGGAGTCGTTGGCAATGACCGTCGGATAGACCTTGGTCATCCCTTTAAGCTGCAGACGGGGAGGAATATTACTCACAACTTCTCCTGAATGTTTTCTCTTTCACAGGCCGTTCATGGACAAGACAGCCATCCACATAAGTGTGGGAGATGCTTCTTTCATCACCGAGAACAATAAGACTGAACAAGAGATCAGCTGAATTCTCTGCTCTCTTGAATTGCCTGGTTTGAAGAGGCGTGGCCTGAGGATCCAGCACAACAAAATCGGCCTCTTTGCCAGTATCGAAGTTTCCAATGAGGTGGTCAAGCGAGAGCGCCCTTGCCCCACCAAGTGTCGCCAGATAAAAAGCATCCCAGGGTGTGAAACGTTGCCCTTGGAGCTGCATTACCTTATAGGCTTCGCTCAAGGTTTGAAGCATACTGTAGGTTGTCCCACCGCCGATGTCCGTCGCCATCCCAATCCTGATCTTCTTTTCGCGGGCCTTCTGCATATCAAACAGACCGCTGCCCAAAAAGAGGTTGGATGTGGGGCAAAAAGAGATTGCCGAATCCGTTTCATGAAGCCGGTCCCACTCCTGCGCCTCCAGGTGGACACAGTGGGCGAAGATACTGCGGGGACCCGTCAATCCATGGTGATGATACACATCAAAATAGTTGTCCTGCTCCGGAAACAGTTTTTTGACCCACTCTATTTCTTCAAGATTCTCCGAGAGGTGGGTCTGGATATAGGCGTCGGGGAACTCCTGCTTCAGCTTCCCTGCCATCTCCAACTGCTCTGGTGTTGATGTGGGCGCAAATCTGGGAGTGATAGCATAGAGGAGCCGTCCTCGTTTGTGGTATTTCTCAATCAGCGCCTTGCTTTCACAATAACTGGATTTCGGACTATCGAGCAACTCTTGCGGGGCATTCCTGTCCATCATCACCTTGCCGGCGATGACGCGCATATTGATTTGTTCCGCCGCCTCAAACAGGGCGACTACGGATCGGGGATGAACAGAGCAGAAAACCGAGGCCGTGGTGGTGCCGTTCCGCAGAAGCTGGTCTATGAAAAAATCCGCCATTTCAGTGGCGTGAGCTGCGTCATGGAACTGTTTTTCAGCGGGGAAGGCATGGTTTTCCAGCCATTGCAGCAATTGTTCACCATAGGAGCCCACAATTTCCGCCTGGGGAAAGTGAAGATGGGTGTCAACGAATCCCGGGACTATCAGTTTATCCCGATGATGATGATGGAGGAGGCAATTCGCTGGAATTATTTCCTGCCCCTTATTCCAGTCACCAAACCATTCAATACGCCCTTCCTTGATCAGAAGAAGACCATCTTCGTGGTGGCGAATGTTTTCTTCAATTAGAGAGGCATTGTCACACACGGCGGCGACATCAAGAAAACGACCCCTTATGGCGACTAGGGCGTGGTGGGTATCTGTCATTTCTTGGCAGCTGTTTTCACAGCATTGACAATGGTCTGGTATCCGGTGCAGCGACAAAGATTGCCGGCATGGGCCTTCCTAATCTCCTCGCTGGACAGATCCTCGACAGTGTTTTTTTCAAGAAACGCGGTGCTGCTCATGATGAGGCCGGGAGTACAGAAACCGCACTGAACAGCCCCCTCTTCTACGTAGGCATCCTGCACCGCTGTGAGCTTACCGTCCTTACATTCCCCTTCAACCGTGCGGATTTCCTTGTTGGCCGCCCAAACAGCCAGGTACAGACAGGAATCGAGGGGGGTGCCGTTCACCAGCACCGTGCAGGCTCCACATTCACCAACCCCACAGCCCTGTTTGACACTGGTGTAGCCCAGTTCACGCAGCACATCCATGAGCGATTTGCGAACATCCACGTCCATTTCGTAACTCTTGGCATTAATACTAAATTTGACGTTCATGCTCTTCATCACTGCGCAACCCCCTGACTTTTCACGGCCCGGCGGATTTCCTTTTTTGCCAGGGTCTTGATGATATGGAGACGGAACTCCTTGCTTGCCCGCCAAGAGGTTCGTGGCGCCACATCCTTCTCCAGTTCGTCGGCCATGATCTCCAGGTTCTCTTCACTGAAAACCTCTCCAACCATAACCTGCTCGGCATTTCGGCAGCGGATCGGAGTGGGTGCCGCAACGGTGAAAGCCAGTTTCATGGTCGTGATTTTCTCTCCTGCCATCTGCAGCGCCACCCCGCAACCGATGGTGGCAATGTCCATGGCTCCGCGCATGGCATATTTCCGGTAACAGGCAGAGAATCCTGTGTAATTTTCCGGCCGAACCAAAAAACTGGTGAGAATATCACCCTGCTTTAGAATTGTGCGCCCGGGCCCCGTGTGAAAGCCGTTGATGGACTCAATCCGTTGTCCCCCGACACCCTCCACAACCAGATCAAACTCATATACCAGCGCGGCGCAGGCACTGTCCGCACTGACTGCACCATTGCAGATATTACCGCCCATGGTGGCGCAATTTCTCACCTGGGGTCCGCCGATGGTGGCCAGGGATTCCGCAACCATGGGGAGATGTTTTTGCACAAGCTCATTTTCGATGATGTCACTACAGCAGGCAAGGGCACCGATAGTAATATTACCTTTCTCGTCCATTCTGATTTCCCGTAGCTCATCCAGGTCGTTGATGTCGACAACGCGGCCATAATCACTGTTGCCCCCATGCAGTCGCACCAGGACATCAGTACCCCCGGCGAGAATCCTGGCCGTCGCGTCTTTACTCAAGGCCTGAATGGCATCGGCGACATTGCTTGCCTGGTGATATTCTTCAATTGGAAACATTTCTATTCTTTCCCGGGGGAATCAAAAAGCCCCGCATCATTGAAGTAACGAAACAGGACTTTGGGAGTCATGGGCATCTCGTTGATTTTGACCCCGGTGGCATCCAAAATGGCGTTACGAATGGCAGGGCCCTGGGAGATGGTCGGTGGCTCCCCCAGAGATTTGTTGCCGTAGGGGCTTGTCGGATCAAAGGTCTCCACAAAGGCATGGCTCAGTTCCGGAATATCGACGGCAGTGGGAATTTTATAGTCGAGAAGATTGCCGTTATAAATCCAACCACTCTCAGGATCAATGAGCAGTTCTTCAAAAAGGGTCATTCCTATCCCCATGGCCATGCCGCCGTGAACTTGACCTTCCGCCGCGAGGGGATGAATAATCTTCCCGGCATCATGAACGTTGATAATTTCCTTGATGGTAACGGCGCACATCTCAATGTCCACTTCCAGATCTACAAAGGTACAACCATAACTGGGAGCATTGGTGCGGGTCTTGGTTGAGGCCTCGGCGCTTAGCTGGCCGCCGCGATCCTTATTGTAGTAGGTGTCGAGTGCCAGCTCTCCAAGCTCAATGACTTTGTGTTGATTCCCCAGACGAATGATTACCCCGTTGATGAGATCAAGTTCTTCGCTTGCATCGCCTGTCATCTCCCGGCAGTGGTCGAGGATTTTTGCTTTCAGTTTTTCGGCGGACTCATGAACTGCGGGAGCTGAGATATAGGTTTGACGAGAAGCATAGGCGCCGGGATCAAAGGGAGTGACGTCGGTGTCCTGTACGGAGACCACATTAATGGCTCCATACTCTACTCCCAGCGTTTCGGCGGCCATCTGGGCCAATGCGGTGTCGGAACCCTGGCCGATTTCAGTGGCTCCAATCTGCATGTGAACTGATCCGTCCTGGTTGAGAACCAATCTGCAGCTGGCAATTTCAACGCAAGCCGGATAGGTCCCTGAACCATAGCTGAAAGATGCCACGCCCAAGCCACGACGAATCGGGCCATCCTGTTGAGCGTATTGTTGTTTTTTTACATCCCAACCAATGATTTCCCGTCCCTTCTCCAGACATTCAATCATGGCCGCGGAGTGTTCAAGATTTCCTGTTTTCGAGATGATATCACCAGGCTGAACCGAATTCTTGATCCGAAAATCAACGGAATCCACGCCCACGGCGCGGGCCGCATCTTCAAGCAATCCTTCAATACCAAAGAAAATCTGAGGCGAGCCATAGGCGCGCATGGCGCCGGCTGCTGGAATATTCGCGTAATGGGTTGTGGCTGAAAATTTGGTTACACTCCGGGGATACAAATTGCATGACTTTGAACCCGCCGCCATGGGAATGGAATGCCCGTGGGAGGCATAGGCTCCGGTGTTGGAAACAACATCCAGATCCATGAAGTTTAAAACGCCGTCATTCGTAACCCCGGCTCGGGCGTTGATCGACCAGGAATGACGAGTGCGGGTGGCAACCAGCCCTTCCTCGCGATCCAGTTCAATCTTCACCGGAGTTCCGCCAAGTTTTGAAGTTAAAAAAGCAACCATGGGCTCCAGCACCACATCCTGCTTATTACCAAAGCCGCCGCCGATATAGGGTTTTATGACCCGGACCTTGGACCATGGCATATCCAACGCCTGGCCGACGATACGCCTACAGATATGAGGAATTTGAGTGGAACTGACGATGACTATATGGTCATTGTCATCCATGTAGGCATAGGCCGTATGGTTTTCCAGATGGCAGTGCAGAACAATGGGAGTGCTGAAAGTTCCCTCAATGATGGTATCGGATGATTTTTCGGCATCACTGAGTGATCCACCCTTTTCAAAGGTCGTGGACTTGAGAATATTGCCCCCTTCGTGAATAGCCGGGGCATCCTTGGCCAGCGCAGCCTCGGAAGTGACACAAACGGGCAGTTCTTCATATTCGACCACCACCGCTCTGGCACCTATTTCGGCGCTGAGGTGATCACGGGCCACCACGATGGCCACCTCGTCACCGTGGAAACGAACATGATCCGTTAAAAGCAATCTATCGGCAACGTCCTGGTAATTGGGATCTAGGGCATAAGGATGGCCGGCAGTGGGGAAAAGAGTTTTGGGGACATCTTCATAAGTGAATACGGCCTCCACGCCGGCAATGGCAAGGGCGGCGCTACAGTCAATCTCCTTCACCAGGCCATGGGCAATGGGACTCCTGACATATTTAGCATGCAACATGCCGGGCATGGTGAAGTCATCGGTAAACCTGGTTTTCCCGGTAACTTTTGCTATGACATCCTTGCGTATGTTTGATTGCCCAACTGCCATTATCAGATCTCCATAACCCTTCTAACTGTTTCGCAGAAATCAGGGAATTAAAGGCAAAACAGGAGAACGGGCTCTTGTCCTCATGTTCCCGAACACTTGTTGCCAGCCTACTTTACTTGGCAACAATCGTCAACGGGGCGGCACTGATCACTGAACCGCCCCACAACTGGGGCGAGACCGGGACTTGCACCATGAATATCTTCGCTGATCGATCACTTCCCTGCTTCGGTGAATTCTGACTTTTTCGCGTGACATGGTCACATCGGAGTGAATTGGCTTTGGTTTTCATGGTTTTTGCCCCCTTTAACCGTACATGCGTCGAATCAAAATGGGATGTGCAATGGGAGAACGGGCCATGGGGAGGAATTCGGAGGATAAAATTTGCCCTTCCTGTTATCCGGGGACAAGCATATGAAACACTAAAAATTCACCCATTTACCCATCCCCCCGGGGGTGGTCTTCCTTGTCTGGAACAAGACCACATACCTGGATTTGCAGAATGATATTACTGACGTTTGGGGTCGCGACCTTCACAGCCATCAGCGCTCGATACCGTCCCGCGCCAGAAGATCCCCATCGAAGTAGTGTTTGACGGACTTCATCTCCGTGACCAGATCGGCGCGTGACACGATGGTCTGTGGGGCATGTCTGCCCGTCAGGATCAGCTCCACATTCTTTGGCTTTTCTTCAACAAAGGCGAGAACGTCCTGCTCCGAAACAAGACCGAACCAGATGGTCACGTTGATTTCATCCAGGACAATCAAATCGTAGGTATTGTTGTGCATGATTTCCCTGCACCTTGCCAGTCCGGACCGCGCCTGTTGTCGATGCAATTCGGTAATCTCTTCCTTGCGCAGACAGGCTTCGTCCCCGAACTGTTCAATCGTGATCTCCGGAATCGCCTTCAACGCTGTATGTTCTCCGTAGGGAATTCCCTTCATGAACTGGCCGATGAATGACCGATATCCATGCCCCGCAGCCCGGACCGCCAAGCCGATTGCAGCGGTTGTCTTTCCCTTTCCCGTGCCCGTATATACCTGCACCCGGCCATTGAATGGTTCCCCGTTTTCTGGAGCAAACCTATTTAGCGAATCAGTCGACATTTATTGCCTCACTCAAGGGTGGATCGATGAAGAACAGGATCCATCTGACTAGGCCGCTGTGTCAAGCTGAACGGAACCACGCACCAAAACCGTTCACCAACGAGGTTCCATGGGTAAAACATATTTCCCGCCCCCGAAATTCCGGTAAACTGATTCGCAACAAACTTGGCTTTACTCGCTCCTGCATGTATTTTAGACGCAAATTAGGTCCCCTGCCCGGATTACCTGCAAACCCAAGGAGGCCGTTCCATGGCCGATATCCGCCCGTTCCCAGCCTACCGGCCCAAAACCGATCTTTCCGGTCGTGTGGCCAGCCCTCCGTACGATGTTTTGAACTCGGCGGAAGCTGCGGCCATGACGGTCGACAACCCACTCAGTTTTCTGCACGTGGTCAAGGCCGAAATCGATCTTCCTGCGGATGAAGCCAATGACAGCGAAAAGATCTACGCCCGCAGCGCGGCCAATCTACAGAAAATGATCGACGATGGAGTGCTGGTGCAGGATGCCAAGCCGGCCTTCTACGTCTACCGGCTCACGATGGGCGATCACACACAGTTCGGCCTGGCCGTCGGTTGCGCGGTCGACGAGTACGTCAACGGTACCATCAAGAAGCACGAGTTCACCCGCCGCGACAAAGAGGACGATCGGGCCCGCCACATGGAAGTCCTGGGCGTCAACGCCGGGCCAGTGCTTTTTACTTACCGAGCTAAAGCCGAGGTCCGCAGGTTGATCGAGCGTTTCGTCGCCGACGGAAATCCGGCGTGCAGCTTCACCGCTGATGATGGCATCGGCCACACGGTGTGGGTTATCAACGACGCACAGGATATCACAGATCTTCAGGCGGTGTTCACCGGCATCGACGCCATCTACGTCGCCGACGGGCATCACCGCACAGCCTCGGCCCACCGGGTGCGCGACATTTTCCGCGACCAAAACGCGAACCATAACGGCAACGAAGCCTACAACCACTTTCTGGCCGTCCTGTTCTCGGACGACGAACTGAAGTTGATGGGCTACCATCGTGTCGTGCGCGATCTGAACGGAATGGCCCCAGCCGATTTCCTGGCCAAGGCCGGAGAGATCTTCGACATCCGTGAGATCGGGAATACCGATACCCCGGAACCGTCAGACCACCAACAGTGGGGCATGTTCCTGGGCGGCAAGTGGTATAGACTGGCCGCGCGCGCCGGCAGCTTCCCCGCCGACGATCCGGTCAACAGTCTGGACGCCGCCATCCTGCAAAGCCTGCTGTTGGAGCCGGTCCTGGGCATCGGCGACCCGCGTAAGGACTCCCGCATCGACTTCGTGGGCGGCAGTCGCGGTTCGAAAGAACTGGAGCGCCGTTGCAACGAAGACATGGCCGTGGCTTTCGCCTTCGCTCCGGCCAGCGTGAGCCAGATCATGTCGGTGGCCGACGCCGACGCAGTAATGCCTCCCAAGTCGACCTGGTTCGAACCCAAGCTTCGCTCCGGCCTCCTGGTCCGCAGCCTGAAGGATTGATTCAAGTAGTACCGAGACACGATTGAACTGAAACAAATAGATGAGAAGGAGAACGCCATGCTGATCCTGATTTCCGACGCCTTCGATCCTTCCCTGGCCGGAAACCTCGCCAAGTTCGGCGAAGTCACCGACGACAAGGGCCGTCTGTCTGAGGCCGATGTCGTGCTGATCCGCTCGAAGACCAAGGCCACCAAGGAATACATCAACGAAGCCAAGAATCTTAAGATGATTATCCGCGGCGGCGTGGGCACCGACAACATCGACAAGCCCCACTGCGCCGAGAAGGGCATCATCGTCCACAACACGCCGAAGGCTCCGGCCATCGCCGTGGCCGAACTGGCCTTTGCCCTGATGTTGGCCGTACCCAATCACATCGTCAAGGCCCACACGACAATGGCAGGCGGCGAGTGGGCCAAAAAGCAACTCAAGCGCACCGAGTTGAACGGCAAGACACTGGGCCTGGTGGGCATCGGCAACATCGCCCAGGCTGTGGCCACTCGCGCGACCGCTTTCGGCATGACCGTCAAGGCTTACGACAAGTACGTCGCCGAATCGGACAAGGCGGAAATGGTCGGCACGCTCGACGAACTCGTAGCCCAGGCCGATTATCTTTCCCTGCACCTGCCCTTGACAGACGAAACGCGCGACTTGCTCAACGCCGAGATGATCAGCAAGATGAAGGACGGTGCCGTGGTGGTGAACACCGGGCGCGGCCTGACTGTTGACGCCGATGCAATGAAGGCCGCCCTCGAAAGCGGTAAGATCTCCGCCTACGCCACGGACGTCTGGAACTCGGATCCCCCGAGCGAAGACTATCCGATCCTGTCGGCCCCCAATGTCCTGATGGCCCCCCACCTGGGCGCCTCATCAAAAGAGAACCTGATGCGGATCGGCGAAGAAGTCGTCGCCCATATCGATGCTTTCGTGGGAGGTAAATAATGAACCGGATCTTCAACTTCAGCGCGGGGCCCTGCACCCTACCCGTCCCGGCCCTCGAAGAGGCTCATGCCGAATTCCTGGACTACGAAGGCAAGGGCATGTCCCTGATCGAGATGAGCCACCGCAGCAAGGAATACGACGCTGTGCACATGGAGGCAATGGACCTGGTTCGCCGGCTCTACGGCCTGCCCGACAATTACAAAATCATGTTCCTCGGCGGCGGGGCCACGATGCAGTTCGCCATGATCCCGATGAACCTGATGCCCTCCGGAGGCTCCTGCGATCTGACCTTGACCGGTGCCTGGGCCAAGAAGGCCTACGCCGACGCCAAAAAGCTCGGCACCGTAAACCTGGCCTACGACGGCAGTGATGAAAAATTCATGAACCTGCCGGCGATCGCCGACCTGAAAGTAACGCCCGGTACGGCCTACTTCCACATGACCAGCAACGAAACCATCGGTGGCGTGCAGTGGAGCGACTTCCCCGACACCGGCGATGTGCCCCTGGTCTGCGACATGAGCAGCGACTTCGTCAGCCGTCGCATCCCCGTCGAAAAGTTCGGTCTGATCTACGCCGGCGCCCAGAAGAACGCAGGACCGGCCGGCACCTCGATCGTGATCATCCGCGAGGATCTGCTCGAGCGCAGCAGCGATCAACTGCCCGCGTACTTGAGCTATGCCACTCACGCGCCCAAAGACTCAATGTACAATACCCCTCCGGTCTTCCCCATCTACATGGTGATGAAGACCCTGTCGTGGCTTGAGAAACAGGGTGGCCTGGAAGCCGCCGAAAAAATGGCCGGCCAGCGCAGCAGTCTGATCTACGGCGCCATGACGGACAATCCGGACTTCTACAGCTGCCCCGTGAACGCGAGCTGCCGCTCGAAAATGAATATCGTCTTCAGGCTGCCCAGCGAGGACCTGGAGAAGAAATTCGTGGCCGAGGCGCTGGCCGAGGGTATGAGCGGGTTGAAGGGACATCGCAGCGTCGGTGGTTGCCGCGCTTCGGTGTACAACGCCATGCCGGTAGAAGGCGCCCAGGCGCTGGCCGATTTCATGGCCGCGTTTGCGAAGGCGAATGGGTAAGTGCTCGGGTAATAAACCAAAACCTGTTTGCCCCTTTCCATCAAGGGGCACTACGGTTTATTGTCCTTTCGAATTGCCGTGTTGGAACCCCCGGACCTGTTGCCGGGGGTTCCTTCTTTTTGCCGACCCTAACCTTGTTGGTGTTTTGTCATGAAAAAATCGTTTTGGCTAATTCTGTCGGCTTTCATTCTGATGATCGGAGTTCTTCCGGCGCAAGCCCTCGATGGTGACCGTAAGGGTATCGTGCTCAATCTGGGGGCTGGAATGGGACTGGCGGATGTCAGCGCCTCAGACGGAACATCATTGGGTTTGGCGGGTGATTTCAAGATCGGGAGCGGCCTCAATTCACAAATACTGATCTACTTTACCAACCGAACCCTGTTTTTCTCCCAAAACGATTCCGGCCTGACCAGCGGCCTTTCGGCCGTGGGCGCCAGCTATTTTCTGAAATCCGAAGCGCCTTCTTTTTTCGTTTCGGGAGCCTTCGGAGAGGGAAGATTAATTGACAGCAACGTGAGCGGATCAAAATCCGGGTTGGGATACACGGCCGGACTGGGTTTCGAATTCGCCTCGAATTGGATCGTCGAGGCCACCTACATGAATGCCAAGGTCGATAGTGGCCTCGATGCAGACTGGACTATATCCAACCTGGTGTTGTCATTCAGTTGGCTGGCTTATTGATTCTCAAGAAGTCTTCACAAAAACCGCGTGCCCGTTGATGTTCTGGACACACACCAGTCCGGGATGCATCTCCTTCTCATGTACCAGTTTTGTAATACCCGTTGTACTGGCGAAACCAAAATCATCAAAAACAACCAGGCCCCCGATCGGTAGCCTGTCCCAAACCCACTCCAGAACATCCTTTCCGGATTGATAAACATCCACGTCGATATGACAGAAGCGGAATTTTCTGTTCTCTATCATGTGTGCCGTATCTTCGGGGAAAACACCGGTCAGGATCCGGATGTTGGACACATTCAGCTTTGCGATCAATTCTTCCACAGTGGGAGCTGAAGTATCTGAGTGTTCACCACCATCATAGGATTTGTCCGACGAACCGGTTTTCACCACTCCTTCGAAAGTGTCGCAAAGATAAACAGTAGCGTCCAAACCCAGCTCTTTGGCGCGCCGGCCCAGAAGACCACCCGTCCCGCCGCGCCACGTTCCCACTTCCAGGATATCTCCGTCCAGATGTTTAACCTGACCCAGCAGGTGCCAGAGTTCATAACACCTGTAAAGATCGACCAGGGTGTAATCCTTTATCAGTGAATGGCAATTCTGGAAGCCATCATCCAGAAGCCACGGGCTGTAGGTTGCCCAGGAAATCAAAAGGGAATCGCGATTGCGATCCAGCCGTGGTTCCACAAGTGACTTCCGAGCCTGGAATATCAATTTTTCCATGAGGAGTTTGCCGTTCCTGGCGATGGTTCTTTTCATTTTCGTTTCTCTCCGGGAACGATTTCAAGACGTTGGAATTTTGGGCCGTTTCAATCTAATAAAATCCAGTGCCGCCAGCTAATCCGATCACGTCCCCGGATCCCGCACCGGCCCGAGCAGCGCCCGCACGAACCGCGACTGAACCTGTTCGCTGGCCAAAATCTTCTGACTGAGGGGCAGGTCGTTCAGAGCCTGACAAACACGGTTGAGGAACTTGTGGCCCCGACCGGCTCCCTCGTCAAAGAGGAAGTGGGATAGGCGACCGTGTTCGATCACCATACGCAGCGCTCGCTCCAAAGCGTTGATTGGGATGTGAGGAGTAACCCCCGAGGGCACCATCTTCAAGCCCGACCGACTGCAGGCTCCAGCACAGACACCACAGCCAATACATCGCTCCGTGTTGACGACCGGCCGTAAATCGTTGCGCGGATGACCGGTTTGGCGCACAGGAATCAAAGTGATCGCTCCCACTGGACAAGCCCGTGAACACTGTCCACATCCGTTGCACAGGTCGTCGTTCAATTGGGGCAGATAGCCACTGGGGTTTACCGCAGTCAGATCGAAATTATTGATCGCCTGGAGCTGGGCGCAGCAGCAGCCGCAGCAGTTACAAATATAGGCCGGACGATTCTTCACGTTGTCTGCGATCTGAACCAAGCCGTGGGCCCGCGAAGCTTCCAAAATATCCAGCGCCTCGATTTTGTCGATCTGCCGCCCGAAATCGTGTCGCACGACGAACTCGGCCCCGCCGTTCAGGGACATGCACACGTCCTGAGGCGCGTCGCAGGCGGTACCCAGATGCTCCGCCTTGTGCCGACAGTAACAGAGTGAAACAGCAATCGTGCGCGCGGTGCCGATCACCGCAGTGGCACGCTCCCAGGCCAACACCTCGGGCATGTCGGCAGGGTTCTCGCCCAGAACGTTCTCGTGGACCAGGGTGCGGCCGATCACGGTCGAGCCCTTGAACACCTCCTCGGCGAATGCGCTGTCGTAGTGCGTATAGGCGGCCAAGGCCTCTGCCATGCGTTTTTTAGGTATGTGGTCGTGAGCGCGCATCAGGGAGAACTCAAAGAAGCCTACCACCGGCGGCGCCAGCAGATACTTCTTCTTGCCCGTGCGTGGGTGAACCAGGTCCAGGACCAGGCCGCGGTCGCAGAGTTCGTCCAGCTTCGGTTCCAGCTCGGCCGGGGAAACCTTAACTTGCTTGGCCACCTTGTCCAGGCCGCTGGGCATGACAGGAACTTTGGACAGCAGTGCCGCGTCCTCGGGCGTGTAAAGGATCTCCAGGATTTCTTTCCAGCCCTCCCAGGCGCGTGGATCGGTTGGTTCGGGCAACGCGACCGGTCCCGCCTCAAGCCTTCCGGCCAGAGCGCGGTACTCGTTTTTTATATGGCCCAGGTGTCCCATTATGCGGTGCTCCAATCTGATCCCTAAAAATTTCCGAATGAAATTGCGTTTGTTGCCCTGACAATCCAGTATATCCTCCCATCTGGTGATTGGACAGATAGTTTCCAGCCATGTGGTTCCAGCCAGGCCATGCCCAAATGGGAGACCAATGCGCCGACCCGCAAAAATAAATATTATCTTGATGACCCTGCTGGCAATCCTGTGCCTGACAATTTTCGGCCAGGGAATCAACCACGGCTTCACCAACCTTGACGACAATCTCTACGTCTCGGCCAACCCCGAACTGGAGCGAGGCCTCTCACCTTCGGGCCTGCGCTGGGCCTTCACCAACCGGCAAACCAACTTGTGGATGCCCCTGACCTGGATTTCCTACCTGACCGACCATCAGTTCTTCGGTCCAGCCCCGGCCGCCTATCACCTGACCAACATTCTGCTGCACCTGATGAACACCCTGCTGTTGTTCCTGGTGATGGGCCGATTTACGGGGACTCTTTGGCGCGCCGGACTCGTCGCGGCCCTGTTTGCGGTCCACCCCCTGCATGTCGAATCCGTGGCTTGGGTGGCCGAACGAAAAGATGTGTTGAGCGGATTTTTCTTCCTGTTGACGGTCTGGTTCTACCTGGGGTACCGGCGGCGGCCTGCCATCGCCAATTATTTCGCCGCCTTGTTTTGTTTCATCCTGTCCCTGATGGCCAAACCGATGGTGGTCACCCTGCCGATCGTCCTGCTCCTTTTGGATTTCTGGGATCAGCCCATTCGGCGACCCTTGAAGCGGATCCTGCTGGAAAAGATTCCCTTCCTGGCCCTGGCTGCGGCCCTGTCGGTGATCACTTTTTTGCTGGTGCAGACCAGGGAAATCGGGGCCCCTGATCCAATTCCGCTGAGTGAGAGGCTGAGCCAGGCCGTTGTCTTTTACACTTTGTACATTGGTAAGATGTTTTGGCCAACCAACTTAAGTGTGTTTTATCCTCCTGATAGTCTGCAGTTTTCCTTTTCTCTAATCCTCGTGTCTTCAATGGTTTTGGCGGCCGTCATGTCCGCGACGTGGCGGGGGCGAAATCGTCACCGGCCTGTTTTGATCGGCTGGCTGTGGTACGTAGTGATGCTGCTCCCGGTCGCGGGTATTGTTCAGGGTGGAATGCAACTGATGTCCGATCGATACTTCTATCTGCCTTCGATCGGACTATTCATCGCGTTGGCCTGGTTACTGGCCTGGATTGCCGAAATACCTAGGCTCCGCCGCGTAGTTCAGGCTGTTGTTCTTTCAGGACTGCTTGTGGCAACAGTGTCCTCCATCCAACAAACGCGAGTTTGGCAAAGCAGCGAAACCCTCTATACCCACGCTCTGAAAATCAACGCGGAAAACTACCTGGCCCACATGAATCTGGGCGTGGTGCTGGACGATGCAGGACGCTCTGCCGAAGCCCTGCACCACTTGACACGGGCGGTAGAGATAAGAAAAGACGCCCAGCATCAGTTCAATCTGGCCAACGCATTGTCGCATCTTGGCCGTAACGTCGAAGCAATTCCCTTTTACCGCGGCGCCGTTCGATTGCAACCCGATTTTCCCGTGGCGCACAACAACCTGGCAATCAGCCTGGTCAACACCGGGGATTGGGACGGCGCAGGCCGACATTTCCGAATTGCCATCGACCAAGATCCCGACTACGCAGGTGCCCACTACAACCTAGGGTTGGTCCAACTAAATACAGACAGGATAAAGGAGGCGGCTGAATGTTTTCGGCGTGCCCTGGAATTGGCCCCGGATCATCGGGACGCGCGGGAGCAATTGCAGCGTCTTGATGCTGTAGATAATTGAGACTAGTCGGAGGAGTTTTCAACTGATCCGGCAGGAAATTTCGTCGCGACAAGCAACACCAGAATCGAGGTCAGCAAACCGGGAAAAATCGCCTCTACCCCCAACCAGGGTCCTCCGCGTCCCCAAAATAACCATATCCCCGACACGCATCCCGAGGCGACCATCGACAGGACAACCGCGCGCCCCGGCAGACGCCGACGAGTATGCGCCAGCGCCAAAGGCAAAAGCAGAACCGGCGTGCCCAGACTACCCAACGTCTTCCAAAGAGTGATCACCGAACCAGCCACCAAGGCCAACGTCGCAGCCAGGATCGCGGTGGCCAAAAGACTCCACCGAATCAAGGTCAACGATCCGCCGGCGGCTTCCCCAAACTCCTGGGATCCCGCCTCGCCCAGCCCCCGCCACCGTCCAATAATATCCCGCCCCAACGTTACGGCGCCGATAAATGAGTAGCTGTCGACCGTGGACATAATCGTGGCCAGCAGACCAACCGTAAATACTCCCTGCCAGAAGGGACCCAGCACTTCGGCGGCAAGAGCTGGAAAAGCCTGCATCGGATCGGCCAGATCTGGCAAAAGGACGCGAGCATAGAGACCGGCAGTGGTAGTCAGAAAATCGAAAACTATCCACAAACCGATGGCCGCGGCAATGCCCCGACGCGCTGTGGATTCGCTTTTGGCCGCGTAGCAACGCTGGTAAAAAGCCGGTTCGACCAGGGTGGAGAGCGCAATGAAATACCAAACGGCAATTGCCTGCCAGCCCAGGCCACCATCCCAGGCCAAGTGTGATGCCGGCAGATTCTGCCGCAAAAAGTCCCAGCCGCCGAACTTGCTCACGCAGACCGGAACCAGAATTAAAAAAGAGCCGAACATCAGAAAGAATTGCACGACATCGGTGGCCACGACTGCGCGCAAGCCACCGCGAAACACATAACCCACCGATAACGCCGTACCCAACGCTACGCCTGCCCACAAGGGCCAGCCGGTTGCCATGGCAACCAACACTCCCAGCATCAGCACGTAGGCCGCCGGAGCGGTCATCAGGAAAATCGTCCCTGCACCAACCAGAGCAGCCGAACGACCATAGCGATCCTCCAGCAAATCGGGCACCGTCAACATGCGCGACCGCCGGGCGCGACCGGCCAAGAACAGGGCAAAAACCCCGGCGAACAGGTAATAGGGCAACCCGAATACCAGCCAATTGCTGATCCCGTAGGTCCAGGTGTACTCACCCACTCCCAGGATGCCGCCGTACCAGGTTGTAACAAGTGAGGCCGTAAAGGCGGGCAGGGTAAGGCGGCGACCGGCCACGATGTAGTCGGCCACCCCGGACGCGGGCTTGCGGAACAAGCGAAGGACGGCATAAAGCAGAAATACCGCGTAGGCTACACCGGCCAGGGAGATCACTTTAAACTCCGGTCAATGGCCGGCGGTGAGTAAAATATTGAGTCAGTCGGAAGGTGAGTCATCCGCGTACTCCGGACCAAACTCGCGGTCGACCGTCACCAGTAGCGAACCTGTCCCGACCGAAATCAGCAAGGGCGACATCGTAACCCGGTTGCTGATCGCCGCCGGTCCCATGAGATTCAGCGTATCACCCAGCAAGGGATACATAGCACCGTCGAGCGTAACCCCCGTAACCTCGCCACTCAGCGGCAACAGCGAAAAACGCGTGCCGGGAACAAGATCCCAGGAGACCGGGCTTTCCGGACCCAGGCGTACGATGTCGGCATTATGGCCTACGATACAGATCCGCACTTGGCTTGAGAACCGTTCCAGTAGATGGCAATTGTGGAGTGTGTGATCCAGGCGCCACCCCATGGCCCCCATCATCACAACCTCCCCGATCCCCCGCTCAGCCAGGAACAACAGGGCTTTCTCGCTATCGGAAGTGAACTGGTCGTCCACCTGCAGAAAACGAGGGCCGTCCCTTCCGTCCAGGATGCGCCCGGCCAGGGAATCGAAATCGCCAATCACGATTTCGGGTATCCTGGGCAGATGGTCGTAAGGATGCCCGGCAGCGTCGGTGCAGACAAAAATATCCGCCCCGTCCAGCCAGTAGTGCAGCAGTGAATCAGACGGCGGCGGGCCGTTGCAAAGAACTACCGCCCGCGGTCCCTGTTTGGGAAAAATTGGGCAGGAAGCCCCGCCTTTTTCGATATCGTATTCAGACATCAGAAGGTCGCGCTCACTCCAGTTGCAAAATTCCGGCCAGGGCCGGCGGTATAGTGGTTTTCCCCTGAGAAATCAGCTCCCCCCCATTGATTGTAGTATCCCGTAGTTTCGTACTCTACGTCACCAAGATTTCTCAGATGGAAGAAAACAGTCGGCTTTGCCTTGCCCACGATTCCCAGCCTTGAGAGATCGAACCAGAGGGAAAGATCCACAGTGGTCCAGGGATCTATGGAACGATCCGCGGTCCCTGTATTGTCCAGTTGTTGCCTACCGACCTTACGCATCCGCAAATTACTGCTCAATCCTCCCGGCCACTCTGTTCGCCACCCGGCCATCACCAGGTATTCGGGGAAAAGTGCGATTGGCTGGCCCGAAAGATCAGTTTCAGCCCCATCGTAATCATGGAAAATGAATTCATCGAACTCGTCCCAGCTTCGCGAAGCGGCCACGCTCAGCTCGTGATTCTCGATCAACCGAGCCCGTAGACCAAGCTCCAGACCGCGGTGCAAGGTCTTGCCCGCGTTGCCCTGGATCCCGGCGCCGTCCTCATCCACACCGCCATAAGGTATGATTTCATCCGTGAAATCCATCCAGTACCCGCCCAAGGTGAACGACAGGTTCGATCCCGCCCAGGAAAGCCCCAACTCGGTGTCCAGGACCTTCTCCTCCTTGACCCGGGGATCCGACCACTCCAAATAGGCAATGGAACCATCGGGATTCCGCAACTCCCTGCTGCTCTCGAACAAGGGCTGAACCCCCAGATCATCAGGTCCGTCCCAGACGTCGAACAGGTCCGAGTCACTGGGTTCGCGGCGGTTGATGCCCACACTGGCATAGGTGGCCAGACGCCCCCCGGCCGGCCGTCCCGGAATCTGCCAGTGGACAGAGGCCTTGGGGTTGAAAAAATCGTACTTCACCGTGTAGGCGTTGCGCAGGTCGCCGACGAAGTTGGCCACTCTTTCCTGCAGGAATGAATATTCCTTGTGCTGGATCTGCAGGTCGGCCGTCAGGGTCAGGCCCGGCGCCACTTCCAACCGCTGGTTGGCGTAGACCGAGTAGGCCTCCTTGTCGCCCGTGTAACCGTAGTATTTCAATTCGGTGCCGTTCAGTTCGTCGGCCGTGAAGCCATCCACCTGCAGCACATCTCCCCAGTGGTTGGAGTGAAAGGTGTAAGCATCCCCGCCGATCACCAACCGGCCCTTGTCCTGCTGCCAGACCAATCGGGGAACCCAGCCCACTTGATCCTTGCGCACCCATTTCCGGCGAACCAGATCAACCTCCACCTCCTCGTCGTTCACGGTTACGTCAGCTAGTCCCAGATATACATTCAGGCCATAGTCGGACGGTGTTTCCCCGTCCTTGAAATTCTCATAGAAGCCCTCACCCTGCGTGTAATAAACACTGTTGAGCAAGGTCAGGTCATCGTTCAGGTAAATCGTGTTGTGCAGCTCGTAATGCGGTTGTCGAAAGTCATCGACGGCATTCTCGTAGGTTTCGGGGTTGTGCTTCCGATCTTCCGCCAAGGCCGAAGCAGGGCTGGAATCAAACGAATGATGAGTCAACTCGTGACCGGTGTAAATATTGACCCGCGTGCTGATCTTTTCCGTCTCATGCAGCCCACTCCAGAACACAGCCCACTGATCGGATCCCGAACGGAGGCGGTAGCCCTCACTCTCCTGCTGACTAACCCGCACCTGCGAGCGCAAGCCATGGCCCAGATCCCCGGTGTGGTAATTGACCCTCCCCTGGCGGAAACCATAACTACCCCCGGCCATGGTGAAACCGCCGGACTGTTCACGGGCAGGAGGAGCCGTGATCAGGTTTACCGTCCCACCGATCGACCCCAGACCACCGATCGAGTTGGTCACCCCGCGCTGGACCTGAACATCCTGCAGACTGGCCGCCAAGTCGGGCAGGTTCACCCACCAGACGTTGTGATCTTCCGGATCATTGAAGGGAATCCCGTTGACCAGTACGCCCACCCGCCGCTGGTCGAAGCCGCGGATCTTCAGATAAGTGTAACCCAGACCGCTGCCAGCATCACTGTACGAGTACACGCCCGGGATGTCCTGGAGCAGAAGTGGCAGCTCCTGGTCCGGTTCCCGCAGCTTCAAATCCTCGGCTGAAATATTCGTGTGGCTCAAGTGCACCGCCTCGTCGTAACGCGACGCGGTGACGATGATCTCGCTGGCTTGGTGGGTAACGGTTGAATCGGCCCCGACGCCGACGGGGGAGGCCGGCTGAGCGAGAGCCGGGACCGATCCAGGATTGTCGGCCAAAATGACCGATGAGTTTAGAAGTAAGCCGGTGACCGCCAAAACAGCGGACACGACCATCTTTAGATGGGTCAACAGCATGGCACAAACCTCTTCAGGTTCGCCAAGCGGGAAGATGGAAGGCAAAAAAAGACGCCACCGAAGACCGGTAAGGCGCCAAATGCGTCCCGTTTTCCTACGCCGGCATGATCCGGGTCAGGTTCCAAGGGTTTTTTCTCAGGCGTGCCCGGATTGTCTCCCGGGCTTGCCACCCCTAACGGTCGGAAGGCATGATATGTCTGATATTCTTGGATGTCAATGGTGAGTTACTAAGGGAATGTGCCACAACTATCTGAACTTCCGAATATAGGCTTCCGGAGCCCGTTCGGCATAGCTATTCCCCCCAGTGGATCGTGTAACATTAGGCCATCAGGAATGGATATGGAGCCCTTCATGATGTCTCTGGAGCAACAAGCGCCAAAGCTTCATTGCTGAAGGTCTCAGGAGAATATTCGGGGGAATTGGATTGGGCCCTGAACTGCGCCGCAATCCCGGCCGAACTCATCGAAAGCGAATTATTCGGCCACGAAAAGGGCTCGTTCACCGGAGCCACGACCCTGAAGCACGGTGCCTTCGAGCAGGCCCGAGGGGGCACCCTGCTGCTGGACGAACTGGGCGACAGTCCACCCGCCTTGCAGGCCAAGCTCTTACGTACACTGGAAGAGTACGCCTTCCGTCGCGTTGGCGGTTCGGTGGCCATCCAGGCCGACGTGAGGATCGTGGCTGCCACCAGTTTCGACATTGAGCGCTTGGCTCTGGAAGGTGGTATGCGCAAGGAACTGTACTATCGTCTGAACGTGGTACGGATACACCTGCCTCCTTTGTGTGATCGACCTGATGATATCCTCCGTCTTGCCCGACACTTCCTGGTCCGGTTCGCCGACAGGCTCGGCAAACAGATCCGTGGTTTCTCTCCCGCGGCGGAAATGATCCTGCTTGCGCGCGGGTGGCCCGGCAACATCCGAGAACTGCGTAATGCAGTTGAACGAGGAGTCATCCTCAGTGAAGGCGAGTTGGTGGACGCGCCCTGCTTGGCTGGAAACCCCGGGCTCACCGTCACTTCGGCCAAACTTTACGAAGAAGCCAAGGATCTGGTACTCCTGCAATTCAAAAGGGAATACCTCTCCGCGCGTTTGGTCGAGACCGCCGGCAGCGTGACCAAGGCCGCCGAGCTGAGCGGTCTTAAGCGCCAGAGCTTCAGCAGGATGTGTACCGAGGCGGGTGTCGATCCTGGGAAATTCGTTTCCCGACGGGAAATCTGAGCATTATCCGGACCCTTCCATCCAGTTGAAGAGGGCCTTGTCTTAAAATCTACTTAACTCCCTTGCCGTTTATACCGAATCAACAACGAACCCAAGATTGTGTCAGCAGGGTATGCGCCCTTTTGACCGGATTGAAACAGGTGATCACAACTGTATTCTTGCAATGGTTGATCGCATGCATTGATCCACTGGAGACCCCAAAACCAGGGAGCCGTCGCCAACATGTTCAAGGTCGCAGTAGTATTCGGCACCCGTCCCGAAGCCATCAAGATGGTCCCGGTTATCCGCGAACTGGCCCGACATCCGGATCAGATCAACTATCGCGTCTGCCTGACTGCCCAGCATCGTGAGATGGTCGATCAGGTACTGGAGTATTTCTCCGTGATACCGGACGTTGACATGGACCTGATGACCCCCAACCAGGATCTGTTCGATCTTTCGGTTCGGCTGATGCGTGGACTGAGCACCTTCCTGACTGAATACCGGCCCGACTATGTTTTGGTCCACGGCGATACCACGACCACCCTGATGGCCAGCCTGGCCGCCTATTACCTGAAGGTCAGGATCGGTCATGTAGAGGCCGGGTTACGCACGGGGGATCCTCAAAATCCCTTCCCCGAGGAAATGAACCGCAAGATCTGCGACACGTTGGCCGACATCCATTTTGCGCCGACCGAACGCAGCCGGCAAAACCTCGAGGCCGAAGGAGTGAATCCGAAACTCATCCACCTTACGGGCAACACCGCAATCGACGCCCTGCACCTGGCCCTTGAAAAAGAACAATCCACCAAGCATACGACGGCTTTCCCTGCCGGCAAGCGTGGCATTCTGGTTACCGCGCACAGAAGGGAAAAATTCGGCGAGGGCATTTCAGACATCTGTTCGGCTATCCGTACCTTGGCCCTGGCCCGCGACGACATCCACGTGCTGTTCCCTGTCCACCCGAACCCGAATATCCGCAAACCGGTGAACGCCATCCTCGGAGGCCTGTCCAACGTGGAGCTTTGTGCTCCCGCCGATTATCCCGAGTTCGTCCGGATGATGCAGGACGCCTATCTCATCCTGACCGATTCGGGCGGCATTCAGGAAGAAGCCCCTGCTCTGGGCAAACCGGTGCTTGTCATGCGCGACTGCACCGAGCGCCAGGAAGCTATCGAAGCCGGTACGGTAAAGATGGTTGGGACCGAACCGGAGAATATCGTGGCCGGTGCCGAGCAGTTACTGGATGACCAAAAGGCCTATCAACAAATGGCCAGAGCCGTAAACCCATACGGGGACGGACACGCAGCCCGTCGCATCGTGGCCCATTTGTTGAACGATTTGAACAACAAAAACCCGCTGTCCGAAGTCCCTGAATTCCTGAGGCAACAAATATGACCTTCCGAACCACAACCGGGCTGGAGATGTTGTAGATGGAAACCCATAGACAGAAATTCCTGTTCGCAGCCCTGCTCTGCCTTTGCAGTATTATCACTATATACCGCTTTTCCTCCCCTGATGGTTTTTCCATCTGGATGCGCGTAATGCCCAGCGAGGACATCGTCACAATCAACGGGACCGATTGGAAAAAGCTGGTCAACTGGGATTTTGAGGACGGCCATTTCCCCGATGCCTGGGGCTGGGGCGATTTCGAACTGGAAAACGGAGAATTGGTTCTGCGGGATCTGACCGGCGACTGGACAGTGTACTTCACCCCACTGGAGCACGCCGGAGATTTCATCCTGGAAACCGACTTCCAGATTGAGCCGGGACCATCCGAAGGACCATCCGAGGCTCACCTTATCACCCGAGACAGCCGCGAACTGAACAGCGAATGCGGGCTTGCCGTCTACGTGGACGGCGAACACGGCTATATGCGGAATACCGTACACAGTACACACCACTTTGAGGAAATTGTCGACCTGGGCCAGTACATCCAACCCGGGAAGTGGCAACGCGCCCGTCTGCAGTACCTGGACGGACGGGTCACGGCCTGGGTCAACGGTATCGAAGTAGATTCGCCTCGCGATAAATACCCCAGCACCCTCTATACCGAACCCCACTTCGCGGCCCGCAACAGCACTGTCCGTTACCGAAACATCAAAATCCTCAGCAGGATGCGCGCTGTTCCGCTGCCCGGGCGTCACACACCAAACGATCTATTGGCCGGACTGCAACCCTGGCGCACCTATCCGATCACAATGCCTGGCCCCAGGCCCGGCCGAGGATCGAACAGGCCCGCCGATGGCAGCGGCATGACCAGCCAAAGTACCTCTTTGAGCCCTTCGTTGGCAGCCTGGCGACCCATTTCCGGTAACCGTCCCGCCTCTTTTTCAGGCGTACAACCTCCCCCCCTGCCCGATCGTCACGGATTGCCTGTGCTGATCCTGAAAATCATTTTCGGAATCATCATTGGATTGATCTGTCTGTATATAATTAGACATTTCATCTTCACCATAAACCGTCTGACCGGCCACCAACGCCACCCATATCTGGATATAGACACGGTGGAGTGGCCCGAGGTCACAGTGTTGATCCCGGCCCACAATGAAGAAGAAGTCATCGCCGAGGTACTCGAAGCCCTGCTGGACGTGGACTACCCGGCCGGTCGCATGAAGATCATGCCGATCAACGACCGCTCCGAGGATCGCACAAAAGAAATCATAGACCGCATCACCGAAGAAAATCCGGGACGCATCACTCCTTTCCACCGTTCCGAAGGTAAACCGGGCAAGGCTGCCGCCTTACGGGATGCCATGGAGATGATCAACGACGAATTTGTTCTCGTCTTCGACGCCGACTATATCCCGGGCACGGGTCTGATCAAACAATTGATGGCCCCCTTCTTTGACCCCGAAGTCGGGGCGGTGATGGGCCGCGTGGTACCTCACAACGTGGGCGCCAACCTGCTTACCCGGATGCTGGACCTGGAGCGGGCCGGCGGCTACCAGGTTGATCAGCAGGCTCGGATGAACCTACACCTGGTGCCCCAGTACGGCGGCACCGTGGGTGGCCTGCGGGTCAAGGCCCTGGAGGCTGTAGGCGGCTGGCGCACCGACTCCCTGGCCGAGGACACCGATGCCACTTATCGCCTGCTGCTGGGCGGCTGGAAGACCATTTACCAGAACCGCTCCGAGTGCTACGAGCAAGTCCCCGATACCTGGTCCGTACGAATGGCTCAGATCTTCCGCTGGACCCTGGGACACAATCAGTCCCTCAGTCGCTACTTTTTCAAAATGTTCGGCAATCGGCGCACCCGCTTCGCTGAAAGGGTGGACGGTCTGCTCTTGTTGGGAATCTACTGGATGAGTCCGATCATGATGCTGGGCTGGCTCGTAGGGGGAGCATTGTGGTATCTGGGCATCAACAAGCCCGGCCTGATAATCATTCTTGCTGTCACGACATACAGCGCGGTGGGCAACTTCGCGGTCTTCTTCGAGATCGCCACAGCCGCCCATCTGGACGGCACGCGCGGACGGATTAAGCTATTGCCCTTCGTAATGATGGGCTTCCTGGTCAGCCTGGTTTCGGTGACGAGAGCCACGTTCACCCAGGTGCTGGGCCTTCACGGCCGAGACGGCATCTTCTGGCACAAGACCAAACACAAGCGGAGGGAAGCGTGATGGAACCGATTCTGATAACCGTGCTTTTCCTGATTGTGACATTGGGTTGGATATGTCTGCCGATGTTGCCGGCCTTAATGGAATTGCGTCTGAAAACAGATGCCGAACCCCTGCAAGTGGTGCGTCGTTCCGATGTGGACATCCGCCATTTCGCCAGCGGCTTCCGGGAGTTCCTGCATAATAACTTTGCGGTTCAACTGGAAGAATGCCGTAGAGACGGCAAACCAATCACCGGAACCTTGACCGATGGAACCCCTTTTGAGGTACTTCCGGAAGGCCATGAAAGACCCCAGGAGTCCCCTGATAAATCGGCCCAGGCCACGGAACAGAACCTGAGCATCTCGCTCGGCAACAGACATGTCCCCGGAGGGAAAACCTATCCCCTGGAGATTTTCTGCAGTGGGTCACTCCACGCCGGACCCGGAGCTTCCTTCCGCGCCGTCTTGGCGGAGCAAAGCCTGTATATGGGGAAAAACTGCACCGCCTTCCGCTGGATTCACGCCGGTTCGGAAATCCACGCGGAGCAGGATTGTCGATTATTCGGACGAGTTTCGGCTAACCGGCTGATCCATTTGGGCGATCGTTGCAGCTTCGAACGGTTGAACGCCCCGCGCATCGAGTTCGGCAAAAGGGGAGACACTCCACGGACCGAAGGCGGTGGCGCCCTGGTGGATCTGGAAAATCACCCTCGCCTACAGGACCACTCCGCAGACCGCTATCTCTTCAACCGCAAGCTGGAAATCCCGGCAGGGGGGAGAGTTGAGGCTAATATCGTTGTAGCCGGAGATCTTAAAATTGGCGACTGGGCCCACATAATCGGCAATCTGAAGGCCCAGGGAACCCTGGAGTTGGGCGTTGGCGTCCGGATTGAAGGCAGCGTGATCAGCGGGCACAACCTAAAATTGGGCGAAGGATGCGTTCTGGACGGTCCGGTCGTAGCCGAACACAAGGCCATCATCGGGGAAGACTGCACTTTCGGATCGTTTGAGCATCCAACCACCTTATCGGCCCGGGGACTTAAAATCGGTCGTGGCGTTGTAGCCCACGGCACCGTGTGGGGAGGCGATTCCTGATGGCGCTCCCATTCAGTGAGCCCGTTTCTGAACAACGCTTTCGTGGCTGCGATGGAGGCCTGATCCAGAAGCACCGATCAATGATTACGTCGCTGCACCAACCGCGCCGGTTCTTCCTGGCCGCGTTGACGGCAGCCTTCATCCTGATCGTTTGGTCTCTTAGCCTGGACGCCGTGGCGACCTTCTGGGCCTCGGTGATGAATTTCTGGCAAACCAGACTGGGCATTGAGGGCCAAGTCTCCATAATCCATTACGGGATGGGAGATTACATTCGTTTCAGCGTGCCCTACCTGTACTTCCACGCGGGGATTCCCAGCAACGACCTGTGGTGGGGCGGCACCATCCTGACAGCCCTTTTGATCCTGGCTTCCGTGTTGCTTCCTCATAGATTTTTGCCAGTCTCGTTCATGCTGCGGATTGTGGCCTTCTTCCAGGGCTGCGCCCAGGTGTTCTTCGTTACCTGGCCCTACGAATTTCCCTATCGTGGGGGTGGCTATGTCCACGGAACGATGATCGCCTGCCTGATGCTCATCTCCCTGGTCCCGGTGCTGTTGGGGTTTACCTACTTCCTTTTCGATTTCAAGCTGTATCGCAAGATCGGGCTGGCCCTGTTGACGATGTGCCACCTGATCGTAATGGTTCCATTGCAATATGTGCTACACGCCTACCTTTTGAGCCATCTGTCACTGTTGTTCCTGCCGCTGTTGTTTTTCGTCTTCGGACTACCCTTGAACACCCTGGTCCTTATCGCTTTCTATTCTTGGGGTTTCAGTTGGAAGGATCACCTGCGGGAGGATGACCGGCCTCAAGCAACGCCCGCCGCCCAGGTTGCCAGTGAAGGAGCAACGCAATGACCAACCATCCCGTACCCGAGGAATTTCTCAGTGTGGACTGGAATACGCTCTCCGAGAAAAAAGATTGGTCAGGCAAAGCCTGGACCGCCGCCGCGGTTCTGGTAATCCTGCTGGGCTTCTTCGGGGGGATGGTATTTCGAACCAGCCTGACCGGCGGGCCAGATGTCACCGAGGAAATGGTTCCCCGGGATCCAAATACCCAAAATGCGCCGAAAATCAATGTTGCCGACCAGTACACTGGCCCTTGACCTCGGCGTCCTCGCCAAAAATCCGGCACTAGATTAATCCGGCGCAACCCACCTTTCCGACAATCGTAGTGTTTTCGGTCGAAAATCCCTGTATCATGATTTCATGGATATCGGGCCGGACTTTCATTCTACAACGCCTTCAAGGAGCCTCACAGATGCCGTCAATCAAATCAATCGCCCTTCGCCGGGTTGTGCTGACCCTGGTAATCCTGGCAACCACGGGAATGCTCGGGGGAGGCCTCCTGCCCGGCACGCCCGCCGTCGCTGAAGAGAACTTCGGCTACCAAATGCCTCCCCAGGTTCTGGCAGACATCATGGACGCCCCGCCCACTCCCGGGGTTTTTCTAAGCCCCGACAAGGAATGGTTGCTGTTGGTGGAGCGACCCGGACTCCCCTCAATCGAGGAAGTGGCCCAGCCCGAATTGCGTTTGGCTGGTCTTCGCATCAACCCGCGCAGCAATGGTCCCAGCCGGGCCCGCAACATGGATGGTCTGCTCTTTCAGCGCTTGTCCGACGGCAAGGAGGTGCGGGTTGTCGGCTTCCCCGAAGGCAGCTACATCACAAGCCCCAGCTGGTCGCCCGACGGCAAACGAATTGCCTTTGTGATCAGTCATCAAGACCGACTAAGCCTCTGGTACGCCGACCTGAAAAACGGCCAGGCGAAGCGGGTCACACCCACCGACATGGCCCTTAACGGCGTGTACGGTAGAGCCTACAACTGGCTGCGTGACAGCAAGAGTTTCGTGGCCCGGGCCCTGTTGGCCGACCGCGGCCCCGCTCCTGTCGAGCCCCTGGTGCCCAGCGGACCCGTGATCCAGGAAAACCTGGGCAAGAAAGCTCCTGCCCGCACACTCCAGGATCTACTGCAGAATCCCTACGACGAATCCCTCTACGAGTATTACACAACCAGCCAATTGGTACGTTTGACCCTCAAGGGCAAAGTGCGTGAACTGGGTGATCCAGCCGTCTTCCGTCGTATCAGCCCCTCACCCGACGGCAAGCTGGTTCTGGTCCAGATGGTGCAGCGTCCCTACTCCTACTCCCTGCAAGAAGACGATTTTCCCAAGCGGGTGGAAATTTGGGATCTGGACGGCAAGCTGGTTTACATGGTGGCCGATCTGCCCCTACAGGATCAAGTTCCGATCAGTTTTGGCTCCGTGCCTGCGGGTCGCCGCTCATTCGGGTGGCGCAATGACATGGCAGCCGAGCTGACCTGGGTCGAGGCCCTGGATGGCGGGGATGGCGGGATCGAAGCCGAGGAGAGGGACCGTGTGTTTACCCTCGCCGCCCCCTTCACGGATAATCCCGAAGCATTGATCACTTTGGGCCAACGCTACGGTGGAATTACCTGGGGAAGCAACAACCTGGCCTTCGCCTCCTCCTGGTGGTGGAAGACCCGTAACGTGAAGACCTGGCGTATTCGACCCGGCGACAGAAGCCGTGAGCCGGAGTTGATCCAGGATCGATCGTGGCAGGATAGATACAATGACCCTGGGACTCCCGTCACCGAGCGCAACAAGTACGGGCGGCAGGTCATTCTGACCGCAGACAAGGGAGAGACAATCTTCCTGGAGAGCGACGGCGCCTCACCCGATGGCGACCGCCCTTTCCTGGATAAGTACAATCTGGAGACCCGGAAAACAGAACGGCTTTTTCGCTCGGAGGCTCCCTACTTCGAACGCCCTGTCGATTTGGTCGATGTAGAGAAAAAAATCGTTCTGACCCGGCGCGAATCGCAAACCGACCCCCCGAACTACTTTCTGCGCGACCTGAACGCCGGTGATTTGGTGCAGAAAACATTCCTGCCGGATCCCGCCCCGCAATTGGCCGGTATCAGCAAGGAAATGATCACCTATGAGCGCGACGACGGCGTGCAATTGACGGGCACCCTCTACCTACCCGCCGGCTTTGACCCAAAGACCGATGATCCCCTGCCCCTTATCATGTGGGCTTATCCGACCGAATTCAAGAGCGCCAGTGACGCCGGACAGGTGACTGATTCGCCCTACCGTTTCACTCGCGTGTGGTGGGGATCGCCCATGCTCTACCTGACGCTCGGCTATGCCGTGCTTGACGATCCGACCATGCCCATCGTGGGTGAGGGAGAGGTGGAGCCCAACGACACCTTCATCGAACAACTGGTGGCCAGCGCCCAGGCGGCCGTCGACGAGGTCGTCGGACGCGGAGTGGCGGACAAGGATCGCCTGGCCATCGGCGGACATAGTTACGGAGCTTTCATGGCGGCCAATCTGCTGGCTCATTCGGATTTGTTCCGTCTCGGCCTGCCTCGTAGCGGAGCGTACAATCGCACCCTGACGCCCTTCGGATTCCAGTCGGAAGAACGAACGCTTTGGGAGGCCCCGAAAATCTACTTCGGGATGTCCCCCTTCATGCACGCCGACAAGATCAACGAACCGATCCTGCTGGTGCACGGTGAGGCCGACAACAACTCCGGCACCTTCCCCATGCAGAGCGAGCGCATGTACGGCGCACTGAAGGGCCACGGTGCCACGGCGCGACTGGTCATGCTGCCGCACGAAAGCCATGGTTATCGCGCCCGTGAATCGATCATGCATTTGTTGTGGGAAACCAATACCTGGCTGGACCGCTACGTGAAGAATGCAGAGCCCAGGACGATGGAGGAACCGGAAGTGCAGAGTCACTGATTTGGTTTGAGGCTGTTTAGTGACATAATGACTCGTTGCGCTGGACCCAGACATATGGGTCCAGCGTTTTTTCTGCTTCCCCCGGGGGAAGCTTTTTTCCGTCTATTGACCGGCATCAGACGAATTATGCCGCCAAAAACATGGTCTTTATAAGGGTAAGCAGCTCTTTCTTCATCGAGAATATTCCCCCAGACCACAACCCTTTTGAAACCCTAATTATTGCCGCCCGTATCTCATTTCCCCACGTCTAATGATTTATGGGCGGGAGTCAAACCCCGTCGGAGACCAGACAAAATGGAACCCCACCCGTTAAAGGAGCCGGATATGAGAGTCCGACTATTTCTGCTGATCGTTCTATCCCTGATCCTGACTGCACCGGTCGCCACGGCCGAGACCGTGGCCGGCCTGCCGTTGCACATCCAAAAATTCGACTCGGGAGCCATCAGGGTCTGGATTGGAGACCACATCTCTTCGACAGCCACGGTAGCGTTTGCAACTGAAGAGGGCCTGGTCATCATCGACACGACCGGAAATCCCGAAGTAGACGGTGAGCTGCGCCGGGTCATCGCCCGTGAACTCGCACGTGACGACTTCAAGATCCTCATCAACACCCACGAGCACCGCGATCACACCGGGGGCAATTCCGTCTACGCCGACTGTACAATCGTTGGTCACGAGCTCGTCGAGGAGGGGATGAAACTGAATGCCGACCGGCGGCAAGGTATTATCGACTGGTTCACCAACCGGATCCCCGAACTGGAGGGGGAACTTGCGAAGCTGGCGGAGGACGACCCCGAAGCGGAAAGGATCCGGGAAGACCTGATCCTCAAGCGCCTTGAGCTCAAAGTTGCCCAGGCGGGCGGAAAATCTTTTCCCCCCACGAAAACCTTCTCGGACCGAATGGTCCTGAACCTCGGAGACACAACCTTCGAGCTCTACTACATCGGCGGAATGCATTCGGCGAGTGACATTGCCATTTTCGTGCCGGAGCACGGCCTGCTGATGACGGGGGATACCATGGCTGATGTCTGGTTGACCAACACGCCGGGATGCCTTGCCTCATTCATTGCCCGCCCCGGTGTCCGACATGATTTTCCCCTCTTGCTGAAAAACTGGAACGCCCTGCTCGCCAAAAAGGATTCCATCAAGACTCTCCTGCCTGGCCACTGGAACGGCGAGTTGACCTTCGCTGGATTTGAGGCTCGGGTGAAATACATCGAGGCACTTTGGACCGAGGCGAACGAGGCGGTTGTGGCCGGCTCCAGTTTACAGGGATTGCTTACCGCCAACCTTTTGGACACCCGATTTCCTGAACTATCAGGAAGCCCGGGGTGCAGCCAAGGCAACAACGCCACGACCATCGGCGAGATGTGGATTACGGTATCAGATCAAGAATCCGCAGCAGAGGCCTTGTACGAGCTCATCGACAAGGGAACCGATGAAGCGGCTATCCGAAAGATTGTCGCCCAGCGGGATTCAGGATCCTCTTCTCATTTTTTCCTGGAGAACCAGATCAATGTCTTGGGTTACCGCTTCCTTCAGGGGGAAAAAGCCGAGCAGGCAGCCGCCATGTTTAAAATCAATGTGGAGCTATTCCCTGAGTCCTGGAACGTTTACGACAGCCTTGGCGAAGCGCTTTTTGCCTGCGGAGACCGTGATGCGGCCGTTGCGGCATACGAGAAATCACTCCAACTCAACCCTGAGAGTCCTACCGGTAAAGAAATGTTGGAGCGGATTCGGGGCGACGTTTCGGTAAACTGAATCTGATAATAGTCAGATTCCGAATAGGACGGACAGGGCTATTTTGTGTTCGGGAATGTCACCCAATCCGAAACGGTATTCCAGATTGTAGCGGCGGCCGGCTTTCATGGGAATGTGGACCCCGAGGGTCAGACTCAAGCCCAATTCAGTTGAAGGCGAGAGAAGGACCGTAGGGCCGGCTGCCCCGTACAATCTTAAGCCCGTTTCCGGTAAGGGCAGCAGATACCAGCGCAGATCAAGGTTTGCCGTCTTCGCGCTTGAGTCGCCGATTCTGAGATCAAGACTGGGAGCCAGTGTGGCCGTGCCCATTACTTGCCCAAACTCGCCATGAACGCCAACAAAAAAGTCATCGCCTCCGCTCAGCCCGATGCGGGGACCAAACCCGGGTCCGGCGTGTGCGTTGTTGAAGGGAATGAAGAAAAAGATCGTCCCGGTGAACAAGGACAGGACAAAAACTGCATTGCATACGCGAGCGTGCATGAAAACCTCCATCACGGGGAGAATCGCCGTCGTGGCTCCTGGCCCGTTGACTTTCTGGGGCCGATACTACAATCCCGTCTGTAAGTCTCATTCCACTTGCGATGGCAGGGACTTTTTTGCCTTGTAGTTGTGTCTTGCCCTGTAGTTGGTGACCCACGCTTAAGGATGGAGTAGACTTCCGACCATGAACATCTGGGACTCTTGGGCAGGAAGTTATAGAAACGCGCGGAGCTTGGCCGTGGCCGTAGTGCTTATACTGGCCATTTTGTCCATGCTTTCCTTGCGGTGCAACCCCATGGTGCAGCGGAAGAATGTGCTGGGCCTGGTCCTGGAAGTAGAAGAAGAAGGATTACACCCCCTGGGCACCACCGAACCCAATTCCCGGATTCTGGCCGCCACCCCGGATGAAATTGAGATCCGTCTGCTGCTTCCTCCGCCGGTTCCACGCCCAGGTGATTTCATTCCCCTGACTGTAGAGTACTACAAGAAGGGCAACTTCGAGTACTTCCTGAACCTTGAGAAGTGGCGCATCGATGGTCCCAGCTAGTCTGGTTTACGGCGCGGTATCTTCCTCCCATTCCGGAAGCTTGAACTGGTCCGGATTCTCGGAAATGACCCGACGCAACCAGGCATCGGGGTACTCCACGCCAACTGACTTGACGCCCGGGTCGCGCACGAAACCATCATTGTGCTTGGTGAGGATGTCCTCGCCCAGTTCTCTCCAGCGCTCAACCAGGCCTTCAGCCGAACTCACGCAGTAGGTGGTCAGGTATTTCTTAGCCAACTCCGGATCCTGCTTGTGTAACTGTAGGGCGGTGCTTTCCACGGCAGGTTGCATTGCGAAGAGAGCATCCTCCACTTCTTTTTGCACCTCCGCCACTTCGGGCATGATACGCGAATAGCAGTTGTAAACACGGTTGGACACGAAATTGAACACCCACCAGGCCGAATCCCAGGAGAACCGTTCGATGTCGCCCAGGGTGTAGGACCGGGGTACCCTACTGATACCGGCGTAGAAGGGCTGGAAGCTGGTCGTGTAGCAATCATCGGGCGTGTACCAGTATATCCCGCCGATCGGATCGGGCAACCAGTCCCGGCACTGGCTAACCATAACGAAACCAGCCTGCTGTGTAGATATCGGACGCTCCCAGCAGTACTCCGCCTCGTCCACTTTCCATTTCAAATCCCGGAAGCGGTATGGGCTGGCAAAGGGTCCCGCATCGAGGCCCAGGGTCATATCGTAGGGAGTGCCTTCGAAGTGATCGCGCATCAGGCCCATTGCGTCCTGCACCGTCAGCTTATTGTCCGGTTTGATGAACAGGGGGTAGTCCTGTGAACCTTCAACGCCGCGATGGTAGTCGTCCGAAAAACTCAGCGACGGCGCACTTCTGCGATAAACAGACCAGACCCGGGCTGCGCAGACCCGCATGGAGTAGGGGTTGGGAGGATCGTAGGCCATCCGGAAGCTGAATGGTTTTCCCGAGGCCGGATCGTAGTAGCCCATCTCGACGGCAAGATCGATCACATCCGGCGCGAACAGCCAGTTGTCTGAATCATCCTGGGGAAAATTGGAGATGCGGCTCAGATTGGCATGGGCGGACATATAGCCGTCCGGGATGCGACAGGCAACCCAGACCGCCCCCTTTTGATCCGGACCCTTGCCGATGATTTCCATCATCCAGACTTCATTCTTGTCCGCCACCGAAAAAGTTTCACCCCCGTCGCTGTACCCATATTCCCGCACCAGGTCGGCCATACCCAGAACCGCCTCGCGCGCGGTTTTGAAGCGCTGCAGGGCGAGGGAAATCAACTCGGCATAATTCAACCCTACGTGCTCGTTATGCAGCTCTTCCCGGCCGCCGAACGTAGTCTCACCGATGGTAAGCTGATGTTCGTTCATCAGGTTGAAAACACTATAAGTGTGGGCGACCTGCTTCACCTTGCAGCCGGAATACCTCTGCTCCCAGTTCAGTGGGTCCACCAACTCGCCAACTTCGTGATCGGCTGCGGGCAGATGGAAGAGGTGGGCCAGGGATCCCCCGGAATCTGCAGAATAGGTAATCATGACCGAGCCGTCGGCCGAGGCTCCTTTGCTGATCAGGATACTTGTGCAGCTTTGGACAGTTGGAATTGCCGTAAGGGACGCTGAGGCAACGATGATCAGGACAAGTAAAATTCTCAGTTTCACGGATTGTCTCCTTGGGTATATTGAGATCAGACTATTCGGCGGGAGCAGGATCACCTTGCAGGCGACCAGAACAGGCTAGCATAACGGAGCCGGAGATTCTGTAGAAATTTTGGTGAATGTCGCGACTCAATGATAATGTCACATTTTGAGTTTCTCAAAAGGAGGCTCCTATGGAAGGGCATTTGTTAATGAGTCGCAAGGAATTGAAGCGCAAATCCGTTTTGAGGGCGTGTCGTGGCTAAACGCCCCCGCCGTCTACCCTCGG
>JAHOYV010000040.1 GCA_019038745.1 Gemmatimonadales bacterium
TTGTTGAGATTGAAAGAGCTGGCCGAGCAATCCATGACCGGTACCCTTTCGGATGCCGATCGGGGATTCCTGCAATCAGAATACCTTTCATTGGTTGCTGAAATCGATCGGGTCGCTGCCGGGACGGAATTCAACGGGGTAGCCCTATTGGATGGCTCTTTGGCTGTAGACATCCAGGTGGGAATTGACACCACGGCCAATTCGCAGGTCAACGTATTATTGGCCACCAACATGAACGCTGCAACCCTTACCGTTGCTACTGGTATCGACACCGCAGCCAATGCTGCGCTTTCAATGGGCGAAATCGATGCTGCCATTACGAGTGTTACCGAAGCTCGTTCGGATTTCGGTGCTATCCAGAACCGTCTGGAGAGTTCCATCCGCAACATCAACATGACGTCGGAAAACCTCAGCGCTGCCAACAGTCGAATCCGTGACGTGGATGTGGCGTTCGAGACTTCCAAAATGACTTCCTTCCAGATCCTGCAACAAGCGGGCGTAGCCATGTTAGCTCAGGCAAACATGACCACTGGTTTGGCAATGTCACTGCTGCAGTAGGCAAAACAGAGGATCAACAGTCCTTTGGAAAATCGACCGTTACTTGGGTAGCGGTCGATTTTATCTTTCCCCTTGAAAACCTTCGTTTTATATAAAATTTGTTTGTTAGTGATTTTTTCTAACGGATACAGCAAAAACAAATACTTTTCCGTATTTTTTTACTAAAGTTCTTATTTTTTTTGCCGAATAAACCCTTGCAGTACTGCAAAGGCTCAATTTTGGGCCACGAAAGGAGCGAAGAAGAAAATTCCCTCTGGGAATTATGCAAGGAAACCGGCTGAAGGCAAGGAAGTCATCTCAGCCAATTCAAGGAGGAAAGTTATGGGAATCCGTATCAACACAAACGTTGCCTCGCTGAACACTCAGCGGCATCTGGCAAATTCTACCATCCAATTCGGCAAATCCATGGAAAAGCTCAGCTCCGGTATGCGAATCAATCGCGCCGGTGATGACGCTGCCGGTTTGGCAATCAGCGAAGGCTTAAAGGCCGACATCCGTGCCCTGGACCAAGCTTCCCGCAACGCTGCGGACGGCATCTCACTGGTGCAGACCGGTGAAGGCGCCCTGGACGAAGTCTCCAACATCTTGTTGAGATTGAAAGAGCTGGCCGAGCAATCCATGACCGGTACCCTTTCGGATGCCGATCGGGGATTCCTGCAATCAGAATACCTTTCATTGGTTGCTGAAATCGATCGGGTCGCTGCCGGGACGGAATTCAACGGGGTAGCCCTATTGGATGGCTCTTTGGCTGTAGACATCCAGGTGGGAATTGACACCACGGCCAATTCGCAGGTCAACGTATTATTGGCCACCAACATGAACGCTGCAACCCTTACCGTTGCTACTGGTATCGACACCGCAGCCAATGCTGCGCTTTCAATGGGCGAAATCGATGCTGCCATTACGAGTGTTACCGAAGCTCGTTCGGATTTCGGTGCTATCCAGAACCGTCTGGAGAGTTCCATCCGCAACATCAACATGACGTCGGAAAACCTCAGCGCTGCCAACAGCCGGATCCGTGATGTGGACATCGCGACGGAAACTTCGCGCATGACCAGTTACCAGATTCTGCAACAGGCGGGCGTTGCGATGCTGGCGCAAGCTAACATGACCAGTGGTTTGGCCATGGCCCTTCTGGGTTAGTAATTGACCAGTTCGGGACCCCGGAAACGGGGTCCCGCAACCACAATGGAGATGTAGCATGGCCACCATCAGCAAAATAGCGGGGAGTCAACCCCAGCTGACTGGTCAGGTCGGCGAAACGACCCGGCCCCAGCCGGAGAAAACAAGACCCAGCAGGGAAACGGATATAAAACCCTCCCAGAACAAAGTTCTGGAGGAATTTAAGGATGATTCTCTGGACCAGCACAAGATACAGGATCTTATGGATAGGTTACAGAGAACCATGAACGAACACTCGGCAGAGCCCCACGAAGTGGGTTTTCGCCAGGATCCCGTAAGCAAAAATGTGATAATCGAGATCCGCAACCCCGAAGGAGAACTGCTGAAGCAATTTCCCCCCGAAAAAGTCCTAAACCTGCACCAGAAACTGGACGAACTATCAGGTATCGTCATCGATCGGATGACCTGAAGGAACGCGCCGGTGTCGAAGGATCGACAATCTGATGGAACCGGGGAGTAGTTATAATGAGTACTGTATCATTTTCAGGCCTCGCCACTGGCCTGGACACTGGTAGTATTGTAGCCCAACTCGTGGAACTGAAACGGGCCCCGATATATCGCCTTGAAGCCAATATGCTTGGATTCCAAAACCAGATGAAGGCTTTGGATACCCTCAAAAGCAAGCTGGTCGCCCTCCAGGAAGCCGCCCAAAACCTGGACACAGCCAATGAATTCAACGCCCTTACCGCTTCAAGCAATGACGAGGATTTCCTAACGGTAACCGCCGGCAGCGACGCCGCGCCCGGTAACTACACTATTGAAATCCAGTCCCTGGCCACCGCCCAAAAAGACGTTTCCCAAGGGTACGACAGCCTGAATGATTCCGTCGGCTCCGGCATCATGTCCTTTACGGTGGACGAAGAAACGATCGACTTGAACCTGGAGGGCTTCAACAGCCTGGAGAGTCTCAAGAACGAGATCAACAACAACGTGGCCGGGGTAAGCGCCTCTATCGTTTTCGACGGCTCTGACACCGGTGGCTACCACCTGGTTCTTTCCAGCTCTCAGGCCGGCAGCGATGGAGCCTTCTCGGTCGATGTCAGCGGTCTTTCCGGCGGTATCACTCCAATTTTGGAGAGTAAGGACCCCGCCGCCGACGCGGTCCTGCTGGTTGACGGAATCACAGTCAGCGCCTCCAATTCATCCGATGAAATCATCAGTGGTTTGACCCTGGACCTGCACGACGCCGAGATTGGCAAGGAAATCCAGGTAAAAGTTGAAGTGGATTCCGCAGGGATAGCAGAAAACGTCGGAACCTTCGTCAATGCCTACAACGACCTCTTTTCTTTCATTGAGGCCGCAAAGAAACCGGATGGGGACTTATACAACAATCCGTCCCTGCGTTCGGTCGCAAACAGTATGGAAAACATTTTCACCAGCAGTCTCGAAGGCGGGCTCGGATCAATCAGTCTGTTTTCCCAGGTTGGCATTACCCGTGGAGAAGGTCGTTTACTGACCTTTGACGAGGGTGATTTCCTGGAGGCGTTAAAGGATGATTTTGGCGGAGTACGGGACTTTTTCATAGAACGTGACGGGAATCTGGGTAAGACCTACCTCATCGACCAGGCCGTCGAGAATATGACCGACAGCCTGTCGGGAATATTCAAAATCTCCAAAGACGCCCTGAACTCCAAGATCGGGTATGCCGAGCAGGGAATCGAACGCTACGAAAGAAGTGTGGAATCCTACCAACTGACGCTGACCAGGAAGTTCACAGCCATGGAATTGATGGTGTCACAACTCAATGCCCAAGGTAACTATCTGTCCAGCATCATGATGCCACAATAGGTAACTGGGGAGGCCAGGATCTCAATGTACTCGAATATCGGTATACAGCGCTACAAGGAAGCGGATATCCACTCCATGACGAAGGAGAAAATGATTCTCCTTCTCTATGAAAAGGTTGAATCAGACCTCAATGCAGCAGTAACCGCTCTTGCCCAAAATGACATTGTGGAGATGACCCGGATGGTAAACCATTCCCAAAGGATCATCTGTGAGTTGCGCGGAGCCTTGGACCACAATATTGGTGGAGACATAAGTCAAAATCTGGAAATACTTTACGACTATATGTTCCAGGAACATCTGCAGGTAATCATCAGCCGGGACACGATCCATCTGGAGCACTGTCTCCGGGTTCTACAGCCACTTTTGGATTCCTGGCGAAAAATTCCGGCCGGAACCGGTGAACAGGCAGCCAGAGATAATTCCCGCGGCCTTCTTAATGGACAGGAAAGTGGCCCGGAAACTGCTCCGGAAGACCAGGAGAACCTGGAAGATGATAAGGCCGTGCCCGACAGAACAATGGGAATGGCGTTGGAACCACAGGGAAAAATCTCCTTATCGGGTTAATCCCAGCATAATTCTGCTCGCTGAGCTCACATTGCTTCAAGGTGAAATGCTGTCTCCATCGAAGGCGCCTAATGACACTGGCTAATTCAATATCTCAAGTCCTGGAGTACACCATTCGTTTACAGGCCGCCCTGGTGGTGCAGGACGAAGCCCTCCAAGTTGAATTGCTGGAATTGCGGGGCCAGGCCATGGCCCGATTCGAGGGAATCCATAAAAGCGCGGAACCAGACGAGAAAGCAGAGTGCAGACCTCTACTTGAGAAGCTACTTGAGGCGGATCAAACTCTCCAAACAGCGTGCAATGGCGACCTGAGCCAACTAACTTCCGAATTTCGTAAAAAAGCAAACTCCGGCCCCTCTTCACAAATCCCAGGCTACAATACTACGCCGCAAAATGCGTGTTTAAACCGTAAGGCTTGACAAAGAGGAAGTGGTTTCGGCCTGAGACGGCCTCATTCCGAGGAATTATCCGAATCCTTTAACTTCTTGCGAATACCATCCAGATTCACCGCTTCGGAAGCGGCTGCTCCCAGGGTAGTACTCTTGATTTCCTCGTAAATTTCATGTCGGTGTACGGGAATGGAGCGCGGGGCGTCGATCCCTACCTGGACCTGATCGCCTCGTATATCTACAATCATGATGGTGATCTCATCCCCAATCATGATCTTTTCATTCCGTTTGCGGCTGAGTATGAGCACGGGACCTCCCTGTCCGGCAACGCGCAGGCAACTTTCGGGTCACAGCTTGATCAAGAGACTTCCACGGTTTGCGTAGCCTCGGCTTCCACCAAGCTTGGATCTTCCGATGAAGAAGCAAGGCCTTCGGAATCTGTATTGTCCGCTGAGTCGGACTTGACGGCAAGCCCAAATTTCAAATAATTGATTTCCTGCCGTAGGCTGTATTTCCCGTCTTCCTGGGTGAACTGGACTCCGCGCCGGGTCTCCGTGTCGATCACCAAAGGCGCCAAGAGGTTTCCAGTGACCATTGTGCCGCCTGGATGCACCGTGGTGATGATCAGGATGGCAATATCCTCATCCTTTTGGTTCCTCATCCGGATTCGAGCGGATTGAGGGAGCTTGACTTCAAATTCGTCCAGGTAAAGGTAGGGTTGCGTGAGGGGAAACCCGAAATCGCTGCGATCCAGGGATTGAAACCACTTCAAGGGCGTATCATCCCCCATCTCCATGATCAACCAGTTCTGCAGGGAGGGCATTCCTACCAACCCGTCTGGCAGATGGATAACATCGCCGTCCTGGTACTGGAGTTCCCCGAATTGATCAGTCCTGAACTTCGGCATCGTAGGCTCCTTGTTGGTCGAGGTCGTTCCCGGCTCCTAATCCGGCAGCCTCTGGTTAGCGCAGGTATTGCATCAAGTTGGCTTCGTACAACCTGCTGGTTACGAGCAGGCTCGCTTGATAGCTGGTCTCTGCGCGGCTAAGCTCGGCCGCCACGGCGGCCACATCGGCGTCGTATTCCAGGGCAAGATTCCCCTGAAGTCTCTCATCCCGTTGTCTCAAAAGTCTATCGGCCCAATCCAGGTTCGTCTGGCGGCCACCGTTGCGCATCATCAACTGGTATATTGTGTCCTCGATGGAGCTCAACTCATGGCTGGCTCCGCGGATGGCTTCCTTGTCTTCACTCATTAGGGCCGTTTTCAGGTCCTCCAACATTCCAAAGAGTCGAACAGGAGACCCAGCCCCGGCCAAGCCCAGAACCGTCGCCGTATTCGTGGCGTCCGCATTTTCAATCAGGAATGACTCCGGGCTGCCGCTGATCAAGGCAATGGATGAATCCCTGATCTGGAGTTCCATCCCAGGTACGGTTGCGTTGAAGGTAGTGACCAAATCGCCCATGGTGGTGGCAGCACTCAAATCCACACTGTAGGTAGTTCCCTGGTAGGTCACATCCATCAGGCCCAAAGGCAGGCTGGAAGCCAGATTTTCGATATCAGCCAGGTTTGTGGTCTCATCGGCTGCTGTCCTGATATCTCCTCCGGTATAGATTCCTCCTTCGCTGAAACTATAAAAGCCCAAACTTGAGGCCGTTGATCCCTCTCCAACTTCGCTTACCGTAAGGGGGCCGGTTCCGGTCAACTCAAGACCCGATCCATCGGCCCGCAGGCCGGCGGTAATCGTGCCACCGGTAGCGGTGTTGATATTGGTAATCACGTCCCCAATGGTCAGTGACCCGGCGAGATCCACCACGTAATTATTTCCCAGTCCGTCGTCCAGGGAAATCGATCCGCTCTCCCATCCGCTACCGGCATTGATGTCTGTTAATGGGGTTAGCAGTTCCAAACGTGGGGCGAGGCTTACCGCTCCGGTCAGAATTGCGCTCTGGCTACCCATGAAGATGTTCCCGGGAATATTCACCGGCATTGTGGAATTGGGTCCGGTGCGGCTTTGGATTTCCTTGTCGTCCCCCTGATACAGAACAGTGCTGCCGCTACGTTCGAAGGCCGGCGTATGGATTCGCTGGCCGGAAAAGAGGTAGTTTCCCTCAACAGTAGTGTTCAGGACATCCAGTAGCTGGTTCATCAGGTTATCAACTTCAATTACGGAAGTTTTCATGCTCTGGTCGGTGGCGATGGCCGAAGATTCACGCAGGGAGATGACCCGCACGTCCGCCAGAATGCTGCTGATGCCTTGCAGGGCTATGTCCGTGCCGTCGACGATGATCCTGCTTCGTTCTACGTTCTTGATGTACGCTTGGTTATTGGTGATGAGGTCGTTGTACCGCTGGATGGACCCAACGGCGCGGGGATCATCGGCAAAGGAATTCACTCGCCTCATGCTCCCGGCCATCTGCTGATACTTTAGAAGACGGCCCAAGCTCTGGTTGAGGTCACGGACCAAAATCGAGGACAAATAACTGTCGGTTACTCGCATCGTCATTATTCTTCAGCCTCTTTCTATATCATCTGCAACAGGGTGTTGTACATTTCCTGTACGGTGGAAATCACTTTGGCTGCAGCATTGTAACTGTTTTGATAGCGCACCATCTGTGAAGCTTCTTCGTCCAGGCTGACTCCTGATACGCTGGCAATCTTGGTTTGGAGCGACGCAACAACATTTTGTTGATTCTCAACCGCGAATTCAAAGCTGTTGCGCTTGCTGGCCACGCTGATCAACATTTCCCGGTAGACGTCCCCTACGCTCTGATCGGACGGTCCACCCAGGCCCACGTTGGCCAGATCGGCTATGGCCATGGCGATGTCCACGTCACCCGGCGCATCGGTACGGCCGGTGACAATCAGGGTGTGGTTGTCGGCGATGGCCGGATTGATCCCAATCGTATGCATGCTATCGCCGGTAAAGAAACCCATGCCACTGCTGGAGGATGTCCGACCTTGGACGTGAAGAGCATTCACTTCGGTGATAAGCTTGGCCGCCACATTGTCCAATTGCTCCCTTGCCTTCTTGATATGCACATCCCGGCTGGTCAACAAACCTTCCAGTTTTCCTCTGGATAACCTGACTTCCTGAAAAGTGTCCTGGGTCAGGATAACCATCTCGACCCCATCGTCCGAAGCCTGGTAGGAGCTCTGGAAGAGGGTTACGCTTTCACGAGCAACCATGGTTCGCCCGGCCAGAATTATGTCCTTGGTGCCGTCACCGCGTTCCAGTACGGATACCTCGGCAATTTCCGATACCATGGTAATCAAGAGGTCGCGCTGGTCGCGCAAATCATTGGCCGGCTGCCCATTGGTCTCGGCTTTCATGATCTGGCTATTCATGTCGGCCACTGCCGTCAGCAACCGGTTCAAGTTGGTGATCTCCGCCTGAATGGACGTTTCGATATTGGCTTCCAGGTCCAAAAGTGAATCATTGATCGCGTGGAAACCGGAAACCAGGGTTTGAGCCTTTTCGAATACATTGTCCTTTAAACCGTCGGTTATCGGGGGATTTGCCAATTCGCCCCAAGCTTTGAAGTAATCGTTCAGGGCCGTTCCCAGATAATCGTTGTCCACTGAACCCAGGATCGATTCCACCTCGTAAAGAGCCGTGTCCACTTCGGTATAGGAAGCCAGACGAGAGGATTGGCTACGCAGGTTATTCAGCAGAAATTCATCCTGAATTCGGCGAACACCCAAAATGTCGACTCCCCTACCAATAGCCCCGAACGGCAGGACATCAGGTCGTCGCGACGAAAATTTCACCATTTGCCGGCTGTAGCCGGGCGTATTTGCGTTGGCGATGTTGTGACCCGTAGTCGCCAGTCCGGCCTGGGCCGCGAATAGCCCCGACAAACTGGTGTCCATGATTGAATTCAAACCGGGCATGCTGGGTCCTTTCTCAAGCCTGACGGTGTAGGACCCCGCCTGGGCCCCGTCCGTTGGGTTTCGCGTCACCGTCGTAACAGCCGTCTGGATCCTCGGTTAAACAGCGCTGGAACATCTTCGATTCCTCGCCGGCCAGGTCCAGACAATATTCAGCCAAATTCCGGTTCAGATCATTTTGGCGAGCCAAGCGCATTGTCGTATCCTGGAGAATTTTGATGGCGCTGAACACCTTCCGACGCGTGTCTGCATCGGTAAAATGCAGAATATCCGTCATCTTGTTGGGCGGAATGGGACGACCTATCGAGTCACCCATCTCTCCTACAAAACGTTCCCGGGCGATCCGGGCTTCGTTGGCCCGAGGCAGATATACACTCCACTCCTGGGCGTTTGTTTCCAGTCGGTCCACATTTTGCCGCCGCATGTAAGAATTTTGCCGCCAGGCCAATCTCAACAATCGGCGATAATTACGATCCTCGATCTCCAACAGGGAAGCCAATAGCTGGCCATCTTCCTTGATAAGGGATGCTGTACGGCCTTGGGTCTCCATTAGTACTCTCCGATTGGGGTCCTTTATCGTTCTCTCAACGGTTGCTATTTGCTAATTCCGTGCCATCGGTCAGTTTCAGGTACCGGGCCTCCACCCGATCGATATATTTCCGGGTTTCCTGGAAATCAGGGATTTTTCCGCCCGCCTTGTCCACGTTCCCCGGCCCTGCGTTGTAGGCGGCCAGAGCCAGATCCTGCTGTCCACCGTAACGGTCCAGCATCTTTTTCAAATATCGGGCTCCCCCGGCTATATTCTGGTCGGGCTGCAAGGGGTCCTTGACCCCGACTTCACGAGCAGTCCCGGGCATCAACTGCATCAACCCAAGAGCGCCCTTGGTTGAAACGGCCGCCGGATTTCCGCCGGATTCTTCCATTACAACCGCCAATATCAGTCCCGGATCAAGGTCCGTCTCCCGGGCCGCAAGAGCGATTGGCCCCTCGAAACGGCGTAGAGTGTCTGCCATGGCGGGTTCCTGGGCTTCGGCCAGTCGTCGTAAGTGGATCATGCGCCCGGCATCAGGTCGGGTGACCGAAAACTCCTGATACGTCCGCAACCCCCCTGAAGTACTTGGAGAGAAGTATGGAGCCGGCTTGGAGGGAGGAATCCTACCCTCCCCAGCTTCCTGGGCCGGGGAAAGAGAATTCTCGAATTGCTGGATGATCAAGTTGGCAATACCCATCCCGGCGTTTCCGTCGGCTAGGGCCTTGGCCATTTCCGCGTCATGCATTTGTTGGTAGAACTTGGAGGGTCCCTTGGAATTGAAAAGTTCATTTTCCGGGACCGTGGCCCGCATCGCCTTCAAAAGCTGGTTCAGAAAAACGCCTTCGAACTCCTGAGCCGCTTTTGCCAAACCCTCCGGAGTTTCATCACCCTTACCCATGCCATCGGCCAAAGCCTCCAGACGGGATTCCTGGGCCTTTCCGACCGCTGTATCGGCCGCCAAAATATTGGGATTGAAGCCGGAGATTTCCATATCCTATCCTACATCAGGATCAGGTCTGCCTGGAGCGACCCAGCCTGTTTCAGTGCCTCAAGGATGGCGATGATGTCCCTGGCGCTGGCCCCAATGTCATTCAAGACCGCCACGACATCGGCAACGGTGTTGGTATTCGGCACGCGAAGCACACGGGCTTCTCGGTCATCTACGTCGGTCTGTACGTTTGGCGTAACCACGGTGGATCCACGGTTGCTGAAAGAGCTGGGCTGGGATACACCGAAAGTCGTATTTACGACTACTTTCAGGTTCCCGTGGGCGACCGCCGCTTCCTTGAGGATCACGTTTTTGCCGATAATGATGGTCCCGGTGCGTTCGTTCAATACCACCCGGGCCGGAGCATCACTACGAGCCCTGATCTCCCCCATCTGGGCCACGAACATCACGGGCTGCTCCCTGAACTCCAGGGGAATTGCCACTTCCACGTTGCCCGAGCCAAGGGCCTTGGCAACCCCCACTCCAAAGCTTTTGTTGATGGCCTTGGCCACTTCGGAGGAGGTCGTGAAATCAGGACTATTCAACAACCAGGAGACCGTGCCGTTACTGACGAAATTTCCACCGAGGCCCTTTTTGACGATGCCACCGTTGGGTATAATCCCCGCCTGAGAGTGATTTTTGCGGAAACTGTTGCCGGCCCCACCCTTGATGTTGAACCCACCAATGGAAATTGCGCCCTGAGCAAGCACGCACAGGGTTCCGTCATGAGCCTTCATGGGGGTCATGACCAATCGTCCACCTTCGAGGCTCGATGCATCGTTCATAGATTCAACCGTCACATCGATTTTGCTGCCTTCCATGACGTTGGGGTCCAGCTTCCCGGTTACGATGACAGCCGCCACGTTCTTGGGTTTCAACAGGGCGGGATCAACCGTTACGTCCAGTTTTTCCAACATCCCGGCCAGGGAATTGATGGTCATCTGGGAGCTAGAGCCGTCCCCGGTCCCGTTCAGGCCTACTACCAGACCGTAACCAACCAGCGGTTCCGGAGTTGTCCCCGATAAGCGAGCCAAATCCTTGATGCGGGAATCGCTTTCCGCCGCAACGGAGGTTTCCCCCAACACTGGCATCAATAAGCCAGTGAGAATCAGGCATATAATAACCGACCGTGTCCCCTGAACTTTATTGTGGTTCCCGTGAAATTTCAGAATCATCGTCCCTCTCCTAGAACAGCCAGTTGATTACCTTTGTGATCACGCCGGGATTGGCCGAATCGTTTACCATTCCGTTGCCGTTGTAGGCAATCTGGGCCTCCGAGATGTAGGTGCTCATGATGGTATTGTCCGGAGTGATGTCCCGCCCCCGACAGATCCCAGTGATCTCGATCAGCTGTTTTTCACCGTTGATGTTGATCATGCGCTTGCCTTCCAGGCGAAAATCCCCGTTGTGCAACACCTCTGTGATGCGTGCCGTCATCTCGGCCCTCAAACTTCCTGAACGCTGGGTCTTGCCGTCACCCTTGAACTTGTTCTCCATGGATAAATCCCAGGGGTTGATGAAGCCCAGGAATCCCAGACCCGGCCCCCCTTTGCTCTCCGACTTGTTGTCGGCCTTGACATTACTGCTGGCGTCGGCCTGGGCATTTTCCGTGATGATGATCGTAATCAAATCGCCCAATCGGTGGGCCTTGATGTTCGTGACCAGGGATTCCCCGGTTTCGAAATCCACCAGGGGTCGAGAAGCCATGGCTGGTTGGGCGAACATCAGGCTCAGGGCAATCCCGGTTGCAGGAATTAGGCTTAGCCTGAAAAGCAGTCCGGATTTCGTCATTCTAATTTCTCCATTCAACGAGCCCGGGCCCGGCCACTCGGGCGTTAACCAGGCGTCCGGTCAGTTCATTACGCACAGGGATTGTCTGGCCCAGGCAACCAGCCTGTCTGGCAAAGGCCCTTACAGTGGCCGAGACGGTTCCCCGCACGATGACCAATTCAATCGGATCTCCCACCCTTACCAAAGGCGTCGGTTTCAAATCGGAGCTGCGAAGGTTGTCTCCCGGAGCCAAGGAGCGGGCACTGTTGAAACCCAGTACCGCATCCCGATTCAGGGCCGGATCCCCTTTTTCGAAGGCAAGGTCAGACCATTCCCAGTTGAACATGTCAGCAGTAAGGGGCACATCCCGCCCTATCGCTTTTTTCACCTGGGCAATTTCCGCGAATGAATGCAGAACTACTCCGACGGGAACTTCCTGAATCCTTCCCCGGACTTCGATTAGAACCCTCACCTGGTTGCGGCCCGGCTTAAGGGGCCGACTCCGCTTCAAACTGATCAAGGGATGGTCGTCAAGATGGATGGGAATATCGGGAATTTGAACTTCAATCCAGGAAGCCGGCGCCCCGGAACGAGCATGAGGCACGAGATCCTGGATGGCGGAGCGAATTTCATCTGTCAGATCGGCGGCGGGAATCTCTTTCCCTGAAACGAAAATTCGGCAATTTTCGGCCCCCTTGAAACATACCCCGGCAGCCAGACCATTGGCTACAAGCTGCCGCAGGATGGTGCGCCGGGAAATTGAATCCACCGTGCCGGGCCGGCGGCCGCTTTGAAGGACTAGATCCTTTACCGCTGTGGGCACCGAGCCGACAGCAATCTCTCCGACGTTTATACTTGGCCCCCGGACCGTGACACTGTCCGGAAGAACCAGGTCCCACGCCCACACCGAAGGAGCTTGCCCAACGGTTACTCCCATTATCACAACAAGGATGAGGAAAGCCAGTTTCATGCCTTACCTCTTGAGCCGGTTAATGGTTTGGAGCATTTCGTCGGCCATTGTGATCGTCTTTGAATTGAGCTCATAGGCCCGCTGGGCCGAAATCATGTTGACCAACTCATCCACTGTCTCGACGTTGCTCATCTCGAGAAACCCCGAGGAGGTATCCCCCATTCCCTCAGTGCCGGGGTTCGCCAGAATGGGAGTTCCGCTACCGGGAGATTCTCCGAAAATGTTTCCCCCCTTGGCCTGCAAACCTGCTGAATTGGGGAATCTTGCCAGTTCCAACTGGCCGATTTCCTGCACGTTGGCATCATCTCCGGTAACCATCACACTAATGATTCCCGCCCGGGAGACGGAAATTTCAATCGCGTCCTGGGGTACGGTAACCGCCGGTTCAAGTCGATATCCGGCCGAGTTGACCACGTTCAATTCCGCGTCCATTTTAAAGCTGCCGTCGCGGGTGTATTTAACGGTACCGTCCGGCATCATCAGTTGGAAGAAACCGTCACCTTCGATCATTACATCCAACGGATTACCGGTGGAAATCACGGTCCCCTGCCCGAAATCCTTATTTGTAGCTACCAGCTTTACTCCGTGACCCACTTCGACGCGGGTTGGATTGGCCCGGCCCTCGGCATCTATCTGTCCACCCGGCACAACTTTTTCGTACAGGAGATCCTGGAATTCGGCGTGGCTCTTCTTGTAACCGGTAGTGTTGACGTTGGCCAGGTTGTTGGCAATTGTGTCAATGTTCATTTGCTGGGCCTTCATGCCCGAAGCTGCAGTTCCCATGGCTCGGATCATGTCAAATCACCTTCCTGGTCGGATCAACGCACGCGGGACAGTGTGTTCACGGATTTATCAAGCATTTCGTCTTCAGTAGTCAAAATCTTGGCTTGCACTTCAAAAGCCCGTTGGGCTGCAATCATGGCGACCAGCGTATCAATCGGATTTACATTGCTGCTTTCCAGATGTCCCTGGGCCAAAACCACTTCTGCGGGCGGCACTTCCGTTGGCCCCATGTCCACGGGGGCTTCCAGGAGATTGTTTCCTTGATGCATCAACTTGGTGGCGTCCTCAAAATCCACGACCTTCACCCGGCCGACAAGATTGCCGTCCACCATCACGGTACCGTCCGGCTCGACCGAAAAGGCTTCACCGTTTATTTGGATTGGACCGCCGGTTCCGATCAGCAATTCTCCAGAGGGGGTGGTGAGGTTTTTTTCGGCGTTAATGAGGAAAGAGCCGGCCCTTGTGTAGCGTTCCCCGCCCGGAGTTTCCACCGCAAAGAATCCTCGGCCCATCAGGGCCAGGTCGGTTTCCCGGCCGGTGGGCCGAATGGCTCCGGGACGAATGTCTACCGCGTGCTCCATCTCCATGACCGGGGCTGGAGCCCAGTTTTGGTCTTTGGGAAGGTCGCGGAGAAGCTGGCCGTCATCCGCGGGGGCAACGCCCTCGCCGGTATTTGTGGCCGGCCCCACGCCTTCTTCAGCCACCCGGGTAAGGATTTGCCGGAAGCCGGTGGAATTGGCATTGGCCAGGTTGTTGGCCAAGGCGTCGATGCGGACCTGTTGCATTTGCATGGCCCGCTCAGCCGTGTTCAGACTCCTGATCAAGACAACTCCTTTCCGGTTCAGTGGCGTACTTTTCGTCAGGGAAAGCGCAAACTGCATGCCTGAGGGACGAAGATGTGACCGGCAATAGACGCAGGGCGAGTGGGAAAAATTTTCCATAATACATTGTTGTTGATTCATTAGGAAACGGACCAGCCAACTCGCTGGAGGCAATGGAGGGAGCCCAGCAGGAAATTATTTCCCCAACGGTAAAAAATGCCGCCCAATAATTTGATGCTTAATTGAATACGGAAAATTTGTCGTGTGTCCGGATGCAGAGCACTAGGTGGGTAATATATTTACGGCTTAGGGAATTGGGGTCAGGCTCTCCAGAGACCCGAAAGACTCGGGAATTTCCAGGCTGGAATCGTGGGCAATGGGCATGGTAAACGTGAAAGTGGACCCCTTGCCCGGCTCGCTGGTTACCGTAACCTCGCCCCCATGAGCCTCCACAAGCTTCTTGATAATGACAACCCCGAGGCCGACCCCCTTGACGTTACCGGGAGTTTTGCCGCGAGTGTAGGGCTCGAAGAGTACAGCCAGGTCGTCTTCCGGGATGCCCACTCCACCATCGGCCACCGATATCTTCACCATTTTGTCGTTGGCCAAAACCCCAACCCTTATCCAACCCGATTCCACATTGTACTTCACACTGTTGGAAAGTAGATTCCGCAGGATCTGGGTCAGACGCAGGGGATCTGCCATAATCTGGATATTGGCCTCTGGCAAATCCAACTTCATCTCGAGACCCCGGCTGGCGGTCATCGGACCCAGGTCCACGACAACCTCGGAAATCAATTCACAGAGGTTCAGCGGCTCCCGCTTCAGGTTCACGAAGCCTGCTTCCATTTTGCTCATGTCCAGGAAATCATTGAGCAAACAGGTCATCTCGGTGACCTTGCGGGTTACACTCTCGAGGAACTCTGTTTGCGTTTTGGTCAAGGGCCCTGTTTTTCCCGCTTCCATCAGCGAGACATAACCCTGAATGACCGAAATCGGCGAGCGGAGATCGTGGGCGATCATGGAGTGGAAATCAGCCTTCATCCGCTCGACCTCCACTTCCCGGGAGATATCCCGGAAGATGTAGGCCAGAGTATGCTCTTCCTCGGAAACCTGAATCGGAGCAGTTCGACAGGTCAGATGACTCTCTTGTCCGTCGAAGACGACTTTCAACCGAAGTTCTTCCCGACTTCCTTGACGAAGATCTTCTATTGTCTCCGGATCCACTTCCAGCGTTCCGAGGATCTCCGTCATGGTTTTGAACTGGGCCACTTCACGTGGCATCCTCAACAAGCCCAGAAATACCTGATTGGCCAGAACGATGCGGTCATCGAGGCTGCAGATGGCCACCGGGTCGTGAAGGAAGCGGAAAATCTGGTTCAGTTTGTCCCGCTCGTGCCGCAACTGGTCCTGCAGGTCCTTGATCCGCAGAAAAGCCCTGATCTTGGAATACAGCTCATCTCCGGAGATACCCTTGGTGATGAAATCATCCGCCCCCATCTCCAGGCCCCGGATTTTTTCTGAGGTCTGAGTTTCCGAGCTGATCATCAGGATGGGAATTCCGTTTGTCTCTTGATGTCTGCGCAGGATCCTGATCACGTCAAAGCCGTGCATACCCGGCATTTCCTTGTCCAGGAGAATAAGGTCCGGCAGAGTTTCCAAGGCAAGTCGGGTTCCGGTGGCTCCGTCGTTACCGGTTATGACCCGATAGCCCCTCTTCTCAAGCAACCGCTTGAGATATAGACAGGTAGGCGCTGAATCATCTACCACCAGAATTGTACGATCCTTGGGATCGGTCATTGGGCAATCCATCTCTAGATGCAAGGGGGCAGTTTTCCTGAAGACCAACCCGGGATTGGTCTTCCTTTACACTGGAACTATCGGCGATTCCAAGAAGTGCTTGAACAAAAAAAACCGAGGCAACTTAGGCCCCGGTCGGAAATTAGAAAACATGAGAAAGAAATCGGATTTGGAAGCCCTACTCCATCAGAAGAGAAATGTGGCGTTCCAGGATCTCAAGTCCCTCAGGTTCGATATTAGTAAAGAAAACAGCTATTTCATAGCTGTCACAACCTTCAGTTTCAACTTCCGGAGTGGTGCGTACAACGAGCCCCTCGCAGGGGACCAAGGCATTTTCCGAACCCTCATTCTCGGATTCGGACGGGACCAGCACTTCAAGATCCATAGCCAGCTTGGTCATGGCTTCAATGAAATGGTCCGACTTGAAATAAACCCCGGAAGAACTGATGTTAATAGTTTCCAGGCACGTCAGCGTTTCGGATCCATCAGCCCGAGGAAGTCTGACTTCCAAATTCAGGCTGGCATCCACCCTCCGAGCTTGACGTCGTTCCTGAGGTGTATTCGCCATATCCCAATCTCCTTTCCCGACTTGCCCTTGTTTTGACAGGTCGGAAAACCAATTGAGGAATTCCTACATCCGGAACACCGAGACACGGGCCTACCAGCCGGCACCCAGGGGTACCGGCCGTTCTGGCTCGTTTACTTCTTCTTATGCCGGTTCTTGCGCAACCGCTTCTTTCGCTTGTGCGTGGCGATCTTCTTGCGTTTGCGCTTACGCCCGTTGGGCATGACAACCTGCCTTTCAAATCCGAACGGAGTCCTCAGACCCCGGAACATAGACATACCCATACCGCGGAGCCAGAGGCCCGGTACAGGGTAACGAATTGTTTAAGATATATCGCCCGAGTAGATTCGACAACCTGGAAATTGGCTCTCGACCCTATTTGTTCAGACGAGCCTTCAATTCGTTGGAAACCTTGAAGAAGGGAACGCGCTTGGCTGGAACATCGACGGAATCCCCTGTCCTTGGATTTCTGGCCAGACGGGCCCTTCGCGTTTTAACTTTAAAGCTACCAAATCCCCGCAACTCAACCTTGTCGCCCTGCACCAAAGCCTGGCCGATGTTTTCCATGATGAGGTTCACGATCACCCCAGTGTCTTTCTTGTTGACCCCTGTTTCCTCAGAGATGATCTCGACCAGTTCGGCTTTGGTCATACCCGACTCCTTGGCTTCCCCACCATGCGAAATATCCAAAACCTTCCCAACTTCTGGGCTTTTGGACCATCGTCCATGACGGACTGAATGTACTTCTTTGTGTTTTTGAGAGTTAAGCGATTCAATAAATATCACAACTGAAGCCGGTTGCAAAGAGAAAATGTTCCCCATTTCTGTCGCGTGACTGCTGAATAAAACCTACAACCGGAAGCGTAGGCATATCAACAATCAAGCACGAGCAGTACAGAGAACATTTGTGCATCATGTGGCAACCATCATGCCAGCTACAAAATACGATTCCAAGTTAGAGTAAATTCTAAACAATCCATGCAAGGCCGTCTTATTTCAAGCCTTACGCGGACAGTAGGGAGTGTCACTTAAGAAGGAATAGGTAGGATTCCGACACAACGAGACTTCGAGGGATGCAATTGGAAAGAATCGACGACTTTTGTCCGGGCTGATTGCACTGTAGAAAGTTCTACTCCGCCAGGGCAGAAAACAATTCCCTGTGCGAACCGGTCAGTAGACAACCCCGGCGCGTCATGACCGTGGCAGCGGTCTCCAGGGCCTTGTCTACAGCGTACAAAGGACTTTCGGCTTCTCCTCCCCAACTAAAATTCCCCACCAGTTTTGGTGGCATCCCGCCTCCAAAAATATTGCTGGCAAAGCCTACGCTGGTTCCTGTGTTGAAGAGGGTCCCAATGGCAGTCTTGGCATGATCCCCCATCATCAGGCCGATAAAGCGTTGACCCGTTTCCACCGGACCTTCCCCGAGGTCCACGCGAATGTTCCCGTAGTTGTTCTTCAAGTCGCTACAAGTCGTCATGGCTCCCAGGTTGATCCAGGCCCCGAGAACCGCGTGGCCGATGAAACCAGCGTGTTGCTTGTTGGCGAAATCGCTGAAAGTGCTTTCGCCGATCTCCCCGGCAAGGCGGTTTTCAATTCCGAATGACGACTCGCCGTAGAGCCGAGCACCTGCCTTGATCACAGACCCCGGTCCCACGTACAGCGGACCCTCCAGGTACACGTGCGGCTGAACAACAACTCCTCTATCCAGGATCACCGGCCCGGATTGAGTATCGACCGCAAGGGCGGGTCCGATCCGAACTCCGGAGCCAGTCCAGAATCGACTTGGATCCGTAACATGCACCCGTTCCGGAACCTTCCCCGGAAACAATTCCACAGTTCCGGCCCACGCGGGGCCCACGGAGGAAGGTTCGGGGAAAATTCCAAAGGGAAACCTTCGCCAACCCGAAACACCCACCACAGCCGCCAGATCTTCTTCAATGGCCGAGGGGGTTCCGGGAACGATATCCCAGATCCATTCATAAGTCAGAGGTCTGGAACCAGCGACCCAGTTCCGAAGGTCGCCTTCAAGAGCCGTATCTCCATCCCACAGGGAAAATCCTTTCCCTAAGTCGATGTATTCCGAGCCTGCAACCACGCCCGGAAGTTTCCAGGGACCTGGGGAAATCCCTGACCATTTCCAGGCCCCGGATTTGTCCGCATCCTGCTCCCAAGCTACCCAGGCCTCAATTACCTTGGCAGCCTTATCGCTGGATAAAAGAGCCCCAATAAGCCCCTGACCATCGAAAATTGCAAAATCAGGACAGGTTTGCTCTGCTCCCAGGAAACGCTCCAGAATATCGTATCGTGCAGCAATCCGCCCGTTCAGCAGGAGAATCCGGTTATCCCTGGCCAGTAGATCCCGCTTGATTACGACTGGGTCCGCTGTCCAGTTTGGGGATGTGTGCAATTCGGCAAACAAACTCCGGCTTAAGAACCCCCCAATCAGCGTCCCCTCGGGGGACCCCATCCCTGGGCCGGCTAAGCTCAATTCAACCCTCTCCCTGGTATTAAAAAGTCCACAACGAATTTCGAAGAGAGGCACACTCCAGGCCATAGGTCGGAATGACGACACCAGGTGATCTTCGAATAGGATGGGCACAACAGACACGATTATCCCCCGGGGAAAAGGCTATGGATAAGTCATTGGGTAGAGTGTAACCCTTGAGGACAAAGGGGACAACAAAACTTGAAATGGAAATTGGAATAGAGTATTGGACCCTGGGCTAATTTGGAATTGAGCTCGCAGATCCATCCAAACTGTGGCCTGTTGTTTTTGAATCAGGCCATTACGTCGAGCAAGGACCCCAACATATCATCCTCCGCCCGAAGCACCGACAAATTAGCTTCGAACCCTCGGCGGGCTGTCATTGTCCCCAGCAATTCCTCCGCCAAGTCGATCTCCTGGCCGTTGTTGCCGACCCCGGAATTGCCCCACTGGGAAATTCGATCCGCATGTTTCATAAAATCATGCTGATTTCGCTGAAGACCCTGCAAGGAACTGTTTATTCCGTGGATCATCATGAGTCGTCTCCAGAAGTTGCTCCAGGATGTTTCTTGACCTGGATCTCGAAATCCAAACGAGCTTCTTTGTGTTCCTAGTAATATCGGCAGAAGCGCCTAATTCTTTAATTTGTGACACGAATTTTCAAGGGGCAGCAGCAGCCTACGGAATCCACGATCCAAAATATGAATGGGTGGATGTGGAACTGGAAGACACTGGGATACAAGAAGGACCCGGTGTCAGCCAAGATGGATTGATTGGTTCCTCCGACTGAGAGGCTATTCGGAATCGGCGAGGGAAATCCACAAAATAATAGCGGGGAGGGAGCATCCCGACCCCGCTAGTATTTGTCCCGAAGTTCCCTTCAGGAAGGTGGAATTTCGGAAGAACGGCGCCACCATCCGATGAGGATCATATGCAGAAAGCGTTTGATCGGATCGAGGGCGGAGTACATAACCGGCACAACGACCAGCGTCAGGAAAGTGGCCACGGCCAGTCCCCAAATCACGGCAACTCCCATTGGGCCCCACCATTGACTGGATTCCCCACCAATCAACAACACATCACCCATTCGGCCGTGAATCAAGGCATTGAAGTCCAGCGACATTCCGGTAGTCAAGGGGATCAGGCCCAGAATGGTGGTTACGGCTGTCAGTATGACCGGCCTGAAACGGGTCAACCCTGCACGGATGATTGCTTCCTCTTTGCCCAGGCCGCGATTGCGCAGCTGGGTTATGTAATCCAAAAGGACGATGGCATTGTTCACAACGATCCCTGCCAGGGAGATCACCCCCACTCCGGTCATGATGATGCCGAAGGGTGTGCGGGTGATCATCAAACCGGCAAAGACCCCGGTCAGGGAAAGAATGACGCTGGATAAAATCACAAGCGGAGTAGTCACGGAGCTGAACTGGCTGACCAGGACTACGAAGATCAGCATGAGTCCCAGGCTGAAGGCACTCTCCAGGAATGCCGAAGCCTCTTCCTGATCCTCACTCTCACCGGTGTAATCCATTGTGTAACCTATCGGCAGGGCAAAGTCGTTCAGCTCATCCTGGACCTCGGCCAGCAACGCATTGCTGTTGTACCCGTCAGCCACATCAGCTGAAACCGTCACCACACGCCGGGCTCCGATTCGGTGAATCGCCGCCAGGCCGGTGCCGAATTCGGTGGTAGCGAAAGCGGAAAGGGGGATGGTTTTTCCTTCAAAGAAGATGGTGGCGTTTTCGATGTCTTCCACCTTGCCCCGGAAATCTTCATTATAGCGAACAATGATCTCGTACTCGTCCTCCCCCACCCGGTACTTGGCCGTCTCGGATCCATGCAAAGCGGTTCGAATAGTACCCGCTATGTCAAAGGTCCTCAGCCCATAGCGGCCCGCCTTGTCAACGTCCGGAATGATGCGCAACTCGGGCAGAGCCTTGTCATAATTGTCCGTGATATCCACCAGGCCATTTACCAGACGAAGAACTTCCCTGATCTGTCCGGCCAATTCGCCCAACACATCGAAGTCATCTCCGGAGAGTTCGATGTTTATCGGCAATCCAGTAGGAGGTCCCTCTTCCATCTTGTCCACCGTAAGCTGTGCGCCAGTAAAATCCTTCAACACCGAACGCAGATCCGCCAGAGCCTGCCTGGAGGAACGGCTACGGTCCTCCATGTCCACGAACTCCATCGTAACGGTGGCCAAGTGGGAGGAGCTGACACCTCCGCCGATTCCATTCCCAGCCCCGGAGCCCACCGAAGCAGCATAGGCTTTGAGATCCGTTATCTTGTCCACTTCCTTTTCCACCAGCGCGGTGTAGTGGTCGGTGGCTTCGATTCTCGTGCCGCTGGGTCCCGTGATATTCACGTTCGCGAATTGCGGCTCCACATCGGGGAACAGCTCGACGCCGGCGTTGAAAACACCAAAGAGGGCAAAAACAATCACCAAAGCCAAATTGATACCCACCATGACCAGCGCCCTGTGACCCAGTGCCCAGGTCAGAACCGGTTTGTAGGTTCGCAGCCCGAATTCTATGAAACGGTCTCCGATCAGCGGGTTGCCGGCATCACTCCGGGGAACTCCCATGAACCGAGCACAGAGGACTGGGTTGAAGATCAGAGCCACAAGTAGGGAAGCGCTCAAGGTAATGACCACCGTGATGGGCAGAAACTTCATGAACTCCCCCATGATCCCGGGCCAAAAAACCATGGGCCCGAAAGCACAGATCGTCGTCAGAGTCGAGGCAATCACCGCCCCCGAAACCTGCCCTGCCCCGTGGCCGGCCGCTTCTTCTGAAGCCATCCCCTGCCCACGGTGTCGAAAAATGTTTTCCACGATCACGATAGCGTTATCCACCAGCATGCCCAGCGCCAAAATCAGACTGAACAGGACTACCATGTTCAAGGTGATACCCAACAGACCCAGTACTATGAAAGTGATGAGCATCGACATGGGGATGGCCAGTCCGACGAAAAGGGCGTTGCGCACACCGAAAAAGGCCAGCAAAACCAGAACAACGAGGATCAACCCGCTGAGAATGTTGTTTTCCAGTTCGCTGACCATATTCTTGATAGCCACGGACTGGTCGGCGACGATCGTCACCTCAAGCCCGGCAGGGAAGGTTTGCTCGCTCTCCTGAATCACTCGGCGCACCTGTTCGGCAATCCAAATGATGTTCTCGCCACTTCGCTTCTTGACGATCAGGGTTACTGCATCCTGTCCGTTGACCCGGCTGATGGATTCGCGGTCCTGGATACCGAAACGGACCGTGGCGACATCCCGCAGGAAGATGGGAGGATCGATTCCCGGGTTCAGGACGAAATCCAAAATCTCATCGACGTTCTTCACTTCGGCCGGCACACGAACCTGGTAGTCGTACATACCAAGGGATAGTTTGCCTCCGGGGATGGTAATATTCTGAAGACCAACGGCATCTTGGACATCAAGGATTGCCAAGTCGTAAAAAGCCAGTTTTTGCGGATCCACGTTTACCTGGACCTCGTTCTGGATTCCTCCGACCAGGTCAACACCGAGAACGCCCTTGATCTGCTCCAGATCCTCCTCCAGATCTTCACCTGTTTTTTTCAATAGTTCCAGATCCAGATCACCAGCCAGGTTGACCTGCATGACCGGGAAGGCGTCGGCCGAGCTGATCTCCTGGACGACGAGATCGTTGCGCGGATCCTGCGGCAGATCGGGCTTGGCCAATTCCACACGGTCGCGCACCGATTGCAAAGCGTCGCTCATGTCCACCTTGGATTCGAACTCCAGGGTAATCATGGACATCCCGTAGGAGGAAGAACTGGTCATCTCCTTCAGGTCCTCCAGACCCTTGAGTTGCTTTTCCAATTTGCGGGTGACCAGGTTTTCCATATCCGCCGGGCTGGCGCCGGCGTACGGAGCCATGACCATGACGAAGGGAATCTTAATGTCCGGAGAGGACTCCCTCGGCAGATCCCGGTAGGCGTTAAAGCCCAGGATGGTGAGGATCACCATGAAAGCGAAAATCATAGGGTAGCGCTGGATGGCTCCCTTGGTGAGTTTCATCGGGAGACCTCCACACCAACACCCAGGTGGTCCGGGTCACCGGTCAGAGATCCGTCTATAGCGACACTTGTTTCGGTCACCTTGACCAGGCTGCCGTCCCGCAAATCCCGGTGCCCCCGCACGACCAGCTGATCGCCTGATTCCAACCCCTTCTCCACCACAACCAGGGATCCCTGGTCGGCTCCCAATACAAGCCTGCGCAAGACCGCGTGATCTCCCTGGATTATGTAGGCTGAGACCCCGGCACTATCATGCAGCACTGCTACTCGAGGGATGACCAACGCATCGGACAGGGTGCGCTTGGGCAATCGTGCCCGCCCGATTATCCCCGAATGATGCTTGAGTTCTTGGTTGGGTATCTCGATCTCCATCCTGAACTTTCCGGTCATCCGGTCGGCCTCCAGACCTACCCAGGAAACTTTTCCCTGTGCCGTCTCCAATCTCTCTCCCAGACTGATCTCAGCATGATCCCCCACTCGAACCCAGCCTACTTCGGTGCCGGTGAGATAGGCTTCCAGTTTCAGGACATGCGGATCGATCAGACGAAGTACCATCTGTCCCGGCAATACAAGCTGACCGATCTCCACGAAACGGTCGGTCAGAATACCGTCGAAGGGCGCAGAAAGAGCTGCCCGATGATAACGCTGACCGGTAACGGCAGCCTGGGCCCTAGCCTGCTCATACTGGGATTCATTGGTCAGGAGTTCAAGGCGACTGACTTTGCCGGCCTTGTAAAGCGTCCGCACCTTGTCAATATTGAAGTCCTGCATCTTCAATAAACTGGCCGCCGATTCCATCTCTGCGAGCAGGATAGTTCGGTCCAATTCCAGGAGAAGTTGACCAGCCACCACCGCTTGCCCTTTGTCCACCGGCAAGGCAATGATCAGCCCGGCCTCCTCCACACTCACATCCGTACCCAGGACAGGAGATACCGGACCCGAAACTTCAAAATACTCAACCAACGTCTGGGAACTCAGTCCTAAAACCCTGACATTCCGGGCCACTTCCGGGTTATCGCCTGCCTCTTGTTGGGGGCTACAGCCGGCCGAAAGCAGTAGAAAAGCCTGGACCACGAACAGCTGACCCAAAACAGCCAAGCCACGGGGGGCAAAAAGACCGCGAGGCGGGAATCCGGTTTCTGAACGGGGCGGAATCATCATTGCACAACCTCCGGAACCAGATCGGGGATTTCTACCAAAGGCACCAGCGGGGACCAACCCAGGGAGCGTTTCAGGGAAGCGGTAAGACTGAAAACTTCGTAACGGGCATCGATCACCGAGCCCAGGGCCTGAGCCCTGTTCGATTGGGCCACCAGCACGTCCAGGTAGCTGGCCTTGCCCAGCTCCAGCATCAACATGGTTTCGTCCAGGGCCTCTTCGCTGCGCACTAGATTGAGCTGTACTGCGGCCAGTAGTTCGCGGGCCATCTCCAGATTAGCCAACAACTGCAGGACTTCCACCTGGACGGTCCGCCGATTACCTGACAGCTCCACCTCGGAGCGTCGTATCATGGCATTGGTTTCGGCCACCCGACCCCGGGTCAATAATCCGTCGAAAGGGGACCAGTTCAGGGCCACCGAGGTCCGCCAGGAATCATGTCCTTCGTTAAATAGATCCCCGGTCGAGGTCCCCACATAACCGTAGGCCCCGCCGAAGGTCAAATAGGGACGGCTTTCAGCAATTTGGGCCTGACGATTCCGCCTCAGGATGTCGGTAAAGCGATCCTGGGCGAGAAGCTCCGGTCGATTAACTGCCAGTTCGAGAGCAGTACCCTGGTCGATGGAGTCGGTTTCCACCTCACCTTCATCAAGAAGGCTCAGAGGAGCTTCGGCGTCCCGACCCAGAATGGCGTTCAACTGCGCCCCCGCATTCCTCAAGCCGGCTTCGGCAATTCCCAACAATGGGCGCAGGTTGGCCAGACTGACCGCTGCCTGCAGCGTATCCAGGCGGGTTACCATACCCAGTTCGTGGCGCATCTGGAGAATGTTCAACAATTCCCTCTGGTCAAGGATCTGGGCCCGAACCGCGGCCACTTTTTCGGCCGCCTGGATAATCCCGTAATAGGAAGTGATAGTCTGTTCAGCAGTACGATTTTCGGAGGAGCGAATGGCCTGCTCTTGGCGGTCGATGCCAAGACTGGCAGCCCCGATTGCGCCCTTGATCTTCCAGGGATTGACGGTCCAGTTCAAATTCAAGTTCGCCCGCAGGAAGGATTGTGAGGGGATATCAGCCGCAGGCGGAATCAAGGAGCCGAAACCGCTCAGCCATTCCAGGAACCATTCCTCCGATGTCGGTGGGGGCAGAAAGGCATCACCAGAACCACCAAAAGTGGAATCCAAAGCCATGCTGGGATCACGGGATCGGGTCCAGTCCCCCACAAAATCCAGGGTGGGCAATCCCGTTGAAAGGGCTTGCTTCATTTGACCGTGCAGTTCGGACATACGAAGTCTTTCAGCAGACAGGAATTCATTGGCCTGAAGAGCTTCCTCAACACAGGAGGACAAATCAAGCGGTTCGGTGGGTCCGGGGCGGGCCACAACGAGCTGCTCTATATCAGCAAAGGCCTCCGACATTGGGAGGATAGCCAACCAAAGAATTCCCGCAAACCAGGCCCAAGCAAAGCCGGTGTTTGAGGGTCGAACAGGATTACGCATCGCGAGCATCTTTCGTTCATCAACCTGTGGACGGGAACATCCCAGTAAGATAGTCGTGGATTGGAATAAAACTCAAGACAAGTCCTTCTAACCTTACAACACGTAGAGAAAATCGGGAGTTTTCCTGCCATCCCCGGAAACCCATTACGAAAATCAACTCATCTGGTTTCAGGAAAAACAGAGGGTATTTGAAGCTCAAACCAGGGTCAGCAGGATTCCACCCAGGGTTAGAAATACACTGGCCCCTTTTCGCCGTGAAAAGGGCTCTTTCAGGATCCATGTCGCCAGGATCAGGATGAACAAGGTGCTGGATTGGTTTAGAATACCGGCCGTGCCGGTGGCTGTATATTTCATCCCGGCGATCCACAGGATCAAGGCCACATATGACCCCAGAACAGTTCCCGGTAAAGAGAATCGCCAGGCTGGATTCGGACGGAATACTTCTAGAACAAGCCGGCGGTCTTTTCGGAAAAAAAGGACCAAAATCATGGCTACCCAGGCCCCGAGTTGCCGAACGGTGGTGGCCCACAGCACGTCGGATCGGGTCAGGACCGGTTTGGCCAGCACGATGCCGAATCCCAACGTGGCCATGGCCAACATTCCGTAGAGGATTCCTGTTACCAAAGTACGGCGGTTCGTTCCTGCAGGGGGCTTGGAACGGGAAGCCACCAAGACTCCCCCTATGATCAGGCCCATTCCTGCAAACTGTCTCACCCCTAGTTTTTCGCCGAGCATGAAAAAGGCGAATAGAACGATGAAGGGGGAATACAGGGAGCTCACGATAGCGTTGAGCCCCGCGCCGACACGGTTTAAGCACATGTGGAAAAAGGTATCGCTGACGGCAATGGAAATCACTCCGCTGGCCATCAGGATCAGGATGTCTGTCCAGGACCCTTGATTGAGCAGGGGTCTACCCATAGCAGCAAGGGAGGCCAGAAACATGAGGCTGGAAATGCTAACCCGGAAAAAATTCAAAGTGAAGGGTGGCACCGACTCGCCGGACTTCCGAAAAAAAATCACGGCTCCAGCCCAAACCAATGCACAGGACAACGCGTAGAATTCACCCATTACAACACCTGATCAAGAGACTGATTGGTCCAGAGGGTAGGAAAGAAATACCCGACAACCTTGGCCCGGCCGGGAATCAACCAACATCCGCCCATCTACCGAACGGATGCGTTCGCGGATGTTGAACAGGCCGAAACCCTCATGCTCCAGCCTGCTGGATTCATCTGACCCTTCAGCAAAAAGTTCGAAACCCCGGCCGTTATCGGAAACCAGGATAGTCAAATACCTGTCCGCCTGATTGAACGACACCTTGATCTCATCAGCGGACGCGTGCTTTTTGACGTTGTTGAACAATTCACGCACACTTTGGTAGGCCATGGCCCGCAGGTCTTCCGAGAGTTCAACTTCTTCCTGCGCGGCGACCTCGCATTGGATTCCGGTCCTTTCCTGGAACTCCTCCGCCATCGAGGCCAGGGCCGCCTCAAGGCCCACGTCCTGTAACTCGGGGGGAAATAGTTCAAAGGAAAGCGAGCGCGCCTCGGTCATTGTATCATCCAGGATATTGATAATTTCAGTGACGACCTTTTGCAGATCATCCAGTTTGTCCGGGTAGTGCAGTAACGTGACCATGGCCCTCAGTCCAAACAGCTGTTGAGCCAATCCATCATGGATCGCTTCGGCCAGTTGCCTGCGTTGCCGGTCCTCAACCAGGGAAAGCTGGTTATTCAAGGAACGCAGACGATTCTGCGTTTCACTCAATTGGAGCTGTGCTTCTTTTTGGCTGGTAATGTCCCTGACCACGGAGAACACCTGGCTTTTTTCCGGGTAAGGAAATGAACTCCAGGAAAGCCACTTGTAGGTATTGTCCCGGCAGCGGAATCGGCACTGCAGATCTTCGACGAGTTCCCCCTCTTGAAGACGCTTCATTCCTTGGCAAAAAAGATCCTGATCCTCGGCATGGATAAAGTCGGGAAGCGGTTCCGTTTTCAGGTCGTCCCGGGACCAACCCAAAACTCGAACCCAGGCGGGATTTACCTGCTGCAGAAAACCATCCAAGTCACCCACGGACAAAAGGTCTACCGAGAGATTGAACAGCCGATCACGTTCATCGTCGGTTCGAATCCTTTGGGAGATTTCCTGGAAAGACCCCACTTCGCTCTGGGATTCCACATGTTTTTTCATTCCATGCAGGATTTTGTTCTGCCTCTTCAACCTCCAAATGGTAGCGACCAGGAGCCCCAAAAGTAGAAGAAGGGCTAGCCCCGTGCCTAACCAGGTTGCGCAATTGGGATTACAGGCGGCTATCAGGGGTTGGGAAGTGACCACGGCACCCTGCTTCCCAGTAGAATAATCAGCCAAGGCTGTTTGCGTTACAATCCCGGGAGCAAGAACTCCGGATAAATGAAAAATTCCATCCCTAATCTGCAGGCTCATCCGTGCCCCTTTCGGATGATACCGAACCGGGTTCCGGCTCTATTTCTTTCCAGGCTGCCTGGACCATCCTGCTGATTTGCCAGCTGAGTAGGGCGAAAAAAACCAATCCCACACCCAGAAGGATGAGACGCTGGGGCGAACCATCCAGATCACCGGAACCCATCTGTCCAGTTTGTCGGGCAACCACTCCGATCCAGATTTGGGCTGCCATCGTGGGAGCATTCCCCAGCATTCCTACCGCGTAGGCGCCAAATGTATTTCTGCCGGAGGCTAGTGTGTAACAGACCACTCCGTAGTTCATGGGCGAAAGCCGAACCAGGAGATTCAAGCGGATTGCTCGCTCACCCACCATCCTGTCCACTGCCGCCAGCCGCGGTCGAGTGGCCAACAAGGATTTGATGCGAGTGCGCAGAAGTCCCTTACCGAACCAGTACATCAACGAACTGGCAAGAACTCCGGACAGGAAGTGGAGTCCGAAACCGAGCCAGGGCCCGAATAGAAAACCGGCCGAGATGCCCAGTACCGAAACAGGAAAACACATTGAAGTAAGAAGCACGAAGGCCAGGCTGTAGACCACGTACCCCCAGGCCCCCATGCCTTCCAGGGCAGCTTCCACTTCGGGCCAGCGGCCCCCGAGCCAGTTGCCCAGCAGGATGAATCCCAGAAGCACCAGTAACGGGAGCAGTAGTTGGCGAATGGGGTTCTTGCCGTTGGGCGGAGCACCGGTAGGCTGCAACGTCTTTTGGGCTGATGATTTCCCGTTTGGGTGACGCTTTTCCATACGGGTATTCTAATGTACCCGGGACGAGGATTCCAATATTAGCTTGCTTGTTCAGGATCATCTCTGCGCTTGAACCGACCTAGGCAGAGTCAAGACAAGCGCCCAGCAAGGCAATTACATCTGGGAAGAGATGCGATCTTCCGCCTCTTGAGCACTTTTCCAAGCGCGATCACCATCCAGGATTACAGGAGTAAGCAACATGACCAGCTCAGTGGTGGTTTTCTGCTGCGAACTGCTCTTGAACAGGTTCCCCAGCAGGGGGATCCGGTGCAGGATGGGAACTCCCGATACTGAATTTACCGTTCCCTCGGATATGAGTCCGGCGATGACCAACGTCTGACCGTCCGGCACCATACCCACCGTATCGAGTTCCCGTACTGAAACTATCGGTTGGGTATCCTGATTGGGACTTGTAGCCACACCTACGATATTTGAGAGGGTTGGATGAACATTCAAAGTGATCTGTCGATCCTGCCCGATCTGAGGAGTCACATCCAGGACAATGCCCACTGGAATGACGGTGGGATAGTACGAGGTAATCGGCTCGGTCCCTACTCCATCGGTAATTACAGCAGGCTGAGTCTCGGCCACATAAAAGACCTCTTCGGTGACCACCCTGACGACGGCTTTCTGGTTGTTCAAGGTAGTGATCCGAGGGGAACTGATCACCTTGACATTCCCCTGAACGGCAATGGCCTCGATCAGGGCTTCGGTCGAATTTTTTCCGACCAGGAATGAGATATAGGGTGGTTTGGCAGCGGATGAAAAGCTCTGTTGACTGATATCCACAAGGGCTCCGCCAGGGTGTTGAATCGTACTCCAGTTGATCCCCATTTGCTTCTGTTCGCTGAAGGAAACCTCCAAAACCTTGACCTCGATAGCCACCTGTCGTTTGAGGGCCTCCTCCAGGATTTTGATCATCTTCTTGGCTTTGGCCACTCGATCCCATTCTGCGCAAACCTGCACCATACCCGCCATGGGACTGACGACCAGACTGCGTCCGGAAACGTCGGCCAGCGCCAGACCACCCGGTTCACTCTCGCCGGCACTTCCTGATCCAAGCGGAGCACCCTGGAAAATGATGGACGCCAACGCCCGCCCGACGTGAGGCCAGACAGCCATTGCTGCGGAACTCGTAACGTGGCTTTCGTTCTCATCACTACCGGTGTCGCCACCTTCCCCGGATTGATTTTGGCTCTGGCTCTGACCTCGGCCGGACACGCTCAGCTTTCCCCGCCCCTCCCGCTCCGTTACCGGATAGTCAAAACTGAACCACTTGGTCACCATCTCGTTCTTGTATACAGTGATCACGTTGTCCAGGATTTCGAAGCCCAATCCGTCAGGACTCAGGATGGATTCCAGGGCGCGTGACAATGGCACATTCACCAGGTGGACATTGGCCTTACCCGTGACGTCAGGTGCCACCTGCAACCCCATCTCTACATCCCCCGCAACATTCTCCAGTACGGTTTGGAGTTCCACCCAACCGCTTGTGATCAAAGTAATTTTCACCTCTTCAGAACGATGGGATTGTCCGGCAACTCCCACATTCTTCACCGCAGGATCCGCTGACACTGACGAAAAATTCATTCCACAGAATCCGATCAGGAGTACTGTAACGATTCGAAGTTCCTTCTTCATCTTCGGTTTCCTCATTTCGCAGACGCCGTTTTGCGGATCAAGATGGGCTATGGTCCGGATTCGATCCGACTGCTGTCGGGTTGGGTTATTAAGTGATACTTGGCCCCAGCCGAATTATCCGACTGTACGGGAAGGAATTTTCTTTGTTGGTTCCTGGTCAACCAAACGCCCTTACGGGAAATACTCTCTATTCTAAATCCACGAACGACATCGCCCACTGAACGGGATTGGCCGTCCATCCAGGCCAGGGATTGCCGATCGCTGATCATGACGCCAATTACCTGTAGCTGATAAGGGGTGGATGCGCCCTCAGGTGAGACCGTGCCTGGGGGGGTCGACGTTTGCTGGCCCGTTGAACGAAACGGATCGTAGCACAACCAGTTTGGCTCGGTTCCGGTTAATCCTGCTCCCAGTACATTCAGGTAACCTCCATCCCGACCGGAAAGGAAATCCGAAGCCCTGGCTGCGGCTTCACCCAAGTCATCCGGAGTGCTCAATCCCCGCTCGACGACTGCAACACCTTCCTCGGATGCAAAAAGCTTGGGAAAAAATGTGCGCAGGTTAATCCCCGCAACAACGGCCAGAAGGATCAAGACTCCCGTGGCGATTCGTGGATCCGAAAGTTTGATTTGGGTCTTGGCCATTCCTACTCCTGGACGTAATAGTCCATCTCCAAATTTACCGCTACTCCGACTGGAGCCTGGACGACATTGAGTTTACTTATCGTCAACGCTCGATCGATCGTGCTGAGGGCGTCCAAAAGAACGGTCAACCTGGAATACTTGGTGGCGAACGTTGCCCGTAAGCGATAAGACCTCAGGTTGGACGAAGGATGATCTTCAAATCGTCCTCCCACCTCGCCCATCAGACGTTCCATTTGAGCCCCACGTTCGGTCTCGGGGTTCACCCAGTCGGGTAGGAGGACCGCTTTACCGGTTGACTGAATTTCCTGCAGATCGAAAGCCTCTATTCCGCTGCTGCGAGCTAATTGGGCCAGTTCTAAATACAGGCCGCTCAAATCTTTCTCCTGCGGAAACAACTTGTCATAGCGTTCGGTCAGACCAGGTTCCAGACGTAGGTTCCCTTCCTCGATCCAACCGCCCATGGCAGACCACTGACCAAGGCTGGCGACACTTTGCTGAATTTGAACGATCTCCTTGTCATTCTGGCGAATCTTTTGCCAGTTCGGCAGGACACCGCCCAGAATCAGAGCGATCCCACCCAGCCCTAAAGCCAGAGACCCGATGGCTCGCCCTCGGGTTCCTTTCCATGCCAGAATCTTATCAATCACCGCCTAACTTCCTCCTTTACCTTATATTCCAAAGCAAATTCCACGCGAGATTTGCCCTCTCCATCACGCTCCTGGCCATCAATTACAAGAGACTGAGGGGCCCGACCTCCCAGTAAAATCGAATAGTTGTTCAAAGAGTCGGTGAAACACATGAAGGTGCCCTGCGCGTGCTCGCTGGACCGACCATTTGCTGTCCCTTCGATAAATAGCCTATAATCACCTGGAGAGCCCCGGGTAAGGGTAATATCCTTGAATTTGACCTTACTGGGCGCCTTGTTCCCCAGATTCCGCAACAGGTCACCAAAAGCCGGCCGGTCGAGGCCGAAATCCCGGATGTTCTGTCGGCGACTTTGCAGTGTTCGGTCCCGCAAATAGGCAACCGCTGCAGATTCGGCCCTACCTTGAGCTAGACTGAGTTGTTGCCGGCCATCCTCAAGGACAGTCTTCTGAGCAGCAAGTGTCCAGAATTCACCCATCAATAGTAGGGGAACGATCAGGACCGCAAGAATACCGGTGGTCGTCAAAACACGGTTTCGAACCTCACGCAGAATGCGGGTCCGCGATTTCTCAAGGGCCAAATTGAAGAGCCCTTTTCCTAGCGCCGTGACTGCTACGGCTAGGGGCAGGATCGAGTCGGCCGGCAGGTCTTCCTTGTCTTGTTCGAACATCCCCTGGGGATGCCAAATCTCCGAAGGGGGTCCCTCCTGCTCTGCGAGTTTCCCTGCCAGGAGGTGAACCAGCTGGGGTTCCCCGCACAGGATTATCTTTTCGACTACGAGGCTACGTTCGGCTTGTCTGGCGTAGAAATTCGAGCGCTCGACCTGGGTAGCCAACTGGTGAAAGTATTCTTCGCTCTCCGATCCCTCTGACAGATCATGGGGTAGGCTTCGGGTAAAGAGCAGTCCACCCGAATCTCCCACACATAAAAAGCGCTCATCCCTGCCCAGATAGACAAGATTCCATACGTGGTTTCTTCGTTCTGTTTCGGGTAGGGATTGGCGATAAAGGGAATCCAAGGCGATGTATCCCGGAACCATAACCGTCGGCCTGATCCCGATGGAGTGTGCCTTTTCGGTTTCCCGTTGTAGAAAATCGTGGCGGGCATAAGCGACTGAGATATCCCGCTTACCTTCTGTGGAGCGTCTCTCCCTGCGGGGCGGCCAGATGTGGTAGTCGAGTGCCCATTTAACCCCGCTGTTGTTCTCTTCCTGAGCGATGCTGCCCAACAGGGCCAACCTGGTTTCGGTTTGATTCAACGGGGGCAGAGTTGCCTGCAGGGTTGACACCGAATCACTGGATAAAAGCATGGCGGTCTTACTGGTGAGGCCGGAAATCCCCCTCAGGAAGGATCCGGGCAGCGGAGACTTCTTGGAGAACGAACGGGACCACAGCAACCGGAAGGGACGACTATTTCCCTTTTCGATCCCCAACAATATACCCCCATCAGGGGTAAGGATCAGGCTCGACGATTTCGTTGAATTTTTCACCGTATTCCTCTTTGTTTCCCGCTGACCTTTGTGGGGGTTACAACTCTGCGCTGTCGACCTGCACGAGCAAATCATCGTCGGAGCCTGTGTCATCGATACGGTCCGGTCCGCAACTCCAAATGGTCATTACGGCACTTCCACCACCCGAAACAGCCATCAGGTAATCGCTCTGCCACTGGTCCCGGAAAGCCTCATCCTCAAATCCAGAATCCAAGTAGATAGCGCCGAGATCGCTCAGGGATGTCGGAAAATCCCCCTCCCACAGGTAGTGAGAACGAGCGGCCGCGGCAATTGCGTTCAGCTCCGAAAAGGACGTATCCTGGTTGTTTCTATCCACTTTGCCACTCGATACAAAAATGACCAGGTCATCGTAAAGGGAGACATGATCCACTACCCAGGTTGCTTCGTCCGGCATCTCTGCCGTCTGGTTAATCCCGGAGCTGGCTACGACCAAGTTCCCAGCCGAAGTCGGGTCAGTCGTCGGGGAGGCATCGTAGACATAGGCCTTTCCGAAAGCGTCGCGGGTTATTTCTGCGGAAACATCGCCGCTGATTTCAGTGACATAGGGCCCTTCCCACTTGTCCAATTCCAAGCCCGAGAGTGCCCCGCTTGTGACCAGGAGATTGAGACCCTCGGCTTGGGTGGGAAAACGTCCCAGATCCGCGTATAGAGCAAGCAACCCGTCATTGATTCCGGCCAATTCACCAAGGGTGGCCTGAATTCGCTGGTCGTTAATCTGCTTTACAACAGCCGGGGCGATGGCTCCGGCCATGATAGCAATGATCGCTACTGCAATTATCACTTCGATTAGGGAAAATCCTTTGTTTGTTGTGCGGTTCACATCTTCCCCTGGGCTTTCTTTTTCACTTTAATTTCAGGTCCCACTTCAGTTGGGGTCCACAGAGTGGAGAATGACCGCTGCACTGACGGCCAAAACCAGATCGTCATCCCCGCCGCTGTCGTCGCTCATGTCGGGACCATAACTGTGAAGGGTCATGGTTTCCGGGGAGCCACCGTCCAGGCTCATCTGGTAGTCCATTTTCCATTCGTCACTGAAAGCATCCTCCTCAAAACCGGAATCTATGAATTCACCGGCAAGGGCGGCCAGATTTGCAGGAAAATCGCTGTTATCCTTGTAGTATTCCCTCGACGCATCGGCCAGGGCGTTCAACTCGACCAATGTCTCCAACTTCTTCTGTCGGTTGAGAGAACTGGAACTGATGAAAAGCACGAGGTCATCGTACAGATTGGAATTGGCAATTACCCAGGTACTCCCGGAGTCGGGCATCTCTTGGGTTTTATTCACTCCTGGGCTGGCCAGAACAACGTACCCCGCTTCGGCCGGACTAAGGGTAGGAACAGCAACATACACGTAGGAAGATCCGAACGTATCCTGTTGGATATCCACCACCAGATCGTCATGTCCCCCACTGATATAAGGCCCCTTCCAACTGGCCAAATCCTGGCCGGACAAATCAGTGCTTACAGCTAATGCCTCCAGTCCCTCGCTTTGACTGGGAAAGCGACCGAGGTCATCGAAAAAATCCAACAGCGCCGTTTCGATGCGCGCCATTTCAGTAGTCGTAGCCTGGTTCCGGCCATTGTTCAGGCGCTTGACCGTGTAGGGCGCCAGGGCACCGGCAATGATTGCCACGATCGCAACGGCAACGACGATCTCGATCAGCGAAAAGCCTTGTCTGTAACGGGCTGATTCCATATCCGACTGCCTCCTCAGCCAATTTGTGAGCGAAGTTGGAAGATGGGCAAAAGCATGGCCAGGGCACAAACAGCTACCAGGGTACCCAGGAAAACCAGGATCACCGCTTCAAGCACCGTGTAGGCTTGTTTCAGGGTTCGAGGCAGTTCCTTGTCGATATGCTCGGACGCTTTTATAAGGGTCGTGTCCAGGGATCCCGTTTTTTCCCCAACGGCGATTAGCCGCTTGATCAGAATCGGAAAAGTTTGGCACTGGTCAAAGCTCTCCCTTAGGGTCCCGCCGCCGGTTATCCCTTGGTGAACCGCGATCAGTTCCTTTTCCATTACCGCGTTACCCACGACTTTTTGTAAAAGCTGCAGAGCCCGCAAAACGTCCAATCCGGAACCGAGCAGCAGGGAGAAGTAGCGGGCAAAGCGCGAAAGGGACAAATTGCTTACAAAGTGACCCACCACGGGCAGTTGCAGCACCAAGCGGTCAAAATGGTACCGTCCACTTGGGGTGGTCCGAGCCATTTTCACTCCAACGAAAGCTGCCAAGCTGAAGCCCAACATGAAGGGCCACCAGGTTCCCATGAAATCACCAACACCCATGACTTTCACTGTAAGAGTAGGTAGCTTGAAACTCTGTGAACTGAAGGCCCCCTGGAACTGGGGAATGACATACAGGGACATGAGCAGGAAGAGGCCGATGGTGGCCGTGCCCAGCATTGCCGGGTACATCATCATCTGCTTGGTTTGGGAATTCAGGTCGTCGCTCCATTCTAGGTAGTTCACCAGATCAGCAAAGGACCGGTCCAGGTTTCCGGTCGCTTCCCCTGCTTCGATGATAGCTACATAGATGTCCGGGAATACATGGGAGTGGCCACCCAAGGCTTCGGATAACTGACTTCCCCCGGCAATGGCCCGATGTAGATCCGAGACGATGTTCTTGAAGTCCTTGCCACCACAGCCTTCCTGAAAATCCTTTAAGGCCTCCATCATGGGGATCCCTGCCGAAAGGGTCGTCCCCATATGCAAGGTGAAATCCCGGATTTCGGGACCTTTGACTCGACTAGGTGACTTGAATCCCAAAGATCCGAAAGATGAACGACTGCTCAAAAGGGTAAGGCCCTGGCCGCCGAGGCTGGAGGCCAGTTCCTCAACCGAGGGTGCATGACGCAGGCCCTCAACGGTTTGACCAGTGGTTGTTAGTGCCTTGTATCTGAATTCTCTCACAGGCCGACTCTCCCCAATTCAGCCAGGGAAGTTTCTCCAGCCAGTACATGTTTCAGGGTGTCCCGACCAAGGGTCTGCATCCCCTTTTCGACTGCCGTGGATTCAATTCGGCCGGCATCGGCTTTGTGATTGATCAATTCGCGGATATCCTGGTCCACGGGCAAGTATTCGAATACTGCCAAACGTCCCCGATAGCCGGAATTGTGGCAATTTGAACACCCTTGACCCACTGAAAATTCAGACGGCCCCTCTCCAAGGGAAGCCAAATCCAACGCTTCTATCTGATCGGAAGTAGGAGGTTGGGTTGTACGACAATCAGGACAAATCCTGCGAATCAAGCGCTGCCCCAGCAACCCCACCAGCGTGGCAGAAAGCAGGAAAGGCTCAATCCCCATTTCCGTCAACCGCGGAATGGCCCCAGCAGCGGAATTCGTGTGCAGAGTACTGAATACAAGATGTCCGGTCAGTGCGGCTCGAATAGCCAGTTCCGCGGTTTCCTGATCCCGAATTTCACCCACGAGAATAATATCCGGATCCTGGCGAAGGATCGACCTCAGGCCGCTCGCGAAGGTGAAACCTTGTTTAACGTTGATCTGTGCCTGACTGACCATGGGGATCTCGTACTCGACAGGATCCTCCAAAGTGATGATTTTAACGTCGGGAGTGTTGATGTGACTGAGGGCCGAGTATAAGGTTGTAGTTTTTCCCGAACCCGTAGGCCCAGTGACCAACAGGATGCCGTGCGGCTTGCTGATGTCCCGCGTGAAACGCCTCTTCAATTCTGCATCCATCCCCATTCTTTCCAGGCCCAGCACCAGATTCTGTTTGTCGAGGAGGCGACAGACCACTGTTTCGCCGTTGACCGACGGGAAAGTGGATACCCGCAGGTCCACCGTCCGTGGCCCAATCTGGTGCATGATACGGCCATCCTGGGGCTGGCGTGATTCAGAGATGTTCATGCCGGCCAAAATCTTGAACCGGGTCACAATCGAGGCATGGAGGCCCATGGGCATGTAGGGGCCTTCGATCAGGTGCCCGTCGACCCGGAAACGGGATCGTAAAACCTTCTCTTCCGGCTCAATGTGGATATCCGTGGCGTGGTCGTCGATCCCCTTTTTGATGAGGTGATCCACCAGTTTGATAAGGGGAGAGCCCTTGTCTATGCCACTGTCCCCCCGCCCGATGGCTTCACCGGCCTGCTCGATGCATTCCAGAAGGGATTTATCGGTGTCCTCGACTGAGCCGAAATTGGTTGAAAGTGTGGCCCCTATGTCGGAATCCGAAGCGTGAACAACTTCAATATAGCTGCCGGTCATCTGTTGAACTTTGTCGATGATGTCCAAATCCAGAGGATTGGCCATGGCAAGAATGATGGTGTTGCCTTTGAGCCCAATGGGCAGGATTCGATTATTTTCGGAAAATTCCGGGGGTAGGAGTTCGAGAATTTCTTTTTCGATCCGTCGTTTGCCGAGTGTGATGAATTCGACGCCTGCCTGGTTGGCCAAAACCCTGGCGATCTCGGTTTCCGTGGTAATGCCCAAGCGCTGCAGAATGACACCGAGTTTTTCCCGTGTCTGCTTCTGTTCTTTGAGAGCTTTTTCCAGTTGTTCCTGGGTTATGTTTCCCGAATCAACAAGGATCTGGCCCAGCTTCTTGGTTTTGGTTGCACTCATGGTCAGGCTTCCCCATTGAGCATATTGTATCGGACCACCTGTTGCGCGACGGCAGCGGAAGCCCTCAGGGACCCGCTGCCGTCGGTGCTGCCAATTTCACTATTCGATGTTGTGCTGCCCAATACTCCGTCTACTGCGAATTCTTCTGCAACACGTAGCACAGATCGTCAGTGCCGGTACTGGTTTCCGGTGTGGTACCGAAAGAATCGTAGGTCTTGTTCGGACCGGCCGAGACTACCAGTACGGTGTGGGTTGCATCGCCCACGTATTCCATGTTGACCACGTAGGGCATACCCCATGGATCGAGGGAATCAGCACCCATGTAGGGCCCGTTCCAACCGGCGCTCAGATGCGGACGCGTGCTGGTTGAGTACGTAGGAGTGTTGAGAATCAGCTGGTTACTCAGAGTCGTGTTGTCGTCCTGGCTGGTGAACGTAATACCCCCCGTGGCGGCTACCAGAATCGTTGGTGAGGAGGTCAAATAGTCCACCGTGCCGGTCCCGTCATTCTGGGTATTGGGCCAGCTTCCCGTGTCCTTGTAAAAGGTCTCAATGGCGTTGCCGATGGCCTGCACGTCACTCTGGGCCCGAGAAACCTTGCCGTCCTGGAGGTTCTTCATAACCAGGGGACCAAGGCTGACAGCCAGGATGGCGACCAAGGCAACAGCAATTACGACTTCCATTAGCGTGAAACCGGAATCGCTACGATGATTCGATCTGGATCGGAACATTGGACATCTCCCTCACAATGACGGGTAAGCGAATAGGCAGCGCTCGAGGTCTTTCCCCTTCCCTAGGGAAGTAAACTGGGCCACGAACTCGGATATTGTTTTAGGTATCGGCTGCAAAAAGGGGGGCTTTACGGATATCGGCCCTCATAATTGTGTTTTTGGATGGTGTACCAAGGGGTCATATCCCTACCTCGTTTTTTCACTGCTTTATGTTACAATCAGTCGGTCTAGGTATGATCACTAAGTTGGACTCACTTTGCTGGAAGAAGCCAAGCACATGATGAAAATTCGCCCCATTCTCCTGGCCCTGTTGCTCTGTCTCCTGGTCCTGATACTAGGCGGGTCCGGTGAAGAGAATATTCGTCACCAAACGGTCCAGCGCATCGTGGCGATCGGGGACCTTCACGGTGATCTGCAGGCAACCCGCTCCGCCCTTCGACTGGGAGGGGCCATCGATGAACAGGACCGCTGGATCGGCGGGGACCTGGTCGTGGTTCAAACCGGAGATCAATTGGATCGAGGTGACCATGAAAAGGCAATTTTCGACCTACTTTCGCGCCTTACCCACGAAGCGGCGGCAGCCGGCGGAGCCTTCCATGTTCTGAACGGGAATCACGAGCTTATGAATGCACGCCTTGACCTGCGCTACGTAACCGAAGGCGGTTTCGCCGATTTTCAGGAATTCGCAGCGGAATCCGAGGCCGACTCCCTGCTCCAATCCTTCCCGCCCGAACAACGCGGTCGCGTGGCCGCCTTCAGACCGGGCGGTCCTTATGCGCTTGTACTGGCGAAGCAAAACCTGTTCGTTATCATCGGCAAAAATGTTTTCGTGCACGGCGGCATCACTCCCCCACACCTGGAATTCGGCCTGGAAAAGTTGAACGATCAAGTCCGGTCCTGGCTATCCGGGCGGGGAAATTGTCCCGAGATCATCCACACCGGCCAGAGCCCCACCTGGGAGCGTTCCTTCTCTGACGATGTGGAAGCCGATGACTGCGAACTGCTGGCCCGGGTTCTGAAAGAACTTGGTGTAGATCGAATGGTCGTGGGCCACACCGTCCAGGAGGCGGGCATCACTCCCTTGTGCGAGGGCAAAGTTTGGTGCATCGACACGGGGATGTCCGCCCACTACGGAGGGTCGGTTCAGGTTCTGGAGATCATGGGGAGCCAAGTGCGGATTTTGGGCAAGCAGTAAAAGGCTACTGAGCGTCCGCCATCGCCCTTAAAGCCACGTTTTGCGGATCCAGTTCGCAAGCCAGGTTCAGTGCCAGAATGCCCGCATCGCGTCTTCCGTTTTCCAGGCACACGACCGCCACCAGCGACCAGAACTCACTGTCCGGATAGGGGTTCGCATCCCGCAGCAACCGCTGGGCCAGATCCGTGGCTCGAGCGGGACTTTGCCGATCCCGATCAGCCATCAGCAACAGTACGGCTTCTTCGCCGGATAGATCGTCTGGCCACAGCGGGCCCAGCAAATCCTGTACTTCCTTGCTTTGCCGGGCCTGGATCAAGGCCTGGGCCAGAGTATATCGGTGCTCGGCATTCGGTTTTAGGCGATAGCGTTGCCAAAGCTCCGGCAATAGTTGCTCGATCTCGGGAGTGCTCAGGCCAATCGTGACATTGGCCGCTGAAGTGATGTTCGATCGGGCAAACCATACGGAATCAGCCGCAGAGGTTTTCATTTCGACATTACCGCTGGTCATTTGAACTGTTTCACCGAGGTCATCCCTGATCAACTGCTGCAGTCGGGTGATGTGGGGATTGGTAGGAAAGCGGGTTTTGGCTTCGGCCAACAATACTCGAGCCAGCTCTACCTCATCCTGCTGTAGGTAGACCAGGGCAAGATTGTACCACCCGTTCAGCGCGGACGGATCGAGCTCCCGGGAGTGGTCGAGTAAAGTAACCGCTTCATCCAGACGCCCCAGATGTGCCATGGACAATCCTGAAAGGGCCCACCCGAACCCATCGGTCGGTTCCATCTGCGTGTACTGTTCGAGCCAGGTCCTGCTGTCGATGAATTCTTTCCGGTTGAAATTTATGACTGCAAGCATTTTCACTATTTCGGCACTTGGTCTTTGGTCAGCTTTCAATTCCTTGTGTGCCCTCAGGAGATCCTCCAGGGCTGCCTCAACATTGCCAAGCCGATAGTGAACCCTGCCGCGCAACGCCAGGGCCGACGTCGGTCGAATGTTTTTACGCAGACAGATGTCGAGAGCATCGAGAGCCGACTCGGCCTGAATCCTTACCTCCGTGGAATCGGTCGCAACCTCCATGGCTACAACCCGGTTGGCGGCGAAAGAAAAAAGGCTTCCGCTTATGTAGAAATGATGGAAACCCAAGTAGTACGTCTGACCCGCCCCCGTCTGGTCCAGAACCCTCGAAACGCCGCGCGCGCCCTCCAGCGGGAAATAGGGAAAGTACGGATGATAAACGATGGAGAAACCATAACAGCGGTTGGCTTCCTGGCGCTCGCCGAAGTGTTCCAACACCCTTCCCATATCGCGCCAGAACCGGTAATTCAAGTGCGGGGGATATTCCGTCACATAATTTTTCTCCCGCATGCCGTTCATGGCCTGGTCCTTGTCCTCCAGCTTGAGATAAGTCATGGTCCACACCCAGTCACGGGCGAATTTACTGGTGATGTGTTCGAGGTTTTCCTTTCGCATAACAGGACCCGCCGAAGAGACGGACTGGGCAAATGTCTTCTGGATGGGCAATCGCCACTCCGGCAGCTTCTGAGCCAACCGGCGGGCTCCATGCACATCCCCTGTGTCAACGACCAGCAGGCTGTGGAGCAATACCGCCTCCCGAGCCTCAGGCAGGGTGCGCATATCATCACCGGCCATTTGAGCCATGGCTACTTTTACGGTTTCAAGGCCCGCCGGGTAATGCCCCTCTTCGCGATCCAGCCAGGCCTGGTCCATGAGGAGCCGCAGACGCAACCGGGACAAGTCTTCATTCTGCTGCCAAAGCGGATTTGGACTTTTTCTTTGCCGCACCTCAAGGGCGGCCAAACCCGCGGCAAAACCCTCCCGTTGCAGCCGGCGATCCCCGATCACGCCGGCAAAATACCCAAGGTCATAACAGAAATACGGGTTGCCGGGATCAAGACCCACCGCCGATTTCAAATGCATGATGGCCGGTGTGATGATTCCCATCTCGTCGCTCATGGCATGTTGGGCAACCGCGACCGAACGGGTCACTGTCCAAATTTCCCAACCTCGGCTCAGGGTCCTCCTTAGAGCCATTGCTTGGTAGTACTCGTCAGCAGCCTTTTTTCGCCGGAGTTTTTTGTCGTCTGCCGACAGGGCTAGGAATTCTTCCAGACTGAGCGGATTTATGGAAATCGGGCAGGTAGATTGTTCCCGATACTTGCGCAGGGCGTCATCCGGTCTTAAGCGGTCGAAGAAATAGGCCTTGGCCAGAACATGCCGGTTGAATTTCCAGTCCACTTTATCCCAGTCTACGAACTTTCCGTCTTGTTTGATCAGGGGATCCTCGTTGGTATTTACTTCTAATGTGGGACTACAGGAGATGAGGGCTAGGAGGGCGAAGGCAATGAGGAGGGAGAATGGGAAAATGTTTGGGTTGATTATGGGTTTGGGTTTTGTCATTGAATAGAGGTCCCTTGCTGCATCCTTTCAAGTCTTCAGTATGATGCTACAGGATGGGGGGTGGAAGGGCAATTCCAAACTGGGTTTTTGGTGGGGGATAGGGTTCTGGAAGCGGCGGCAGGATTGCTTTCCTGGTGTTCCAGCTTCATTGACGTTCTGCGGAATCGGAGAATGGTCCTTCAAATGGGTGCCACCGAGTTGCCCTGGCTAGTCGGTGAGGTGGCCATCCCGGCCTGGACCGCAGTCCGTACTGAATACTGGATGGCCGAAGATTCGGCACCAAACAAGTCAAAGGTAATTTCCCTGCTGGCGACTTGGAAACCGCCAACCATCAACGCTTACAATCATTTCAACCGTTAGCGCTTGAAGCAATCCAGCCTGTCTCCGAAGCCCTGGTTAGGCGTCAACCCCGGCAAACTCCGTGAGGACAAGAGGGTCCGGCCAATAAAAAAAAGCGGTTCCCAGGCAGGTTGTGAATTGGCCTTGGCAATATGAAGCCAAATTCCCGGGATACATAGCTGGCCGTGTTACCCAGAATGTTACCCAATTTCATATAAAGAAAAAAAGAAAGAACCCGCATTATCTGCAAGCCCCTTATTCTCAATCAGTTAGTTGGTGGAGCCAGGGGGGCTCGAACCCCCGACCTCTTGACTGCCAGTTTTGTCGACACACCATCCCACACTTGCTCATAATCAACCTAAACCACCTTTTACCCTTTACAGGCTAATGGGTTACGAAGTACATTGTGATCATGGCGCGTCACGGTGAATCACGAAAATTCAGCAATCATTGTACCTAGTTTGTACCTAGAAATTGATTTTGATTGCAGGAGGCAGCTAAATGGGTAAACCAACGAGAGTCCAGAAACGTCCATTTACTGTTACCCAACTGGACCGCCTCAAGGCCGAGGACCAGCCCTATGAAATATCCGAACCGTCCGGGTTGCGCCTTGTTGTTGGCCGACGTAGTAAATCATGGGTTTTCCGATACAGATCCCCCCTGTCGCTCAAGTGGCGGAAATACAATATCGGCAGATATCCTGAGGTAAAGCTTGGTGACGCGCGAACCGCTCTTACGGAACTTCAAACGGCCATTGAGAACGACATTGATCCCGGCGATCAGAAGATGGAAGCCAAACAGGAAAAGAAAGATGCCCCCACGGTCGATCAGGTTTGCCGCCAGTATATCGAGGAAGTGGCCAACAAGAAAAAATCGGGCCATGAGGACAAGCGGTACCTTGAATCAGAGGTAATCACCAGGTGGGGGCCCCGGAAGGTATTCACCATCAAGCCAAAAGAAATCAGGGCAGCATTGAAAGAGGTTTCAGAGCGGGCCCCGATTGCAAGCAACCGCCTTTTGATCTATGCCCGGTTGATGTTTCAATTCGCAGTTGATCAAGATTATATGGAAATCAACCCCTGCGCGGGGATCAAACCCTTGAACAAACAGAAATCGCGTCAGAGGGTCCTTTCCGACTCTGAAATAGTGGCCTTTTGGAAAAACCTCGAGGATATAAAGTGCGTTAATCAGGTTCGGTGGGTCCTTAGGTTGGCACTGGTAACTGCTCAACGAATCGGTGAGGTTCGGCAGATGAGATGGTCGGACCTGGAAACGAATGCAACCGAGAACGCATGGTGGACCGTACCGCCGGAAGTTGCCAAGAACGCCAAGGCTCACCGAGTACCCTTGACCCCCACGGCCCTTGAGATTATCGACCTCGCAAGAGCCAAGGCAAAAGGCAGCGACTTTGTTTTCCCCGGCCGTGACGTGGATAACGCCATGGGAAGAAACACTCCGGACCAGGCATTGCGGAGGCAGTCCGATAAGCTGGGAATTGAGAACTTCCACATACACGATTTAAGGCGGACAGCAGGATCTGTAATGACCGGAATGGGAATCCCGCGCCTTACGCTGGCTAAGGTATTGAACCACGGCGAGCGAGGCGTGACAGCAGTATACGACAGGTACGCCTACGATAAGGAGAAAAGAAAAGCCCTTGAAAAATGGGATCGTCGATTAAGGGCTATTATGCGTGGAGAACCATTGGACAAGCTTGAGAAACAATTGGCAAATCTTCGGAAGATCGCTGAAGCGGACGAGGGAGACGGGAGGCCTATTCTTGTGGCATTGCGCTTGTCTCTGGAAGCGGGAGAAATGCCGCCGGCTTGGGTGTTGAACAAAATCTTGCCTGCCTTGGAAAATGCAGAAAATGGGGAACAGGGATTATTCCTGGTGCCGAATGAAGAATGAGGTGCCAAATAGCCCCAAGAGACCAGATTTATGAAACTAATTGAAACCCTTTTTGAAAAACATGAGGCCATGGCAAATTGGAATCTTCAGAGGTAATGCTTTTATTCAACTATCCACTAGATAGTTCTAGAAACCGCTCGCTAGACGTGATAGGCTCTTGACACTGAACCATATAGGCCTATTTAAAACGATGCGTTCCAAGTTGCCCACCCACTCGGCGAAACTTCTTCTTCGCCAAGGCAGTCTTCAATAACTTTTGAAACGCCAGATCCTGATTATGCCCTTGGTTATGGCGAAATACATATTCATCCAGATACTCGTCCAACTTTTTGTATTTCAACGTGGCGGGAAGCCACTCTTTTGCCATTTCCATTACACGCCTGATTTCAACCAAGGAATTATCAGCATTGTGGATTGTCGATTTGTATTCCGGGGAATGTGTGAATGAATGATCCTCCAATTTTGAAAACTCTTTTGCGTCTCTGGTACAAACAATACTTCCGGGCTCAACAGCTTCCAGGAAAAACGGAATCAAATCGATGGAGCGGGCACTAGCGAGCCTAATTCTACCAGTCATTTCTTTTGAGCCCGAGGGTGAAAATACTTCAATTGTCTCCGCCAATTCAACTGCACCAACAATTGAAACTTTGTATTTGTCTCCCTTTACGAAACTTCTGAATTCGGTATTTTTGGCGTCAGCTTCAATAGCCCCGCCCAAGCAGGAGGACTCTGCCCGCTTCATCAAATCTCGAATTCTTGAGCACAGCTTCCATGCCGTACCATACCTACCGGTTACGCCGTAGTCCAGCAAGTCCCTCGGGGAGATTGGATCTGGGCCATGGGACGCGATAAATAGAGCCAGAACCATTTTCTGGATCGGTATGTGCGTATGGTGAATTAGGGTCCCTGAAGTTATCGAAATCTCTTTTCTGCATTCTATGCAACGAACCAAATTGCGACCTGCTCGCATACGTGACTCCTCACGGTCACATTCAAGGCAGGTAAAACCTTTTGGCCACTTGATTGAAGACAATTGCTCGAAACAAGCCTCCTTTGTTCCAAATAATTTCAGAAAGTTATCTGGGATTGCCTTCAGTTTCATAGTTCTCCTTACACTCCCCTTCCATCAAGGATACACCCCCTGTGTACTAAAGTGTATTAAAATCGAGTTCCTTGGGGGAGCGAGAGTTCGGACATGCTTTTTAGATTTTAACTCCTTTATTTTTAAGCTCTTACGCCCCTCGCCCGATTGCCCTGGAGAATCGCGCCTGCTCAATATATTGAAATGTAGCATGCGGACAACCTGCGTGCATTCTCCATATGGAGGCCTTTCATGATCAGATTTCTTAGAAAGCCAGAAGTACGCCGGATAACAGGGTGGAGCAATTCCACAATTGCCCGCAAAGAAAAAGCCGGGCTATTTCCCAAGCGGTACCAACTCGGAGACTCAACTGTTGCATGGCGGAATGACGAAGTGGCTGAGTGGTCAAAAATGCAGGTTCCACCTTCGGAGTATTGGGCTTTCAAAAGCCCCAATAAGGGTAGACCAGTCAGCTAGGCCCTAAGTCCTGTGTACCTGGCCTACGCAATGGGCCAATTCTGCCACTCGCGGCGGCGGGATCTCCTAAAGTAACGCTACAGTGAAAACAGGAATGCCCAACCGCCGATCAAAGGCGAGGAAGTAATGAAATTCACTTGGGGAAGAGGCCGACCCACTGGAAAGATCATTTTGATCAACTCCAAGGCGGGAACTGGAATGTGGCAAACCTTCTCCAATGACAAATTTTCCTTTGTAAACAACAAGCACAATGACAAGGAAGACTAAAATGACCGAAAACAATAATCGCAAAGATTTGGATGTAATGGCAGCGGCTACCATCAAAGCATCGGAGAATCGTTTGCTAAAACATGCCGCTAATTATGCCTATACCTTTAATTGGGCCGTTTTCCCAGTCCACGGAATAGTGAATGGAGAATGCACATGTGACAAACCAAGCTGTTCTTCCCCCGGCAAACATCCGCGGATAAGGAGCTGGCAGCAATTGGCAACCCGAAATTTGAACCAGATTTTGGATTGGTGGACTCAGTGGCCAGAGTCCAACATTGGAATCCCTACTGGGACAGCATCAGGGGTCTTTATTCTTGATGTTGATCCTCGACATGGCGGGGAAGAATCGTACGATAACCTTGATTTGAAGCCGGCGGAAATTGAGAATAGTTATGTTGTTACGACCGGTGGAGGAGGTAAACACATATATTTCGGGCTCCCTCAAGACCGATACCGTTCCTGCGCAACGAATATTGCTCCAGGGTTGGATATTAGATGCGATGGCGGGTTTGTTGTAGCAGCTACGTCTAATCATGTATCAGGAAAATCTTATAGGATGGACTCCACGCCTTCAAATCCGGGCGGTCCTCTCTCCCCTCCACCCCAAAAAATTCTCAACTTACTTAGTGAAGGACCAGGGCGACCCACCCCACGGATGCTACCCAAGACCTTTGAGGATGGCATGCGAAATGAAGCTCTTTTTACCATTGCTAACGATTTGGCGTTCTCCAACATATCACGGGAATCCGTCATGGATGTTCTTAAAAGGGAAAACGAATCTCGCTGCAAACCTCCGAAAAGCAAAGAGGTGTTGGAAACGATCCTTAATTCAGCTTTTAAGTATGATCCCGGATTTGATATAGATGGAACCCGGATCAAACCCATTCCCTTGCCAGAACTCCCTGATGTCCTGCCTTTCGACCCTGCCCTACTTCCTGAAGGCATTCGGGATCATGTGGTGGACGTGGCGGAGCGAATGCAAGTCCCTCTGGATTTTGTTGGGCCATCTTTAATGTTAACGGTGGGATCCCTGATTGGACGCCAAGTGAAAATTTGCCCTAAGGCCCATGACGATTGGATGGTTGCTCCAAATCTCTGGGGCGGTTTCGTCGCTCCCCCCGGAAGCCGGAAGTCTGCGGCCCTTGATGCAATCTTGAAGCCAATTTGGGATCTCGAATCGGCGGGAGAAAAAGCTTACAGAAAAGCCTTGCCGTCTTTCCTTGCCAAACTTGCGATTTATGAGGAGGGGCAGAAAAGCCTCAATTCAAAGGCGGCAAAAATCCTCAAAAACAACTCGGCTCAGAAGCAGGATGACAAAACGGAGTTACTTGAAAAGCCGACACCTCCAGTCCGAAAACGTTACTTGACCAACGATACGACAGTGGAAGCTTTGACCTTGATCCTCGAGGACAATCCCAATGGTTTGCTCATTGCATCGGATGAATTGGCAAAGTTCATTCACGATATCGAGAAGCCCTACCAGAAGGCCGCCCGTGGATTCTACAACAGCACCTGGGGTACAGAGTCAGGATTCCGGTCGGATCGTGTTGGGCGTGGCACTTCGCTCACTGGTGAGATTTGTGTATCAATTCTTGGAACGATACAACCTGAGCCGTTGTCCGCATTGATATCCAAATGGTCATGTAGTCCAGAGCTTTTGGATGGTTTTCTACAGCGTTTTCAGGTCTTGGTTTACCCTGATGTTCCCCAGATAACCGAAATCGTGGACCGGGCTCCAGACAAGGACGCCCTGGAACGAGCGCATAGCCTGATCAAGGAGTTGGCCGATGTTGATGCGCTGAATTTGTCATTGGCAAAAAACAGCGATGGGCAAGCCTACCTGCATTTAGACTCCGAATCCCAAGAGATCCTCAACGGTTGGTTACTGGAAAATGCCAAGCGATCGAACGAACCGAGTGAGCCCGACATCATGAAAGCCTATTTGAACAAGCTCCCTAAGGTACTCGCTTCCTTTTGCCTGATCATTCACATGTTAGATGATCGTGGACCAGTTATCCGGGCAAGTTCAATCCGGAAATCTCTCAGTTGGGTAAAATACTTGGAAAGCCACACGAGGCGGATATACACACCTTCGCTGTCAAAGAAATTTCAGGGGGCCAAGGAGCTTATCCGAATGATCTTCATCAAGAATAAGTTCGGTGACGAATTCTCCCCACGGGAAGTCACTCGGGGGGGAGGAAATCTTTTCAAGCCGACCTCAAGAGCTATTGAGGCCTTAGAAGTTTTGGTCGATCGGGCATATCTCTTCGATATCACCCCAGAAACTAGCAAAGGAAGGTCACGTAGGTACCGGGTAAATCCCAATGCTCGTGAGATTCTTGGCTAGGGCCCTGTTACAGCTGACAGAGGTGACACTCGGACTTCGGTGTCACCTCTGTCCCTATGTCAAAGGGGTAGTTCATGTTCAAGTACGAACCAAAGAATTATTATTGTTATATAATTTCACCATTAACACTATTTCCTTTTAATTGTATATTCTTCCCTATCAATTCTACCCTAGGGAAACAACACCCAAATGACAACTGACAAAGGTGACAATGGTTCGCCCGATTATGTGGTTCACGTAGGATCAGGGTATTAATGTCATTCTCGGGAAAACCAGTTGAGCACTCATCATCTCTATGCTCTCCCCGGAATAGGAGGAGGACATGGCATGGACATCATCGGTTATATGGGAAAGCTCCCTATCCAAAGTGCCTAGAGCGGTTCAGTGTAAAACTCTGACAATGATATTAATACTGGGTAAACGAGATCGTCTTGCCAATAGTTAACAGTTCAAGCCCTAAGCCCGTCTAGGAGGCTACAAGCAATAGACCCTTTTGATAGCAGAGCCAGCCACGTGGCGCATGCCAAGCCTCTCCTGAGGCAACACCCCATGACCAAGCCACTATTGCAGGACCAGGGCTTTTCACTGCCCACAATTCGGGGGATGATCAGGCAGGGACCTTCCATTCGCACAGGGCCCAAACCCGGTACGAATGTCATTCTCAGGAAAAGGAGAATAGGCCTATCTGTCCCCCAGGGAGGAGGAGTAATCACACAGGAAACAGATTGTTGTACGAAGGAGGCCTTATGACCATCCAATCCCTTAGATCGACCGAAGCACTGAACCGCCCATTTACCCAGCATGAAAACTATTTTCAATTGAATTCACCCCCTCCATCAAAACTACAATCAGTCCAGCCAACTCTCTGTGCTTGTCCTGTCTGAGTGGGTGGGTGGACAAGACCCTGATGGTACTGATCACCTTATAGGAAACACCCCCGCGACATTCATTGCCCTTTGGCCCTGTTCGAAAACAAAGAACCCCCGGACATGTCTGGATGCTACGGCAACCTCTGCTTTCCAGAGGCCCCAGTTTTGCCCACAAACAAGACTCTTGGGATCAGCTACCCGAACCCCTTCATTGGAATGACGAGAACTCAGCCTGCTTTCAAGGCACCCCATTTATGGGGCATGGAACCCTGTTATATTGAATACACTCAGTCGGCCCCGCCAACTTCCGGTCAATAGCCGATCCGAAGACCACACTTTGGGACCTTCCGGAAACTAGGCAGATGGTAGGTCGAACTTTCTATTGGAGGTCTTTTACCAGGCACCTTACGGCCAGGCCTCATTTCCTTCCTCAATTCCGTGCTGGATTAATACTATGTAGTTCACTTCATGAGGCTGCGAGGAATGTACCTATGTTAGTTTTTCCCCAACCGGCGGTCCCCCAGTACTTATGTCACTTTCCAATCCTTCCTTTTAATCCATTGGCTTTTCAGCAATTACGCCGCAAAGCCCTCATCTTGAAAAAAACCCACACGCTAACCCATGTACCTCCCAAACCCCGTAAGTATATACAGTCGGGGGTTTTTCAGTAGATCAAAAGAAATGTTGAGCAGGAGATACTATTGTAGAATTGGAAGGGAAAGATAACCCCCCACCGACCCTGAAAAGAGAAATGAAAATTCGCCACCCCACTACTGCCACCGATCATGGCATATCGGATTGCTGCCGGGATCCCGGTATGTACATCAATCTCATCCAAATACGAGGGGCTATTCGAAAATTCATCCGTAGCTTAGAGGGAATACACATAGTAGTACAATCCACAGTAGGGAGACATAACATATTCAACAGTACCCCGGCTTTCCGAATAGGAGTAATGGCCTATACGGGAAGTGTTCTGCCTACTTTCAGAATCGGAGGGATATCACATAGGGTACAGAGAATTGTCCCACGTGTCAGAATGCTCAGGAAAGCCCATGAAACAGGTAATACCACATTTGAAGGGGCTGGTACGTAAGTCACACCGATCTTTCATTGGTGAGCCGGGCCAGGGCCGATTCAAGGATGAAACCGAGCGGCAGAATTATTGACCGGCGTACTGCCCTTCCTATATGATGTCCGTGTCATTTTCAGTGAAAACCATTTTTGAGCCATTTTCCATTTGGGAATCCAATGAAAATTTCCCCAGAAGTACTTGACCGCGCCCAAGGCTGTCTCCTTGGACAACTGGCCGGCGACTCCCTGGGCAGCTTGGTTGAATTCAAATCTCAGGAAGAAATTTCCGGTCTATATCCCGACGGCGTCCGCAAACTGGCTGATGGTGGCGTATGGGACACCTTGGCGGGTCAACCCACCGACGATTCCGAAATGGCCCTGATGCTTGCACGTTCCCTAATCAAGGAAGGCAAATACAACGCCAAGAAGGTCATGGAGTCCTATCAGTATTGGTTAAACTCCGGTCCCTTTGATCTCGGGGGGACCATCTCAAGTTCACTCCGTGGGTATCCCAATCCTAACAGCCAAGCCAACGGGGCTCTCATGCGGGTTAGCCCCCTGGGAATCTTCGGAACCGGAAGTGACCTTCCCAATGTGGCGGCATTGGCCCGGAAAGATGCCGCCCTCACCCACGTTCATCCGATTTGCCAGGAGATAAATGCACTGTTCGCCATGGCAATTGCTTGGGCTATTGAAATGGGGCCGTCGCCTGGAGCTCTATTTGGAGAGATCCAGAACTGGGCCAGGGACATGGTTGTTGACGGTTCTATTCTGGAGGTCATCGCCCGTGCTGAGAATGAACCACCTGAGGATTTCATGGTCCAGCAGGGCTGGGTAATGAAGGCATTCCAGAACGCGCTCTTCCAGCTTCTCCACACCCCAAGCCTTGAAGAGGGTGTAGTCGATACCGTCGGCCGGGGCGGAGACACGGACACAAACGCTGCCATTTGTGGGGCTCTCATGGGAGCAGTTTATGGGCGCGCCCAAATTCCTGGGCAGTGGGAGAAATGCATTCTAAGTTGCCGCCCGAATGCCTTCGACAAGGAAGTCCCAAAACCTAGACCCGAGGTATTCTGGCCGGTGGACGCGTTAGAACTGGCAGAAGCATTGTTGAGGTGATTATGGGATCAGCAATTATTGAGGAGCCAACAAATGTACGACATCATCGGTGACATACATGGACATGCCCACAAACTCGAAGAACTACTTGGGAAAATGGGCTACATCATGGAGTCCGGCCATTACCAACACAGGGACGGAACCCGACGTGCGGTTTTTGTGGGAGATTTTATCGACCGGGGGCCGGCGATCCGACGTACGTTGGAAATCGTCCAGGGTATGGTCCAAGCCGGAACTGCCTTGGCGGTAATGGGCAATCACGAATTCAATGCGATCGCCTACCATACACCCGCTGCTTCGGAAAATGAATGGCTTCGCCCCCACACAGAAAAGAACATTGAACAGCACGAAGAATCCCTGACTCAATTGGGGGGAAGCAAGGGAATTCATCCGTGGCTGGCGTGGTTTCGCGAATTACCCTTCAGCCTGGACTTAGGTGATTTGAGGGTAGTGCACGCTTGCTGGGATCCATGGGCCATTCCCTTTTTGGAGCAGGCCCAAAAGCGACACGGCGGCGTGACAACCGATTTCATGGTCGAGTCTTTGCGGAAGAGTGAGCCGGGGTGCCGGGATTTGTATTGGGCTTTGGAGTGGAGCCTAAAGGGAAAAGAGCTACATCTTCCACCGGGTTGTACTTTCCCGGATAAGAGCAATCGCACACGCGACGCCGTTCGTGCTCGCTGGTTCGCCCGACCCCTCGGGGCCAATTATTTCGATTACACTTTTCCAGAGCCAAAAGCTGGCTTGGGATTAAATATTCCTGTTTCAGCGACCGCCCTTGCCCAAGTCAATTTAGGCAACACCGATGGGTCATTTTACCCATCAGAAGATCCGCCTGTCTTCTTTGGACACTACTGGTTGCCATGCCCCCCCTCTCCTGGTCTTCAGACTTCAAACGTGGTCTGCTTGGATTACAGTGTGGCAATAGATGGTTGTTTGTGTGCCTATCGCTGGGATATCGAAACACCATTGTCTCAAGGTAGCTTCGTCACGGTTTGAAATGACCTGCTGGTGATACATCCCCTGACAAAAAGGCTTGAAACGATGCCAATCTACATTTCCAAATCCAAGTACATATCCGGTCTTCAGTGCCCCAAGCTCCTGTGGACGCAATACAACGACAAGAATGCCATCCCAGCTCCGGACGCGGCCACAGAGGCGATCTTCGCCATAGGTCACTCGGTAGGCGACCTGGCCAAGGAACTTTACCCGGATGGCATCGAGGTGCCCTGGAGCCGTAATCTCGAGGAGACCACAGCCGCGACAATGGACCTCCTCCCCCAACGAAAGCCGATCTTCGAAGCCAGCTTCCAGATCGACGGGTGCTACTGCCGTGCTGACATCATGGTCCCTGTGGGAGACGACTCCTGGGACCTCTACGAAGTGAAGAGTGCTACCAAGGTCAAGGACGTGAATGTTGCCGATATTGCGTTCCAGACCCACGCGATTGAGCGTTCAGGTATCAAACTGGATCGACTCTACCTGATGCACATCGACAATCGCTACGTACGTCAGGGCGAGATTGATCCTGCTGGGCTGTTTCATGCTGAGGATGTAACCAAAAGGGCTAGAGCCCTTCAGCCTGGGGTTGCCGCGAATGTAGCCGCCCTGCACAGAACCATTGATGGTCCTTGCCCCGACATTGCCATAGGAGAGCACTGCACCAATCCCTACTCATGTGACCTTTGGGAGCACTGCTCGGCTTTCTTGCCGGAGCATAGTGTTCTACAGCTCTATCGGATCCATAAGAAGAAGGCATTCCGTATGCTGGCCGATGGGATCGCTGCAATTGCCGATGCCCCCGCGGCCGAGCTGAGCAACGGTCAACTCATTCAACAGGCTGCAGTCAATTCCGGGCAACCTTATGTATCTCAGGATGCGATCCGCAGATGGCTGGCGGGCCTACAGTATCCTGTCCATTGCTTCGACTTCGAGACCATGAATCCCGCAGTTCCACTTTTCGATGGGACGAGCCCCTACCGACAGGTCCCATTCCAGTTTTCCCTGCACATCATTGACTCCCCGGGTAAAGAGCCGCGCCATTTCGAGTTCCTGGCCGAGGCTCCTGAAGATCCCCGCCCGGCACTGATTGATGCGCTGAAGAACCTGGGAGACGATGGAACGATCCTAGCCTACAACATGGGCTTTGAACGTGGGATCATCAGTAGGCTGGCGGAAGATTTTCCTGCCGAAGCCGTTTTCCTGCGCAGCCTCAACAAACGCTTCCTGGACTTGATGACTCCCTTCAGCAGCTTCTGGTATCACGATCCCAAGCAGAAGGGCAGTTGCTCCCTGAAAAACGTCCTACCTGTATTGACTGACACATCCTACGACGGGATAGCAATTGCCGAAGGTGGCCAGGCCCAGCGCGAATTCCAGCGAGCCGTGTTCACTGACGTCGCGGCAGAGGAAAAGGCCCAAGTGCTTCAGGATCTGCGTGCCTATTGCAAGCAAGACACGCAGGCCCTGGTGGATGTTTTGGGAGTGCTGCAGGGTCTGGTTTGATCCGTATCAGGTATAGAGCCCCGATACTGTGGCCAAGCGTTCCCTCAATTTCCCGACTAGAGCTTTCGGACCAATCAACTTTGCCTCGTCACCGAAGTTCAGAATCCAGTTCAGCACCTCAGGCTCGGATGAGGCAGTGAATTCTAGTGCAATGCCTCCCCCGCGACGCCGAGTCACTTTCTGGTCGGGGCTCCACGTCCGCTCCGTAACAAAGCCTGCCGCCCAGCCGGTGAATTCGGCTTTTACTTTGAACCTCTGACCACGGATGACACCGAACTGCCGGTTCATTGTCCGTTCGAAATTGTAGTCCTTGGGTAAAACGAACTTTGTGTCAGTGATGGCCACGGTTTTGATACGGTGCAATGCCAGCAATGGATCGTAGTCAGCACCCTTGAAAGGCTCCCCGGGCATCTTTGCGTAGCGCGCGTGTACGTATACCGATTCCTTGTGAGCGAATATCTTCAGTGGTTTGATGCGGAAGGTTTTGGATCGTTTGTCCAGAACACGCCGATATTTTACTTCACAGACCCGCTTCTTCTCCATCGCCTCAACCAGGGTACGAAGTTGTTTCTGGAATGGTGAGTAGTCGATGGTTCCGAAGCGCAGGACGCCGAAGTTTCCCTCTGGCAGAGCTTCGTCCTCTGGGAGCATCCGAGAGCTCTTCTCGATGGTGAGCATGGCATCGCCGAACTGTTCCACACCCAACAGGTTTTCGGTGAAAGCTCGACACATTTGCAGAGTGTTCAGTTCGGATGAAGAGAGCATTGCCGCGGGGGGAAACTTCCGTGGTGAGGCAAAAATGTAGAAGAGACGATTGCCTCGCTTTTCTCGTCCAATCCGCACCCCGTAACCGCTCTCGACCTTAGCAACCAAGCTCTGGACACCTTGCTTCGAACATCCCAGTTCCGTGGCCAGCTGTGTCAACGAACGACTTCCGGGGCGAAAGAACAAATAACCCAGGAGTTTAATGAGCTTGTCACTGTGGCTGATGTCCGGATTCAGTTTTCTTGGCATGAAGCCCTCCTTATCTATTTCGCAAAATATTCTCAAACCGTTCCATAACCTGGAACGGTACTCGGGTAACTTCTCCGTACCAAGCATTATTTTAGAATCCAGGAAGAAGGGAAGTTGTATGGGCATCAGACCCAGAAAATGGCGCAACCAAGCCCCCCAGGCCGCCGGAAGTGATGCCAACGAGGCCTTCATCCGTAGCCGATGCCTGGAGTACATGATCCGTATCATGGATCGGTATCCTCTATGGGATCACGAAACAATCGAATTCCTCTTCTGGCTGTTGGAATCCCAGGCTGATTTACTTACAGCCCTGATCGGTTCGTCAATTCCGAAAGACAGGCATGCCAAATTCACATCTTCCCTCTCCGATGCTACGTCTGCGAGCGAACGAGCTCTCGTACTATCACGCCAGTTGGGACAATGGCCCAAACACTCCCTGCGCACACTTGTGAAGCCCCTCATTACAATCATGGAGTCCTCCCTCCGGGACCAAGAAACAGGCCACAGTTCCAACCAGGCGGCCAATCTTTCCGAATTCACAAACCTATTCGGTCTGACTGACCAGGAAGCGGAAATCTGCCTTTTCTTGGCAATGATGAGTTCCTGGGCCCCAGTCGAACAGTACTTTGACACTCACCTGGATTGTGATCGTTACACGGGACGAAAATACATGCTGACGGCACTTGGATTAACAGCCGGGCAGTTTGAGGGGATGATTCATGGCCGCCTGCACCGCCTTGGCTTCGTTGACCAGGACCGGAGCTGGTTGGAATTGTCCAAGGACTGCCTGCCGCTGATTAATGAATCGGCACATGCTGTCCTGACACGCGAACACTACCGACCCTTTCCTGCTCCCACCGTGGCGTTGGACTCTCATGTCGTGCAGTGTTCCGACCTGGAACACTTACGCTCCCTGCTGGATCGCAAACCGGATTCGTCTACCCACGTCCTCTTCTACGGCCCACCCGGAACTGGCAAGACAAGCTTTGCCCAGGCCTTGGCCGCTTCCATCGGGTGTCCCGCTTACGAAGTACTCCACCACACCGAAAACAAGACCCTGTCTCGGCGCGTGGGATTGACGGCTTGTCTGAACATGACAAACCACGGCGAGGGATCGCTCGTGATCGTGGATGAAGCAGACAGCGTGCTGAACGACGACGGTTGGCTGATGCGAGGTGAATCCCAGGACAAGGGCTGGTTGAACGGGCTGCTTGAGGAGCCAGGCGCGCGGGTGATCTGGATCACGAACCGGGTGGAGAACATTGATCCCTCCGTACGACGACGATTCGCCTACAGCCTTCACTTCCCGACCTTCGGCCGGCGGCAGCGGGAGCAACTTTGGGAATCGATCCTGCGCAAACACCGTGTGAAGCGGTTCTTCACCGAAGCGGATATCGGACGGCTCGCTCTGGATTTTGAAGTAAGCGCGGGGGCCATTGATTTGGCAGTGGGCAAGGCCAGGGAGACGGGCTTCGGCGGCAAGGGGGATTTGCTGGCGACGGTGCATCGCTCCCTGGATGCCCACTTGACCCTGTTGCGGGATGGTCGTCCCAGTCGGGACAAGGATTCACATGAGCAGCAGTACGTGCTGGAGGCGTTGAACCTGGATTGCGAACCGGCCGCTTTGTTGGAACATGTGAAGCGATTCGACACGTGGTGGCGATTGCCCATTGCTCAGCGACCAGTGCGGAACCTCAACCTGCTTTTGCATGGCCCTTCCGGAACAGGAAAGACCGAACTGGCTAGGCACTTGGCTCATGAGTTGGATCGTCCCCTCGTGGTGAAGCGGACCAGCGACCTGCTGGGGGCCTATATCGGGCAAACGGAGCAGGCGTTAGCGGAGGCTTTTGCCCAGGCAGAAGCAGATGAGGCAATCCTCCTGATCGACGAGGCTGATTCATTGCTGTTTCCGCGGAGTCGGGCACAGAGATCGTGGGAGGTAAGTTTTACGAACGAGTTTCTGACGCAGATGGAGAGGTTTCGCGGGATGTTGGTTTGCACTACTAACCGGGTCGCGGATTTGGATGATGCTTCTTTGCGGCGGTTTGGGAGGAAGGTTGAGTTTGGGTATTTGAATAGCAGAGGAATACTGGCCTTGTATAACAATTTGTTGGCTCCCCTGGCAAACCGACAGCTCCCCCCTGGGCAACGAGAAACCCTCCAAGGACTGCCCCACCTCACTCCAGGGATGTTCAAAATCATTCGGGATGAGGCTTTGTTTCAAGCGCGGGCGTTAGATCACAGCGATCTGATTTCCGGACTTTGCCGTGAGTCGCGTTTTGTGGCGGAGAGGCAAGTAAAACGGGTTGGATTCAGTTGTTAAACCACGGACCTAACAACAAGGGAGGTAGTCGGTTGACACGACATAAAAAATGGGAGACAATTCTTTTCGATAATGGGTCATCACTGAATGAATCGGGAGTCTCTTGCGAGGGGGATTGATATGTTTCCGAAGAAATCGCCTTATTCCTCCTCAACCAGTTTCCAGCGCAAGACGTCGAGTCGAGCTCCGAGCCAAACCGTCAGCGAAAACTGGGGCCGGCGCGGTGGCTTTTTTGGCGCGGAAGACATCACGACGAGCGGCTATGAATCGGTCCTGCTCTATGTACGCAAGGGACTGGGCCACACAGAGATCATCCAACCCGTGATTGACTTTATCCTCGCCGTGCAGAAGGGCGTATGCAAGAAGTGGCCTCTGGTGCACCTTTCCTTCGGTTGGGGCAACGAACTGAAGCACTTTGGCTCTGGTTTTTCCCTGGGATATACAAGCGACTGGAATATGCGTGAACGAATTGCCAAGGAAGTATGTCGGCTGGCGGGAGACGAGCTCGACCGTGGCGATGTAGAGATTCCAAATCTGTACCCTGCAACTGGTGGCCGCAGCCTCTACGGTGGAAAGACCAGGGTAAATATCAGGGATCTTTTGGTTTTTGTCGATTTAGAGGGTGGGATTGTATTCCACAAAGGGATGCGTTATCGGTTTCCTTCCACTAGGAGGAGCCGAATGGTGCTTGCGGAAGTGTCCATGGAGTTGGAAAAAACCATTTGGAAGATTGCGCCGAAGGAGCTTCGGTTTTCGGGGCCGGAGGAGTTTAAGGCTGTTGGTATTGATCGGAATTATGGGAGGAAGAAGTTCCCCTGACATTTTGTTACCCATTGATCCTTTTTTACCTGCTTCACTCGATTGAGGCATTCCTGAGGAGATCCAAAGTGGATAGTTTTGTTGCTCGAAGATTTCAAGATCTAAGGTCGAATGTCATCCCACGCAGAAAGTTGGCTGACCAGATTGTGGATCGTTTAGAAGACTATCTGGTAGCGTTACAAAACCCCAAAAACAGGGCTTCGCCCCTAATCGATGAACAAATCTGGACTTTTCTCTTTGTCTACGGATTCCGGGAAGAGCCCAACAAGCTATTCGAGTGCTTAACAGAACACAAAGAACCAGCTCCAGAAAATTGTAAGTCTTGGTTGGAAATGATGCCCATGCCTGTACGCCAAGGCTCCCATGAAGAAGGCAGCGAAGGCAACACTTACATTGACCTGATTTCTGGCTCAATTGCCAACAGAACAGGCACCAAGGCCGGCGTCCAATACCGCCCTCCCGGTCCGGTTTGTCTGGTCGAGGCAAAATGGAAGTCTGATATTGCCGGCTACACGACTCACGACCCTCAAAGAAACCAACTGGCCAGAGTGATCGAAACTGCCGTTACACTTCAGCACCACACAAAGGGTGAAAACCTAGATAAACCGACTGATGAAGCAAATGCTAAGGAAAAACTTCCCGAAAAGGTTTACGTCACTCTTTTGACTCCAAAAGTATTCAAAGTCGACAGCCTTCCCGCAAATCGTTTCTACGCTTACAAGTATTTTGAGTATAGGAACCAGTGGCAGTCGTTGAGACATGACATCTTTTGCCAGCATGTACCGCAACGTCCGTCCTCAGATTGGACCTATCCTAGTGATATCAGCGATCGTTTAAACAACATCAACCTCTGCTGGGTAACCTACGAGAATCTCTTTTTGGAGATGCCACCGGGGGACTACAAAGAGGCCCTCCGCTGTTTCGTCAACGACCAATTTATTAAGCCAACCAACAAACCAATTTCACCCCTCCTTGACCAGAAATTCTTCAAATAAGGATGATTGATGACAACACCAAAGACCACTGCTCTATCAGAATTTTCCGACAAGCTAGGCAACCGAATCGTTGCAATCGAGAAATTCGAAGCTTTCCTCGCCCAGGAAACCAACTGGCTGGAGGCCCCCGCCTCAACACGGTTCCACCTCCCCCATCCCGGCGGCCTTGTCGAACACTCACAAAACGTTGCCCGCACGCTTTTGCGCCTCCGTAAGGAGCTCTCTCCGGACATCAGCGAAGAGAGCTGTGTGATCGTGGGTTTGTATCACGACATTGGGAAGATCGGTATGCCGGGGCAACCTTACTACTTACCCAATCCCAGCCAATGGCATGTCAAGAATCGTGGTGTCAACTACGTCGTGAATCAGGAGCTCGTGCACATGGACATCGCAACGCGGAGCCTGTTCCTGGTAGCCCAACATATCCCTCTTTCCGATGAGGAAGCCCAGGCGATCCGGTACCACGACGGACAGTACATCCCCGAAAACGGCAGTGTCGCGCATCGGGAGTGTCGACTGACTCGCTTGGTGCAGTATGCAGATAATTGGAGCGGTGGTGTACTAGAATAACAAAAGAATCTTTGGGTCTGATTTTCAAGGAGTTTTTAATGATTGGTGAAGGCAGAAACAAGCGTATCAAGGAAACACGGGAAAAGGCGAGAACCATTTACCGCAATATCTTCCCTCCTGAATTGGGACGAAACTTGCGACCACTTGGTCCGGAGCATTCGCCTTTTCCTATTCGCAAAGAGCCCCCGGAAGACGCTGAATACTCTCGGGAGGAAAAAGAAGTATTTGATGAGATATTTCCTGAATCTCCCGTCGATAATGACTGCCTTCAAGATTTATCGAAGGCATCAGGAGATTATCAAATCGTCATATTGAATGAGTGCCCAAGCCTCTATCCCTCTCACCCCGGTCAACTTGATAAAATCGCTGATGCAGTAGGTCGCCCTCCGATTGAGTCTGAAATTTTAGCAGAAGAATTCCCGTGGAAGTTTGATCGTTGTGCATGGTATCGACCTATCCATTATCATGGGGATGCCTTCGGCATTTTTATTCGACGATCCTGCGTCATGCGCCAAGCTAAAGGCATTGCCCGCAGAGTCGATCCGGACAAGCTCAACATGTCAAATATGGACGCTGCTCTTTATTGCCAACTGGGAGCAGCTGTCTGCTTATTACTGCACGAATTCTATCATCACAAGGCCGAATCTTTTGGAATACGATTGAGTGTGGCGGGTATTCATCAGAGAAACATGGTGCCTTACGCTTATTACCACCAAAACGTGTATCGGCAATTGATGAAAACTGGATCGGATGATTTAATTGAGGAATCCCTCGCCAACGCATACGCCTATCGACAATTGATTCAAATCCCCTACAAGACAATTCTACCGCCAGAAATTCTTCTCGCAACCCGGGCAAACCTTAAAGCTAGTTTCAGGATGCAACCTCCAGGATATCGCCGGGCCGGTCATTTCCTTTCAAGCCGCGCATTCAGGGAGGGCGAGTACATTCTGCAGCAGCAAATGTTGGAGGGAACTCCCCACACTCGCGGCCACCATAATAGGTGGGAGAGTGCACCTGACATGCTGCGGTCCGTTTTCCTTGTTAGGGAGGTCCCGGTATATATGGTTCCCTAACTCCAAAGAGGTCACCAAATCCCATGTCATCCTCTTTTCGGATTGGAGAGGGCAATGCCCATTAAATACCTCAACAACAAACCTTGGTCGGATTGGTCCCGGGATGAAAGAATGTTCTGTGCAGTGCTATGGGAGCATGGACGCAAAGACTCAGCAAAGTTTGCCCGCTGGCTTAAGAAAGCCGCCAAGATAGATTGAACCGCCCCGGGTTCTCCGGAGACCTCGTTACTTGAGTCCGACCACCTCAGCC
>JAHOYV010000095.1 GCA_019038745.1 Gemmatimonadales bacterium
AAGGTTTCATCCAGTGGGACAAGTCCGAGTGCACGAGCCTCGACATTCTGGACGGGGATGATGAACGCGGGGATGTGGAATTGGAGATGGGAACCATAACTTCAATTTCCAAAGCCCGCGACAACTCGGTAGAAGTTGTACTGAAGGATGGGACCGTTCGTTATCTCGACGGCAGCAACGATGTGAGCAGTTCCAATCGGGGAATCATGATCGAGGTCGCCGAGTTGGGAAGGGTGACGGTGCCCTGGAACCGCTTCGACAATATCAATTTCAGTGAGGGTCGAGGCAGCGGGCCGGGTCGGGAAACCTACGCCAATTCCGGGCCGATACAGGGGACGGTGGAATTGGGTGATGGTCGGGCGCTGTCCGGTCGCTTGGTCTTTGACCTTGATGAAGCCTGGCACTGGGACGTGTTCAATGGGCAAACAGTGGCGGGGTTGGAGTACGATATTCCGTTTTCCTGCATCGCCAGGATTGAACCAAGTGAAGATAATTACGGCGGAAAAATTTCGAGCCGGGTAGCCCTTCGTTCCGGTCTGGTTCTGATGCTGGGGGAAAATCAAGATACCGGCCCTAAGAACGCCGGAATGTTGGTCTTTGAGACCGAGGATTCCGACCCTGAACATTTGCCCTGGAATAGGATTAGGTCTATTGAATTTCTTCCCTAAAGGCGGCGGAAATTTCCTGTTTTTCCCGCTAGGCCAGCTTCCCCCGGGGGAAGAACACATGACCAAAAAAAACCGCGAGGCCTCGGCTCGGGGCCGGGCCTCGCGGTAATCGCAAATCAGTCGCAAATCGACCGCCGGAACAAGGTCCACTAGATGACGCGAGCCTTGTAACCGTACTGCAACACTTCCCATTCGCGGCCTGTCTGCAGGCGGCGGTAGATCATTTCCACCTTGGTGCCGATTTCCACCTTGTCCGGCGGGGCCTCGGCCACCATGCAGGTCAGGCGGACGCCGTTTTCCAGCTCCACAATGGCGACGACGTAGGGCTTCAGGTTATCGAACTCCGCAGGCGGGATATCGATCACGGTGTAGGTCAAAACCTTGCCCATGGTGGGCATGGTTACCGTCTCGAATTCCCGACCGAAGCACTCCTTGCAGACCCTGCGCGGCGGGAAATGTACCTTGCCGCAGCCTGTGCACTTGCCTGCCTCAAGGCGGTAGCGCTGGGGAATCTCCCTGTGGTAACGGGGTGTTATCATCAGCTCACCTCCAGGATGTGAACGGTGGAGCTGCCACCGCTGCCGCCCATGTTCTGGGCCAGGCCGATGCTCGGGCTCAAAAGCTGGCGGGCACCGGCTTTGCCGGTCAATTGTTCGACCAACTCGATGATCTGGGCGATGCCTGTGGCACCCACCGGATGGCCTTTGCTCTTCAGGCCGCCGGAAGTGTTCACGGGCATCTTACCGTCCAGGCTGGTCGCGCCGTCGACGGTGGCCTGGGCGGCCTGTCCGCGCTCGAACACGCCCAGCTCTTCCAGGCAGCACAATTCGGCGATCGTGAAGCAGTCGTGCACTTCGCAGAAGTCCACGTTCTTGATGCCGATCTTGGCCTGGGCCAAGGCTCTCTCGGCCGCAGCCTTGACCACCGGAATGGTCGTCAGGTCGGGGCGGTCATGCAGGGCGATGCTGTCGGTCGCGTGTCCCGAGCCGATCACCTTGATGATGGGTTTACCCAGCTTCTTGGCCTCTTCGACCGGGCAGAGCATTACGCAGGCCCCGCCGTCGGTCACGGGTGAGCAGTCGAACAGGCCCAGCGGGGAGGCTACGCGCACGGCATTCAGAACCGTGTTCAAGGTAATCTCCATGGGAAACTGGGCGTTTGGGTTTTTGGCCCCGTGGCGATGGTTCTTGACGGCAACGTGAGCCAACTGCTCGCTGGTAGTGCCGTACTTGGCCATATGCGCGTGGGCGATCATGGCGTACAAGCCGGGGAAGGTAATCCCGTGATAGACCTCGTACTCCTGATCGGCGGCGGAGGCCAGGCAGAACGTCGCGTCAGCGCCGTCGTTCATCTTCTCTACCCCGCCGGCCAGCACGAAATCACTCGCGCCGCTGGCCACTTCCAGATAGGCGGAACGGAAGGCCAACCCGCCGGAAGCACAGGCCGATTCCACCCTCGTGGCTGCAATACCGGCCAGACCGGCGTAGTCACACAGGATTGAGGCCAGGTGCTCTTGCTGGTTGAACAGGCCGCTGCTCATACAGCCGATGTAGGCCGACTGGATCCGGTCGCGTTCGACGCCGGAGTCCTCAATGCAGTTGGCAGACGCAATGGCGAAGAGATCCCGCAGAGGGGTGTCCCATAGTTCGCCGAACTTGGTCATGCCGACTCCGATTACTGCTACTTCTCTCATTTTTCACCCCTCCTTTACAACAGGTTTGTGCGGATCTTGCCGCGGTAAGCCACATACTTGCCGTAGTCCAGGTAGATGCGGCCGGTGGCCAGCTGGTCCCTGACCTTCGGAGCCTTGTCCTGGATCTCGCTGATGTGTTTGGTGCAACGGATGATGAAGCTGTCCGAACCGGCGCCGCTGCCGAAGCTGGTGACCAGGATCTGGTCGCCCGGTTTGGCCACGTCGAGGCAGGCGGCCAGACCCGTAGGAGACGAACCGCTATAGGTATTCCCCATCAGGTTCACGATCCAGCCCTGTTCCAGCTGCTCCTGCTTGAAGCCGGCCATCTTGCCCGCACGCAGTGGGAACTTGCCGTTGGGCATATGGAAGACGGCGAAGCGGAAGTCCTCGGCCTTCATGCTGCTCCGTTCCAGGATGCCGTTGGTGGCGTTCATCACGTGGTGAAAGTAGGCCGGTTCGCCAGTGAAACGGCCGGCGTGCCGGGGGTAGAACTCGCCCTCGCGGCGCCAGAAGTCCGGCGTGTCCGAGGTGTAGGAGTAGGTATGGACGATCTCGGCGGCGACGTTGTCGCTGCCCATGATGAAGGCGGCTCCACCGGCCGAGGCGGTGTATTCCAGGGCATCGCCGGCGGCTCCCTGGCTGGTGTCCGCTCCGATTCCCATGGCGTATTTCATCTCGCCGCTCTTTACGTGCGAGTAGGCCACGTACATGGCCTCGCTGCCTGCCTTGCAGGCGAACTCGAAGTCAGCCACATGGCATTCCGGACCCGCCCCGATCGCATCGATCAACACCGTGCCCGAAGGCTTGACGGCGTAGGGGTGGCTCTCGGAGCCGATGTAGCAGGCACCGATTTCCTTGGCGTCGATCCCGGCGCGGGCCAACGCGAAACGGGCCGCGGCGACCGAGATGGTGATCGTGTCTTCATCTGGCCCGGGAACGGTCTTTTCCTCGAGCAGGAGACCTCTTTTGTAGGCTTCCGGGTCAGTTCCCCATTGGTTGGCGATATCCTCCGCCTTGATGCGGAAACGGGGAACATAGGAGCCATATCCGACAATCCCGTACATAGATTGTCACTCCTTCTGGTGAGAGTTGTAATGACTAGAACCCTTGCAAACTATCAAGCTCCTTCCCATGTGGCAAGAAGCAAGTGATCCGGGCGAACAATCCCCGGATACGGTGAACAAATCGGTGCTGGTCCTGGACAATTGATCCGGAACGGGTTCTAATGGCAGGTGTTTTCCCACTTCGCGTACTTCACTCCAGCCTCCGGGAGATTTAGTCATGAAAAAGTTTGTCGCATTCCCCGTTTTACTTACCCTGGTTTTTCTGCTGCTGCCGTTGACTTCCGGGGCCGTCACCGAGTCCAAAACCGGGACCGAATATCCAGACGAAATCACAGTGGGCCAGGGCGACCAGAGTGTAACCCTCGTGGCCACGGGTGTGGGTCTGCGCGAGAAGACCTTCCTGAAGGTGGATGTTTACACAATCGTTTCCTACATCCACGACCAGGCCAAGATCGAGGGCGATGCTGACCAGGCGATCATTACGCTGAAGGCTCCCAAGCGCCTCCAGATGGATCTTCGCCGCGGATTCAGCCGTGACAAGTTGATCAACGCCTTTGTTGAGGGGATCGAGGCCAATTACGAAGATTTGACTCCCTTCGCCACGGACATGGAAACCTTCAAGGGCTTTTTCACCCGTGACGCCGAGGAAAATGACAAGATAATCTTCCATTACTGCCCAGCAGTGGGCCTGACCGTGGAATTGAATGGTGAGAACGTGGGTGTCATCGAGAACTTCGAGTTCGTGCAGGCCTTGTGGACGGTTTGGTTAGGTCAGAAACCGGCCAACGACGGGTTGAAGAAAAATTTAGTGGCGGAAATCGGTTCCTAGATGGCCGCACCGGAAAATCCGGATTCCCGCCAGGCTCTCGAATTGGCCCGCACCGCCCAGGCCCGCTTCGAGACCACCGAGGCAGCCGTCGGCAAACTCGGCCTGGATCTGGAACGCATCAAGTGTTGCAGCGAAGAGCTTCTGGCCGGAATCCATCAGGGTTCCGGCCAGAATTCCGTGATGTGGATCCTGGAGATCGCAGGGGCCATGTTAACCGCGGTGATGGCAGTGAACAGGGAGCCGGTACCGATTTCCGATCAGGTGGATCCGGCCAGCTACGCGATGTCGGTCCTGCGGGATCTGAGCACCGCTGCGGGGGATAAAGGGCTGGATTTTCCTTTTCTGGAACAATTGGCTGTTGATGGCCTGAAGACTGCCGAGGCGGGTGGTTTTTCGAATCAGGAGGTCTTCTGGGCCATCAATCAGGCCACCGCATCATGCGAACTGGCCTGGGCCCGCGCCATGGCAGGCCCCGTTCCTTTTGCCCGTAAATAATCATGGCTGCGGCCCCCAGGTACAGCGCGCGCGTATCCTCTGGATACAGGTCCAAGTGTCGTTCGGCGGCTTTGGCCATCTTGCCGCCCCCGAGTTTGGTAAGAATACGGTAGTGTGATATTCTCTTGCCCAGGAGAGTGCGTTGACCTTTCGAAAGAAGGCTCAATTGACTGTCTTTGGTTCCTGCCTCATTTTCCAGGAAAGACATGATTCTTCACTACGTCCCGGTGGGAGGCTTGTCTCCACTGGGGTTTTCGAATGGAGTCTAGGAATGAAAGTCATCATTTTGGGAGCCGGCCTAGTGGGAGGACCCATGGCCCTGGACTTGGCCGCCGACCCGAGATTTGAAGTATCAGTTGCCGACATAAACGCCGGGGCCCTAGACAATTTGGCAGCCAGGGCCAAGATTACGCCTCTGGTCCAAGACCTTTCCATGTCAGACGATGTAACCCGGTTGGTGGGCAATTTTGATTTCGTTGTTTCCGCCGTGCCTGGCTTCATGGGTTTCCGAACCCTGGAAGCGGTCATTGCCGCAGGTGTGAACGTGGTGGACATCGCTTTCTTTCCGGAGGACCCCTTCCTTTTGGATGATCTGGCCCTCGAAAAGGGAGTGGTCGCGATCATGGATTGCGGCGTATTTCCGGGGATGGGCAGCGCCTTGATTGGTCGTGCCGCCCGGCGCCTGGACAAAGTAACCAACATATTGACTTACGTGGGCGGGCTGCCGGAAGTGAGGCAGTGGCCTTGGGAGTACAAGGCGGTCTTTTCACCGGTTGACGTGATTGAGGAATACATCCGGCCTGCGCGTTATGTGGAAAATGGTGTCCTGGTTACCCGCCCGGCTCTCTCGGATCCTGAGTTGATCGACTTTCCCGAAGTGGGCACGCTTGAGGCTTTCAATACCGACGGTTTGCGCACCCTGCTCCGGACTATTGATGCTCCGAACATGAAGGAGAAGACCCTCCGCTTCCCCGGGCACATTCAAAAGATGGCCCTGCTGCGGGACAGCGGCTTCTTCAGCGAAGATCCGATCGACGTGAACGGAGTGATGATCAAACCCCTGGATGTCACAGCCAAACTCCTTTTTCCCATGTGGGAGCTGAGACAGGGAGAGGGTGAGTTCACCGTTTTGCAGATCAATATTGAGGGAAACCTGGACGGTCGGAAGGTTCGTTACCGCTATGACCTGTTGGATCGTTTCGATCATGACACCGGCACGACCAGCATGGCTCGAACCACTGGTTTCACCGCAACTGTGGCTGTGCGAATGGTAGCCGATGGGCTCTATGGGGAAACGGGAATTTCACCGCCGGAGTATCTGGGGAGACAGCCGGGTTGCGTTCCTTATCTGCTAGAAGGTCTGGCCGGTAGAGGGGTGATCTATTCCGAGGTGCTCGAAGAGCTTGACTGATGCTTGGCCACTCTACTTGCTGAGAATCATTCGACCGGACAAGGCTCCTGTCTCGGTTTCAAGGCGATACAGATATATCCCACTGGCTGCTTCCGCGCCGGTTTGATTCCTCCCGTTCCAAACCACTTCCCGCCGGCCCGCATTCAGGTTTTCATCTACCAGGGTGGTGACCAGGCGGCCCCGGATGTCGAATACCCGCAGACGGGCGTGCATGCTCCGGGGCAACTCGAAGACGATTATGGTTTCCGGGTTGAAGGGGTTTGGGTGATTGCCCATTAGCCGGGCCTGGTTCAGCGCCAAGGGATCGACAGTTGGGTCCCTCACGGGATCGGTTTCCGATTCGGAATCCAGGATGGATATCTCGCCGTTACTTACATTCACCACACCCAGGAAAGGGGTCATGTTGAATCCCGAGATGGTCAGATCCAGCTGTGGGATATCGGCCGCGGATCTGTTGAGGAGGACTTCCACCTGACCTCCGGGAGCCACGAAACCAGTACCGAAAAGGAGTCCGGCACGAGTCAAAGTGACTACTGAGCCGGTCAGCGAGGGGGATGGGCTTTCTACGACAGCAGTCCAGGTGGTGGAGTTTTCGTCAAACAGACCCGAATGGGTAACCTGGAATTTCTCCGGCGGACGGGTGCGAACCATCATGGAACAGTCTCCGAACACAACGGTTTGTTCCATGACCTTGGTTGCCACGGAAAGACCCGCGTACAAATCCAGGACCTTCATCAGACCACCATAATATAGGGACCCCAGGGTGTTGGACTGCCGGGCGGTCAGCAAATCGATGATCTCGGCCTGCATTACCGTAGGGGGGACCCAGGGCGTCAGGGAGGTGGAGGAAATGAAGGCAACCGCCCCGCGTGGTTCCTCCGGTGAGCCGGCCCTTAACCAGGTCTCGGCGAAACATTCGTTCAGGTGGAAATCCCCGTTGGAGCAGGAAACATCCACGACCCAGGGTGTTCGTCCGGGGTTGCTCAGGTTCTGGACGTCCAGGTTGGTGAAAGGCACGCTGCTCCAGCCGAGCCCTGTTCCATGGCCCAGGTAATTGACCAGACTGCAACCTTCCTCCAAGGCGATCCGGATCCCGGCCGTGGTGCCGCCTAGGTCCTGGTAGAAGCGATCTACCGTATGGAAGCCGTATTCCAACAAATCGACCCGCAGGAGGTCGACCCGCTCGTGGTCGGACGGAATTCCCTCATTGCCGGCAATGCCTGAAGCGCGACCATACCAGTTGGCTTGATCCCCGGAGGCCGGTTGTTTCTCATAGGCGATGAATTTGGCCACCTGGGTCTGCACATGGTTTCGGCTGCGGGCCGAGATCCGGGAAACATAGATGTCAGGATACTCGTCGTCGCCGGCAAGCAGAGCGTAACGGCTATCCGAATCCGAGCCGTCGTACAGGCCGATGTTGGTGGGGACCTGCTCCTTGTCTCCGACGAGGATGACCCAGGTCAGTCCTTCCGGCTCGTCATAGAATTCCTGCAGGGTCAAACGGATTGCTTCGGCGGTGTCGCCGATTTCGGCTGTAGTCCGCATTGCCACGATGATTCCCAGGCGCTGCTTCCACTGGCGGAACGGTTCCAGATCTTCGATGAAATCCGCATCGGTAACGATCAACATTCGGCCGCGGGTGGGCAGGGGATTGTATTTTTCCTGAATGACCGATGTGTTGGCGCTTCCGAAGAGCCGATCGTAGATCGTGGAGAACTCGCTATCCGAGGAGGAGGAAATTCCAGGAGTGGACCAAATCTTGTTCCGGCTTCCGGATTGCGTAGTCATGACCTCCAGTACCATACGGGTGCTGATCAACAGACGGCCAGTGGATGCATCGTATCGCAAAGGCTGGAGGCGCACGTTCACGCCCCGATGATCCCGCAGGATGAATGGTTCCCCAAGTACGGCCGATTCGGCCGGCCAGACGCCTCCATCAGCATAGAATTCGGAGAAAACCGGAGGTACGGAGGCCGGATCACGGTTCCGGTCCAGGTGACCCTTGGATGGCTCGACCGGGTCGATCACGAGTTCTGTGACCACATTTTCCAGGAGTCGGAGACGAATCTCACCGCTGCCCGGGATGGCCAGGCTTCGGGCCAGGATGGGTACTTCAGGCAGACCGGCCGTTTTGAGTCTGATTTGGTCGGGAAGGGAGAGCCGACTGGCCTGGCGACCGGCTATGGAGATGGATTCCAGGTATAGTCCCGTCAGTTCCAATTCCAGAGTCACCAAACCAGGGCTTTTCTTGGCCATGGTGATCCTCGGAGACTCTCCAGGGTCGCCGCCCAGGGAGATCCATCGTGCCTCTTGGGATGGTCGACACCCCAAGGTGCCAAGCAGTGAATCGGGATCGGTCAGGGGATCGGTGAAGCCGGGAGAGTGGGTTTGGGCGGTGAACGGTGATTGCCTTTTCCCGGGAAACAACGGCTGATTGGATAATAGCCAAGTGGCAGCTCCCAGTACTACGACCAGGATGGAAACCACGATGATGGGTGTGCGACGTTTCACAGACAAGAGCCTCTAGGCGAAAATTGAAATGTATTCCGCCGAAAATTTGGCGGATCCTGTTTCATTTATCGTCCGGAGGCGGGGTAGTTTTATCGTTTTCCGGAGCGAGTCTGGAATGCTTCAGATAAAAGGAATGACCGGCCCGCCTGCTGGGTTGCTCAGCGAGACAACTGAAATATGGGTGACCGACCTACTGCCGGTAGCAATTTGACCCGGGTTAAGGTTCTCAATACCATTAAATTATGGTCCGAAACCAGAAAGGAAACCCCGACATGATCCGTTTCGCTTTGCTGGTCGTAGTTGTCCTGTTGTTGTTTGCCGGATTCGCCCAAGCTTTTATTGAGGAGGTACATTTCAACCCCGCCATCATGGAGGGAGACGATCTTGATGTTCTGGTCTGGGGAGGCTTGCCCGATTCATGCTGGGAATTTTTAGATTGGACTACAAATGACTACAACCAAAAGCTTGTTGTCAATATCAGCACTATAATGCCCTACCCTCCAGAGACCCTTTGTCTTCAGGTTGTCACTCCGTACGAAGTGGCTGCTGTGTTCCCTTCCCTGAGCGAGGGGATCTACACCCTGCGGATCTATGAAAACCGGCCTCCGGAGGAGCCCAATATTCTGGACTTTACTGTGGAAGTGATGGGTACTGTGTCCGCAGATAGCGAAACCTGGGATTCAATCAAGTCCTTGTTTCGCTGAACGAGCCGCCCAAAATTCCTCGGGTTAAGCCCGGCCCCACTGCACAAAACCAAGTGTAATGGTGGGCTAGATACCGCCAAAATTGCCTAATCTATTGTATCTCACTGCCGAAAACTTAATGGAGATTTGCTGGGCTTCCGGTTGACCTGAAGCAAAACCGAGGTCGACTCAGCTTTACAATTTTAAAGCTTAAGATCAGGTGGCGTCCGAGACGATTACCCGCCAGGAGACGACATGCAGTTGACTATGGATGAGCGAAAAAGTGATGTTCTAGGTGCGCACCCGGAGAAGCAAAAACTCAAGGAAGATATCCTGCGCCACATCCGGGTAACGTTGGGGAACGACCCCGAACGACCCGACCGCTTTTCCTGCTATCTCGGTCTGGCTCAGTGCGTTCGAGAGCGGCTGCTGGACCGCTGGATCGATTCTCAGCGTGCCCTTTACGACACCCAGTCCAAGCGGGTTTATTTCCTTTCCCTTGAATTCCTGCCGGGCCCCTTCCTGCGCAACTATCTGATCAGTCTGGGTCTGGAGGAAGCCGCTCGTCAGGCGGTTGGTGAACTGGGAATCGACCTGAATGATTTGGAAGAGGAGGAAAACGACCCCGGTCTGGGCAATGGCGGTCTGGGTCGATTAGCCTCCTGTTATCTGGATTCGATGGCTTGCTGTGGAGTTCCAGGCTACGGTTACGGGATCCACTACGATTATGGCATCTTCCAGCAGTCACTTGAAAACGGTTACCAGCGCGAGCAATGCGATAACTGGGCCCAGCTCGGCAATCCCTGGGATGTTCAGCGGCGGCGTCACGTATTCCAGGTTCGCTATTTCGGCCACACCGAGACCTACGAGGACGACCAAGGTCGGCTGCGTCGCCGTTGGACCGGTGGCCAATCCGTCAACGCCATGGCCAACGATATCCTGATCCCCGGTTACGGAAATAAATTCGTAAGCAACATGCGTTTGTGGGTGGCCCAGTCGAGCAGGGAGTTCGAACTTCACGACTTCAATCAGGGCGACTATATCGGAGCTGTTCAGGCCAAGGTTCTCAGCGAGACGATTTCGAAGGTTCTCTATCCGAGCGATGAACACGAGTCGGGCAAGGAACTTCGTCTGAAGCAGCAGTATTTCCTGGTGGCCGCCACCATGGCCGACATCATGCGGCGGTTCAAACAACAGAGCAGTATCCTGGCCGATTTGCCGGACAACGTGGCCATTCAGCTGAACGATACGCATCCCTCCATCGCTGTGGCTGAGCTGATGCGTATTCTCGTGGACGACGAAGGGATGGGTTGGGACGAGGCCTGGTCGATCTGCGGCCGGACATTCGCCTACACCAACCATACTGTTCTGCCCGAGGCCCTGGAAACCTGGCCCGTCGATCTGATGAGCCGATTGCTTCCCCGGCATATGGAGATCATCTACGAGATCAACAACCGCTTTCTGGAACACGTTCGACGTGAACACCCCGACGAGCCGCATCTGCCGGAAAAATTGTCGCTGATCCAGGATGGCCCGGTAAAGATGGTCAGGATGGCGAATCTGGCCATCGTCGGCAGTCACACGGTCAATGGGGTTGCGGAACTGCACAGCCGCATCATCAAGGAAGACCTGTTCAATGATTTCGAGCGGGTTTTTCCCGGTCGCCTCCAGAATGTCACCAACGGAATCACACCGCGCCGCTGGCTCTACCAGGCCAACCCGAACCTGTCCAATTTGATTTCCTCGCGGATCGGGTCCGGCTGGGTGCGCGACCTTGACCAGCTGACTCGTCTGATTCCCTTGGCCGACGACGAGGACTTCCGCAAGGAGTGGCAGGCCTCGAAACTGGTGAACAAGCAGCGATTGGCACGCTACATCCTGCGTCACACGGGCATCGGGGTTAACCCCACAACCATGTTCGATGTGCAGGTCAAGCGTATCCACGAATACAAACGCCAGTTGTTGAATATCCTGCACGTGATCACCCTCTACAACCGGCTTCGGGATCCCGACGGGCCGCCGGTAACGCCCCGCACGGTGATTTTCGCTGGAAAGGCTGCTCCGGCCTATTACCAGGCGAAATTGATCATCAAGCTGATCAACTCGGTGGCCGCGACGATCAGCGCCGATCCAGCCGCCTACAATAAGTTGAGGGTTGTGTTCCTGCCCAACTACTGCGTGTCCCAGGCCGAAAAAATCGTAACGGCCGCCGATTTGTCCGAACAGATTTCGACGGCGGGCTTCGAAGCATCGGGAACCGGAAATATGAAGATGTCATTGAATGGCGCGCTGACGATCGGCACCCTGGACGGGGCCAACGTGGAGATAATGGAGGAGGTCGGGCGGGAGAACATCTTCATCTTCGGTCTGACGGCCGACGAGGTTGCGGAAACTCGCCAGGTGGGACACGACACCTGGTCCTATTACCACGGAAACGCCGAACTACGTCAGGTCCTGGACATGATCAGCAACGGTTTCTTCTCCCCGGAAGACCCACAACTGTTCCGGCAGATTGTTGATCCCCTGCTTTACGGGGGTGACTTCTACCTGCTTTTGGCTGATTACGCAGCCTTCGTTGCTGCCCAGGAGGAGGTGGGCCGGGCCTTCGAGGATTCGGATGGCTGGGCCCGGATGTCTATTCTGAACACGGCAAATATGGGCAAGTTCTCCAGCGACCGTTCGGTTATGGAATATGCCGATCGTATTTGGCAGGCCAAAACCCTGGTCGAATAAAAAACTATAAAGTGAGACCCCTGTCCGCGGGATGGGGGTCGCGCCACAACCCGAATAAGGAATGAGCCGAAATGACGCAGCATGACATGATTCAGACCGAGCCCGTTGAAATTTCCGTGGCCCGGCAAGGAGTATTCGACCGGCAGCGCAGACTGTGGGGATATGAACTGTTTTGCGTGGGCAATACCGAGGACACGCCCTCGGGGATCCCGTCCGAACAGAATGTGCCCATCCGAGTGGCCTCCAGCGCTGGAGTGGGTCTACAGCGGATGATCAACCGTGAAAAACGGGTTCTGGTCAGCCTGAGCGAGAAGAATATCCTGGACGATCAAGCCTATGCGCTCCCGCCGGCCATAACGACGATTTTTGTGGGCGAGCAGACCTTCATGAAGCCCGGAGTGGCTGCAAGAGTAGAGCAGTTGAAATCCGACGGTTTTCCCGTGGCGGTTCCGACCTTCACCGGATCTCCGGGTTGTGTGGACCTGTATCGCATGGCGGATATCATAGGCATCACGGTGAAAGATCGACCGCGTTTTGAGCTGGAACCGGCGATAGCTGCAGTGCTCGAACACGGGGCCACGCCCATGGCCTGCCTCGTTCCCGACACCGAACGTTTCGAAATTTGTCAGGAGCTGGGCTTCGATTTATTCAAGGGCGGTTTCAGCAAAGTGGCCGAGATCGTTCCCATGCGTAAGGTCGCTTCGAACCAGGTGGTCCGGTTCAACCTTCTCAAGGCCCTGGAGTCGGGCGAGCGGGATATTCAGGCCTTGGCCGAGCAGATTCAGTCCGATGCTTCGATCAGCTTCCGCATGCTGACCTACCTCAACTCCGCCTCCTTCGGACTCACCCACAAGGTCAAGTCGATTCCCCACGCCATAAGCATGTTGGGCTGGCATAAGATCCGCAACTGGCTGCGGGTTGTGTTGTTGAGCGACATCAACGACGGGGATGAGAACTCGGAATTGCTGCTTGCGGCGGCCCAGAGGGCCAAGTTCCTCGAACTGGTTGCGCGACGCTATTCATTCTGGGGCTTCGAACCGGAGAGCATGCACTTGTTGGGCTTATTCTCCCTGCTGGATGCAATGATCGGTATTCCGATGAAGGAGATCGCCTCCTTCCTGCCTCTGGACAGTGGCCTGAAGGCCGGTTTGTGTGGCGACCCCGACAGCGAATACCTGCCGCTGATCAATCTTGTGCGGGATCTGGAAGAAGCGCGGTGGGCGGAAGCCGAAGTGGCAGTTAGTAGACTCAATCTGGACAATGCAGGCACGAAAGCAGCATTCCAGGAAGCTGTCGACTGGGCCGGTGAATTGACTTCGATGATGGAAGAGAAGTAACAGGAGCGGTTCGCGGGATTGTCCATGTCATCGGGAAAAACCGATGGCCCCGTTGAGCCGGAAATCCATGTGCCGATATACTGCTTGTTCCAAGCGACCCCATCGGTCGTAGGAATATTCTTCGAAACCTCCCCCAAAATCTTCCCCCAGGGGGAGAAATTCCCGCTACAATCGGGCAGAATTCTTGGTTTCATGCTTGCCCCAAGCCTTCATCTGGGGCAACATTGTCCAGGAAATAATTACCTGTGCTATCAAAAATCTACAAGGTTCCCCGGAGGGCCACCTCGTGAAATGTCCCGTCTGTCGCACCGTGATGTTTGTTGTCGAGTACGAAGGAGTCGAACTGGACGTCTGTCAGGATTGTCGGGGAACCTGGTTCGACCGTGGGGAGTTGGACCTTGTGCTGGGAGACCAGGCCACCCTCGAACTTACGCCGGCGTTGACAGCGGAGGACGATCGAGGTTGTCCTATCTGTTCCGAATCCATGGGGAAAATGAATATTGGTCCGGGTGGGCGGGTAATGATCGATGCTTGTCCCGAACAATGCGGAATGTGGTTTGACCGGGGCGAAGTGAGTGACCTGATCGGTGATCTCGAGACCGGTGGTTGGGAACTGCCGGACAGCGTGCGGGAGTTCCTGAGCCGGATGTTTCCCGCTTCCAGCGATTGACCAGGAACCGAAATCAATACAAGCCTGATGTCGGCCCCGAGGATCGAAACCTGGGAAACCTGATAATTACCGTCGCAGCGGCGGTTTTCTGAAAGGAAGAAAAATGATTGCCTTCTTCATACTGCTCGGTGTGATAGTGGTTCTAGTCGGCTGGGTGGTCGGGATCTACAACTCGCTGGTGGGGTTACGCAACCGCGTCAAGGAGGCATGGGCCCAAGTCGATGTGCAGCTCAAGCGCCGCTTCGACTTGATTCCCAATCTAATAGAGACAGTCAAGGGCTACATGAGTCACGAGCGGGAGACTCTCGAAGCGGTAACCCAGGCTCGGGCCGCCATCTCGGGCGCGGGTAATATGCCCGACCGGATGAATGCCGAGGGCGGACTGACCGCTGCGCTGGGCCGGCTCTTTGCCGTCTCGGAAAGCTATCCCGATTTGAAGGCCAGCACCAACTTTCTGTCCTTGCAGGAGGAGTTGGCCAGTACGGAAAACAAGATCAGTTTCGCGCGCCAGTTCTACAACGAGACCGTCATGCGGATGAACAACAAGGTGCAGATGTTCCCCGGGAACATCATCGCCGGAATGTTCAACTTCCAGAACGAGGAATTCTTCGAAGTGACCGACGAAGAGCAGCGCGAAGCTCCGAAAGTGGATTTCAACTAGATGTGGGAACAGATAGCCGCCAACCGCCGCAAGTCATTCATGCTGGTCATTGTCGCTGCCATGCTGCTGCTTGTTTTGGGCTATTTTTTAGGTGAGTATTTCCTGGGCAGGGGTTACGGCCCCTACGGAATGGTAATTGCCGGGATCGTCTGGCTGGTCATGACCCTGGTCGCCTGGTTCCAGGGCGACAACATCATGCTGTCCATGGCCGGGGCGAAGAAGATTCAGAAGGAAGACCTGCCCATACTCTTCAACGTCGTAGAGGAAATGACGCTGGCTTCGGGCTTATCCAGGATTCCCGACATCTACGTGATCGACGATCCGGCGCCCAACGCTTTTGCCACGGGGCGTCGGCCCGAGACTGCTGCCGTTGCGGTTACCAGTGGGTTATTGCGCCGACTCAATCGTGACGAATTGCAGGGCGTGATCGCCCACGAGCTGGCCCACGTCCGCAACAGGGATATCCAGCTGATGCTCTTTGCCGGAGTACTGATCGGCGCCATCGTAATCCTCTCCGAGGTGGGGTTGCGCGGGATGTGGTTCGGCGGCGGCCGCAGTCGGTCACGACGCGATTCCGGAGGAGACGGGGGCAACGCCATCGTGGCTGTCCTGGCCATTGTTTTGATGATCCTGGCCCCGATCCTGGCCCGTTTGATCTACCTGGCGGTCTCGCGCAAGCGGGAGTACCTGGCCGATGCTTCGGCCGCGACCTTCACCCGTTACCCCGAGGGCTTGGCCTCGGCGTTGGAGAAGATCAGCGCCGCTCCCCAGACCCTGAATTCGGCCAACCGGGCCACCGCGCCAATGTACATCATCAATCCGTTGAAGAAAGCTGGCAAGAAGGCGGGCAAAAAAGCGGGGGCGATGGCCGCCAACGCCAGCAGCACCCATCCTCCAATCGATGAACGCGTCCGCATCCTGCGCTCGATGAGTGGGGGAGGGTACGCCGCCTACGAAGAAAGTTACCGCAAAGTCAGCGGCGGCAAGGGAGTGATCCCGGGGTCGGCGTTGAAGGAGGAGGCAGGAGATGAAACCAGCCGGGCTACAGCCGAGGACAGCGGCAAGAGGCCTCAGAAAGAGTCGTCGGCAGCTTCCCAGATAATCCTGGCCCGACAGGTCGACGATTTTTTCTACCGCTCCGCCGGTTACCGTATGATCAAGTGTGACTGCGGGGCTACCCTGAAGCTGCCCCGTGATTTCAAGTCTCCCCAGGCGGAGTGTCCCCGCTGTGGAGCGTCGCACTCCCTGTAACCTTTTGCTGTTTTGCTCCTACCGGCAGTGTTCTTCTTCCATGATATGCAGGATCCGCGCGCGGATTTTCATTTCCAGATCCAGCATGCCGGCACCGCGCGCGTACCTGGCCTGGATCCTCAGCACATCCAATTCGCGTTCTACCTCAAGCCGTTCCAGACAGTTGATGATTTGGATGACTCTCTCCTCATCCGTGGCTGTCCGCAGTTCTGCAAGCAACGCCAATTCGGCGTGCTCGGTCTGATCGTTTACCTTCTGGATTTCAGAATAGTAAGGCGATCGTGCCAATGTCGCGTGGGATTGATCCATGAAAATGGAGTGTTGGATGTCTCGAACCTGGTCCCTTTGCGAGGTGATGCGGTCAGCGGCGAGGGTTGCGGTGGAGGCCATCAAGAGAATGATTCCAGCGGCGAGTGTGATAAGGATTCTCATCAGCTTATCCTCCCAGTTTTGGGTTCCCCCTGCTTCTAGGATGTTAAAACTTTAGCATAGATGGAAAATAATTGCAATCGTTATTTTTTCTTGCGGGAGATCAAAATCCCTTCAGCAAATTTCCACTCTGGGATTGGTCGGTGGTCTGGAGGTCTTGCCAAGGCAGTCTATTCTTGCAGGAATGCCCGAATCAGGTCTTTGCCGAGTGGCGTTCCAATGGATTCGGGGTGGAACTGGACCCCGATCAGGGGAAATTCCCGATGTTTGATTCCCATGATCAGGCCATCGTCGGTCCAGGCCGTCAATTCGAGGCAATCGGGCAATGATTCCCGCTCAACGATCAGGCTGTGGTACCGCATTCCCTCCAATGGGTCGGCCAAACCCTGAAAAATGGAGGTTCCGCCGTGTCTGATCGGGCTGCTGCGGCCGTGCCTGGGTTGGGGGGCCCGGACGATTCGGCCGCCGAAGGCCTCGGCAAGACCGAGGTGGCCCAGGCAAACACCCAGGATTGGGGTTTCCCGGCCCAGTTCCAGAATTACTGACCGGCACACTCCGAAATAGTCCGGATTTTCGGGGCTACCGGGACCCGGGGAGATGAGAATTCGGTCCGGACGGAGGTCCCTGATCTCGTCCAGGGTGACATTGTTGTTGCGTAGGACCAAGGGGAGTGGGCCGGAGGTGGATTCGGTAGTCAGTTCATGGGTGTGGTCAGAAGATATTTCGGCCGATATTTCAGCCACGAGCTGAAACAGGTTAAAAGTAAAAGAGTCGTAGTTGTCCAGGATGACTAAGCTCATGGCATCTCTCCCTTTGCTGGGAAAGCGTCGGCTGTGGTGGCCGGCGGATCGTTTACCGCATTCAGTGATTCAATCAGGGCCCGGGCCTTGTCCAGGGTCTCCTGGTATTCCTCGGCCGGGTCCGAATCGGCGACAACGGCGCCTCCCACCCCAAAAGTGCAGCGCCCGTCCTTGCAGACGATGGTTCTGATCACGATGCTCAGGTCCATCCTTCCGGAATGGTCCATATATCCGATTGCCCCGGAGTAAACGCCGCGGCTCACCGGTTCAATGGAATCAATGATCTTCATGGCCTCGATCTTGGGCGCTCCGGTCATGGATCCGCCGGGGTAACAGGCCTGCACAAGGTCCAAAGCGTCACAATCTGGACGAAGTTCGGCCCGGACGGTGGAAACGAGCTGGAAGACGGTGGCGTAATCCTCGACGGTCAGCAACTCCGGGACCTCGACGCTCCCGATCTTCGCCACCTTACCCAGATCACTACGAACCAGATCCACTATCATCAGGTTTTCAGCGCGATCCTTGGCCGACTCGGCCAGTTCTCTCCTGAGGCGTTGGTCCTGTTCTGGATTTTTTCCGCGGGGGCGGGTGCCCTTGATAGGGCGGCTTTCGGCCAGACGATTCTCATCCAACCTGAGGAAACGCTCCGGAGATGCGCCGACTACCTGGAAATCGGGAAATTGCAGATACGAGGCGAACGGTGCCGGGTTGACCTCGCGCAGCACCCGATAAATATCCCAGGCCGGGCTCGGTTGGTCCATTTCCAGGCGGTGGGTCAAGCAGATCTCGAAGGCGTCTCCGCACAGTATGTGGTCGCGGCATTTTTGTACCGCTGCGCAATAGGATTCGCGGTCGAAGTGGGCACGGATAGTTCGAGGGATGCCTCTTGGGGGTGCTGATGTAACGGATTCTTCCCCTGTTTCTTTCCCGATTCCGTTCCCAAATTGCGTCAGCTTTTGTGGCCAGTAATCTGCCTTGGCCTTTGCATCGGTCATTGCCTTTTCTGGGTCGCTACCCCGGCCGGTCACCGTAACAGCCAGGCGCCCGGTTTGGTTGTCCAGGACCAACACTTCGTCGACAGCCATGAAGGCCAGGTCCGGCAGTTGAAGGTCGTCTTGACCCGTATCCGGGATCTGTTCCAGAAAGTGGCCTGCCTCGTAGCCGAAATATCCAACCAGGCCGCTGCCAAAAGGAGGCGACGGGTCCTCCGGTGAGCTGGTGTGATCCTCCGGCCAGTACTCTTTCTGGAGATCCCGAATAGCCGTGAAGGGATCATTATCACACACCCTGATTTCAGGTTTTTGGAGTCGCCGGCCCTCGGGGGATTTCCACCGGGTCACTGTCAGGCGGGCGGTAAGGCATGAAGCGGTTGAATGTGAAATGTTGAAACTTGAAATGTTGGAATTTGAATTGCTTTGTCCAGTGGTGGCGGGAATTCGATGTGCGGTCAGGACCGCGACGGGCTCGCCTCCCAGGAAGGAGAACCGACCCAGCTTGCCATCAGCCAATGCACTATCCAGCAGGAAGCTGTGGCCACTGGATTGAAAAAGGGCGGCGAACCGCCAAAAGGGTAGATCGCCCAGGATCAAGGGGTCCAAATCTCTGGTAATGCTCCTGGTGTGGGTAAGCTTGGAGGCCATTATTCCCCGGATCCGTTTTCTTTCCCGCTAGGTTGACTGCACCGAGCCAGGATTTTATCCAAGCGTTCGGTCAATGCCAGAACGTGGGTACCCTTCCAAAATAGTTGGTCACAATCGATGCAAAGATAGTATTCATTTAGCCAGCGTGCCGTTTTTGGGGGGATGCGCGCAGCGACATCCGATTTTTCCACCGGACGAAGGGTACCATTGCAGCGACTGCAGCGACCGAAAAGGTTGGCTTTTCCGGCGAGGAACCAACGCCGGATAACTTCGGAGACCTGGGTATCAGGATCGTCAGAAACGATCAACTGAGCTTGGTCCATCTCCCTGCGTTTTAGCAGGGACCGACTGCGGGAAAGTACGACCCGGTGGTCGTTGACTCCGAGTCGTGCGATCTCAGGTTCAGTCCAGGTCGGTGTCCATAATGTGTCGAAGCCCAGGATTCTCAACAGCCGGGCCAGTTTGCCCAAGTGCTGATCGCAGAGGAAGCGCGGTTGGGTCAATGCCCGTGACGGCTGCGGCCGAATTTCCAGAATGTCCCCGTCTCGGACGGGGTCGTCAAGGTGCCGCAATACAACAGGGGCTGCGGTGGCCGGGGACGGGGATTGGCCGTCTTCGGGAGCCCGTTCCCGGATCTGCCCAATCTCGCAGTGGGGAATTCCCACCGCCTCAATGGCATCCTTGATGCTGGTTTCCGCGGCAAGACTGCGTTTGATGTGAAGGCTCTTGGCACCCGTTTGGGACTCCGGCTTGAGCACATTTGAGCGGAACGATCCTGCTACCAGGAGGGCCAGTGAGTCGGTGAGGATGATTTCGATTGTCACCATGGATAAATCATAATCCAAAATGGGGGTGATGCTCAAAATATATTGGTAAAAAGCGGAATTTCTAAATACAGTCAAAATTAATTCCATGTTTCTCAGGGTTTTAACTTGTCATTTCGTCTTTTGTACGCTATATTAAGTGCGACCTCCCGGTCACCCCAATTTGATTGAATATCCAAAGGAAAATCATGAAAGAATTCTGCGCCGGACAGTCGGCCTCCGAGACCCATTCCGCTTTGAAAACAGCAATTGGCACCATGGATAAGGCCAAGCAGAACGCAGTGCTCTGGTTTGGGGAGATTCTCGACCGCAAGCTGTATCGGGAGTTGGAATCAGGAAAACTGGGCTACACACATGCCAGGGAATTGGTGAAGGTAACAGACGAGAACAATCAGGATGAATGGCTCAAATTCGCCCTGGAAAATCCCCGCCGGAAATTGGAACGTGAAGTGAAACGGGCCAAGAAGGAGGCTGCCGACCAGGCGACTGGACAACCGTCATTGCTTCCGGTTCCAAAACAACGCCCGGTTGCCGTGGTGCCGGTACGGGTGAGCATGGAAATGTCACCAACCCAGTTTGCACTGTACGAGGCGATGTGGGAGCAGATCAGAAAACAAGGGTGCGCTCCGGCCGACAAGGTGGAGGCTCTGTTGGAATTTATGGCGTCATATATTGAGGTAAATTCTGGCCTTCGGGATGTCGAACAGACTCGCGAAAAATCCTTCCCCCGGGGGAACACCGGCGGGGGAAATGAGGACAGTTTCGAGGAACGATCGGGAACAAGAAATTTTCCCCGGAAGCGTTCGCCGGAAAAATCAGCCGGACCCCCAGCCCAAATCCACATTCACCTGTGTCCGGATTGTGAAAAGGCCACCGTTCAAACCAGCAGAGGGGAATTGGAATTATCCGAAACGGAACTAAACAGAGCCCAATGCGACTGCCAAACCAGCCGACCAGGTGGGTGAAATATAACCTCCATCCCGCCGGCCACCAGGCGTTTGGTTTTGGCCCGCGACAGGTATCAGTGCCAGCGACCGGGTTGCAACCACGCCAGGTTTTTGGAAATCCACCATATTATCCCGCGGTCAATAGGCGGCACCGACGATTGGCCGAAATGCCCCTCCCAAACCAGGAACACTCAAAATTTATCAGTCACCGGATCCCAAGTATTCTGAAAATCCTTTGGAGCAATGTCTCTTCCGATGTGGAGTGTCGATGTTGGACTTCCCGAGGCATCAAGAGTACTTTCCCTTCAAACCCGCCTAATCCTGCTGGCCGTGTTTCCTGCGCTTTGCAGAGACACATTGTTGCCAAGGATGGGTCGTTATGATGAACCATTCAGGATGAAAGCAATGACGAATCCACATTCGCGGCGAACCTTGGATGACCTTTTTCCGTGGGTCTATTCAGTCCTGATCGGAGGGGTTGCCTGGTTGCTTCACGTCTACTGCTGTCCGGTGGGTGATATCGGGGTGGAGACCGATTTTTACGGAGAGTTGGTAGTCGCTGCCCAGAAGATCCACTCCGGCGATTTCTCGGTCCTTAATTATCCCTACAAGGGGCCGTTCTATTCCTTTGTTTTGGCGATACTCCATCCGGTGGTTCGGATGCTGGGGGGCGACTGGTACGACAGTGGTGTGCTGTTGAACATTCTTTGTGCAGGCGTGGGTCTGGTGATCGTCCATCGTCTTCTGTTTCGGTTTCGCGGGCGTGTCGAAGCGATCACCGGAGTTGTTCTGCTCTCGCTGGTCTATGAGTTTTTCTTTCACACCCACAAGGGATCTTCGGATCTACTTTTTTTCACCCTCTATCTGGGGTCGATATCTTTGCTCCTGGGCGAGGGGGTGCGGAATCGCGATTTGGCGGGTAGCGCCCTTCTGGCCGGATTCGCATTCCTGACCCGTTACAACGGTTTGATCCTGCCTGTTTCTGCGGTGGTTGTTTTACTCTCCGTATGGCCCGCCGTGAGTGATTTGAAGCGTCGGTTGGTTCGGAGTCTACTCTACGTTTCTGTCTTCGCGGTGGTCGTTGCTCCGTGGTATGCGACAAACCTGGTTGAAACCGGGCGCTGGACATCAACACGCCACCTGGAAAACATTTTCGTCGAGGAGTTCTATACGCCTGGGCAGCAAGGCAGCTCGGTAGAGTCTCAGCCACCGACGAGTATGGCAGAGGTCTTTCGCGAGGACCCCGCCGGCGTTCTGGGGACCTACTTGACCAATATTCCCGGCCACCTTTCCCGGGATTTGTTGGGGACCCTGGGTTGGCCTCTCGGAGTCCTGGCCGGTTTGGGCCTTATGGTCATTGCCCTGCGGATCCGGGATCGGCGACTTGCCGTTTTCCTGGCCCTTGAGGCATTGTATTTTTTGGCGATGTGTTTGGTATATCACCAGCCGCGTTTCCTCTTTCCCCTGCTGCCGGCCTATACTCTTGGAGCCTCCTTGGTGCTTTGGAACTGGCGTCTGACCGGGCCACGCAGGGTACTTCCAGTTGTTGTGCTGGTGCTGTTGATCGGGTGGCAGATCAAAATCATCACGGACGGCGAGCGGTATTATGCCGAACGTTGTCCGGAGTGGGTTCCGGGGACAGCCTCGGTGTTGCAACGCAACTTCCCCGGGGACGGGTCCGCCGTACCCACCTTGATGGCGCGGAAACCGCACCTTGCCTTCTACTCCGGCTTGCCTTGGGCGCCTTATCCCTCGGTTCTCGGCAGCGCCGGCGAGTTTCTACAAAGGGTGGCGGCGTCGGGTGCCGAGTTGATAGCTGTCAGCGATTTCGAACTCTTTTATCACGAGGACAAACCCTGGCTGCTGAGTCTTGATGATGCTGCCGGGGTCACTTTGCTCCATCGGGACGATCATGCAAGAATTTTCAGGCTCGACATGACGCTTTCTCCGCAGGAAATGATAAAAGACCCCCGAATCATGGACCTATTGCCACAATTGGAGGCGGCACGACAGGGGACTGATCACTTCTTGAGCGCCAACCTGGCTTCGGAGGTTGCCCGATTGTTTGCCGAGGATCACGAGTATTTTCCAGCACGCGAATATCTGCAACTGGGGCTTTCGGAATTACAGGACGTAGGGACTCAATCGAAATTGGCTCCAAAAGTGGCCGAATTGCGCTTGAACTACGCATATATCTGTTTCCAAATGGGAGACACGGAAGCGGGTATCTCAATGTTGGAGAACAATCTGGCGGATTTCGCTCTTCCGGATCGACCGGAGTTGATGCAGCGTGCCGAGCAATTCCTGGCTCGGTACCGGCGGTGAAAGTTCCACCTGTAGCGTTGGATAATTGTGTGGAGATATCGGGATAATTGGCTGTTTTTGAATATTGTGATTCTTATGTGATTATTTTTGTTTATCATTACTTCAAATCAATAAGTCTATTTCCTCCATTCAATGTCCATAGTGAGGTCAAAATGCGGAAGCTTGCCGTTCTCATCATTGCATTGTCCCTAATACTGATATCGGGTTTTGCGGTGGCATCAGATAGTAACGAACGTCCGTTTGCTCCCGTGCAGGACGGTTTTGTAGAATCCGCCCCAATGGTACAGCAATGGGTGCCGGACCGTGTGCTTGTTAAGTTTACGGTCGAGGGAATGCAGAAGGCCAGTTTGCCCAATCCCGGGGAAAAGACATTCGGGCAGATGTCCAGGACGGGCATCGTCTCGTTGGATAAGGCCCTGGATGAGACTTCGGTGGTCGGTCTGCGGGTTGCCTTCCCCGAAGCGGCCAACAAGGCTGCTGCGGTGGATCTGGGGGCAAACCGCTGGTTTATCCTGGATCTGGCCTCCGGTGCGGACGTACCTGCGGTGGCCAAGCGTTTGGCTGGCGATGCCAATCTGGCCGAAGCCTTGCCCGATCTGGTGGTTTTCCCCGCCGTGATCCCCAACGATCCCATGCACTCGGCACATTGGGGACACAACAATACCGTGCAGCTGCCAGGTTTCGACTGGGGCGGCAGCTACGAGCACACCCTGGCCGGAGTAGGCACTCCGAGTTTCGATTCCAATGCACATGCGGCCTGGGGTGCAGAGCAAGGATACGGAGACAGTGGTGTGGTGATCGCTATCATTGACACGGGCGTGGATCCTGGGCACCCTGATCTACTCCAGGTTACAGGTTATGATTTTGGAGACAACGACAGCAATCCCGAGGACGACAGCTCCAATGTCGGCGGTCACGGAACTGCTTGTGCCGGGGTGGCTGCGGCCATTGCCGACAACTTGTTGGGTGTGGCTGGTGTCGCCGGCGGCAGTAGTATCATGCCCTTGAAAGTGGCCAATTCATCTGGCAGCATGTCCTTATCATACGTTACCAGTGCCATCTACTATGCGGCAAACAACGGTGCCGACATCATCAGCATGAGTTTAGGGGCCGCGACGACCTCGTATTCGTCCACAGACGAGGCCATCACCTATGCGTATAACCATGGGCTTATCCTGTTGGCGGCAACGGGCAACGAGAATTTCAGCCAGATCGGTTATCCGGCCTACCATCCCCTGGTCCTTGGCGTTGGCGCGGCCTCGCCCTGTGGCGACCGCAAGCGATCGAGCAGCGATATCGACGAATGCAACCCCGGGGTCAGCACTGATCCCAACGGCTACACCTGTGACGGTGAACGTTGGTGGGGTTCCAACTACGGCAGCACTGTACAGGATCATCAGGGCGCTGTGGACATCATCGCGCCGACTATCCTGCCGACTACGGACATCCAGGGTAATGATGGATACGAACACGGTGATTACAGTAGTTTTTTCAACGGCACTTCATGCGCCACACCATATGCTGCAGGGGTGTGTGCCTTGATCAAATCGGCCAATCCCTCGTTTACCCCGAATCAGATTCGCGCCCAACTGGTGGGCACGGCTATTGACATCCAGAATGTGGAATCCGGAGTTGGCTGGGATCGCTATTCCGGCTACGGCATGGTGGACGCGGCCGAAGCCGTGGGCGCTGTTGTTCCTCCGGGCGCGTTAGCGGCCTTCATTGCAGACGACACTACGGGTTGCTCACCCTTTACGGTGAATTTCACGGACGAATCAACGGGTCCGATCGACAGCTGGGTATGGAACTTCGGTGATGGCATGCAGAGCATCAGCCAGAACCCCTCCCACACCTATTCCGACCCAGGCGTCTACGATGTTGGCCTGGCGGTCACCAGCCCCGATGGCGATGACTCCATCGTCAAGTTTGGTTATATCATCGTGGGAGCTGCGCCGAGTCCATCATTCACATCATCGGTAGAATATCCCGAGTTTATTTCCGCAGGGGAAAGTGTTGATTTCACAGACACTTCCACCGGTGATCCGACCAGTTGGTTGTGGGATTTTGGAGATGGTGGCAGCTCGACACTGCAGAGTCCGACCCACTTTTTCAACACCTCGGGCGCTTTTTCCATCACTTTGACCGTCACCAATTCCTGTGGATCGGAATTCCTGACGGTTCCGAACCTGATCCTCGTGATTCCGTCTACCGCGCCGGTGGCTGATTTCAGTTTCTCGCCAGCAACCGGCTGCGCGCCTTTGGAGGTTGAATTCACCGACGAGTCCACCGGTTCGATCACTGCTTGGGCCTGGGACTTCGGCGATGGTGCTACCGGTACCGAGGCAAGTCCGACCCACACTTATACGACACCAGGTGTTTTCGACGTGCGGTTGATCGTCACCAGCGAAAGTGACGCGGACACCGTGACCGTAGCCGGTGCCGTGGTCGTGGAAATGCCGGTAGCCGCTGCCTTCACTGTTTCCGATACCCTGGGTGCAGCACCTCTCGAAGTGACTTTCACGGATGCTTCCGCCGGTGACCCGACCAGTTGGTTATGGGACTTCGGTGACGCGAGCACCGACACGGTAGCCAACCCGACGCACACCTATCTGACCGAGGGCCTGTTCGACGTGACCCTGATCGTCGGCAATGCCTGTTCGGTTGATACCCTGGTTATGGTTGCAGCCGTAGAGGTCGACGGTGTTTCGGCACTGGGCGAGCTGGCGCCGCTGCACTTCGGCCTGGGTAGTAACTATCCCAACCCCTTCAATCCGAGTACGACCATCGTCTTCAGCCTGGAAAATCCGGGACGGACGCGACTGGAAGTGTTTGACGTGTCCGGACGCCGGGTAGCTACCCTTGTCGACGAGGAGAAGTCCGCCGGGCGATATGAAATCAGTTGGCGACCAGCGGATCTGGCCTCGGGAGTCTATTTCTCGCGGTTGACCGTGGGAGATCTGACGGATACCAGGCGCGTCACCTTATTGAAGTAGTTCTTCGAGTAATTCGGTCGCCGGGCCCAGGGGCTCGACGACCGAATTTTTTTGTGCTCCCAGCGGGGAGCACAAAAGTCGTCCACTTAGAAATCCAGTGAAATATCGCTGTCGTTGAAATCAACATGACCCGTCGGTAAATCAGCAGGGACGAACAGCGCCTTGCTTTGAATGTCCGCCTGGTAATCGGCTACTTCGACGGGAAGATCTTCATACTGCAGACCCTCGCGATCCATTTCCTGCAGGAAGGTTTCGTCAGCATCCGCAGGAAATACGTAGTACCGTTCTCCCGCTTCCGCCAACTCATATCCATAGTTCATCTTGAGGAGGAAGAAGGCGTTTTCACCCTGGGATATCCCTTTGCCCACGATGGCCGATCCACCCCCATGGCTGCCGGATATGGCCATCCGCAACTCGAATTCGTGGGTCAACTCATTGCCTGCGATCTCGTTGCGGACAACGTAATATTCCTCGCCATTGTATTCGACCAGGTAAATCATAGCCAGGTCAACGTCGCCCTCTTCCATATCGTATGACCCTTGAAGCTGGCCCATCGTTATATGGGTACCCTCATCTTCACTGATCCGGTATGTGACCAGGAAGTGAATGGTTTCGCCTTCCAGGGTATAGGCATATCCGGAATCGTAGATGTTTCCGGTCCCTTCATCCTCATGTGTATTGGCAGCATGATCATAGGTAATGGAATTCCCGAACTCGAAGGGTTCCTGAATCACTACCGGGTCGATAGCTTCCGTTATATCGAAAATGTCCTCCAGGCTTTCGTCCATATCGAAGAGTACCCGAAAGAAGTTCGAGCCGTCGATTATGCCCTGGTGAATCTCCGGATCGAACATCCGGAAGGTGTTGAACAAGTATTCCATGGGATCCTCAAGCTCCGATGCTGCCTTCGTTGTCGTTTCGGCAAAAGACGGGGCGACACCCTTGGCTGCTTCGAACAAATTAATGGCTATAGTCTGGAAGTCCACAGCCGGTGGAGTCGGATCGGTGGTCGGGTCTTCAGTCAAATCAGGAACCGATGATGTCGGGTTTGTAGACGAATCTTCGGAGCAGGCTCCAAAGGAAAATAGCATCACCAGCATGATGAAGATTTTGACCCTGTTGGTTTTCATTGAGCAGCCTTCCTGCAAAGAAATTGTGTGGTGTTTCCAGGATTAGTTTGTTGCCAGCCCTCGAATAGGTTTCGGCAGGAAGTTAATTTACATTAGGTCGGATTTTTTGACGACAGACTATGTTTCGCCTTAAAGTAGAGTCAGCGATATCTTCTCTCCATATGTACTTGGGTCCGTGCAAGTCGACATTTTCCCAATGTTAGGCCAATATTTACTGAACCATTGACAGGGCAGGGAGGTTTGGGCTAATTTGTCCAACCCGCAATTCCCGTGGAATTGAGAAATCGGGTCCTGTTTTGACCCTCCCCCTGGAGGATATTTTGCTTCGTCTCCTGGTTGTTCTTGAGTTGTCGGCCTTCCTGGTACTGTTGCTGGTTTTGCCGATTTGTATTCCTTCGGTCGCCTTGGCCCAGGAAGGCCCCGTCACCGACCTGGTGACCAATGTGGGTTACATTGGTTTGAACGTGACCAATCTGGGTTACGTCGGCCACGCCTGGAGCAAGCCTTATTTTCCTTCCTGTCAGTACCCGTTGTTCAGCAACGTCGAGCATATCTACCGTGCCGGTTTGTGGGTGGGTGCCATTGCCTCCGATGGCAAGGCCCACGTTTCGACCGGAGCGCAGGACGCCGTAAGCCTGGAGGCAGGCGACGAAGTTCGGGAGTTTGTAAATGACACCGAAGAGCCCGTGAAGATCTGGTCCAACAACCAGAACTCGCCTAATTATAATGAGAGTGCCCTGGCCAGCCAGCATTTAGAGCTTTACTTCAACGACTATCACGAACCTGAATCGGGGAACCACTACAAGCTGGGTCTGGATGTCACGATGCGGGTCCTGGCCTGGGAAAACGCGTACGCTGACGACTTTGTGATTCTCGATTACTCCATCGCCAATATCAGCGGTACGGAGTTGCGCGACGTCTACCTGGGCTTCTGGGCCGACACCACCGTTGGCAACACGGAAATTACCAATCCTTGGGACGACTCCGGAGATACCAGGTGGAACTTTGAGGATGATTTCAATGGGGCTTGGGGACCGAAAGGCCTAGGCTTGCCGGAACGTTGCACATTGGCTGGCGATCCCGATATCTGGATGACCTACGAACGTGATGATGATGGTGAGTTGGGTATGGCGACCAGTTGGGTGGGTGTACGCCTGCTGGGCACAAGCCACGATCCGGAGCCGGAAGAAGGCAAACGGCCGGTCTCGTACAACGCCTGGCGTTTTCGCAACGTGCCCGACCAGGACGATATTTATTCCGATCCCGGTGATACGAACACGGAACTGATTGGAAAATATCAGTTGATGAGCAACGGGGATTTCGACGTCGAAAATACCCAGGATGTCAATTTTACAACGGCTTGGAACTGGGTCAGCCTCTTGTCCACGGGGCCGTTTCCGTCCTGGGCTCCGGACGATACCCTCACCATAACCTTTGCCGTGACCTGCGGCGCCGATTCTCTGAGTCTGCTGGAGAATAGTCTGGTGGCCCAGGTGGCCTACGATACCGGTTTCGACCTACCTTCGGGGCCCCCCTCTCCCCTGCTCGAATTCGCCTACGAGGACAATTCAGTGATCATTCGCTGGGAGCCTGGAATCGATATCGATCCTGATACGGGAGAATCCTTGCCCATTACCAGCGCCTTGCGGGTTCCCGAACACCACATCAACAAGACCAGCAACCGGCCCGACTTCCAGGGGTACCGAATTTTCCGTTACGAGGGGGAAGCGTTCTCCGGCGATCCGATTGAGCAATCCGTCCTGCTGGCCGAGTTCGACAAGATCGATGAACGGGGATTCAACACGGGCCTGCCCGAGTTAACTCTCGACGGGAAACGGGAATTCATCGATTCGACCCTGAAGGAAGGTCACGCCTACTGGTATTCAGTGGTCTCGTTCAGTCTGACGGACGAGGTTTCGGGGCAACCCGCTTTTCAGAGCGGATTCTTCCAGAACGCCGAGAAGATTTATCCCGGGCCGGCACCCGCGCCCATTTTGGCCGACCAGCCGAGATCCGTGGGTGTGTATCCCAATCCCTATCGGGTGACATCGGACTTCGAGTCGGGGCTGGGCGAAATTGAGACAGGCCGGAAAATCTGGTTCACCGGCTTGCCTGAGAAGTGCCGGATCCAGGTCTTCAATCTGGCCGGTGACCTGGTCAAGACCCTGCATCACGACGACCCGGTGGACGGCAAGGAAGACTGGGATCTGTTGAGTGAACCTGTTCGGGCCATTGCCTCGGGGTTATATATTTATGTGGTTGAGGATCTGACTACCGGGGAGATCCAACGTGGAAAGCTGGTGATCATCAAATGAAACGGTCAGCCGGTAAACATCGCTTTTTTCGCCCTTGGGGGACGACCTCGGTCGGCGGGCTGATCCTGGCAGTTTTCTGCACAGGGGCGATTTTCGTCGGTTGTACAGCGAACGATCCGTTCGATCCTTCGACCGCTCCCAACGAGGCGCCCGTCGCCCGGCTGTTCGCCGCCCCAGTCGACCCGGAAGCCGAATTGACGGCGACGAGTTACAATGAACGGACCTTTTTCTGGAGCGGGAACGATAAGGACGGTTGGATCACTGAATTTCATGTTTCGATCAGGACTGACCGAAACGTGCCCTCGCCTTGGGCGGTCACCCAGGATACCGATACCACCATGACCTTCGAGACCGATGAATTCGGTCAGGCCGAGGCCACCATATATCTGGTCTGTAAAGACAACATGGGTGCCCTGAGCGATACTCTGAAACAGCTTATACCCCTGACGAATTTTCCGCCCGTGATAAACTTCGAGAGTGATTTCGACCACCGGCACAATCTACAACGTGATTTGGTGGGGGAAGACGAATACACATACTGGAACTGGGGTGTGAACAACTTCCGGCTCTTTGCCTTTGATCCGGATGGTTCCAGTACGATGGACAAATTCTTTCGATACACTCTAGCCAGTGATGTTTCGGAAACCGTGCCGGAAATTACCCGCGATTATGACGATCCCCTGGCCGATGCGGAAACCGAGTGGATCAGGGTTCCGTTCAGTGATCCGGACGAGCAGGTTCACCACTTCGAGATATTCTTAACAGAGGTGGAACCGGGAGATCCGCGCACGCTGACCGTTTCGGTGGTTGACGAAGCGAATGCCGACACCCACTTCGAGTACGAGTGGGTAGTCAAGGCGCCGAAGGGTCAGCCCGGCAGCCGAGTGCTCTTTGTGAAAGAAGGGGGCGGAGTACCCACGGTGTTCAGCGAAGCCCTTGACTTGACCTACGGGGACGACGGTTGGGATGTGTATAGGTTCTGGACCCAGTTCCCCGACAAACCAAGTATGTTGGTTGAAACTTTCTGCAAGTTCGACCTGGTGATCTGGGGCAACAGCGGTGGCGCCAGCACATTCCTCAAGCAGGCCACGAGCAAAGACACTCCGGTTTTGGATGCATACGTCAACGGTCTTGGTGGCGCGGAACCGGGTAAGTTGTTTGTTTTTTCACCCACGATAACCGGGGGCTCCAGCACTTTGAGTCCATCGTTCCACGCGAATGTATTGAAAGTCCAATCCACCAGTACCCTGACCAAGTCTGTGACGATCCCCGAGGGAAAACAGGTGCGAGGGGTGCCGTTGCCAACGGATCTTTTGCCCATGACCTCCCAGTCTGTTTATCCCGAATTGAAGGCGATAATCCTGGATCCGTTGGTGGGCCAATCTGAGATTAATTTCAAGATGGAATTTTGCGCGGGATGCTATGGAGGTGGGAGAACTGGACCACCGGATCCGGACATAGGGGCCCGTTGGCCCGTGAGAAGGTCTGGGCCCGCCCGAGTGGTTGTTCTGGGCTTCACACCCGAGAATTTTTATGATCCCAGTGATGTCACGGATACCAATCCAACTGTTCTGGCCCTGCAGGCGATTCTGGAACATGAGCTGGAGGTAGTTCCCCAGTGAGGAACCTGTTGCTCCGGCAAATACTGACCCATGTCGGCGCGGTGCTGCTCGTGCTGGCTTTCTCTTGTCCCTCTTGGGCCCAGGGTCGTGCCCGTGTTGCGGCTGATGCTCCGCTGGCACCGGCCACCGTGAAGGGTCGGATCTTCGACGACGAGTCGGGTGATTCGATGCCCTACACCAACGTCTTCATCTCCGGCACCAATATCGGAACGATGGCCTTTACCGATGGATTCTACATCATGCGGGGATTGGCTCCGGGCACCTACACGGTCAAGGCTTCGTATATCTCCTACGGGATCGGGTCGCAAACGGTGACCCTGGGTCCCGGCGACGTCCTCAACGTGGACTTCCACCTCGAGGTGCAGGCCATCATGGCCGAGCCTTTCGTAGTGGCCGCCGAACGGGCGCTGGTCGAAGTGGAAAGAACCGGCAGCGCGCATTTCCTGAGCAGTCGGCAGATGGAGGCCATGCCCCTGGACCAGATGGTGGACATGGTGGCCCAACAGCCCGGCGTTACCCTGCAGGACAATGAGATTCACATCCGCGGGGGGCGGGCCGATGATACTGCGTTCATTGTCGACGGGATGTCGGTCAGTGATCCGCTGGCCGGCGGTGGCTACGGCTATCAGATCGATGCTTCGATCATCAACGAAATCGAGGTGCTGACCGGTGGCTTCAACGCGGAGTACGGCCAGGCCGTTTCGGGTGTGGTGAAAGTTACGACCAAAGAGGGGAAAGACCATTACGAGGGGAGGGCGAGCTTCAAGCGGGATTACCTTCATGAAGTGGTGAAGAACGATCCGCGCGACTGGCGCGATCTTACCAACTACACCGAGTCGAACAACATCGACATCGTCAAACTTTCCCTTTCCGGACCGGATCCAATCGGTTCGGCGCTGCGTGCCATTGGACTGGGTCTGCCCGGAAAGCAATATTTCCTGGTCAGCGGTTCGGCCGATATTCGCGACGGCTATTTGCCCATTTACAGCAGACAAGTGCGCCTCCAGTCGCCGGTCTATCAAGATGAATTCTGGGCGCCTCGTCAGAAGAACTCATGGAACGGGATGGCCAAGTGGACCTGGAACATCAATCCGGAAAACAAATTGAACCTGAATGTGACCCGGCAGCTTGGAATCAGTCAGGGCTTTAACTTACCGGGCGAAGGTTATCCGCGGCCCTTCATGGATAATCTGGACAACTACATGGTCTTCACGACCGAGAATATTCTGACCCAGCTTTATTACCGACAGGTTCTGAATGATGAATCCTGGTGGGAGCTCACCCTGGGCCGGAACTTCAACCGGCTTCACGCCAACATCAACGGCAATGACAATTTTCTGACCTATGGCCAGATCGACATGTCGAGGGATGAATACAGCCAATCCTATGGGAGCGCCGACCGTTGGCACGATCACTATTCCGAGAGCTACACGGTTAAGGGAACGTACTCGTTCATGAAGTCCAATCGGCATAAATTCAAGGGGGGATTCGACCTCTCTTTTACCGAAATGCAGCTTATCGATCTGCAGACGGCTCTGGGTAAGCCACCGGCCGGAAAGTTGGGTATCAAAGAGGACATCTTCGTGGCCCATCCGGTCGTCGGTGCTGCCTTCTTCCAGGATACCATCGAGTACCGCGGCCTGATTGTGAACGTCGGCTTGCGGGGCGATGTCTGGGCTCCCGGCAAGGAGGTGGAGAAGGTCATGGAGAATTCCGACGACTACCTCTTCATCTACGACGACATGGTCGATGAATTCTATGCCAACACGTCTCCCGCGCTGGGCCGCCGGTGGAAGTCACGTATTTCTCCCAGATTGGGCCTGAGCTTCCCCTTTACGGAGCGGGACAAGTTCTTCTTCAACTACGGTCACTTCAACCAGTGGCCTCGTTTCGCCTACGTTTATCCGCAGTTGGAAGCGCAACGCGCCACCGAGGTGCAGCTGCTGGGCAACCCGAATCTGGACCCCAAGGTAACGGTGGAATACGAGACGGGTATCCAGCACGAATTCGGGGGCCTGTGGTCCATGGGAGTGACCTTCTTCAATCGGGACATCTACGACTACGCCAAGAGTGTTTCGATGGGGTCCGTGGACATCGGCGCGGCGGATACACCCGATACGACGGACACACAGCTCGTAACTATCGAGCCGGTACGCTACTTCAACGGCGACTCGGCCCGCAGCCTGGGCGCCGAGTTGTCCATCATCAAGCGGACCACCCGCTGGCTGAGCGGTTCCTACAGCCTGGAATTTCAACGCTCCAGCGGAACCAACAGCGATGCGAACGAAGCCTATCTGCAGGCTATTTACGGTGGAGCGGCACTGGATGGGCAGGATGTCAGCATCGGCGGGCTCAAGCGTAATCCTCTGATCTGGGATAAGCCCTGGACCACCAGCTTGAACGTGGACTTCACGGTGTTCGATAAGGAACGACCGAGGTTGCCGTTGGCCTATCCGACATTGGGGACGTCTTTCCCCTTCGTCGGCGTCGGGGCCACCAAGTGGACGATGCCCGGTAACTGGAGTGTAAACCTGCTGGCCCGGGCCGAGGCCGGCCAACGTTATACCCAATTGACCTATGTCGGCTTGAGTGACTATGACCAGGGCGATCGCTACGGTGAAGTAGGACCCTGGAAGAGTACGGTCAATCTTCGTTTCAATAAATTCTGGAGATTCAGCCACGGACAGAAGGTAACCATCTACATTGAGGCAAGAAATCTTCTCAACCACCAGAATTACCGCCGGGTGAACACATTTACCGGAGATGGATACCAGCTGGGTGATTACAATCCTGCCTGGGAGGAGAGGTGGAGCGTTCCCGACGAACGGATTTTCGTCTCCACGGACAGCGAGGCCTACGCCAAGGGCGTAATAAATCCCAGCTACATAGAAAATCCTCGGATTATCCTCTGGGGGGCGAGCTACCAATGGTAATTTCAACCAGTAAAAGAATTATTCTGCTCGTTTCAATGTTGTTGGTTGTTGGTACTGCCCTGCCGGTAAAGGCGAGTGAGATAATCCGTCTGTTCGGAGAGGAAAATGTGGGCACGACCAGTGGTCTGTTCCTGCGCATTCCCGTGGGTGCCCGGGCGGTTGCCCTGGGCAAGGCCTATTCAGCCCTGGCCAGCGATGGTTCGGCTCCCTTCTGGAATCCGGCGGGCATTGTCCGTACTCCGGGCCTGAAGAATTTCTTCGCCAGCCACATGGAGTATGCCGCAGACATCGATATCGACTACTTCGCCTTCCACGGTCGTGGGCAGAATTTCGGTCTGGGCCTGTCCATGGGCACTCTGCGCTCGGGGGAGATCCTGCGTACGGACGAATATCATCCCAACGGGACCGATTCGACTTTCAACGCCAACCAGTTTTTCATGGGTTTGACGCTGGCCAGGGCCATGACCGATCGCTTCTCGATCGGCGGCACGGTCAAATATTTCCAGGAGAACCTGGATCAGTTCCAGATCAAGACCGTCCTGGCCGATATGGGGATCTTCTACTTTCTGGGTTGGGGCGATGCACGGGTCGGTTTTTCCGTGAGAAATTTCGGAAGCGATTTGAAGTTGGATGGATCACCCGCAGATGTTCCCATCGACAACGCTTCCATCACGGATTTCCAAAGCTTCCCGGCCCCGACGGTGGGTGCCTTCGGGACAGCTCGTACCTGGTCACTTGGCGAGGAAGTGAACCTGTTGACCACCATGGATTTCAGCCACCCATCCGATTACAAGGAGAGCTTCTGCTTCGGCAGCGAGCTGGGGCTGAGGTCCAGGCTCTTTCTGCGCGGCGGTTATGAGACGAGCCGGGACGAGGGCGGCCTCTCCGGTGGATTCGGAGTTCAGTTGAAGCGTAAGGGATTCCTGATCAAGGTGGACTACGCCTTCAACGACATGGGCAACTTCGGGGGGATCCACTACGTTTCGGTCGATCTTTCTCCGCTGTTCCGGCTCAAGGATCCCGATGCCTGGCGGAGGAGGTCGCGATGAAGCGGTTGACGGTTTTAGCCGGTTTTATTTCCGTTATTGCGCTCTTTGCCCTGTTGCCCGGCTGCGGCGAAAAGATTGCCATTCCCGAGCCCAGTGGGGTGTGGGCGAACCTGGCCTATTCCCCCGTAGATACCCTGGATGAGGTGGGAGTGGTCAGCTTGGCCACCGGGTGGGGTAATCTCTTCGTTTTGTCCTCCAATTCGTTGACGAAACGGAGTCCCGGGTACGAGAATCTTGCCTCGGTGGATCTGTTCGATGATCCAAGGGCCCTGTGCGTCGACGAAACGGGACGCATGGTCTTTGTCTGGGAGCAACAGACCAAAAGAGTGAAAATCTTCGACAGCAGCCAGCTGGAGGTTATTGGCTTAGGGGTCCTACCGTTAGTGCAGGAAGTAAGCTCGATGGTCACAAGTACGGCTGGAGTGGATTCGACATACAATGGTGGTTGTACCTTCCTTTACCTGACGGATCCGGTCCTCGGCCTGATCCATCGCTGCGAAGTGTTTTGTGAACTGCCCGTGGACTTGAACATACCTGGTCAGATGGTTCCGTATGGGGCCTTGGCCTGGCCCGAAGGCGGCGGAGTCCGCTCGGTTCATGAACCGGCGGGTCTGGCCCGGGATCTCGAAGGCAGATTGCTGGTATGCGAGAAGGATCCGGACCGTAACTGGGTGATCCGCTTCGATAGTGATCCCGACTATACAGACCCTACACAGCTTGAACTTTTCAACCCTGATGAACCTGATGAACCTGAGGATCCCGAGGATCCCGAGGAGCCCATATATTATTCCGCCTGGGCCGGCAAGGCTGTTATTTTCGATGAAAAGACCTGCGAAATCTCCCCGGCTGCCGACTATGTCCTGGGTAATGCCGCGACCTGTGATCAGACCGACTGGGTAGGCGGCCCCAGCGTGGCCGAGGGCGAGTTTGATCAGCCTTTGGCCCTGGCGGTGGACGGGTCGGGCAGGATATTCGTGGCCGACTCCAACAACAGCCGCATCCAGATTTTCAGCCCCCTGGGCGAGTACATGACCTCCTTCAAGATCAAGGGTGATTCCTCTCAGCCATACAGCTTGGGACCCGTACTCTACGAAGGCTTCCACGCAGCTTACATTTTTGTTCTCATGGAGGGCGCGGACAAGGTGTTCAAATTCCAGTCCGAGGAGCACTACTTTGATGAAAACGGGGAACTGTTCCCCCGTGAGGAATGACCTCGCCCGCGATGGCGGGATCATGGGTCTATCCAGGAAAGGTTTAACAAGATGATCGGAGCCATCGGCGGAGACATTATCGGTTCCCCCTACGAATTCAATCCCATCAAGACCACGGATTTTCCGCTTTTCTCTTCCGAATCAAAGTTCACCGACGACACGGTATTGACCCTGGCCACCGCTTTCACCCTGATGACCGACGGCGACTACTCCGAGAACTATCGCATCTTCGGCCGCCTGTATCCCCTTGCCGGATACGGTCTCCGGTTCAAGGAGTGGCTGACCGGCGATGATCCGCGGCCCTACAACAGCTGGGGCAACGGATCGGCGATGAGGGTCAGTCCCGTCGGGTTCGGGCTGAATGATGAAAAGGATGTTCTGCAGGAAGCCGAACGCTCGGCGATGGTGACCCACGATCATCCGGAAGGGGTCAAGGGAGCGCAGGCTACGGCCCTGGCCATTTTCCTGGCCCGCAAGGGGGCCGATGCCGAGACGATTCGCAAGGAACTGACCGGGCGCTTCGCCTACGACCTGGATCGCACCGTCGCTGAAATCCGTCCTGATTACAGTTTCACCGAATCCTGCCAGGAAACCGTGCCCCAGGCCCTGGTCTGCGCCCTGGAGGCGGATGACTGGGAGGATGCCGTCCGTCTGTCCGTTTCCCTGGGTGGAGACGCCGACACCCTGGCCTGCATCGCCGGCGGTGTGGCGGAAGCTCTGGGCGGTCAGGTTCCCGAAGACGCGGCGCGTCGGATCAAGGAAATCCTGCCCGAGGACTTGCTGGAGATCCTGGAGGATTTCCCGATTACCTTTTGAGATGGAGATGAGCGCGTGAGTTTCTCACAGTTGAAGCAGAAGTTTCCCGGCGGAACCTGTCCCGATTCACCCTTCTATGTGTCGGTGGCCGGGAATATCGGCGTCGGCAAGAGCATGATCACCACCATGATCGGGGAAGTCCTCGATTGGCGGATGTACTTCGAGCCGGTGATCAACAATCCCTACCTCGAAGACTACTACAAGGACATGAAACGGTGGAGTTTCCACCTGCAGGTCTATTTTCTGAGTAAACGCTTCGAAGTGCAGAAGGAAATCCTGGATCATCCCGGTTCCGCTGTGCAGGACCGGACCATATACGAGGATGTGGAAATCTTTGCCCCGACGTTGCACCGGATCGGCTGTATGGACGACCGGGACTACGAGAACTACCGGGAGATTTTTCGTAACATGTCGGCTTTTCTGCAGCCGCCGGATCTGATCATCTACCTGTCCTGTCGTCCTGAGACGGCTTTGAAAAGGATCCAGAGCCGGGGTCGGGATTGCGAGACGGAGATCCCGCTGGATTTCCTCAAGGGACTGCATGCGGCCTATGGGGATTGGATCGAGCGGGCTCCGGCCTTGTGCCCGGTCCATATCATCGATACCGAAAAAATCAATCTGCGGGACAATCCCCAGGCACAGATCGAGTTGATTGAGCTGATTCTGGAGCATCACCGGGAGAAACACGCCAAGCGGACTCCCAAAGAGTAGAAGGCTGATGGAGGCTTCAATTGAAGACCGGAGATTTTAGAAAGAGCGATCTCTTGCGCGGGGCGGCTATTCCAGAAGAATTGCTTTGCGCCCTGCCCAAAACCGATTTGCACTGCCACTTGGACGGCTCCCTGCGTCTGGAAACATTCATGGAACTGGGCCGGGCGGAGGGATTGGAAATGCCGGCCACCGTCGAGGCTGTGCGCGAAAAGTACTTCCCGGCCGATCGGGAGTGTTGTATGCCGGAGTTCCTGAAGCACTTCGATCATACCGGCGCGGTTTTACAGAATACGGAAAACCTGACAAGGGTGGCGCGGGAATTGGCCCTGGATTTTGCCGCCGATGGGGTGTGGTATCTGGAGGTTCGCTTCTGCCCCCTGATGCACACGCAGAAGGGTCTGACTCCGGATGAGGTAGTGTCCGCGGTCCACGCCGGGCTGGCCGCAGCATCCGCCGAAGCGGAGATCAAGACGGGCATAATCATTACCGGCATCCGCACCATCGATCCTGTCCGTTCCCTGGAACTGGCTCGCCTGGCGGTGGACTGGAAAGGACGGGGGGTTGTGGCGTTCGATTTGGCGGGCGCGGAAGAGGCCTATCCTGCCAAGAATCATCTCGAAGCCTTCTACCACGTGATGAACAACAACCAGAATGTGACCATCCACGCCGGCGAGGGCTTTGGCCCCGAATCGATCCACCAGGCCCTGCACCATTGTGGGGCCAACCGGATCGGGCACGGCACCCGTCTGGAAGAGGATCCCGATCTTATGGCCTACGTGGCGAACAACCGGGTGCCCCTTGAGATATGTCTCAGCAGCAATCTGCAGAGTTGCGTGGTCGACGACCTGTCCAACCATCCGTTTCGCTATTACATGCGCGAAGGCCTGAGAGTGACCCTGAACACGGACAATACCCTTTTCGCCCGGACTTCCCCGCTGAAAGAGCTGAAACTGGCGGTCAATACCTTCGACTTGACCCTCCTGGAAACCGAACACCTTCTTATCAACGGTTTCAAGAGCGCCTTCCTGTCCGAGCACGACAAAAAGGAAATGCTACAGGAGGCGTTGAGTACCTTCTCCTCACTGAGGGACAAGTTCGATCTGGACAACCTTGACCGGAGGCGGATGTGAAGGGGCGCTTGAATCTGCTGGCCCATCCTTGGCGCGAACGCGTTGCCGAGGCCGTAGACTGGCTGACGCAACGAGGGTTTGCCGGTAAGGTGGGGCTGGTTCTGGGCAGTGGCCTGGGCAATTTTGTCGATTCGGTGGAAGATGCCGAAGTGGCTGATTACGGCGAAATTCCCGGGTACTCGACCACTTCCGTGGCCGAACACACAGGCCGTCTGGTTTGCGGAAACGCCGCCGGCGTGCCGGTGGTGGTAATGCAGGGCAGGCTTCATCCCTACGAGGGCATGCCTTTCGACGAGCTGTTGTTGCCGACCGCGGTGCTGGCTTGCCTGGGTATCGACCTGGCGGTGGTTACCAACGCGGCCGGCGGTTTGAACCGTTTTTACGTTCCCGGTGATCTGATGGTGATCCGCGACCAGCTCGATCTGCACTTCCATGATCCTCTGCGCGGTCTGCTTGCCGAGCCTTTCGCACCTCTGCCCCCGTTGAATGATTTGCGGGCCGATAGTTCGGATGAAGCGGGCGAATTGTCCCGCCGACTGGCGGCCATCGGGCGGAGCGGAGGATTGCCCTGTCTCTTCGACCCGGAGGCGGCGCGGCAACTGGTTCAGGCCGCCGCGGAATCGGGCGTGCCCATGCACAGCGGCACCTATGCCAGCATGTGGGGGCCCGCTTACGAGGCGAAAGCCGAGATCGGCATGTTGCGACGCCTGGGTTGTGACGCGGTGGGTATGTCCACCGCCCCGGAAACGGTGCTTCTGCGCCGGCTTGGAGTGTCTCCAGTCGGCTTGTCCTGCATCACCAATCCGGCCCGGGAAACAGGTCAACCCGAGCTCTCCCATCAGGATGTGGTCGAGGTCGGGGCCATGGTCCGCGACCGCATGGCTCGGCTGTTGCTGGCATTCCTGCCGAAAGTCAGCGGATAACCGGGAAACTGTTGGCCGCCTTGATGTCTGGAAGAGACCCCCGGTGGACATTCCTGCCCGATGGTGGCATATTCCGGATACCCGTGCGCCACTCCCGGCGTAGGGAGCCTGGAGTTCACTAGGAGGGAATCATGCGTCGTTACCTGGTTGCCGGAAATTGGAAATTGAACATGGGCCCTGCCGCCGGCCGCGCGTTGGCAGCCGAGGTGGCGGAGTTGCTCAAAGGGCGTACCCTGCGCGGCGATGCCCTGGTCTGTCCTCCCTTCCTTACCATCCCGGCTGTCGGCGAAGTAGCCGATGGAAATCCCCTCCTGCTGGGATCCCAGAATTGCGCGGACAAGGCCCAGGGTGCCTACACCGGCGAGGTCTCGGTCGAGATGCTCAAGGAAGCGGGCGTTCAGTACGTTATTATCGCCCACAGCGAACGCCGCGAGTACCAGAAAGAGACCGATGACCTGTTTGTCAGGAAGATCAACCTGATTCTTGAAGCCGGATTAAAGGCGATCTTTTGTTTCGGAGAGGTGCTGGAGGAACGGCAATCGGGCCGCGCCGAGGAAGTCGTTCGCGCCCAGTTGACCGGGGTTCTGCCCCGACTGGAAAACGCCAACGCCTACAACCTGGTCCTGGCCTATGAACCGGTGTGGGCCATCGGTACGGGCGAGACGGCAACGCCGGAAATCGCCCAGCAGATGCACGCCTTCACCCGGGGGGTAGTGGCCGAGCTGATGGGTGAGGAAGTGGCCGGCTACATGCGTATCCTCTACGGGGGAAGCTGTAAACCCGGTAACGCCCGGGAACTGATCGGACTGCCGGATGTAGACGGCGGTTTGATCGGAGGAGCCGCTTTGAAAGCGGCCGATTTCGTCGGCATTATTGATGGGGCCGAGGCGTCCCTCGATTGACCTGAATTCCCTTGCGGAGGATTTTCACGTGCACGCATTTTATCCTGCCGCCCTGAAGAGGGCATTGTTGATCCTGACCTTGGTTGCCGTTGCCTGGCCCGGTGTTGGAGGTTTTATCCCCAGCGCTGAAGCGACAATGTTCAAGGGGAGGGACTTTCCCGATCTGCAACTCGAGCCTGTCTTCCATCCGTTGCCCGACAACGTGGAAGTCCTGCAGCTAGAGAACGGCCTGCAAGTGATCCTGCTGAGGAATCCATCCCAGCCCATGGTGGGGATCTATACCCAGATCAAAACGGGATCCGCCTGGGAGAACTATCGGACCAGCGGCATGACGCATCTGTTGGAGCACTTGCTTTTCAACGGCAGCACAAAGTACACGCAAGAGGAACAGTACGAAATCGCCGATCGTGCCGGAGCCTACAACAACGCCAACACCTCCGACTTCTACACGAACTTCATGATGATCCTGCCGTCGGACAAACTGGAGACGGGCCTGGATCTGCAGACCCAGATGCTGCTGCATTCCACGCTGCCCCAGGAGAAGTACGACAAGGAAAAGGGTATCGTCCTGGGTGAAATCGTTCAGGGCAGGGATCGCCCCGGCCACTTTACGAACGAAGCGGTCCGACAGGCGCTTTATGGTGGTTCCAGTTTGGCTCTGCCTACCCTGGGTACCAAGTCCACCATTGAACACATGGAGCGGGACGACGTCTATGCCTTCTACAAGAGATGGTACGTACCCAACAACATGACCCTGACCCTGGCCGGCAACTTCGACCGCGATCAGGCGGTGGAATTGCTGGAGCAGTATTACGGCTCCGCCGCACCTGGAAATCTCGATCGCGATCACCAAAAAACCCTGGATCCGATTGATCGTACGACGGCCGTAACGCGCCGCGCCGGGGACCGACGGGTGGTGGCGCTGTCCTTCGAGGCTCCCACGTACCAGATGAAGGACTACTTCCCCTTCCTGGTTCTGACCCAGCTGCTGGACATGGACGGCAATGGAATTTTGACTCGGGCCCTGGACAGCCTCAGCCTGGAAGAGCGGCCCCAGTTGGGAATCGGCTGGCAGCGCGTCCCCGGCTACGGGCGCCTGGATCTGGAATTCGAGCTTCCAGATGGTGCCGATCCGGCCCACTGCTACCAGATCGTTCAGGACGCCGTGATCGGTGCGGTGGAAATGGGAATCCAGGAGCAGGAGATACAGGGCATCTTACACATGTCCGAGACCTCAACTCTGCTTGAGCGGGAGCAACTGCGGATGACCGGTATCTACATCGCCGAGCCGGTAGCTCTCGGTGGGGTTGATTTCTTCGTTTCCTACCTGGATAAACTGCGGGAGGTCACGGCCGAGGATGTAATGCGCACCTTGACCAATTGGCTGGTGGATGCGCCCTGTCTCGCGGTTCTGGTCGAGCCGGCGAAAGGAAGCACAGTCGCTTCATCCGGAATGCCATCCGGAATGCCAGCCGGGATGAAGATGCCCGCAGGGATGAAAATGCCGGCGGGGATGAAAATGCCGTCCGGCATGGCTGGGGCTAAACCCGCGGCCAAGCCTGATGCTGGCCAACAGACTGAAACAGAAGCGGTTATAAGTGAGCCAGTTGGAGATTTCACCGAGATTGCCGCCTTGTCGGTTGATCGCACCGTGCTTGAAAACGGAGCGGTTCTGATTAGCCAAACCAATTCGGAAAGCCCCTTGATGGCCATCCATCTGGCAATACGGGGCCGGGCCATGATCGATGGGGAGACTGCGGGAGCGGGGGCCCTGGACCTGGTACACCGTATGTTGAACGAGGGCGTTGCCGGTTGTGACAAGATCTGCCTGGCCCGTCGGCTGAGGGAACTGGGCGCCGTGGTCAAGCTGGTCGACAGCCCATACATCCCGATGGACAACTACTATACGAACGGGCGTTTCAGTTTCATCCGCATCGAAACAACCGCCGGGTTCGGAATGCAGGTTCTGGATTTGTTGACGGAGTTGATCCAGCACGGCGCTTTCGACGGTGAGGATCTGGAAAGGATCCGCCAGGAGCGAACCGTTGTGCTGCAGCGAGGCAGTAAGAGTGCCCGCAAGGAGGCCGGGCGAATGATGGGCGCGGCCCTGTTCGGCGACCACCCACTGGTGCTTGAGCCGGAGGGCACACCGGAATCCCTGGCCGGGTTTGATTTCAATCAGATGCGCCAGGTATACCGTCGGGCCTTCTCACCGGAAAATTTAATTTTCTCGGTTGTGGGCCCCTTCTCCCACGAAAAACTGAGCAGTCGCATTGAACAACTGTTGGCGGGTCGAGGCAAACCCGCGCCAGGTCTTCCCCCGGTACCGGTCACCGAACAGGCCGAGACCCTGACCGCCACGATGGGCGGCGAACTGGCTGCAATCCGCCTGGGGTCCATATTCCCGGTCGAGCGGGCGGATGCGGACGCCTTGAGACTTTTGGTCTCGATCCTGTCGGACCGTACGGCCATGGATCTCCGCGAGACGCGCGGTCTTAGTTACAGCGTGGGCACTTCAGTGAGTATCCGGGGTGGATTTGCCCAATTCGGGGCCTGGCTCAATCCGCCCAGCGAACGCGTGGAAGAGGGGCGAGAGGCTCTGACGTCATTCGTATCTTCCTTCGACGCGACGACCATCACCCAATCGGAGCTGGATCAGATCCGCAACGCCAGGCTAGGGCGCATGATGATGCGTCGGCTCTCCTCCATGGGCCAGGCCTACTACTTGGCCATGGCCGAGCTGGACAACGATATTCCCGGTTATCTCGAGGCCTTCTCAGCGCCCAAGGCGGTTACATTGGCCGATTTGACCGCGGTGGCTGGTAAGTATCTGGCGGGAATGAAACTGGTTGAAGTGGTAGTAGATTAGGCGTTTACCGGACGGTGATTCCTTCCCCCGGGGGAAGGGATCACCACCACAATCGACTAAAAAAACATAATTTCTTAAGGAGCTTTCCATGCTCAAGGCCCTGGTTGCCCACCGCCTGTTTCCCAAATTCAGCTTTCCACTCCTGGGTGTTCTGATCGTCTCGGGTCTAGTATCAACCCCTGCGTCCGCGACCGATCCCAGCTCGATTCTTTCCCACCAGGTCGACGCGGTTTTCGATGTGGACCAGCACACGGTGGTCATTGTTGATCGAGTAACCGTGCCCGCCGGCCTGGACCACCTGCGCTTGGGTCAGGGAATGACCGTCTCCTCAATTACCGGACCAGGCGACGGGGCGGTCGACCTCACTGTTGCCGTGCTTCACGAAGAGGATGAGGATGGTCCTTTCCTGCGCCTGGACCTGGCTGCCATCGGTGTGGCCGGGCAGGGCGGGTCAATCGTATTGACCTACGGAGGCACTTTCCACGAATCGGTGAAGGGCGTGATCTTTTCCCGCGAGAACGTAGGGAACGAGATCAATGCCACGATCAGCGATGAAGGTATCTACCTGTCGGTTTCGTGCGAGTGGCTGGTCTGGAACGAGGGCGTGATGGCAACCCACGATCTCCGCCTGGATACTCCTGCCGGTTTCGAGACCGTCACCCAGGGCGCGCGCACCCGGCACGAGGAAATCGACGGTCGCCTTTTGACCCGCTGGACAGCCGAACATCCTGCCGATGGCCTGACCCTGATCGCCAACCGCTATTTCGTGCACGAGGAACCCGTCGGGGACGGTGTGATCAGCTACACCTTCTTTCTGGAGGACGACGCCCGCCTGCGAGCAACGTACATGGAGCGGACCGGCGCCTACATCGACATGTACGAGGAGATGATCGGACCCTATCCCTACGCCAAATTCGCCACGGTGGAAAATTGGTTTCCGACCGGCTACGGGATGCCCAGCTATACTTTGCTCGGCGGGCAGATCATCAGGCTGCCCTTCATCCCCTACACATCCTTCGGCCATGAAATCTGCCACAACTGGTGGGGCAATTCCGTTTTCGTGAACTCGGACGAGGGCAACTGGTGCGAGGGCATCACGGTTTATTGTGCTGATTACCACTACAAGGAACTGGAGTCCGATGACGCGGCTCTGGGCTACCGCCGAACGGTACTGAAAAACTACGCCGCCTACGTCAATGATCCTGAAGATGACTTTCCCCTGACCGAATTCCGCAGCCGTCACAGCGGCGCCACACGGGCTGTCGGGTACGGCAAATCCATGATGGTCTACCACATGATCGACCGGATGGTCGGTCGTGAGGTTTTCCTGGCCGGGTTGCAGAAAGTAGCGGCTGAACACAAGTTCACCAAGGCCTCATGGAGCGACTTCATCAACGCGTTCGCCGAACTTTCCGGCCGCGACCTGGCGGTTTTTCAAGAGCAATGGCTAACCTGGACCGGGGCGCCGTTCCTTCAAATTTCCAACGTTGATTTTCACGACGACGGTGTGCGCTTCGAATTGGACCAGGGCGAATCCGCCTACCTGCTTGATATTCCCGTGGTTCTTACAACGACTGGGGGCGAGCAGGAGGAGATCCTGGTTATGGACCAGTCCCACCAGGAGTTCCGCCTTGATATTCCCGGGGTCAAGGGGATATCGGTAGATCCGGACTGTCATCTTTTCCGACACTTGGCATTCGAGGAGATCGAGCCCACGATCAGTCAGGTTCTGGGCGACGCGGCACCCACTTTTGTTATGGACGGGCCCAGCCCGGAGATAAAATCAGCAGTGGAGGGGTTCGCAGCTGATTTCATGGAGGCGTCCTCGTTCTCCATGATAGAAAACGGAAAGTTGCCGGTCGACCTGCCTCTCGAATCCTATCACGCCAACATCGTTTTCAACCCGGGCAAGGATCTTATGGACGGCTACGAGGCGCCGGGTATGACCCAATCGGGCAAGACACTGTTCCTGGAGGGCAAACGCTACAGTCTGAAAGAGTATGATTTTGTCTTTGCCACAGCGAACCCCTACTACAAGACTATCACTGATCTGGTCCTCTTGTCCGATTCGCCCCAGCGGCTGCAATCCCTGGCCAACCGGGTTGTTCACTACGGGAAGTACAGCTGGCTTCTGATGCCGCACGGACAGGGCCCCGTGCTGAAGGGGAATTGGCCGGTAAGCGGCTCGCCCCTGATTGTGAATAAATAGGTCCCTCGGTTCCAATCCCTGCTCGGGATAGGTGCAATGTGTGTTATTATTCTTGTTCGTGAGTCTGTGAGACCCGGTTCTTACAAGTGGAGCCTGAATCAATTATATGAATCGTCCATCGGAAAGATCGTCGACTTTCCTGCCGCATTGTCTTTTGCCGGCGGTTCTTCTCATTGCCCTGTTGTTTTTTGTCGTCGGCTGTAGTGATGATGACGACATGGTTGCTCCTGTCACCGAGTCCCAATGGCACCTGGCCCTGGAGCCAGAGTACACGCAGCGGGCCGTTTGGGGTGTGACCCCTTTTCACTTCTTCACAACCGGCGAGTACGGTGTGGTCCGTCGCTACTATAACGGCGAATGGGACTCCTGGCAGTTCGACTACACCAAACACTTACGCGGGATATGGGGACAGGATGGAGAACACGTTCTGGCTGTTGGCCAGGCGGGATACTGTCTCCAGTTCGACGGCCAGGAGTGGCGGGCCCGATACTCGGGGACCTACGAGGACTTGCTGGGTATCTGGGGCACGGATTGGGCCAACGTTTACGCCGTAGGGGTTCACGGCACCATGGTCCATTTCGACGGCGTGCGCTGGTCCGGTCTGGATAGCGGAGTGGAAGCTACTCTCTACAGTGTCTGGGGAAGCGGACCCGATGACATTTTCGTTGTGGGATCCAGCGGCACCATCCTGCATTTCGACGGGACGGATTGGTCCGAGCAGGACAGTGGAACTCCCCAGGCTCTTGACTGCGTGTGGGGATTTGCCGCCGATGATGTCTATGCGGTGGGTGCACTGGGGGCCATTGTGCACTATGACGGCCAGACCTGGTCGGTCCAGGATAGCGGCACCACGGAGAGGATCTGGGCCGTGCGCGGCCTGCCTGGATGTGATCCCGTGGCAGTGGGGTCCAGCGGTGCCTATCTTGTGCGCCGGGGGGGGCAGTGGGAAGTCGATGAAATCGCCCAGGGCCGCTATCTGTACGGGCTTTGGGACGATGGAGACAGTGCCCTTTTGCTGGTCGGTTACAACGGTCTGGTGATGCGCCTGACCAGTCCGGCCTGGCAACTGCTGAATGCGGGTCGGACACACTGGATCAAGGATGTGTACGCTTTTCCAGACGGGCAGGTTTATGCGGTGGGTAAGCAGGATGCCGTCCTGCAATCGGCCGGCGACGGCTGGCAGAACATCGCCCCCCACCTGGGTGATGTGGATTATGCCGACCTGTGGGGAACCAGTCCGGACGATTTCTTCGTGGTTGGCAGCCGGGGTGTGATCATCCGCTACCAAAGCGGCCGGCCCTGGACGGTCTGGGAGCTGCAATCCCAGGCAAATCTGGAAGGTATCTGGGGCACAGATACGGGCAATATCTTCGCCGTCGGCGAACACGGTTGTATCGCCCACTTCGACGGGGACGTCTGGGAAGTGATGTCCAGTAACACGGGGTACTCCCTGAACAGTATCCACGGTCGAGGATCAGACGATATCTACGCCGTGGGATTGAACGGGGCGGTTGTCCACTTCGACGGCGTCGTCTGGCGTCCGGTGGATACCGGATCCTCGATATCCCTGAACGGGGTGTGGTGTGCTCCTGACGGTGAGACCATCGCCGTGGGGACATCGGGATTTGCTCTGCACAGCGATGGAGGATACGGTGTCGACGCGGGATGGGAGGCCAAGGAAAGCGGAACAGCCTTAACGTTGTTTGCCATCAGCGGAGACGAACTCGGCAACACCTACGCAGTGGGCTACAACGGTTTGGTGGTTCATTACTATAACAACACCTGGGATTCCTGGATCACAGGGAGACATGATCGCCTGAACGCGATTTCCGTGGGACCGGAGGGGGATGTCCTCGTCGCAGGTCTCTGGGGTTTGATTCTTCGCTACGGCGAATGACAAGGAGTGAAAATGGGAAAGCTGGATAAGCTGCAACCGACCGCCGTCTGGCGCATCTTCGAGAAAATGACTGCTATTCCCCACGGATCCGGCAATGAGACCGGGATCCAGAGCATGTTCAAGGAATGGGCAGACGAGCGTGAACTTGCCTGGCAGGAGGATGAGGTCGGCAACCTGTTGGTCAAAATTCCCGCTACCAAGGGCCTCGAGAAGGCTGCCCCGGTGCTGATACAGGGCCACGTGGATATGGTCTGCGAGAAGAACTCCGCCACGAAGCACGACTTCGAAAAGGATCCCCTGAAGCTGAAAATCGAGGGTGACTGGGTCACGGCAGACGGTACGACCCTGGGCGCGGATAATGGTATCGGGGTTGCCATGGGCTTGGCCCTGGCCGACGATCCGGGTGTTGCTCACGGTCCGGTCGAAGTGCTCCTGACCGTCGACGAGGAGCGGGGCCTGACCGGAGCCGCGGGCGTACAGGCCGGTTTCTTCGCTTCACGCAAAATGATCAACCTGGATTCCGAAGAGGACGAGGCCATCTTCGTCGGCTGCGCCGGTGGTCGCGACACCCAGTTCACCATGAAGAACCGCGCCACCCGTTCACCCAAGGACAGCGTCGGTCGCAAGGTCACCATCGGTGGTTTGAAGGGCGGGCATTCGGGCCTGGACATCCACCAGCACCGCGGCAACGCGATCAAGATCCTGACGCGCGCCCTGCAGGCCGCCTCGCTTGAGATGGAGGTCCGTCTGGTCGAAATCAACGGCGGCAGTATGCGCAACGCAATTCCGCGCGAAGCCGAGGCCAAAGTTGTCGTACCCAAGGCCCTGGGGCGAAAGTTCAAGCAGACCGTGGACCAGGCGTTGCAGGCGATCCTGACCGATGAGCTGGCCGATACGGATCCAGGCTTCATCTGGAAGGTGGCTGCCGTGCAGGCGCCCCGCTGTTTGAGCCTGGCCAGCAGCCAAACCACCTTGAATCTCCTGGCGGCCATTCCCAACGGGGTGACGTCCATGAGCAATGAAATGCCGGGCCTGGTTGAATCGAGCACCAATCTGGGGGTTGTCAAAACCCAGGGAGCGCGCGTGGAGATGGTCTGTTGCAGCCGCTCGTCGGTGATGTCCTCGCTGGCCAGTTTGGTGGAGCAGCACCTGGCGGTGGGTCTTTTGGCCGGAGCCGAGGTGGAACAGCCCGAAGGTTATCCAGGCTGGAAACCCAATCTGAAATCGCCACTGTTGGCTATCACCCGTAATCGTTACAAGAAGGCTTTCGGCAAGGATGCCGAGTTGTTGGCCATCCATGCCGGGTTGGAGTGTGGACTGTTGACGGAAAAATATCCGGATCTGGATATTGTCTCCTTCGGGCCCAACATCACGGGAGCTCATTCGCCGGATGAGAAGGTGCAGATCAGCTCGGTGCAGAAGATCTGGAAGCTTTTTGCGGCAACGCTGCAAGGTGTCGCCAAGGGGTGATTCGAGGGAATAGGTTCTGATAGGGGCGGCACATAAATGGTTGTGCCGCCCGTCTTGTTTTTGGATTTCCCCACCCCTGAAGAACTTTCCCACAAGTTATCCACTGATTTCATTGGTTATCCCCGGTTGGCTACTTGCCCTGCGTGGATCAGGTAACGCAGTGAGAGAAATCATCTTAAAAAATTCCGGCGAAATGTTAAAAAATACCCAGGAAAATTGAGGCCATTGGTTATCCACAAATTAATCGGTTGGTAAGAATCCCGGCTGCGATAGATGTTTGGGAAGTGAAAAATGTCCATCGCCCAGCCCCCCTAACCGATGCAATTTCAAGAAATGCTCAAAGAACTCCATTGCCTCATTCCCGGCTTTTCACCATCATTCCAGTATAGGATCCAGCAGTGGATCCGCCGGTGTGATCCATCCTCACCAGATTGCTTGGGAAAGGCGAAAAAATGTCCAGATCCGGGGAAGCAGGCCAGAAGGGACCGAAGGTCAGGTCAGATTGCTGGGTGGGCGTGGAACTCAAGGAATCCGGTGGCCTGAAAATCGAATTGAAGAGCAGGGTAGAGGGCATGTTCGGTGAGCGGATCATGGCCCAGATCGAGGCGGGCTGTGCTGCCCTGGGCGTCGAACATGCGGTGATCCAGGTGGAGGACCAGGGTGCGCTTCCATTTACCCTCGCCGCTCGTCTGGAAACCGCAGTCCTGCGAGCCGGGCACAAGGCGAAGGGCGAATACCTTCTGGAGATGAAGGAATACTGCCTCTATACCAGTAATGCCTCCCGCTTGCGCCGAAGCCGCCTATACCTTCCCGGCAATGAACCCAAATTTTACATCAACGCCGGATTGCATGATCCGGACGGCCTGATTCTCGATTTGGAAGATTCGGTCGCTCCGGCCGAGAAGGATGCGGCCCGCTGCCTGGTTCGCAACGCCCTGCGTGCCGTGAATTTCTACGGCGCCGAACGCATGGTGCGCATCAACCAGGGGGAGCGCGGCCTGGAGGATCTGGACTGGATCATTCCCCACAATACCCACCTGGTGCTGATCCCCAAGGTGGAGACGACCGGGCAGGTCACGGCTGTGGCCGAGCGGATCGCCGCCATCCAGAAAGAGCATGGCCTGAGCGAACCCGTGCACTTGATGCCCATCGTCGAGTCGGCTCTGGGCGCATGGCGGGCCTTCGAGATCGCCGCTGCTTCGCCGAATGTGGTGGGCCTGGCAATAGGGCTTGAGGATTACACGGCCGATATCGGGGCCCAACGTACCCTGGAGGGGACCGAATCGTTCTGGGCCCGGGCCCAGGTTTTGAACGGGGCCAAGGCCGCTGGCGTTCAGCCCATCGACACGGTATTCAGCGACGTAACGGACATGGACGGCCTGCGTGATTCTGTTCTAGAGGCCAAATCGCTGGGTTTTGTGGGCAAGGGTTGCATCCATCCCCGACAGATCGCCGTGGTTCACGATGCTTTTGCTCCCCAGGATGCGGAAATTGAAAAAGCCAAGCGGATCGTCCTGGCTTTCGAAAAGGCCGATGCCCAGGGCCTTGGGGTGGTCAGCCTGGGCAGCAAGATGATCGATGCACCGGTTGTAAAGCGCGCCCAAACCACAATCCAGATTGCCCTGCTGGTCGGCAAACTGGTCGAGGATTGGCGCGAGGAGGATTCCGGGGTCAAGCCGGGCGCTCGCCTCAAAGGCAAGTACATCGAGGGCTAAAGCGACGGCGCAACCTGTTTGTAGGCAACTCGAACTGAGGGACAATCCGGAGGGCACACGTGGAACGGATAAAAATCGCCACCGAGATGTTCGATGAGGGATTCAACTGCGCCCAGGCGATCCTGGCCGCCTTCGGCCCAGGTCTGGGAGTGGATCGCCAGACCGCCCTCAAGCTGGGGTCGCCCCTTGGCGGCGGGCTCTCGCGAACGGGCGGGACGTGCGGCGCAGCCTTGGGGTCCTTGCTCATTCTGGGATTGCGCCACGGGCATGTCGATATCGATGACGACGAGCAAAGCGATCTGTGCAGGGCCGAGACCCAGGAATTCCTGCGCCGCCTGGGAGTCAAGCGGGGAGGGACCACTTGTCCGGAGATCCTGAATGCCGATCTTTCACAGCCCGGGGAACTGGAGCGAGCCAAGGATGAGGACCTGTTTGAAAAATCGTGTCCCCACGCGGTGAGGGAAGCGGCCGAAATCCTGGTGGAACTTCTTTAGCCGGGGCCTGGAAACAACAAACGAATACGGGAGATTTCGCGATGACGAAGCTGATCCACAACCTGGTCCAAAATGCTGCCGGTCGCATGGTCCCCGCCCAGATCAACGGCCAGGAGGCCATTCCCTATCAGGGCCTGGGCAATTACCGGCCAACCGGGCGCAAGGCCGCCCCGCCGATCCGCTCCTGCGTGGACTATCCTCAGGACGGGGACAAAACGGTGGGCACGATCAAGGAAGCCCTGGTGAACGCGGGTCTGCGCGACGGTATGACCATCTCCTCGCACCACCATCTGCGCAACGGTGACTTCGTCGCCAACGCCGTCTTCGCCGCAGCCGCAGAACTGGGCGTCAAGGATCTACGCTGGGTTCCGAGCGCCAGTTTTCCCGTCCACGAGCCGCAAATCGCTCACCTGGAAAGCGGTGTGATCCATCACATCGAAGGTTCGATGAATGGTCCTTTGGGTGACTACTGCACGCGCGGCAAGATGCGGGGCATGGCGGTTCTTCGCAGTCACGGAGGCCGTTACCAGGCAATTCAGGACGGGGAAGTACACGTCGATATCGCCGTGATCGCTGCGCCTACGGCCGACCCGTTCGGCAACGCGACCGGCGACCGCGGCCCCACCGCCTGCGGCCTGCTGGGCTTCGCCCTGGCCGACAGCGAGTACGCCGACCACGTGATCGCCGTCACCGACAACCTGGTGCCTTTTCCCTGCATTCCCTGGCAGATCCAGGGCAACAACGTGGACCAGGTCGTGGTCATGGATTCGATCGGCGACGCCAGCAAGATCGTCAGCGGCACCACCCAGGTGACCAAATCACCCGATCGCCTGCTGATCGCCGAACTGACGGCCCGCTTCTGTGACGAGGCCGGCATCATCCAGGATGGCTTCAGCTTCCAGGCCGGCGCCGGCGGCACCGCCTTGTCCTTCGCCCTGTTCCTGCGCGACATGATGCGCGAGCGTGGCATCAAGGCCCGCTTCGTGCGCGGCGGATCGACCCAATATCTGGTGGATATGCTCGAAGAGGGCTTGACCGAATACATCCTGGACGGCCAGACCTTCGACCTAGAGGGCGTTCGCTCCATGCGCGAAAATCCCGGCCATCAGAACACTTCGCCCTTTACGAGCTACAACTGGCACGGCAAGGGCAACTTCGCTTCGATGCTGGATGCAGTGGTCCTGGGTGCGACCGAGGTGGACGTGAATTTCAACGCCAATGTCGTTACCCACAGCGATGGCCGCCTGCTGCATGGAATCGGCGGCTGGCAGAACTGCCTGGCCAGCAAGTGCACCATCCTGCCCATCCCCAGTTTCCGCGACCGCATCCCGGTACTGGTGGACGAGGTGACCACCCTCTGTGGTCCCGGCGAGCTGATCGACGTGATCGTCACCGAGCGCGGCATCGCCATCAATCCACTGCGGCATGATCTTCTCGAGCGCCTGCGCGGCTCTTCTTTGCCGATCCGTACCATCGAAGAAATCAAGGGCGAGGTCGAGGATATCTGCGGTGGCCCGGCCGCCAAGCCGGAGTTGGGCGAGAAGGTTGTCGCTGCCATCAAATGGGTCGATGGAACCGTGATCGATTGCGTACGCCAGGTAGGCGACTGATCAGATCCCCGTGAACTTGTACGCCGTGAGCCGATTGTCGAACAGCCCCGGCACAATCAACAGTTCCTTTTCCGGAATGTATTCCAGGTCCGCGCTCGTGTTTCCAGATGAGGTCGTGTTCAGAATTTCCGTAAGGGCACCGTTCCCGGCCACATGGTAGATCATTCCCTGGAAGGCGGAGACGATGAAACCGCCGTTACCGTCAGGTCGCAACCCGTCGATATTGGCGCCCTGGCCCAGACTGATCAATGTGCGCACCGACTTGTCCGCCAAGTTCACTTCCTGCAGACAGCCGTCCTCGGAGTTGCCGAAAAGGAGACGACCCTTTTCGACCAGGATCCCGTTGGGCTTGCGTACCTCCGGGCCCTCCAGCCAGACTTCGAATTCGCCCTCGTGGAACCGATAGATCTTGTTGCCGGCCGTGTCGGTGACAAACACGTTTCCGGACTGGTCAACGGTCACGTCATTGGGGAAAACCGCCCCGGGGATGGGATGAGTCTCGAGGATTTTTCCCTGTTCCACATCGATTTCGGCAAGATGTCTTCGCTGCACAACCCACAGCCTGTCGTTTTCCAGCCACATCCCCGTGGGTTGCTGAAGATTTCCGATCCACGACTTCTGTAAAACCTCTCCGTCCATCCCGATCCGGGAGATGAATTCGTTACCGCCCTGGAAGTAGTTGGTTACGTACAACACCCCACGCCGCGAATCATACACGACTGATTCCGGCATCCGGTTGCCCTGTTCCAGACGCCAGGTCCGGGTCAGATTCGGGTGAAAATAATCGGCTTCGTTGTCTTGGCCCATAAGGCCCCAACCCCCGAAACCCTCGGCAACTGCGAAGAGAAGCTCGTTCTTTCCCTCCTTCAAGTGCAGGTGCACCTGGTCTTCGAGACTGATTACCCCGGGGTGGTCGTTGTTGCGGGAGCGGTATGCGTTGTTGCCGGAGAAGAGCGGCTCTCCGTTCAGAAAAACGGTCACGTAGTCGCTGTAGCCGAAGGAGAACTTCCTGGTTTCCCTGCGGTCGGCCTCCAGGATTAGCCGGGCGAAGACAACGTCGCCCTCGCCGTTGGGGCTGCGTTGAGCAAAGCGGGAGATGTTCAACAGACCGTTTGATTCGGCGGTCGCAGTTTGCCAATCGATCTGCTTCATCACTTCCTGGTTGGGGTAGGCGGAACCCTCCACATCTCCCAATTTGAAGGACTGGGACAGTTCCCATTCCGTGATCAGGCCCCGTGGGTGCCAGGTCGCGGGCACCGGCGGAAAATCAAGATCATCCGTCTTGGTTACCTTGAAATTCGCGAAGCGGGCCGAAGTATTCGGCGCGGAGCGGATCGCTACCGGTCCTTCAACCGGTTCATGTTTCAATTGGTCGATGACCAGTACGGGTTCCAGACCCCCGTCGTAGAAGACGCGGGCCCGGCGGTCCAGGATCTCCACTCGGATGTGGATCCAGCGGTCGGCAGGCATTTCGATGCTCGCGGTATTTCCCTCCCCGTGATAGAGCTGCCAGTCGGAGCCGGGTCCGAAAGCCGGGGCGTACTGCATCCCATCACCGCGCAGTCCGGCGTGGGGTCGGATGTAGATGTGTTCGTAGTGCTTCATGCTGGTAGCCCGAAAGGTGATGCCGGGATAGCCCCGCGATCCGTCCAGCAGTACATCGTACTCGATGATCCCGTTCTTGAAGGCGATATGGGGCAGGTAGGCCGACCCGGTGCGGCATTGTTGGCCAATGTAATCCCCGAGTTCCCCGTTGACTCCGACCCATTGATTTGAGTCGAATGGAACCATCTCTCCACTTACCGAAACTCCGGTGCCCGTTATTAGAACCACCAGCAGGATCTGCAATGTCCTGGGGACTCCGAATTCACATCTGCTCATAGCGTTCTCCCTTGCCTATATCATGGGACGATTATCGGGGTTAGACACCAGCCCAACCGGATCCAAGACGTAATCCAGAAGAAAATGTTATGGGATAATTTATTGCCGCTATCGAACTATCGGCCGATACCCTCGGCTGCTACAAGCAGGTTCGGATGGTCAATACCGGACAAGTCGCCCGTCGCACAACACGCTGAGCCACCGAACCGAAGACGATCTTGGCCAATCCCGTGCGACCGTGAGTGGCGATGATGATCGCATCGACATTTTCCTCTTCGGCCACATCGAGGATTTCCTCGGCCGGGCTGCCAACGCGCACGATCAGACGGGGAACAACACCTTCGCCCAGAGTCTCCTTGGCGATCCGGGTCAGGTTCTCCTCGGCGTCCTCAAGTATATGCTTCTCGTAGACGGAAATATCGAAGGTAGTCTCAGAGGCTTCGACCCTTGGGGAGGGCAGCTTGGGAATCGGTTTATGCACGTTGACCAGGATGATTTCCGAATCGAACTGCCTGGCCATTTCGCCACCCATTTTCAGACCACAGAGCGAAGGCTCGCTGAAATCGGTTGGACAGAGAATCTTCTTGAAAGGAAACATCGCGACACCTCCGGGTTGGCCAGAGTATAATCCACCGGTAAAGGGGAGCTTGGTTCGTGGGGCTGTCCCGATCCGGGACCGATCCCACCGACCCATGATAGCACACCAACCGGAGAGTGACATGGCCTTCTATTCCGATTTTGCCGGTCACTACGAGAAGGTCTTCCCTTTTCGGGACGGGGTTTTCCATTTTCTTGACGGACGATTGCCGCCCAAAGGCAGGGTTCTGGATATCGGCTGTGGCACGGGGGGGTACTGCGGCCGCCTGATTTCCAACGGTCGGACCTGTCTGGGCATCGATTTGGACCCGGGAATGATCGAAGTGGCCCAGGCCGCCAACCCGGGTAGCGAGTACCGGATTCTGGACATGGCCGCCATCGGGGTGTTGGCCCCAACAAGTTTCACCGGGATATTCTGCCTAGGTAACGTTTTGCCGCACTTGCCGAGTGCCGACTTGGCCGGTTTTTTGGCCGCCGTGTGGAAGCTACTGGTTCCGGGCGGGATCTGGATTTTCCAAACGGTTAATTTTGATCCGTTGCTTGTCACCCACCGCTATGATTTTCCTGTCCTGGAGATTCCCGAGGCCAGCCTGCAATTCCACCGAAGCTACCAGGATATCACCTCCAAATCCCTGCTCTTTTCCACCCATTTAGTCCAGGGCGGCCAGCGGCTTTTTTCCGGTGAAACAACGCTGTACCCTCATACCGCTCGGGAATTTCTTGCTGCAAACCGTGAGGCCGACTTCACTCTGTTGGATCATTTCGCCGATTACATGGAAACACCCTACGATCCCCTGGTTCGTTCGGGGAACGTGATGGTTTTCAGGAAGGGATGAACACAGGGGAGAGTGGGGGGGTTGTAACAGAATCGGAAATGTAGTATAATCATTTATGATGATTGACCCGCTCCCCGGTTTCCAGAGCGGGTGGGCAAACAGAAGGATTTATCGTGCAGCAGAGCAGAAACAGCATTCTGAACCGTACTTGGTGGCCCAACCGCCGGATGGTGAGGTGTGCGCTGCTGTAGACGATTCAGACATAGCGCAGATCGAACCGCCGGCCTCAAAAGGGCCGGCGGTTTTTTTGCATCCCGGATTTGAAGCAAGAAGAAATTTGATAAACGCGAAAACCAACTAGGAGCAAAACCATGGCTTTCCCAGAAAAGAAAATCGACATAATTCCCGACGAGAACGGATTCTTCGGACCCTACGGCGGACGATTCGTACCCCCGCCCCTGGAAGGGCCCCTGGAGGAATTGACCGAAGGATTCTTTCGCTACAAGGACGACGAGGTTTTCCAGGCCGAATTGGCAAGGGAGAACAAGCACTACTCCGGACGTCCCTCGCCGCTGTACCACGCCGAGCGGTATAGCGAGCACCTTGGTTTTCGGGTTTTGCTGAAGCGAGAGGACTTGAACCACCTCGGTGCCCACAAGTTGAACAATTGCCTGGGCCAGGCTCTACTGGCACGTCGGATGGGCAAGAAAAAGATCATCGCCGAAACCGGCGCGGGACAGCATGGCGTGGCCACTGCCGCGGTGGCGGCCCGTTTGGGCATGGCCTGCGACATTTACATGGGCGAGGAGGATATGAGGCGCCAACAACCAAACGTCACCCGCATCCGTTTGATGGGAGCCCAGGTTATACCGGCTACAAGCGGAGACCGCACGCTCACTGCAGCCGTGGACGAGGCCATTGGGGCATGGGTTGGCGAGGCCGACACCGCCTACTATCTGCTGGGTTCGGTAGTGGGGCCGCACCCCTATCCCCTGATGGTGAGGCATTTCCAGTCGGTCATCGGCCGTGAGGCGCGCCGTCAGGTGCAAGAGCAGTTCGGGCGCCTGCCTGACCAGTTGGTTGCCTGTGCCGGCGGCGGAAGCAACGCCATCGGCTTATTCCACGAGTTCCTTGAAGATGAATCGGTCGAGATGGTAGGCGTGGAGGCCGCTGGCTCGGGGGTGGATTCGGATCGCCACGCGGCAACCCTGACTACCGGCGAACCATCGGTTATCCACGGTATGAAAACCTACTGCATCAAGGAAGGTACGGTGACCTCGGAGGGGAGTCACTGTATCGCAGCCGGGTTGGACTATCCTGGTATTGGACCGGAGCACAGCTATCTGAAGGATGCCGGACGGGTCCGTTACGAAGCGGTCACGGACCGGGAAGTTATTCCTGCTTTTGAAAGCTTGTGCCGATTGGAGGGCATTATCCCGGCTTTGGAGAGTTCACACGCCTTGGCGTACCTCGAGCGCCTGCGGGGCAAGCTGGATCCGGACACTCTGGTGATTTTGAACCTCTCGGGGAGAGGGGATAAAGATATGGACGAGTTTATTCTGCGCCGTGGGGAGCAGAATGGGGATGAAAATGGGGGAGGAGACGGGCAAACTGGGCCTGCTAACGGGTTGTTCTGCTGAGTTTTTGGTCGAGCGGCAAGGGAACAAGGCCGGGGGTGGCTCCTTCGGCCTTGTTTAGTTTGAGGGTTGGTTGGTTAGAGTCCTATCCGGGGAGCCGGTTGTTTTTTAGGGCAACTTTTTGGGGGGATTTTGGCAGGCTGGAAGGTCTGCCCTTTTTTGGGCGTATAAGTTGTTGGGGCAAAAGGATGTGGGGGTGGGGGTCGTCTGGAGGGTGAAATTCTGAGAATTTCTTCCTTTACACATAACCGCTAAATGACTCGGATTTCTGTCTGAGAGTCTTGGAAATTGTGCTTTCGTGAACGAATTGCTTTACAGCCCGGCCGGGCCGATTTTGTCCTTACCAGCCCCAACTGCCGAGAAACGGATTCGTTCTACACGTCCATTATCTCAAGAATCGGAGCCTCCGGCGACCCCCAGGCGCTTCAGTCGGTCGATGCAGAAATTTCACGGGTGCGCGAAATGCTCCCACGGGGGCGAGGGTGTAGTGCCGTCACGTGCGAGCCTCGGCGGTCTTCGCTACAAAAAGGTTGGACTTGGGATCGCGTTTCTCCACGCGTTAGTATCTGTTTGTGTGAAATAGGTTCTTTGAACTGTTCGAAGGTAATCGGATATGTATTGTATTTGGACCATTGGACTAAGGTGCGCCCGCTTTCAGAGAGGACGCTCTGTGGCGTTTGCAAGCGCGTCTTGACCGGCTTGTGGTCTAATTGCTACCATTTTAAATCGCTGTCGGACAACAATTGGCCGTTTACTGTCAATTAGAGGCGATTACATACACCGCCAACGATTGCAGTTACACTCCATTTCGATTGCGAGTAGTTACATTTATGCCAATTGCCATTAGTCATGAACGCCCTGAAATATGACAATGTTGCGATTGAATAGTCGGGAGGGATGTGAGATGGGAAATCGGCAGTCAAGACTGATTGAGAGCATTGGTAAAGGTAATGTAAGTATTTTCACGAAAGTATTTGAAGGCTATTTCTTTCAGCGCTCTTTAGACCCGAACATAACAACTGAGGCCGGCAGTAGTCTTATGTCCCTAGTGGCAGGTGTAGGCGCGCTCGATATCGCTAGATATCTGATTGCTCGTGGCGCCAATCCCAATGGCTCGGCAAGTGACGACATGTCGCCGTTACATATATCGGTAGTCAATAATGATAGGCCGATGATGTTATATCTAATAGATAGCGGTGCGAGTATGGGACAACGAGGACGTGATCGACGGTCATTGATATTGCGCTCTATTGAACAAGGCGATAGAGAAACCGTGAGGCTACTCATTGAAAGCGGCGCGTATGCTGAAGTTGATAGTACCGAAGAGGCGATAATGCTCGCTATTCTACAATTCAAGAGACATGATCTATTCGACCTATTTCTATTGAAATTCGACCCGAACCGACCTAACCGTAACGGCGTAACTCCGTTGATGACAGCGGCGTTAATGGGCGATGTTGAAATGATGGAGTTGTTGTCCGACAAAGGAGCGAAACCAGACCTAGTTGACGATCGCGGCCGTAACGTGTCGCACTACGCCGCAATTACGGTCCATTCACGCACAATCAAGTACTTGCAGAATAGCTCACAGGTGGCAGGCAGGAATCTGTTTTTTGAGAATGGTATAGATGTCGGTGGCATTGTTGACGGTGATATATGGTCCACCGTGTCTATAAGTAATGAATCGGAGACCAATGACAGTAGTAACGCCATTGCTTGTGCATTGAAGTTGTGTGGCAGTTCTGATATGTGTGACGCGAATGGCAACACGCCGCTATACTACGCAGCGTCATCAGGCGACAAAATGGCTGTATCGTTTTTGATGGAACACGGATGCGGGTTACTGGCTGAGAACCGCAAGGATATGACTACGGCTGATGTACTTCGCCCATTGCTTACGTCAGCTGTTTTTCGGGAGAGTATCAAGCGCCGAATTGGCGTGGCTAGTGATGAAGAGAATGCGATGCTGTTTGAGCTTCTGGTGACTTCAGATAACAAGCACGTGTTTGATGAATGGGGTGTCTATACACAGATGTTATCACGGGGGGGGGAACGTGACATTTCCGAGTTACCATTGAATGCGCAACGGATAGTATTCCACTTTACGGGCACTCATTCAGACCGCGGATTCAAGATGCTTCAAATAGCCGAAGTAGATTTACTGAAGAACGAAATGGACGAGAATGGAGCGGAGATACTCCGTCGAGCCATTGAAACTGGGAATCTAGAATATATGGAAAGTGTCTGTAGAAAAATAGCGGCAACAAAGCTGACGGCAGATGCGAGGAAGAATGTATATGACGTTTTAAATGTCAATGCCTACAGGGGGTTCTGTACGGAGTTGTTGAGGATTGCGTCAGCGGATGGGTTGATCCGCGTACGTGAAGAATACGGTGAAGGGATATTTTTATATCATGCCGCATTTAGCGGAGGTGCGGACGATGTTCGTCGATTGTTGGAGGCGGGATGGAGTGCCAATGTCAATATTGGTATTAAGAAATATGACATACATCGGATGACGCCACTGCATCAAGTGGCGATGGATGAAAAAGTGGATGTAGCCAAATTATTGATTGAGTACGGAGCAGATGTTAATGCTGAGACAAGTATGGGCATAACGCCGATAATGTACGCTTGTAGGCATCCGGACTATCGTTGGGTATCGCGACGAGGGCCATTCTCGAGCGAGGATAGGGCGATGGCCGTATTGTTATTGGAACATGGTGCGAATATTAATCATGTCGCCAACGATGGTGATTATGCATTAAGGCAACAGCTACAAGAAAGTGGGGTTGTGGAGAACGCGAGATTTATGCTTGATTGCGGGGCGCGGGTGAATCTGGGTAATGCGGAATATGAGAGCGCAAGCTCGTATTCCGTTCGCCCAGACAGTAGCAACCATGGAGTCGGTAGGTTTTTGAGGCAAAACGCGGAAGTGTATACAGAGAAGCATTCCGTTCATGAAGTATCAATCCCCTGGATGGGGTCCGGTGAATGCGGTCAGGTAGTTATTAGTTGGATCGGTCGAGAATATGAGCAGGCGTTATGGGGTGGATATGTTCGCGGGAACGTAGAGGACGATGTGTTTCGTATAACAATAAAGTATCGCTATAATACGGAATATAGTAGAGAGCTATTTACTCGCGGCGTGGGTAATAGGTTGCAGTGGATAGTAGGAGAAGTCGCGAAACGAGAGAGTAGCGAGGTTAACGCTGAAGATGAACAGGTTCAGGTGTATTCTAATATGCTTGCTAAAATCTGCAAGCTAGAGGGGTTCTTGGTGGAGGAGGGAGCTAAAGACGAGAGGTTCGATGTAAAGGGGAGAAACATAAGGGCGAGGATCGTAGGTGAAGAAATAGAGGCGGCCGGAGGAATCGAGCTGATGAGGCGGGTATATTATGTAGTCGAAAAAATGATACAGCGGAATGAGGCAGCGCATCTTCAGCACGCATGGGAGAGTATCGGATCGTTGAACCGCCCCGGGTTCTCCGGAGACCTCGTTACTTGAGTCCGACCACCTCAGCC
>JAHOYV010000008.1 GCA_019038745.1 Gemmatimonadales bacterium
AAATGATAAGGAACAGCTAGTCATGTCTTGGTGTTGGCCCCGGGTGATTGCTCGGGGCCGCTCTACGTAATGTGGTGCAACTGAATTGGATAATTCAGCCCAGAATACCTGTTCGATGGGTTTTGCCGATTCCGTCGATAATGTCCCCTGGCACACCCGCCTGCTCCGCAAAATCCTTCCACTGTAAAACCGCTTCTTGCACCTGGAGCAAAATTTCCTCCGCCCGCCCCCGTTTGATTGAGGCGTTTCTTGCGCAGGCCTTAAAATCCTCAATTTCAAAATTATCCCGTTTACCGTTCAGGGACATTTGGTGGGCGTTGGTCCAGGCCCCGGCAGGATTGAAACTGTAGGTCATGTCAAAGGCAGGAGAAAGTGTCCAGGCTCCTGACTTGTCCATCAGGAAGCTGATGTTTTTTACATGGTCATCCTGATTGCGGCCAATAATATTGAAGACCATGCGTCTGAATTGTTCTTCAATGCTCTGCATGGGCATTTCCAGCTTCCGGATGGTGCGCAAGGCCTGTTCATAGGAATGGGCACCGGCTTTCTTGAAATCAAAATGTTCCATGGCGCATAAAGACTGCATGTGGATTTTGTGACCGGCCTGGGTGCGGTCAAAGCGTCGGGTCATGAAATGGCTGCGCTCATTTTCACGGAGCAACCGACATTCTTTCATTTCAATCCCGGCCGCAATCGCCATCCGGAAATAGGCATATTCGATGAGACCGTAGCCAACGGAATCTTCAAGCTCCTTGTCCTTGTTTCCCGCAACACCGTCAAATTTCAAAAGCCAGTGGGAAAATCCCTGCCCGGACTGGATTTGTCCCGAGCGGACCTCGTCAGTATCAGGGTTCCAGGCAATAATTGCTTTGGCCCGTGCACCGCCAGCGGAAGTTCCCACCCGCAAAATTGTTTGCAGTGAATCCTGTCGATCAGCAGTGGCAAAAGAACCTCCAAGCTGGTTGCGCCTGGTGAGAATTTCACTGGCCAGTTCAACCAGGGCCGCCACATCAACTTCCTCTGATCTCTCGGCTGAAGGCCCAACCGAAGGAAAATATTCCAGCGCTCCCATGCCCCTGTCGCCAGTGTAACACAGCCGTTCAACGGGATTCATACTGTCAGGCTCGCGCCCTTCCCTGGCCAGCCAGGCCGAAATAAGCGCGTTGCCGAAATCGTCCGGCAGGGAATCGGCCAAGAATCCAGGCAGGCCAAAAAAAGTTTCGCGGGGTAAAGCGGGGAAGGAATAAATCCGATTGGAAAGAGGCATGGTAAGAGGAGCCACTTCAATGCCGCTTTCGCGAAAGTCGGGCTCATATTCAAAATGAGCCAGCTTGGCTTCATCATCCCAACCGACAGCACCGATGGTCTTTTCCCAGAGTTTTACTTCAGCGACAATCATTCTTTACCCCCCCAAGACCAGGGCCCTTTTGGTCCTTGATTACTTGCCGGAGAGGAGGCGCGTTTACGTTTTTTTCCCTGCATTTTTACCTGCTGTATGGGGCTGCTGGCCGGCTCCGGAATGAGGGTCTCCAGGTTCCCGAGTAAATCCAGGGCACGCAGGATGCGGAGGGTATTGGTAACATTGGTGGAGTCGCCATGCTCAATCCGGTGGAGCGTCCGCTTGGAAACTCCAGCCTCATGAGCAAGGGCACCCTGAGTTAGATTCCGATTCAAACGATACTGGGCAATGCGGTTGCCCAGCTCCTTCAGGGTTGCCTCATCTGAAATGCCGTCAATAAATTTCACAATCTGCCACCTTTGCAAGCTGACACCTTTGCAAACCGACAACCTTGTCAGTTTATTCACTAATTCCGACTATAACATGACAGAATTGTCTTGTTAAGTCAATATTTTAAATATTTCATAAGCGTCAAATATGGCGACCTAAGAAAATACACGCACTCATCTCGCCAGATTTGGCTCTTTAACAAATTTGCCCAAGGACGTCTGATGGCCATCCTGGTGAATGAGCATCGTGACGCCGGACGGCACCAAGTAGTCTGAGACGATCGGATGTCTTCGGTTGGTGCGTATTCGTACCGGTTGGAGGCTGACAGAATTTATGAGGCTAAGTGTGTGGTTTTGATAAAAGGACATGTATGGGTTTTTATCTGGATTTCATATCTGTTGGGTTATTCTAAAAATGCGTTTCGTCCGAAAACAGAGTGGCGGTCAGCCGTGTTTATCGTATATTGCCGATAAGCGATAAGGGAGACGACATGAAGGAAAAGACTGAAACACACTACCCGGATGAATTGGTCCATCTCGCCGATCTGGCGAAAGCCCTGTCCCATCCGGGACGGTTGCGAATTCTGCAGATCCTGTCCGAATGCGACACTTGCATCTGTGGAGACATCGTGGACAAAATGCCGCTGGCCCAGGCCACTGTTTCCCAGCACCTGAGGGAGTTGAAGCGAGTGGGGCTGATCCGCGGGGAGATTGAAGGACCGCGGACCTGTTACTGCCTCGACCAGGAGAGGATCAGTCGTGCTCGGACCGGTTTCGGGAAATTATTCCAGGGGATTAACTGCTGCTGATGTGAAGGAGATAAAGATGGAAAAAAATAATGAACTCAAACAGATGGTCAAAGAGAAGTATGGCGCTGTTGCGGCTGGCGGCGGCTCATGTTGCGGGCCTGGATCCGGGTGTGGGTGTGGAACCGCGTCGGCAGGAGTGAACTTCTCCGAACCATATGCGGGCCTGGACGGTTATGTGGCCGAAGCGGACCTGGGACTGGGCTGCGGCCTACCCACTGAATTCGCCGGCATCGAAAAGGGTCAGACTGTGCTCGACCTGGGCAGCGGGGCCGGCAACGACGTCTTCGTAGCGCGGTCCCTGGTCGGCTCGAACGGCCGGGTAATCGGTGTGGACATGGTCCCCCGGATGCTGGAATTGGCCAAAGCCAACGCAGCCCGCATGGGTGTGGAGAACGTGGAATTCCTGGAAGGGGAAATAGAGAACCTGCCCTTGGACGATGAGGTTGTGGATGTGGCGGTCAGTAATTGCGTTTTGAACCTGGTGCCCGATAAGAGGAAGGCTTTTATCGAAATTTTCCGGGTCCTCAAACCGGGCGGACATTTCTGCATCTCGGACATTGTCCTGGAGGGTGAGTTGCCTGCCGAGTTGGAAGAAGCTGCGGCGCTGTATGCCGGGTGTGTCAGTGGGGCCATGCAGCGAAAAGATTACCTGGATACAATCGCCCAGGCCGGATTCCAGGATGTGGCTGTTCGCTCGCAGCGTCAGTTGGATCTGCCGGACGAAACCTTGGGCGAACACCTGGGGGAAGAGGCCATCCGGACGTTTCGCAGCAGCGAAGTGGGCATTTTCAGCGTGACGGTTATGGGGTGGCGTCGGTAGGGCCCTGGCTGGATAATCTGCAGATTGCAAATCCAAAAACTCTGGCCGTCGTTTTAGACGTTGTGACGACGCGGGCGGAACGGCCAGGACTGCGGGTGCAGGTTTTACATTAATTCGCCTATGATATTGTTTTCGTCGAAACGATCTCGGCTCCACAACACCCTGGCCATCGAGCGAATTGGATAGGTACCAGCCACACTCACAGAAACGGTCCGGAACCCAGGAGGACTCCGGACCGTAGTTCTTAAGCTATACGGCAATGATGCAAGACCCGGATCAGGAAGCTTTCTTCAAGAAGAAGGCTTTCTTCATGAGGTCCAGGAAGATCACCAGCGCGCCGAGGATCATCAATCCATCGGGCACCATACGCGACCACATCCAACCGCTCATGCTATCCAGGACATCCCGCTGACGGGTGGCCCAATAACCCAGGTCGTGAGCGATTTGGGCCTGGTGGAAACCGATGACCATGGTCGGCAACGCGTAGAGGCACACGCCGATTGTCACCAGCCAGAACCCGATCTTGCTGGGCTTGTCGCTCCACTCCAGATTCTTGGCCATGGCGTTGCTACGAACGACCAGATAGAGGAAGGCCAGCGAGATGTACCCGAAAGCACCCAGTAGCGCCACGTGGGCATGGGGCATAATCAAGTACGTGCCGTGGCTGTAGTAGTTGATCGTCGGAGTGTTGATGACCATGCCCAGGAAACCGGCGCCGAACCAGTTCAAAAACGCGCTGCCGGCGATGAACAGGAAGGGAACGGCAAAGGGAAAGGCCTCGCCCTTTTCCTTGATCTGCTTTTGCTCCTTGAACGCCTCGATCATCAGTATGACCAGCGGCAGGGGCTCCAGGGCGGAGAAAATACCGCCGATGGCAATCCAGTACTCATCCAGGCCCTGCCACCAGTAGTGATGACCTACACCCAGGGTACCACTGAGCATGATGAGGCCCAACTCGAAGAGCATGACCCGTTCTGCGGTCTTTCGTGAGACAAGACCCAGCGCCACGGTCAGGAAAGCCAGCACACCGGCCGCAAAGAGTTCGAAGGTCAGCTCGACCCACAGATGAACGACCCACCAGCGGAAATAATCATCAACCGTGAAGTTCGGTGCGATCTTGTGAATCGGCATCATGCCCGCGATGTACAGGGTGGCGATTCCGAACGCGCTCCAGATGATCGTTCCGACCAGGACGTTGTTGGTCTTGGCCTTGCGAACGACGCTGAAGACCATCAGGAACCACATGACCAGTCCCACGACGAGTCCGATATCCCAGACCCGCGCCAAGTTCAGCAGCTCGCGGCCCTCGTTGCCCAGCCAGAACCAGACATCGCGCATCTGGCCGGTGGCGCCCATGTAAATACCCACCAGGCCACCGCCGCCGACGACCAGCAGGGCACCCCAGAGCACGTCGACCAGCCAGGGAAACTTCAGGTCCTCATCGGCAACCAGCGGAGCGATGAGCAGACCGCCGACCAGCCAACCAATCGCCACCCAGATGATGGCCAGATTCACGTGCAGCGCCCGCATGACGTTGAACGGCATGATGGACTGATCCACAATGAAGTTATGAGAAGGATCGGTGTAGATGTGGGCCAGGTAGCCGCCAATGATCATCTGTAATAGGAAAAACAACCCGACAACAGGAACATACTTCAACAGTTTTTCCTGACTGGGGAAGAGCTTGGTTACTACCAGCGGATCTTCCAGGGGCTCGGTGTGGCTCTTGGCGACCAGCTTCTCCTTGACGATCCAGAAGACGAGGATAGTGCCCACCCACAGGGCCAGGAATTCCCAAAGCGAGTAATAGTGCATGGTCCAGGATGCGTCCTGGTCGACCAGAGGCTCGGGCGGCCAGTCGTTGCTCCAGGTTCGATCGGTTCCGGTTCGGTGCGATGAAGCCACCATCTGGCTCCAGTCCACAAAGGCGGCGATCAGCCGGGCTTCATCCTCGCGGATAACTCCACCGGGCCAGGCCATCTCCTTATTCCCGTTCACCAGAAAGTCGACCAGATAGGCTACGTTGGACTTGTAGGCGGCTGCCGATTCGTCGGAATATACAACCGTACCCTCGGTCAGAGTCGTTTCTGCGTGGAAATCCTTCTTGACCAGTTCCTTGATATACCCGGTTTCCGGGTCGCTCAGTTGTGCAGCCGACTTTCCGTAGGTAGCCTGCGCAAATTGCTCGTACAGGAACTCGGCCCGACGATGGAAGAACTCGGTGGAGAAATCGGGCCCGAGGTAGGCACCCATTCCCAGCATGGTTCCGTAGTCCATGAGGTCGAATTGCTGGAACATGCCCTTACCGTTGACCACATCGTCGTAGGTATAAAGCGTTTCACCGCTCTCGGACACGACCTTTGCGGCGATGGGGGGAACTTCCTTGGCCAAGTTGGCCGTAAAGACGATCAGGATAGTGACCATTATCAGGCCCACCACCCAGAAAGCCGTATACAGTCCCTTGCGGGACAATAGCTTGTCGAGCCAGGAGGGGTTCATTCATTACTCCTTGGTTAGCGGCCAGGACCGCTGCCGGGTTAAAACACTACTCCCAGGTAGCATTATGGGTGAAAAAATATATGCCGGGTTCAACCGGGCTAGAGTCTTTGGCTTTTACCGGCCGCCATCTGAGCCAGGGTAACAGTGTTCATCATGTCCAAAATCCCATCTTTGTGACCTGTCCAGAATTCGTGCATGGGGCAGGGATTCTCCTCATCGCAACGATCAAAGCCCAATATACAGCGCTCGTAGTTGTCCATACCTTCGACAACTTCTACTACATCGGCCATACGAATACTCTCCATGGGGCGAACGATTCGAAAGCCACCACCCTTACCCTGCACGCCCTGAACGATACCTGCGGTTCCCAGACGATTCATGAGCCGACCGAGGAACTTGTAGGGAATTCCCAGGGAATCCGAGAGGTACTTGACGCTATACAAATCCTCGCCGCCCTGAGCCATGGCTACCAGACATCGGATGGCGTATTCGGAAGATTTATACAATCGCATACTTCTACCTCCGAGTAGAAGTATGGGGTTTCAGATGAGAATTGCAAGGGGATTTTCGAGTGGACACCAATTGTGCCCAGATCTATTTACAGATACCGTGCATTGCCGAAAAGGACTTGTTGTTAGAGGAAGAAAAGAAAACCACCCATTTACTTCAGCTTTCATCCAGGATATTGACCATGGTTGAAAGATTCGGCAACTGGCTGGCGTTGGAAAAACGGCTGGAACCATCCTGCCCCAGTTTTACCCAATTGACCATGACCTCATCTGTGGCTTGGCAGTATCTGACATTGGCATAGTCGGCACCCGGATCGTGTGCAAATTTGATCTGGGAAAGTCCGATGTCGTTGTCCAGCAGCGAACTGAGAATTCCCGAGAGGCTGTTTGTGTGGGTGGCGATTACAACATAGCGCAGAAGGCCCAGGTCGTTACCTACGATATCGAACCGGGTAATACGTTCCTGGAGGTCATTCATAAGACCTGTGCGCCTGGTGCCTAGGATGATTCTGGTCAGGGGATCTCCTGTGTAAACGTCGTCGGTTGGTCCGATATGCAGTAAGTAGCCGAAGCGCCCAGGATAAAAGGCAACAACGGCAGTGCAGGGTCCTACGCCCGGTGACCAGCAGGTTTCCCCCTGGTCTATTCTTCGCAATTCATTCACATCAACCCTTGAACCGGTTGGAAGAGGCCAGTTCCAGTTGGATGCAAATTGGAGAGTTGTGCATTTTGTCGCCGCCTGGAGGACCAGTTCTTCGGTAAAATCAGAAATGTGATCGCGAAAGTGCCCGCTGACAACTTCATCCTTGTCTATTTCCACGATGATAGCCCACGTAACACCGAGAAATTCCAAGGTGTCGTAGGAGCTGAATACGCCCACCCCTCGGTAATCCGATGCCAAAACATGTCCCGCTCCCACTTCGAAAGCGTTCTTGACCGGTACGGTATCGGTAGCCAGCCTCAGGACGGTGCTGTTGTTGACGAACTTGGAATCGGAAAGCATCAACCGGTCCTGGTTTACGAGATAGACTTCTCCCGATTTACCCAAATCGTCCCGGCGGGCAAGCATGGCTCTCAATTCGTTGCTGCCGTATTGGAGAATAAACCAGCCCTGCGTTTCTTCACCTGAAACAACGGGCGTCACAAAGAAGGACGCAGCCTCTGCGGAGGGACCGTATTGCTCAAAATCCACGAATTCAATTCCGGGATCGGACTTCAGGTTCGCCGCAAGAAGCGTTGAGGCCAGGGGTTTGTCGAATAGGTCGGCATGATGATCGGATTCCTGTTTGATGCTGTGAAAAACATACCCGCCCCGCTCGATGAAAAGCAGATCGAAGAAGCTCCCGTAGCGGTGTACGAAGTGTGAATCCAGGGCCTGGGATTGCGCTTGATCCAATCCCTTGGTTTTGGCCTGCTCGGCGTTTGTGGACAGCAGGCTGTGGAAGGATTCCAACATAACGTCGTCGGTGGCGATGCCCCTGGCCGCCTCGGCAAGGCCGTGAAAATGCCTGATGATTGACTCAATTTCCTCGTCCCGCACATTATCAAGTTTGGCAAAAGTATCCTGTGAGGGATCGTCGTTGGAAAACAGCCCACAGGAAGCTGTCAGGAACAGGGCAAACGTGAGGATTACGATCTTTATGCTGAAATTCTTGCCAATCAGACCCATCAAGTCCAACCCCCGACCATGAATGTTTGCCCGCCCGCATGCGATCCAACGATCACGATGCAGGCGGGCATGGTTCAGTCGAAAATTATTCTACCCGGTTCCAGACTACATATCTATCAGACAGTCATCGTCAAGCGGAATGACTTCGTCTGGGGAAGGAGCTCCACCCTTGGGTTGACCGCTGCCGAAGGTCGTTGCCTCGGGAGCAGAACGGAACTTCTTGAGCTTGGAGATTTTCGACCCAGCAGAACTGGATGCCTGATTATGATTTCCGAATTCGGAACCGTCCGCTGCAGTTCCTCCAACGATGATCACCAAGTCCTGGACCAGGCTGTTCATCTCGCCCGCCTGGGCGGACATCTCTTCTGCCGCGGAAGCCGACTCCTCGGCACCGGCCGCATTGGCCTGGGTCACCGAGTCAAGCTGCCCGACGGCGGTGTTGATTTCGCTCACACTGCGAGCCTGCTCGTCGGCGGTCGATGAGACTTCCGCAATCAAGCCTGATACGTTTTGGATCCCGTTCACGACTTCCCCCAGGATTTCCGAAACTTCGCCCGTGGACCGGACACCCAGTTCGGAATTCTCCTGTGAACCGTCGATCAGTTCGGCAGTGCCCTTGGCCGCTTCCGCACTCCGCTGGGCCAGGTTGCGCACTTCTTCGGCCACTACGGCGAATCCCTTGCCGGCATCGCCGGCTCGGGCCGCTTCCACAGCCGCGTTCAGGGCCAGCAAATTGGTTTGGAAGGCGATCTCGTCGATGGTCTTGATGATCTTGGCCGTTTCATCGGAGGAGGCCTTGATTTTCTCCATGGCATCATTCAAGCCGGTCATGGCCTGCTGACCGCGTTCTGCCTGGGTTCGGACCTCCTGGGATCGCTGATTGGCCTTCTTTGAATTTTCGGCGCTTTCCCTGGATGAAGAGGACATCATCTCAAGGGAGGCCGCGGTTTCTTCAAGGCTTGAAGCCTGCTCGCTGGCTCCTTCGGCAAGCTGTTGGCTGGCCGAGGAAACCTGGCCGGCGGCGCTGTTGACCTGTTCGCTGCCGGCCTGCATACCGGTGATCACACGGTTGATGGGACCTGTGATTGAACGGGCCATCAATACCGCGATCGTCAAAATGGCCAGGATCCCAATTACCGCGATAAGCAGCATCATACTCTTCAAGGAGTTGGCCGCTGCGAAGGCTTCGGAACGGTCGATTTCAGCGACCATGGCCCAGGTCAGATCTCCTACATGGACCGGTGCGTAGGAGGCCAGGACGACATTGTCTTTGCCCGTTATCACGTTGGTGTAGTCGGGTCCGATAAGGCTTCCTGTCTGGCCGGCCAAGGCCGCAGTGATTTGCTCGCTTACCGCCTTGTTGTTGTTGGCGAATGAGGCGGCCACCGTGAAGTTCTGAGGGTCCAGAAAGGAGTCGGACCGCATCAGATTGTCCGAGCCCACAAGGTATGTCTCACCGCTTTGACCCATGCCGTCGCGTTGCTGCATTAGCCCGTTGATGGCCTCAAGAGACAGCTGCAGGCCGATCACTAGTTCGACCTCTCCATTGTGCACCAGGGGTTGGGCGATAAAAGCACAAGGATCGCCGTTGCTGGGAGCGTAGGGAGCAAAATCAGCGACGCCGAAATTCCGGGTCTGGATTACTTCACGAACCAGTTCGCCCATGTTCGAAGAAGCATATTTGCCATCAACGAAGTTGCTTTGATAGTCGGCCTCCTGGCTAACCGTGTAGAAAGTGTAGCCATCGGGGTTTATCAGGAACAAATCGTAGTATCCGTACTTGGCGATGTACTTGGCGAAGAACTCTTCGCCATTTTTGTCTTTGGGACAGAATGCCTCTGCCACATCTATTTCAGTGATAACCGCGAGATCAAGCTCCTCAATATAGTGGTTGTGCGCAAGCACGGGAAGGCCGCGATAATCGTTATAAATAACGTTTTCGCAGTGGCTGGCTCCACGGCGAGATTCCCTTTTAGCGAAGATCGTTCTGACGCCCTGGGTGTCAACATTCTTTTTGAAGATCGTGGGATTGGACTCCAGCCGGGAGTTCGAACGCATGACCGAGTCGGATCCAACCAGATATGATTCACCGGTCTCTCCCAAACCAATCGCCACGTTCATCATCTCCTGGATCTTGTCGGTATTGCAGTCGACAACATACATGCCTATGGGCTCACGTGATTCGGGATCCCGGATCACATGGGCTATGTGTATGCTCGCCAGATCCAATTCTCCGCAGTGTTCTATGGAGCTGATATAAAGATCATTGCATTTTCCGCCCTTGGTTGTCGAGTGGGCGGCGGCAATGGCGTTCTGGAACCAACTCTTGCCCGCCTCGTTTTTGTCGATGCCATTCAGGCTCACCAGGTGATTACCCTCCAGATCAAGGATCTTCATCTCGTTGTAATACCCATGCAGCTTTTGGTTGATCTCGAACTCGTGAAGCATGCCCTTACGGGCCTGCTCGGCCTTGACTGGATCAGTACCCAGCATGGCCCAGGTGCAATTGGTATAGGTCGGAGTTAGCGGGACGGCGTGAACGTCCTGCATTCTTTCATGGACCCAGTCCTCCAGGATTGAGGTTTTGAATTCAGCGATTGCCGCCAGCTTTTCAAAGGCGTCATGGCGCAAGGTGCTGACGGTTTCGGTCAAAACACCCATGTCGCCTTCCCGCTCCTCGAAGAAACTTTCGACCTGAGTAGTCTTGATGGCCTGAACTCCGTTAAGCTGGTTGAAGGCCAGTTGCTTCAAGCCCGCTTGGGACTTGAACAGGGAGATCGTTCCCATCGTGGCGAAGGGAATGACCCCGACTGCCAGCAGGACCACGATTAATTTTGTACTCAGCTTCATTTGTCTACCGTCCTTTGTTTGGTTAGAAGGTGTAGGTCATTTCGAATGCCAACGTGAATTCCGATTTGCTTGAATTATCGTCGAAGACTTCCTGGTCGGAGAAATCAACGCGCGCTTCGATCAGGGCTCCCATGCCGTCACCCAGAACGAAAGTTGGCGCGACTGCAATCGCCTGGCGCACTTCAGGGCTGGCGGCGCCGCTTTCCAGCCGGGAGTTGTCGGTATCGTCGAAGTAGTCGTAGCGAATGGTGGCCCCCACCGCCTCGGTGAAATCCCAGTGGGACATGACCAGGAAGCCCCACCAATTTTCAATGGAGTTGCCCAGGTCGTTGTTGCCCAGATTGAATTCTGCGCCCGTTGTCCAGTTCGCAGCGGGATCGAAAAAGGCATCTATATCGAAGACGGTGAGTTTCCCCTGGTAGGATTCCTCTGAGACGAAGGTTTCGTTTCCGTGAATAATGGAAAAGCCCAGTCCTCCACGGTCACAGCCGGAATACCCGAGCCGACAACCCACCGTCTTGTCATTGTCGGGATCAACGTTGACGTCCCAGCCGTTACAGACATAGGCGGCCAGGTCCCAGGCCCCGATTGGGGCGTTATACATCAAACCGGAAAGATTCGTCGGTAATCCGTGGTTGAAAACAAGTGCGTGGGAGTACTGAAACATGTCGGGGGCATCAAGCAGTTCGAATCCGATTGGGGCGTTGAACTTGCCGAAAGTGAAAGCGCCTTTGCCCGCAAATTCCGGCCTGAAGGTTACAAAGCCCTGTTCTACGTCCGGGGTGAAACCGCCCTCGCCGTCACTGGCCCACTCCAGGTCGACCCTCAGGGATCCCGTGGCGCCGAGGTTCTTTATGATATCAACTTCCACTTGATCGAATCCGAAAGTCGCTTTGTTACTGGAACTGTCGAAGAAGATGCTCTGGTCCGCGAAACCGGAAATTTCCAGTTCCGGGGAAGGAGCGCAAGTAGATAAGCAACCCGCTTCGGTTTTTCGTGGGGCGTTCGAGGCTGGCGGGCACGGAGCAGCGCAGCCGGCCAACTGGATTTCCACATTGGACAGGATTTCATCGTAGCCCGACATGTTAGGCAATTTGCCGGAAGACCCAACCTGATCAACGCGTTGCTCGAGGGTTTCCAGCCGTTCAAGAATGGACGATATACCTTGAGCCTGGCCTGTTCCCGTAGCCGAAAGGATCAGAATGGATATCCAAAATGTTCCCAGAACCCTGTTCATTTTCAGCCTCCATACTATTTGTTGTAAAGATACAGCCCCCGCGAACACCCACCCGCGAAGTATGCAATCGGGAAACACAGATAATCCTTAAGCAGTAACTCCCACAATTCAGCTAGGGATAACCCTAGGGGGAGTCCCGTAAGACTCACGGAATTTCAACTGACAAAGTCCGTATTAGCTATAATTTGCCACACTTTGGTAACTTAAATTCAAGCCGGGTCCCACCTGGTCGGAAAGGTTTGGAAAGTTTGGAAAGTTTGGAAACCAGAAAAAGAATATGCTTCCTCCGGAAAGCCCCTCGGCATTAACCGGGGGGCTTCTTAATGGTTATTTCGTTTCCAATTCATTGCGTAAAACGGATCATGTCCTTATATTCCGCAAACTTTTTCAAGCCACATCCCGGGAGGAATTGAACGTGACCGTGACCTTGCCCCCAGATTATCGTCCCAACCAGGACGAGCCCTTCATGAACGAACAGCAGCGGGAATACTTTCGCCAAAAACTTGTGAACTGGCGGGATGAACTGTTGAAGGATTTCAACAACACTCGCGACCAACTGGGGAGCGGTGACCGACCCGGAGCCGATTTCGCAGATATGGCCTCCAGCGAAACCGAACAATCCTTCGAACTGCGGAACCGAGACCGTGAGCGAAAGCTGGTCGCCAAAATCGAAGAAGCTCTCAGCCGGATTGAAAACGGAACTTACGGGTATTGCATGGAAACTGGGAACCCGATTGGACTAGCCCGGCTGGAAGCTCGTCCCATTGCCTCACTCTCCATCGAGGCCCAAGAGCGTCATGAGGAAATGGAAAGCAGGGGCTTCCGAGGTTGATCAAAGTCAAAGATCTTCCAGTGTAGGAAGCCTGGTCAGAAAATTGCCTGATTCTTCCCGTGGAGGCGAGGGGACCAGAACCTCCCGAATCCTCCAGAATACCTACGCTGTTAACCACTTGCTTGATGGAAAAAACCGTTTTCTGCTTTCGGTAAGAACGGATTTCCCAAGGATATATATGTAGGAAACGTTCGCAAAAGCTCCGCTGAAAGCGAATACCGAGATCAGCAGGAATTTCTTTTTCCGGGGCCGACGGTGAAGAAACCCGGCGAAAAACAGCTGGGAGATGCGGGAACCTCCTTCACCGTTTCCGCTTTTGGTTCAAACTCGCCATGCGGCCGGTGTACCAGGTTGATTTCTCAACAGTCAGGATATATCTAGTCAGGTAGCTGAGCCATAGATACTTGAGGCTCGGTAAAATGCTGCTTTTTCCGCTGATGGTGTACGATAGCATCAACTGCTACGTCCTGCCCCAACGTGGTTTTTGAAAGTTGGGAAACAAGGAAGTGGAATCTTGCGAAAACCAATTAATCCTATCCTGTACCTCATCCTGGTTTCCCTCCTGATCTTCTACGGCCAGAAATTTCTTTCTACCCTCGGAGGCTCCGGTCCGAAGAACCCAAGCTCCCGTGCCGAAGAGGCCCACATGGCGGAAGGCGCCTACTATTCCCTCCGTGAAGTGGCGGGACTGCAACTCGGCCATGTCTTGATCACCTACCGAGAGGATGAGGAAAGCGGTCGCCTTCTGGCACGATTCCGCAACGAAGCCTGCCCCAACCTGCAGGCCGATCCGGAAGAGCTGAGAAAAGGGCTGGAAAACCTTCAGGACGAGCTGCACCGGCAGGTAATCCTGATTGGACCCAGTGCCGACGCGGATGGATCGGGGTTCGTCACCGAGGATGAAGGGGCCAGGTTTCGGGACCTGTTTGCATTCGGCCATCTAGCGGCCCATTACTATGGAAAGGGCACTACCGAGCTGGCCGGGCTGGCTCAGGCGGCTGGCCTGGGAGCTGAAGAGGCGGCCCTGAACCTGCAGGAATACCGAGAACTGGTGGCCGGCTGTCCTGCAGAAATTACAAAGTTTTTTCCCGGAATCCGGAATTGATCCTCCAACTCGGATCGTTCCTGCAGCAATTTTCCTGCCGGCGGATCTTTACCTGATCAATACCATCCTCTTCGTCGAAGAGAATCATCGACATGATCATTACAGTGGTGGCGTTTTTCATTTTCCTACCCTTTCTTGGCGGCACTCTAGTATAAAAAGACAACCGTGTAGGACTTGACTCTGTGCAGTAGCCATATAATCGTTGGTGCATAGCTTGTTCAGGGCGTTCCGTGTCGGTCTTTCCCGTTTAGTCCGACCGCCTCGTTAACTTCAAACGTAGAGGGATTGATAATGGCATCCTCCAAGATCATCTGGACGAAAATTGACGAGGCCCCCGCACTGGCGACCTACTCCCTGCTCCCCATAGTTCAGGCCTTCACCAAAGGCACGGGCGTGGACATCGAGACCAGCGACATTTCCCTCTCGGGCCGTATAATAGCCAACTTTCCCGACAAGCTTACCGCCGATCAGAAAATCCCCGACAACCTGGCCATGTTGGGCGAACTGGCCAAGAGCCCTGAAGCCAACATCCTCAAACTGCCCAACATCAGCGCGTCCATCCCCCAGCTTCAGGACGCCATCAAGGAACTGCAGGATCACGGTTATGACATTCCCAACTACCCGGAAGAACCTCAAAATGACGAGGAAAAAGCCCTGCAGGCCCGGTTCGCCAAGGTTCTCGGGTCCGCCGTCAACCCGGTTCTGCGGGAAGGCAACGCCGATCGACGGGCTGCTGTTTCGGTCAAGAAGTTCGCCCAGAAGAACCCGCACAAGATGATGAAGGACTGGCCGGAATCCGGCTCAAAATCCCGCGTGGCCCACATGACCGATAAGGATTTCTACGGCACTGAAAATTCGCGCACCATGGACAAGGCCAACGACGTGCGCATCGAATTCGTGGCCGGCGACGGCGACGTCACCGTATTGAAGCAGAAGGTTTCCCTGCTTGCGGGTGAGGTCATCGACACTTCGGTGATGAACGTGGCCGCCCTGCGCGGTTTCTTCGCCAAGACAATCGCCGAGGCCAAAAGCGACGGCGTCCTGCTGTCCCTGCACTTGAAGGCCACGATGATGAAAATCTCCGACCCCGTCATGTTCGGCCACTGCGTCTCGGTATACTATGCGGCGGCTCTGGACAAGCATGCCTCCGTTTTGAAGGAGATCGGCGCCAACGTGAGCCACGGCCTGGCCGGCGTCCTCGAAAAACTGGACAAACTGCCCGCCGACAAGAAGGCCGAGATCGAGGCCGACATCGCTGCGGTGTACGAAACCAATCCCGCCCTGGCCATGGTCGACTCACGCAAGGGCATCACCAACCTGCACGTGCCCAACAACATCATCGTCGACGCCTCCATGCCCAACGTGGTGCGCGACGGCGGCCGCATGTGGAACAACGACGACGAGCTGCAGGACACCATCGCCATGGTACCGGACCGCTGCTACGCCACCATGTATCAGGAGTGCATCGCCGATTGCCAACGGAACGGGCAATTTGATCCGTCCACCATGGGCAACGTCGCCAACGTCGGGCTGATGGCCCAGAAGGCCGAGGAATACGGCTCACACGACAAGACCTTTATGGCTCAGGGTGAGGGAGTAATTCGGGTGGTTCATGCCGCCGGGGATGTTCTGCTCGAACAGCCTGTGCAAAAGGGCGACATCTTCCGCATGTGTCAGGCCAAGGACGAGCCCATCCGCGACTGGGTAAAGCTCGGCGTAACAAGAGCTCGGGTTACCGGCTGTCCGGCCATCTTCTGGCTGGACGAAAGCCGCGGCCACGATGCCGAAATCATCAAAAAAGTGAACGCCTACCTGCCCGAGAACGACACCACCGGCCTGGATATCCGCATCATGACCCCCCTGGACGCCATGAAATTCACCCTGGATCGCGTACGCAAGGGCGAGAACACGATTTCCGTCACGGGCAACGTCTTGCGTGATTACCTGACGGACCTGTTTCCCATCCTGGAACTGGGCACAAGCGCCAGGATGCTGTCGATCGTTCCCCTGCTGAACGGAGGTGGTCTTTTCGAAACCGGCGCTGGCGGCTCGGCGCCCAAGCACGTACAGCAGTTCCTGAAGGAGGGTCACCTCAGGTGGGATTCCCTTGGCGAGTACTGCGCCCTGGTCCCCGCCTTCGAGATGATCGCCGCCAGCACCGGCAACGCCAAGGCAGCCCTGCTGGCCGAGACCCTCGACCAGGCCGTCAGTGGATATCTGGAAAACGCCCGCTATCCCTCACGCAAGGTGAATGAGATTGATAACAGGGGCAGCTCTTTCTACCTGGCCATGTACTGGGCCCGGGCCTTGGCTGATCAGGACAAGGATGCTGAGCTGAAAGCCAGCTTTATCCCGGTTGCAAAGAGTCTGCAGGACAATGAGGAAACGATTACCGCGGAGCTGCTGGCCGCCCAGGGTGGGCCGGTTGACATTGGCGGGTACTTTGACCCTAATGTGGAGATGGTTGGGAGGGCGATGCGACCCAGCGCCACCTTCAACTCAATCATCGATGGGATTAGCCGCTCAATGTAATAGTCAACATGTAAAATAGACCAACAAGGGCGGGTTCGATGGCCAAAATGGCCGCAGGATCCGCCCTGATTATTTAATAATCTATTTAGCCGGACGATTTATAGCCGATATGTGAATTTGGAAAATAGGTTCGTTCCCAGTCTAAAAATCACGGGCAAAAATCCGTAACGACCCTGGAGTATTGACTATCCAGCGATTCGAACAGAAACCCTCGCCCAGTAAATCGGGGATTTTTACAGCCATGCTGTTGGTGTGTGTATTGCTGCCGGTAAGCCTAGTGTTAGTTTACGGAAATTCAAACGGTTTGGCGCCAGCTTTAGCTGCCCTGGTCATGATGATCGCCGTTTCCGCCTTGGTCATCCAACTCAACCGAAAATTATCCCGAGCCAAGTCTGCCCTCAGCCAGAGCAGAAACCACTTCCTGGCCATCTGGGATTCCGCACAGGTCGGGTACCTGATTGTTGACCCGGAGGACCATACGGTTGTGGACATCAATCCATCCGCCCTTGAAATGATCGATGCCGACAGGGCTCACGTTGTCGGACAGATCTGCCACAAGCATATCTGCCCCACGGAAGTTGGAAAATGCCCGGTCACCGATCTCGGACAAACGGTGGACAATGCCGAACGTGCACTGTTGAATTCAAAAGGGGAAATGGTCCCCATCCTTAAAACTGTTACCCAAATCACCTTGCGCGACCGGCCACACTTGCTGGAGAGCTTCATTGATATTTCCACCCTGAAAGAGGCTGAAGAAAATCTCCTCAAAATGAATCATCATCTGGAGCAACAGACCGCATACACCTCCAGCCTGGCGGCTGAAGCCGAAATGGCCAGCGCCGCCAAAGGCGAGTTCCTGGCCAACATGAGCCATGAGATCCGCACTCCCATGAACGGTGTCATCGGCATGACCGAGCTGCTGTTGGACACCGATCTTTCCATGGAACAGCGGAACTTTGCGGAAACCGTAAAGAGCAGCGGCGAGTGTCTTCTTGTCTTGATCAACGACATCCTGGATTTCTCGAAAATTGAAGCGGGCATGCTGGAACTGGAAACGCTCGACTTCGATCTGCGGAACCTGTTGGATGGTTTTTCCGAGATGATGGCGCTCAAAGTTCACCAAAAAAGCCTGGAGTTTCTCTGCGCGGCCGCCCCCGAAATGCCTGTTTATCTCCAGGGTGATCCCGGTCGTCTGCGTCAGATCCTCACTAATCTCGTCGGCAACGCCGTAAAATTCACCAACGAGGGTGAAATCTCGGTGCGCGCAAACCTTGAATCGGAAACCGAAACAGAAGCCGTGGTTCGGTTCTCGATTTGTGATACCGGCCTCGGCATTCCCGAGGAAAAAATGGACAGCCTGTTCGAGCAATTCACCCAAGTGGATTCTTCAACCACGCGAAACTTCGGCGGGACCGGCCTGGGGTTGGCCATTTCGAAACAGCTGTCTGAATTGATGGGCGGTGAAATCGGGGCGAAGAGCGAAGTGGGGTCCGGTTCCGAGTTCTGGTTCACTGCGAGCTTCCTCAAACAGGCCGGCCGGAAACTCGATCCAAATCTCACCAAAAAATTGCACGGGGCAAGGATTCTGGTGGTGGACGACAACGCAACAAATCGGGAAATCCTACTCAGTCAGTTCAGAACTTGGGGAGCGTTACCCGACGAGGCGCCCGATGCGGAAACCTGCCTGGGCCTAATGCACGGCGCGGCCCGTGATGGGACACCATACCCCATGGTCATCATAGACCATGTCATGCCCGGCATGGACGGGAAGGAATTGGGCCGAACCATCAAGGCGGATGCTGTTTTAGGTGACACCCGGTTAATGCTGATGTCGCCCGTGGGCCTACATATTGATTCTCAGCTCATCGACCAGATCGGTTTCATCGAACACCTGACCAAACCAGTGCACCCGTCGGGTCTGCTCGACAAGGTGACCAGGGTTCTGGTGGGGAAAACACCCAATGTCGACAAGTCATCTACTCCTGGTCGCTCGATTAATCAGTTGCGACACAACCAGCTTTCACTCCTGTTGGCTGAGGACAACCTGGTCAACCAGAAGGTGGCGCTTGGCATTCTGAAAAAATTTGGGTTGTCCGCCGACGTGGTGGTCAACGGAATCGAAGCGGTCAAGGCCCTGGAAACCAAGCACTACGATCTGGTCCTGATGGACTGTCAGATGCCGGAAATGGACGGCTACGAGGCCACCGGCAGGATTCGGGACCCCCAATCCCAGGTCCGCAATCACGACATCCCCATCATCGCCATGACTGCCAACGCCATGCAGGGGGATCGCGAAGAATGTCTGGAGGCGGGCATGAACGACTATATCTCAAAGCCCGTCAGTCCGAAAAAATTTGCCAAAGTACTCGACCAATGGTTACCACCGGACAATGACGAGGATCAGGGAAAAGGCAGGGATAAGGAAAACATTTCCCGGCCTTTCCCCGTTGTTACTTGATCCGTTGATTAGCCCTCACTTCAGAACACCTTACTCAAAAATTCGAGCAGGGCTTGATTGAAGGCCTCTGGCCGTTCCAGGTTGGCCATGTGTCCGGCGGCCGGAATCAGGACCAGCTCCGCATCGGGAATCCCTGCAGCAAGATCCCGGGAACGTTCTACAGGAATTGTCTGGTCCAGCTCGGCGCCGATCACCAATGTCTGCCGGTTGAAACCAGGCAGTAGTCGAGTCGAATCAACCCGGTCCCGGATCGCCCGCAGTCCAAACAGCAGGCCGGCCGGAGAAGTCGCGGCCAACCAGCGGTGCGTTTCGGCCACCAGTTCAGGCCGGGCGGTTGCCGTCCCTTCGGCGAACAACACCTGGATGAAAGCATCCGCCACTGCAATCGGATTTCCCGCTTCCACTTCCCCGATCAGGTGATCACGCTTGGCGCGCGCAGTCTCATCATCTGCGTTGGCGCGGGTAACGAGCAAACAGGCGGCGCGGATCCGGTCTGGATGTCTCGCCAGCAGATTCAAAAGAATGTAGCCGCCCATCGACATGCCGCCGATCACCGCCTGATCGATCTCCAGGTGGTCCAGCAGTGCGACCAGGTCGTCAGCCAGTAAATCCAGGCCACCGCTCCCGATTTTACCGATCGGGCTGTCGCCGAACCCGCGCAGGTCCGGGGTAACCACCCGATACCCGGCAGTGGTCAGAGCATCAACCTGGGGCCGCCACATGTGCCGATTCAGTGGAAACCCGTGGATGAGGAGAACAGGGTGTCCGTTCCCTTCCTGGTCAAAGACCAGGTCAATGCCGTTGATTCGGGCGTTCATGGTTCTCTCCTGGTTACGGTCCTTTGTCATTCCACGCCGTAGCAAATCAGCTCGTGTACGGTTTCGGCGGCTCCTTGGGATTCGCTGGTCGTGGAATCCACTTCCCTACGATAGGCATCCATGGCACCGAGGACCACCATCACCTTCCGGCCCGGCAGGAAATGAATCCCATCGTACATTGGATTGCCCGGGCAAACCAGCTTACGCTGCGAAACAAATTTTCCCTCGGGACTCAGGACATCCACGACCGTCAGTACGCCCGCATCGGGACTGGCGTCTCCCTCGCTGGTCCGCACCCAGAGATGGCCCTCGGGATTTGACCATAGATCCAGGATGTCCGGCTCAGTGTCCTCGATCGTCACTCCCCGCAACTCCCGACCATAGTGGGAACCGATTGCCTCGGTGGTCAAGCGGGCCTGTTCCTTCTGCTCCGCGTTGCGTACGACGCTCCGGTAGGGACGCCTGATTATGCGCTCCACCGATCCGTCGGACCGGCAGATATTGATTTCATACTTGTTGCGCTCGGGGGCGAAACAAACTCTTCCGTCCGCCAGAACGCAGAAACGGCGCCAGGGGAAATCATACTTCAGTTCGTCGAATTCGAAGTGTGCTGCATTGAATTCGGATTGTTTGCCGAAGAACTCCATGCCTGGAATTCCGTCCATTCCGTATCCGCGCAGAAACATGTTCTGTACCAGCATTCCCTGCTCGCTAAAGCTCCACCTCATCCCGGCCAGGGTCAGTTGTGAATGGCCGGCCCGGCCCTCCATCAACAGGACGAGCCCACCCTCGGGTTCGGCTGGATCGGTTATCCGCAGGATGGGCCCGGGATCACCGTTGGCTCTGATCATAGCCAACTTGCCGGGTATAACTTGACCCAGGCCCACGCCCCCATCTCTCATGGGGATCATACAATTGGAGTTGGACACTTCGCCTGGTCCTTCACCACGGGCTCCGAGGGTACCCAAGTATTCCCCGTTCGCGGCGAACACGAAGATTTGAACCAGCTGCACATCCAGCGCGTAGATCTTGCCGTTCGGACCTCCGACAACCTGAAGGATATTGCCGAAAAACACCTCATCGTCATCACCTCCGGCCCGCCAGAGCTCCTTGAGCCGGATCGTCTGGGTCCCCAACTCGGGTTCCGGGCCTGCGTTCACGATTTGGACTTGAACCGCAGTTTGATCCGCGGCGATTGCTGGACCCAAAGTCGGTTCCAATGTCATCAGCATGAAGGAAACCAGCAGGGGAATACCAATGGAAGCGGAAGCGAAAACTCGGGCAAGGTTGTTGAGATTGTTTCTCATTTTGAATGACCTCCAAATATTATTGGATAAGGGCCCCTTTTCGGTTTGCCGCCAAAGGGGCCCTGGGAGGGTTCGATTATTGCCGGAATCAATCACCGAGCTCTACTGCTGCCTGATCGTAACCGACCCACTCCCGGTATCCAGCCTTACCCTGGCCTCGCCATCGCCAACGGTCATTTCCAGGCGGTCCCGATCCTTCTTCCGAACCCGCGCATCCTTGACGTGGTTATGGATGCCCCCGCTACCGGTGTCGGCCACGATGCGGGCCGAAGCGTCACTGGGGAGAACCAATTCCACGCTGCCGCTGCCCGTATCGACGAGGAAATGACCGGATCCCATACGATCCAGCTCCAGGACTACGGACCCGCTGCCCGTATCGATCTTGGCCTCGTCCGATTCGATCCGGCGAGCCTTGACGCCACCGCTGCCCGTGTCGATGTTCAGATCCCCCTTCACCCCGTTGACGGTTACTCGGCCACTGCCCGTATCGACCAGTAAATCGCCCTGAACATCGCTTACGGTCACTCGGCCGCTGCCCGTGTCAATCAACAAATTGCCCCGGATCCCTTCGGCATCGACTGAACCACTGCTGGTGTCCAGAACCAGATCTCCGTCTACGTTCTCGGCGTGTACCTTACCCACGCCGTTCCTCATCGTCAGGGTTCCCCCATCCGGAACTTGGATCTTGATGTCGGCCCAGACCTCAAGGCCGGACCCTCGGCCGGAAACCTTGATCCGATCGCCGAATGCGCCGGAGAAAACCTTTTTCAACCAGGATCCGCCCGAATCTCTCTCGGTATCGAACGCGAAAGTTGTGCTTGAGCTACTACCCAGGGGCGGATAAATATACTTCCGGTGTTTGTCGGTGGGATATTGCACAGCCAGACTTGTCTTGCGACCTTTCTCGACGGCGAATTTCACTAATCCCTCTTCGGCGTCCTCACCCCTAATTTCGATTTCAACGATGAATTCTTTGCTCGAACCACCGGTCACCTCGATCGCCCCGATCAGGTTGGCCAGAGCCAGTTCATCGGTCTCGAACTGGAAATCGCGCTGGAATTCGCCCGCAAAGGCTGAACCCGTCGATGAGGCGACCAGCAAAAACCCCAACAGCAAAGCCGCCTGGATATTGGCCTGGAATCGGCTCGCTGATGCCTTCTTGGGGAAAGTCATCTTCCTGGTCAACATTTGAATCCTCCTCATAAACGGGAAATCATGTCAAAAAACTGGTGTTTGAGCGTCGGGAACCAGCTTCCTGTAGACGTTTAACCGACTACAAAGGTTGCATTGGATAAAACACCGAAATCATTACCGGGAAACCACTTTCCATGATGACAACCCCGTGACAACATTGATCTTGCGGAGATATATAATATTTCCTACAATGGTCCCAGTAATTATCCAGGTTTTATATATTGGAGGATTGCAGTGACAAACCCGACCCCAGCCGGCCCTGAAAAAAGGGCTCTCCGTATTGGTACGCGAGGCAGTGAACTGGCTCTGTGGCAGGCTCATACTGTTCAACGACTGCTGAAAGAGCAGGGAATTGGCACCGAGATCGAGATCATCAAGACCCGAGGTGACCGTATCGACGACGTTCCTTTCTCCAAGCTGGAAGGGAAAGGGTTCTTCACCAAGGAACTGGAGGACGCCCAGCTCGAGGGTCGGGTGGATTTCGCTGTGCATTCACTGAAGGATCTGACCACCGAAGAACCTCCTGGATTGACCTTGGCGGCCATGATCGGCCGGGAGGATCCTCGCGAGATTCTACTGGCCCGACCAGGGGCCATCGACGAGGAAAAACTTAAGGCCGGAGAAATCCTGCCTTTGATCCAGGGAGCGAACCTCGGCACCAGCGCCGCCCGGCGCCAGGCCCAGGCACACTTGCTGAGGCCGGACTTGGAGATCCTCGACCTGCGCGGCAACGTACCCACTCGGGTGCAAAAGCTGCGTGACGGAAAATATGACGCCATCCTGCTGGCTCGCGCCGGAATCCTGCGACTGGAATTGAAACTGGACGACTTGGCGGCCATCCCCCTTGACGTGGACCGTTTCGTGCCTCCACCGGCCCAGGGCATGTTGGGCATTCAATGCCGCGATGAAGCGATCCTGGTCAAAACACTGCAGAGTTTGCACTGTCCGGTCGACGGCTCAGCGGTCGGAGCCGAGCGACTGTTACTGCAGCGCTTGGATGGAGGGTGCCAGCTACCGTTCGGCGTGAATATCCGCTCCCGGGACAACGACTGGAAACTGGAGCTGTTCCTGGCCGAAAATTCAGAGGGTGGCTCGGCCCTGCGCCTTTGTTTAACGGGGGATTCACCCCTCGCGGTTGCCGAACAGGCCTGGCAGAAGGTTCAGAAACACAAGAGGAGCCTCCGCTGATGGCGGCTATTTCCCGCATCGTGCTGACTCGTCAACAGGAGAGCAACCAGGCCTGGATCAAGCGGCTGGAAGCCGACGGTTTCCGGGTGCTGGACCTGCCCTTGCTGTATTTCGAACCAGTGCCGGCTCCTGATGATTTCGGGATTGAGAAATTCGACTGGATCGTTTTCACCTCGCCCCAGGGAGTGCGGTCTTTCGCTAAATCGGGCTTACAGCCGAAGTCGACGCGAATCGCCACCCTTGGCGCCGGCACGAGAACGGTTCTGGCTGAATTCGGCTGGAGTGACGATCTGGGTGCCGATTGCCTGGATGGAGTCGAGCTGGCCGGAGTCTTCGCCGACCAGGTGAAAACGCCGGGACAAGTATTGTTGCCTGGCCCCAAATTCAGAATGGCTGATCCTCGGGAAAGCCTGGAGAAATCCGGCTTCACGGTGACCGAGTTACCCCTTTACGAAACGTTGCCAATTGCCCCGAGCTCGCTGCCGGTTGCGATTTTCTCCCCGGATGATGTCGTGTTTTTCTGTAGTCCGTCTACCGTTCGGGCCTTCACCGCCGCCTGGTTGGAACGCCCATTATGTGTCGCCATCGGGGAAACTACTGCGGTTGCCGCGAGGAAGTTCGGCTTCAGGACCGTTGTGGCGGCTACTCCGGACCTTGAAGCCATGGTTAAAGCAATGGTTGAAGCAAAGAGCCAAGTGAGCATCCAGGCCCCAAGCCCGGATCCCCTTTCCGAACCCGAAAAACCGGAGACCGAATCATGAACCTGCTGGATCGTCCGCGCCGCCTGCGCGCCACCCCCGTGCTGAGGGAAATGATGGCCGAGACCAACGTCTCCGCCCGCCACCTGATCACTCCCCACTTCGTGGTGGAGGGTAAGGGAATCAAGGAAGAAATCGGCAGCATGCCCGGCGTTTTCCACGTCTCGACCGATGAACTGATCAAGGAAGTGGAGGCCGACCTGGAGCTGGGCCTGAAGTCGCACCTTCTGTTCGGCATCCCGAACGACAAGAGTCCCCACGGAGATTCCGCCCTGGACGATAACGGCGTAGTGCAGCAATCCCTGCGCGCGTTGAAAGGGCAGTTCGGCACCGATATTATCTCGATCACCGACGTCTGCCTCTGCGCCTACACCAGCCACGGACACTGTGGTTTCCTGGAAGACGGCAAAGTGGTCAACGATCCCAGCGTGGAGCAGTTGGCCAGGATGGCCCTCAGCCACGCCCAGGCCGGCTGCGACATCGTCAGCCCCAGCGACATGATGGACGGCCGGGTGGGCGGCATCCGCGAGTTGCTGGATGAAAACGGTTTCACGGACACCGTGATTCTGGCCTACAGCGCCAAGTATGCCAGCGCCTATTACGGTCCGTTCCGCGACGCATGCGACAGCGCCCCCCAGGGTGACCGCAAGACCTACCAGATGGATCCACGCAATGGCCGCGAGGCCGTGTTGGAAACCTTCCTCGACCTGCAGGAAGGTGCGGACATGGTCATGGTAAAGCCGGCGCTGGCTTACCTGGACATCATCCGCCGGGTGCGGGAAGAAGTGCTTTCACCGGTTGTCTGCTACAACGTCTCGGGCGAGTACTCGTTGGTGAAAAACGCGGCGAAGGCCGGCCTTGTGGACGAAGCCGCCATCGTGCGGGAGAACCTCCTGGCCTTCCGGCGCGCCGGCAGCGACCTGATCATCACCTACCATGGAAGAGACGCTTTGAAGGAAGGGTGGATCTAGGATGGGCAATTCCGGAAGCAACTCAAAATGGTGGGAACGAGCGCAGAAGGTACTACCCGGGGGTGTCAACTCTCCCGTTCGTTCGTTCAACTCCGTGCCCGGCAATCCTGTTTTCTTCCAATCGGCCAAGGGTAGCCGGTTCACTGACGAGGAAGGAAAATGCTACATCGACTGGTGCCAAAGCTGGGGACCGATGATCCTGGGTCACGCTGATCCCGAGGTACAGGCGGCCGCAATGGAAGCGATGGAGGAAGGAACCAGCTTCGGCGCTCCCAGCCGCCGCGAGGTGTTGCTGGCCGAGGCCTTCCTGAACCGGATGCCCCATTTCGAGCAGGTGCGTTTCGTCTCCAGCGGCACAGAAGCCGTGATGAGTGCGATCCGCCTGGCCCGCGGCTTCACCGGCCGCGACCTGATCCTGAAGTTCACCGGTTGTTACCACGGCCACGCCGATCACCTGCTTGTCGATGCGGGCAGCGGCCTGGCCACCTTCGGCACGCCCAGCTCAGGCGGAGTGCCCAAGGGCTTCACCGACAGCACGGCCGTGCTTCCCCTGGACGACATTGAAGCTCTCGAGGCTTTCTTCACCGAGCACGGGAACAAGCTGGCCGCCCTGATCATCGAACCCTTCCCGGCCAACGCGGGTCTGTTGATCCAACGCCCGGAATTCCTGCAGAAGTGCCGCGAACTGACCACGAAGCACGGCGCCCTGCTGGTCTTCGACGAGGTTATCACAGGCTTCCGGGTGGGGCCCGCCGGGGCCGCTCCCTTGCTGGGTATCACTCCGGACCTGGGAACCTACGGCAAGATCATCGGCGGTGGATTTCCCGTCGGCGCCTACGCCGCCACGCGCGAGATCATGGGCCACATATCACCCCTGGGCGCTGTCTACCAGGCCGGTACCCTGAGCGGCAACCCGGTCGCTATGGCCGCGGGACTGGCCACGCTGGAAAAGACGGGCCGCCCCGGGTTCTACGAGGACCTTGAGCGAAAGGGCGCCAAGCTGGAAGCGGGATTACGCGCAGCCACGGCCGATACCGGTATCACCGCGGACATCGCCCGCCAAGGATCACTGTTCTGGAACGTGTTCCAGGCCGAGGCACCACGCTCCTTCGAGAAGGTTGACGGATCGAGGATGAAGATCTACGGACGAATGCACCGGGATCTGATCGATCGCGGAGTGTACCTGGCCCCTTCGGGCTGGGAAGTGGGCTTCGTCAGCGCCGCGCACACGGACCATGACATCGAGGCCACCGTGGCGGCAGTGGCTGAAACATTCAAATCCTGGAGCAGCGACGCATGTCAGACCTGAAAAACAGCATTTTCCTGAAGAATCTTCGCGGCGAATCCTGCGACCGCACTCCCATCTGGGTGATGCGACAGGCCGGTCGCTACCTGCCGGAGTACATGAAGGTGCGCGAAGAATACTCGTTCAACGAGTTGTGCCGTACCCCCGAAGCCGCCTGTGAAGTAACCCTGCAGCCGATCCGACGCTTCGGCTTCGACGCGGCCATCATGTTCAGCGACATCCTGACCCCGTTGGCCCCGATGGGCGCCCGCTTCAGTTTCGCCGGTGGCGGACCCAAGCTGGAAAGCCCTATCCGCAGTGAAGCCGATATCGACGCGCTACAAACCTACGACGCTGCCGAAGGCACCCACTTCGTGGCCGAGGCCATCAAACTGATGAAGGAAGGTCTGGGGAACAAGACGCCCCTGATCGGCTTCGCGGGCTCGCCCTTCACCTTGGCCACCTACCTGATCGAGGGCGGCGGATCGAAGAACTACCAGTACCTGAAGACACTGCTCTATGGGCGACCCGAACTGCTGGATCGGCTGATGACCAAGCTGACCGACCAAACAATCGCCTACCTGGGTATGCAGGTCGAAGCGGGAGTCGACGCGGTGCAACTCTTCGATACCTGGGGCGGCATCCTGCACCCGGCCGATTACGCCAGAGTGGTTCTGCCCTGCGTGAAGCGCATCCTGGATTCGCTGAAGGACAGCGGCGTGCCCCGCATCTATTTCCTCAAAGGCAGCATGCCTTATCTGGATCTCGTTACGACCCTGGACGTCGAGGCCCTGGGTATGGACTGGACCATGGACATGACCAAAACACTGCCGCTCATGAAAGGCTTCGCGGTGCAGGGCAACCTGGATCCGATGGCCCTTTACGGATCGCAGGATCAGATCCGAAACCGGGCGCTGGAGATTTGCGCAGCCGGCAGCAAGGCCAAGGGTCACATTTTCAACCTGGGGCACGGCATCACTCCGCAGACCCCGATTCCAAACGTCGAAGTGCTGGTCGAGACCGTCCAGGGCTACCGCAGGGAGATCTGAGATGACCCCGATCATCGGACCCGAGTTTCCGGAACTAGTTGAGAAATACAACACCGCCGGACCGCGCTACACCAGCTACCCGACCGTCCCGGCCTGGAAGCAGGAATTCGGGGAGGCCGAGTACTGCGAGGCGCTGGCTGAACTTTCCCAACGTCCCAGCGACGACCTGGCGATTTATCTGCACTTGCCCTTCTGCGCCAAGGCCTGCCACTACTGCGGCTGCAACATGCTCACCTGCCGTGACAAGGACGAGGTCACCCGCTATCTGGACCGCCTGGAACAGGAGGTGGCCAGCGTTACGGGGCTCATCGGCACGGGTCGCAAAGTAGTGCAGTTTCATTGGGGCGGGGGCACGCCCAACTTCTTGAACAACAACCAGGTGGAACGGGTGCTGAAGATGTTCCACGCCGCCTTCACCCTGGCTCCGAACGCCGAAGTTTCGCTGGAAGTCGACCCGCGTATCGCGACCGTTGAACAAGTCGCCTTCCTGCAGGAATCGGGTTTCAACCGCATCAGCCTTGGAGTGCAGGATTTCGACCCGGGCGTGCAGAAGAACATCGGACGGCTTCAGTCACGCGAGAAAACGCTGGCTATCTACCAGGGTTGCCGGGACGCCGGTTTTGAGGGAGTGAACCTGGATCTGGTCTACGGACTTCCCGGCCAAACCCGCGAGAACTTCGAGAACACCCTGGAGGGGGTCATCGACCTGGAACCCGATCGCGTGGCTTGTTTCAGCTACGCCCACGTGCCCTGGGTCAGGCCCAACCAGGAAGTCCTCGACACCTCGATCATGGCTATGGGCTATGAAAAATTCCAGCTCTTCCAGCTGACCGTGGACAAATTCCAGGAGCGCGGATACGTGTGGATCGGCATCGATCACTTCGCCAAAAAAGACGACGAGCTTTCGATCGCCCTGGCCGACCGCGCCCTGCATCGCAATTTCATGGGCTACGCCACAAAACCTGCACCCCACATGCTGGCGTTTGGAATGAGCGGCATCGGGGATGTGTGTGACCGCTTCGTGCAGAACGATGCAACCTACGATGGCTGGACCTCGCGCATGGACGCCGGGGGACTGCCTGTAGTCAAGGGACACAAGCTGAGCCGTGACGACAAACTGCGTCGGCTGGCCATCCTGAACCTCATGTGCAATCTGGAACTGCCCTGGGAATTGACGCGGGCCTCCTACGGGAAGCGGGCCGACGATCTCTTTGCCGATAATTTGAAAGCCCTCCCTCCGCTGCTTGAGGACGGCCTGGTCACTCGTGATGATTTCGGACTTCGCATTACCGGGAAAGGGCGTTACTTCGTGCGCAACGTGGCAATGATCCTGGACGCGTATCTGGGCGACCCGTCGGACAAACCCATCTTCAGCAAGACGGTCTGAACGATGAGTATGGTCTTTTCATTCGGTCAGCCTCTTCTGGATCCCGCCCGCAAAACGGGGCTGGTTTTGTGTGGGATGGGAGGACCCGATGGGCCGGAAGCCGTGGAACCTTTTTTGCGCAATCTCTTCCGGGACCCAGCCATCCTGCCTATGCCGAAATGGCTGGGGTTCGGGCTGTCCCGGATGTTGGCCAGGAGACGGGCGCCGGCCGTGCGTTTACGCTACGCGGCGATCAGTCCCGACTCGGCCTCGCCCCAGTTGCAGACCACGACGGAGCAGGCATTGGAATTGGCAAGGAGGATGAATCTGGCCGGGGATCATTCCAGCCTACCAACCGACGTTCCACCCAGAGGCCAGGTTGTGGGTGGCGTGGCAATGAGATACTGGCACCCGTTCCCCAAGGAAGCCATTGCCCAGTTGCTGGACCAGGGGGTTGAACAGTTCCTGGTCGTTCCAACGTATCCTCAGTTTGCCGGCGCAACGACCGGCAGTACCCTTGAATTCGTGCGCAAGGGGGTTGAGTCCCTCGCCCCCGCGGCTACGGTGCACGAAGTGGTCGATTGGCATATGCTGCCAGGTTACCTGCAGGCCTTGGCCGAACCTGTCTCCGCAGCCGTAACCGGCTGGATGGGGATGGGGGCCGATCCGAAGGAATGTGCCGTGGTCTACGTTGCCCACTCTTTGCCCGAGAAATTCATCGAACGGGGTGATCCATACCTGGACCAGGTCAACGCCAGTGTGGAAGGGGCCAGTCGGCGGGTCGAGACTGCCGTGTTCGAACAGGACCGACAGGGTTTCCTGGCCGACATGTCCTTCCGGAACTCTGATTCGAAAACTCGGGTTGCCTTTCAAAGCAAGGTCGGACCGATCAAGTGGTTGGGCCCCGAAGTCACCCGGGAGGTGGGTCGCCTGGCGAACGCCGGCTGTCGGCGCTTGTTTGTTCAGCCCATCAGCTTCACTTGTGAACACGTCGAAACCCTGCACGAACTGGACATCGAGCTGAGGGACATTGCTGCGGGTCTTGGAATTGAGGATTTCGCCCGGGGTCCGGCCCTGAATTTGCATCCCGGCTGGCTGGATTCCCTCGCTTCCGAACTGACCGCGACCGCCTTCGAACCGGAGGTCGGCGCTCATGTCTGAGCGGAACCCCACCAGCGTTGCCGTTATCGGCGGAGGCATCGCCGGCCTGGCCACTTCGTTGAACCTGCTGGACGAGGCGAATCGACGCGATCACCCAATCCAGGTTACGACCTTCGAAAAGGATAACGAACCAGGCGGCAACCTGCGCACCCTGCGCCTGGACGAATGGCAGCTGGAATGGGGCCCGAACGGTTTCCTGGACAATGAACCGGCCACCTTGCGCCTGGTAAAGCGACTGGATCTGAATGACCAGCTCCAGCGCAGCTCCGACGCGACCCGGCGCCGCTTTCTGCTGGTGGGCGGCCGCCTGCGGGAAATTCCCACCTCACCCTGGGCTTTTCTCAAATCCGACCTGCTCCCGACCGGCGCCAAATTGCGCATGGCCGGGGAATTGTTCATCCCCCAGCGAAAGAATCTGGGCCGGGCAGCCGAGGATGCGACTCACGACGAAACCATCGCCCAGTTCGGCAACCGCCGCCTTGGTCGCGCTTTCACCCGGATCATGCTCGACCCGATGGTCAAAGGCATCTTCGGTGGCGAGGCCCACAAGCTCAGCCTCGCTGCGGCCTTCCCGCGTATGGTGGAACTGGAAAAGGAATACGGCGGGCTGTTCAAGGCCATGTTCGCCCTGGGGCGTGAAAAGAAAAAGCGACGTGAAAAGAAAAAGCAGGGCAAGGGCCGCACCGACGCCGGACCCACAGGAACCCTGCACTCCTTCGATGGCGGCATGGCAGCCCTTATCGATGCCATCGAGGCAGCCCTGGCTATAGACGACCGGGCCGAACTCATCACCGGATCAGATGTGCAGCGGATTCGTCCCCACGCCGTGGGTTGGTTTATCTCCGACAAGGAGCGGGAACACGGGCCGTTCGACGCCGTGATTGAAGCGACTCCGGCCCATGCCGCCGTTCAACACCTTGGCCATTTATCACCTGATCTACAACTGAAACTCGCGGCCATCCCCTTCGCTCCGATGGCCGTGATCGCCCTGGGTTTCGACCGCACGGCGATCACCCACGACCTGGATGGATTCGGTCTGTTGGTGCCCGGCTGTGAAAAACGCGAACTGCTGGGCTCACTCTGGACAAGCAGCATCTTTCAGGGCCGCACACCCACGGGAAAAGTATTGCTGCGCTGCATGGCCGGCGGTTCGGGAAATCCGGGCGTGATGGATCTGGATGATGAAGGGCTGGTCACCCTTGTCCTGGCGGAATTGCGCTCGCTGCTTGGAATCAAAGGCTCGCCCGAGATGGCCCGCGTTATCCGGCACCAGCGAGCCATTGCCCAGTACCTGCCCGGACATCTGGCCCGGCTTCGATCGCTGGAACGCTCCATTTCCGATTTCCCCGGACTTTTCCTGACCGGCAGCTCCTACCGGGGCATCTCGGTAAATTCATGCGTCAAGGAAGCTGAGGCTACAGCCGGAAATGTCTTGGATCATCTGGTCGGCAAAACCGGCCGGGCCGCGCCCCCACCAACGGAGGCTGTTTAATGATCGCTCTGCTCTTTTTTTTCCAGGTTTTGTTGCCCATGGTCTACCTTGTCGTCTGGGGCAGTTACATGTGGCTGTTCCTGGCTGATCATCCGACGGCCCGACGTTGGTGCACACGCCTGGCTTTCATCGCCGTCTTCCTGCACCTGGGTGCCATCGGAGTGCAAAGCCTGGTCCTTGGGCGCTTGCCCATGGGAGCCCCCCTTGAATTCGCCTCACTGTTGGCGGTCGCCATGCTGGTCACCTATCTGGTGATTGAACAACGACTAAAGGCCAAAGGCACCGGCTTCGTCGTTACCGGCATGGCCTTTTTGATGGAATTCATTGCAGCCGCCTTCAGGACCTCGGCTCCAGCGGCCAGCCCTTTGCTCAAGGACCCGGGTTTCGCAGGCCACGCCATCCTCGTATTGCTGTCCTACACGGCCCTCAGTCTCAGCTTTCTGTACTCGATCCTTTACCTGATTCAATCCCGGCAATTGGCGCGCCGCCAGTTCGGCCTGTTCTTCCGGCGACTGCCCAGCCTGGAAACCCTGGAGAGGATGAGCGTTGGCGCGGTGAAGCTGGGCGTCCCCCTGATGCTTGCCTCCCTCTGCCTGGGACATCTGTGGATGTACGATCTTGCCGAACGGATGCCGCCGGATATCGCCGCCAAACTGAGTCCATACGATCCAAAAGTCCTGGTTGCCTGGGTGATTTTCCTGGGATATTCCCTGGGCCTGATCGGTAATCGGTTTTTTGGTTGGAGGGGCCGGAAAATGAGTGTCATGGCCATCGCCACCTTCGTGACAATCCTGTTGGCCCTGGGCGTGGTGCAGCACTTTTTTCCCACCTTCCACAAGTTCTACTCTACGCAGTCGATGACAACGGTGGTCGCCGCCGGAGCGCCTCTCCTGAGCTTTCCCCGGCAGGTGCGGTCATGAGCCTGTACGTGCGGAGTGTCAACCACCATCACGCGCCCACGGATATCCGTGAGCGGGCCCATCTTGATCCCGAACTCGCCGTCGCGCTGATGAAATGCCTGGAAAATGACCCGAGCTGTGTTGCCGCCCTTCCTGTCTCGACCTGCAACCGCACCGAGATTTATCTGGAGATGAGAACCGACGCAGACCCGGACCTCGTTTTGCGCCAAGCGCTTATTCAAATCGGCGCAGACGCGGATCTTTTTGCGGGTCGGTACTCGATCGCCCACGATGGGATAGCGGCGGTTCGCCACCTCTTCCGGGTGGCCTCGGCACTGGAGAGCATGATGCTGGGTGAGCCACAAATCTCACAGCAGCTGAAGGATGCCTACCGTCTGGCCCGAAAGCACAGCGACTTGGGCCCCATTCTACTGCGGGCTTTCCAGGGGGCTTTCCGCTCCGGAAAGCGTGTGCGAACCGAGACCCGGATCACAACCGGTGCGGTAAGCGTGGCATTCGGCGCGGTGGAATTGGCGCGAAAATTCTTCTCCAGCCTTGGTGAACAAGACGCTCTGCTAGTCGGAGCGGGCGAAACCGGCGCCCTGGCCGCCCGGCACTTTCTACAGCATGACATAGGCCACTTGACGGTAGTCAATCGCAGCCTGGAAAAGGCAAAATCCCTGGCTGCGGATCTTGACCCGGCCAATAACCCGAACAATCCCGGAGGTCAGGTCTCTGTTCGGCCCTGGGAGGAACTGGCCGATGCTCTAGCCGATACCGACGTCGTACTGAGCACAACCGGCGCACTGGAACCTGTAATCCTGCCCGAAATGGTGGCCGCTGCTGTGGAGAAAAGGAGGGGCGAACCGATGTTCCTGCTGGACATCGCCGTACCGCGGGACATCCACCCCGATGTGGGCAAGATCGACGGCGTGTACCTGTTCGGCCTCGACGATCTGGACGAGATCATCAAGGGAAACAAGATGGCCCGCAGGAAACAGGTCCCACACGCCGAAAAAATCATCGAGGAGGAACTGACCGAGTTCCAGACCTGGATGGACGAGGTGGACTTACGCCCCACCGTAGCCGAGTTCAAGTCCTATCTGGAAGAACTGAAGGACAAGCAGGTTGGCTACGTGCGCAAAAAGCAATCCGACGAGGTCGCCGCCGCCGTGGACAGCAGCCTGCAACAGTTCATCAAAAAGGTCCTGGGCCGCTCCGTGTCCACACTAAAGAAGGCCGAGAGCCCGGAGGAACGGGATCGGGACCTGGATGCCTTGCGCCGGATGTTCAGTGATGATCTGGGCGAACCGAGGGATTTGGAAGATCCGGGGGCACTGAAGGATTAGCCCAATCAAAAGAAGCTGCTGCGCAAGAGATGTGGAAACAGGGCAAGAATCCCAAACCGAATAAAGCGCCCCACTAGGCCGGCGGAAAAAAAGCGGAAAAAATTGAGTTTAACAACACCCGCAAGAATGCTGACTATATAAAAAGGCGGCATCCCCACTGAAGCACTTAAAAATACAAACAGATCTGACTTACCTTGCCATTTCTCGAATTTCTTTTCTGCCTCGGCAAGCTTTGCCTCGTATTTCCCCATTGGGATTTTTATAGCGCCGCGCCCCACAAAAAAAAGAATGCCCTTGGCCAGCATTTGTCCGAACGCGGAAACAAGAGCAATTTGCCAGATTGTATTGTTTCCCGACATGGCCGCAACCCCGATAACGATGGCCTCGGCATTGACGACTGGAATAAAACCACTCAAAAAACAAAGAATGAAAGTAGAGATATAAATATTCTCAGGCGTTATGTAATCTTCAAAATTCATCCTGTGCGTTCCCCGCTACTTCCGGAGTCCTCAACCAAAAAACCTGTTGGCACTTTCGCTGATTGCCGAAGGCTGGAGCCGCTCCCGGCCCGTCGGTGAGTGGCTGTAATTTACGCCGGGCTGGTCAACAGGTCAAACTCCTTCAAAAAAGGGAATTGATTCGTCCTGCCCGGGGCTGGATGGCAGAGGGACCGCTTCAACTGAAAATGGTATTGACTCATATTCAGCAAAGAAGCAACCTTACCCCCTCTGGTTGCCCGATAGTATCCGTTTCAGTATTCAGGAAAAAGGGAACACATGAAAATTGAGATACTTGTCGATTCAGAAATTTTTTGGGCGGATTTGCGAAAGGAGATTCTGGCAGCACGAGAATGTGTTTATGGCCAAACCATGTCTTTTGAGGGAGACACGGTGGGAAAAATGTTTTCCGAGGCCATCAGGCAATCAAAGGCAAAGGATAAGCGGCTTCTTCTGGATTCCTATATTCGCGCCATTATTAATGATAAGTTTCTTTACACGCTCAAAAGCCGCCGCGACAAAGAATTGATGGATGAAGTACGAGCCACGAATTTACTCATCAAGGAAAACGAAAAAGCAGGCATCAAGAGTAAATTTACAAACCCACTCGGGTTCCTTTTTCATAAAATTTCCGTCAGAAACCATAAAAAATTGGTCATAATTGATGATCGTATTGCCTATATCGGGGGAATCAATTTTTGTGATCATAATTTTTTCTGGCACGATATGATGCTGCGCATTGAAGAACCTGAAATCGTTAATTATTTAAAAAGTGATTTTCTGCACACATGGGAAGGGGAAAATGTCGGCGCCATAAAAGAGTTTGATGGCTTTACGTTGATTAATCTGGATAAGCACAATAACGAGAAACTCCTACAACCGGTTTTTGATCTTATCGATTCGGCGCGGGAGACGGTTTTTGTTGAAAGTCCGTACCTCACTTTTCCTTTTTGCGACAGTTTACGGGAGGCTGTCAGGCGAGGCGCTGAAGTTACCATCTGCAGTCCGGATGCAAACAATTGGGGGTTAATGCGCCATTACATTTTATGGGAGGCTAAACGCTCCGGGTTTAATCTACAGTTCTACCAGGGAAAAATGTCCCATCTCAAAGGCATGCTCATCGACAATGAAAGTCTGGTAGTGGGTTCGACAAATTATGATTTTCTCAGTTACCGTGCACATATTGAAAATATTGCCATTATTCGTGATTCGGAGGTTGTGGAACAATTTAAAACCAGGGTCATCGAGCCGGATCTGAAAAATTCTCGACCGGCTACCGCGGAAGAGCTCAATACTGATGGCAGTAAGGCCAAAATAAGCATGCAGATTTTGGACTTTCTTTGCCGGTTTCTCAAAAAACTGCCCTAAAAGAAATTGGTTGTGCCTCACCTACGCCTCCCCCTGGAACACCTGGAAAACAGTCCACCCACCCAGGTCTTCACGCGTTAATTACCACAAGTATTCAAGATGATTTTGATTATTCCACTATGCTTTTTTGCCTTAATTTGGTAACTTACACAACATAAACCCCCAGCACTTGGAGAAATCATGCCCCGTTTCACTGGCTACACTTTCTGCGCTGTATTAATAATCCTGGGTTTGTTTATGATCGGCTGTGGAGATGAAGAATTCACAGGAACGATCGTGATCAACCCAACACCGGATGACATCGATGCTCCCTGGACTCTTTCAGGCCAAACGGACCAATCCGGCATTGGCAGCTCAAAACTTACCGAAATGCCGGTCGGCGAATACACCCTGACCTGGGGTAATATTCCCGGTTATTCCACGCCATCTAATCAGCCGCAAAACCTTTCCGATGGCGGAACGATCACCTTCAGTGGAACCTATGTCGATGTAGAGGAAAACGAGACGGGTACAATCCAGATTTTCCAAATACCCGATGACCTGGACGGCGCAAGCTGGTCCCTCACCGGCCCGTTTAACGCAGCCGCCTCGGGTGACACAATCCTGACCGATATGCCTGTCGGCGATTACACGTTGACCTGGGAGGAAGTCCCTGAATGGTTCGCGCCGGCGGACGAAATAAAAACACAAGTCGCTGGCGAGACTCTGACTTTCAACGGGGTCTACAAAGAGATCGTATTGATCGGTACAATTGAGATCAACCAGATCCCCGATGTTCTGGTCGACGCCGGCTGGTCCCTCACGGGTCCGCTTAACGAATCCGGGGCTGGTGATTCCTCACTGACCAATATGCCGATAGGCGAATACACCCTGGCCTGGGACGATGTAACCGATTACATCACGCCCTCCAGCTCGCAACAGACCCTGGTCCAAAGCGGGAAGGAATCAGGCGAGACAATCTATTTCAACGGCACTTACATTCATGAAGGGTTTGTCCAGATTCCTCCTGAATCGGTGTCTATGCCCGTCACCTATACAATGGGTAGCACGACTTTATCAGACGAGACGCCGCATCAAGTCACCCTGACCCGGCGTTTCAGCATGAACGAAACCGAAATAACCAACAGTCAGTATGTTGAGGCCTTGCAGTGGGCCTTTGGCCAGGTCCCCCCTTTGATTACTGCTACTTCTGAAAGCGTTCTGGACGCCCTTGATGGATCGACCGTTGAGCTGATTGACCTGGATGATGATGATTGTCGGATCACATTCAGCGGGGGCGTTTTCAGCACCACCAACCCTGACCTCCCTGTTGTACAGGTGTCCTGGTATGGAGCCGCCGCTTATTGTGACTGGATGAGCCTAAAGGAAGGCCTTCCGCGGGCCTATGCACACTCCGGCGCCTGGGATTGTCCTGACTTTTTCGATGGAACCGGATATCGCCTGCCGACCGAAGGCGAGTGGGAGTTTGCCTGCCGAGCCGGTTCATTGACACATTACAATACAGGGAAGTGTCTGGATTCGGGAACCGAAGCGAATTACGACGGGGATTATCCTTACCCGTACACGCTTTGCCAAATTGGCCCAAAGCTTGGTAGCGCCGCCGATGTCGGTGATTATTATGCCAATGCCTGGGGACTTTTTGACATGCACGGAAATGTTTATGAGTGGTGCCATGACTGGTATGGGCCATATACCCGAGACGAAACGGACCCGGACGGTGCGAATCCTAATGCCAGTGGGCGTATCCTTCGCAGCGGCAGCTGGCAGGACTCCGCGCGAGAGTGCCGTTCCGCTGATCGGGCCGGTCACTCCCCGGGCAATTCATACGCTACCAGCGGATTCCGGACCATAATAATCCATCACCTGATTACCGAATGAGAAGAACATTCCGTTTGAAATCTGTCGGCTGCCTGGTCGGTTCCTAGCCCTGGGAACTTACCATGGCGCCGACCAGCGGGTTCCAAGCCCCGGGCCCATCAGCACCGCATTGATCATCATCCGTTCGCTGTCCATCATCCAGCGTCGAAACACCGGATTGTCAGCAAAGAGAATGATCTGTCCCCTGCCCACGCTCTCCCTCGTGGAGTAGGCTGTTTGGGACAACCGGGCTGCGGCCTCCGGCCAAAGCAGACCGCCAAGATGCATATCGTCGACAGCCGGAAAGCGCGCGCCCACGCGCACTGGTGATTCGGCCACCAGACTGTCGTCACCACCGAACCAAACGGCAATCCGTTCATCCAGACCGTAGTTCAGCCAGAACTCTTGGTCCAATTCGGTGTTCAGCATCACGCCCTGGGGCATAAAGCGGCGTAAGCGACCATCGGCCCGAACCAGGTCACTCTCCTCGGGGGCCTTGCTGCCCGGAGGCAGGATTTCATTCAGCCAATCCGCCATGGGTCGTATTTTGTCTTCCAGCGCCGTACCCTGTTCGTGTCCCTTGGTGAAATTTCTGGCTCCTGGCCCCAGAATCGGGGCCACGTCGAAGGCGCTTTTTCGCTTCAGATCAAGTTGTTTTTTGTTCCCGTCACTGCCGTTCTTGTCTTCCGTTGTTCCCGCCTTTACTACGGCCACGCGCAGACCGACGGCATTCGGTCGGCCGGCAGCCTCGGCTTGAGCTGCGCTGATGCTCCAGACAGGAGAGGGATAGATATCGACAGCCTGATCGCGGAACCGGGTTTTCGTCAAGTCGGCGTCTTTGTCAGCCAAGAGGCGGGCCCCGCCGCCGAAACCGATAGCCGTTCCTCCGGCTTCGATCCAGGTCCGCAGGCGCTCCATCCCACTGTCCCCGATAATCTTCCGGTACATTGCCCCACCCCCGCGAATGGGTGGAAAGACAAGTACGTTGTAACGGGACATATCTACCCGACCGAAGCGGCCGATGTCCAGACTGCTGAAACGAAGATCCAGTTCCTGGTCCAACAGGTGCCAGATCGATCCGTATCCTGTGGGCGAAACTGGCATGCCGGACAGCACACCGACCCTGGGTTCTATCAACACGGGAAACTCGCCACCACCCAGGTAAGGGCCCTTTTCCGATCGAGATGTAGCCACATGATGCACTTTCAGATCGTGCCTCAAAACGATCGGTTCAACAATGGCCGCCAGGTCATCGAGATTTCCTTCCTTGCGCAGAACCAACGCCCCGGGCCTGAAACTGCGGTCCCCGATTGTGAATTCCTTGCTCGCGATCCGTACAGTGACGCCGACCTGCAGCAACTCGGCCAGGGCGGGCGGAACTGCGTCGGAGTCACCGGCGATGATCATGGAGGTGTACTCAGCGGGGGTGGCCGGTAGCTCAGCCGATGTTTCAGCAAATATTTCAGCAACCGCACCCAACGCCCAGTCCCGCCAGTCCCCACCAGGAACACGAGAACCCCACAAGGCCGGGATTCCTCGCCCGATGGGAAGGGACCAGGCAGTAGTCTCGTACAATCGGCTACCTTTGCCTTTCTCCAGATATTCGCGCTCCTCCTGAAAGAAAACCGTCTCCATGGGCACGTGCGGATCCAGGATTACCCGGGCCAGATAGCCGGCCGGTTGATCCAGACGCACCAGCAATGAACCGGGCGGCAAGAGTCGATCAGTCTTTTCCCCGGTTCTCGCGCTACACAACTGTTTCCCGGTGACCGGATCGCCATGAAGCACCTGTACCTCGATCCCTTGGTCCTGTAATACCCGCGCAAAGGGGTCCAATCGCTCGGGATGCCGTCCATCGGCGGGAAAAATCCAGGCCCTCAGTTCCCCCGATTTGCCCAGCGCCACCGCTTCGTTCCTTGCGGCCACATGGTCGGAAAGCACCTGGGCAGCATTGGCAACCAACGATTCAAGATTGGCCACCGAGGAAGTGACCTGGTGCTCCACCGCCTGGGCGAAAGTGCGCATTGTCCCTCCGCGTTTGCGGACCAGCGTTCCCGAAGTGCGCGACATTTCGTACAGGATACCGATGGCGCCCTGGTATGAGGCCCATGATGACCCGTAGCCGGGGAAAAACTCCTCGTTCCATTCACCGGAAAAGTAGGGATAGCCTCTTGCGTCCAGAGCTTGGGCCTGGTCGTCGGAAAATGGTTTCTCCCACTTGGATGCGCTGGACGGCAGGAAAGGATTGAAGGGATGCCGAGGGGGCGGGAACAAATAAGTGGCGTTGGCTCCCATCTCGTGGCTGTCGACCAGCATCTGCGGCAACCAGGAGGCGATGATCCGGGAGCGGGCGCTCTCGGGCTGGATCATTGAAAACCAATCCCGATTCATGTCGAACAAGTAGTGATTGCCTCGTCCCCAGGGCCAAACTCCCGCATGCGACAAATCATCTTGGTCGGGGTTGGCTGTTTTGTGGGCAAAGGATGAGATCTGGGCCAGATACCGTGACCGTCCGTCGGGATTTTCACAAGGATCGATCAGGACCACAAGTTTGTCACGCAACCGAACCGCCCGTTCATCGACACCAGCCACGAGCCAATACGCCAGAGAAGCAGCCGCATCCGTACTGCTCAATTCGTCCCCGTGGATACTGTAGGCAAGCCAAGCCACAGCCTTGGTGCCGGACAGGTCTCCGGCGCTGGGAACCGAGCCCGTTCGAGGATCCATCAACTGGGCATGCCGGGCCTGGAAGTCGTCCAGATCCGCTATTGTCTGCTCGTCCGAAACGGCCAGAACCACCAAGGGACGATCTTCGTGGCTATGCGCAAACTCAATCAACCTGGCTCGTGGCGAAGCCTTTGCAAGAGTTCGGAAGAAAGCCAACGCCTCCTCGGGACGCAAAGGCCTCCGACATGGCTCCACGCCCGTCACCTCGACCTGGTTGGGAATACCCGTCTCAAACTCGGCACCGGGGATCAGCTCGGTCAGGGTCAGTTCCTTAACTCCCTGATTCAGGGAATCGGCTATGGCAGGCCCTGCCAACATCAAGGAAATCACAAGGACAGCGATCCCCCGCTTAATCAGGTTGCGATGGAACATTGTTGGCTCCTGGTCGAAGTGGAGAAAAGCCGAGACCGGTCGGCAGGCAGCAAAACAACCTACATTCAAAAATGCGGTTCGGTCATGGTATCACTTATCGAGGCGGGGGCCAATCCCTTCATGAAAGTCCTGCCGGCAAGATGCAGGGCCGATTGACAAGCCGTCCTCCTTGGGACACAATCCTCCCCATGGAACCCGGCAAGATCCACATCTCGCTCATGCAGGACACGCACCTGTTCTCCAGCAACCAGCGGGATGTGGAGAAACTGGAGCAGAATAGTCGTGTGATCAGGTTGATTCCCGACCAGCTGTTCCACCCGAAGGAACCGGCCGAATTCCTCGTGCGCCTGGGTAAATTGCGGGTATCCCGGTTTCTGCCCGACGGACGCGAGATTACCCGGGCGGTTCTGCAGGCCGGCTCGGCATTCAAGACTCTCGACGCCGATCGACTGGGCACTGACCCAGCGGCGGATATCTATGATTTGGCCGATATTGTGTTGATGGCCCTGGGAGAGGGAGAGCTCTGGGCCCTACCACCGGGAACCCTGCCTACCGAAGACTGAGATTGGACGGATAAGGCCGATGATTAACCCGGCCCGCGTTTGGGACTACCTTTTTTCAGGAGGCCGATGATGTCAAATAAATCGTCATCCCCCGATAGCAGCCCCTCGAGCGCCCCAAAAGTGGTTCTCTGCATTCTGGACGGAGTCGGGTACCGCACCGGCCCCGGCAGCGAAGTTGGAAACGCCATCGCCGCCGCCCAGCCGGACTTTTACAACTCGCTTTTCGAACGCTATCCCTTCACTACCCTGGAAGCCGGCGGTTTGAAGGTCGGCCTACCCGAAGGACAGATGGGCAACAGCGAAGTGGGCCACTTGACGATCGGTGCCGGTCGCGTGGTCAACCAGGAGCTGGTTCGCATCACCAAGAATCTGGACGAAGGCAGATTCGGCCAAATGGAGGCCTGGCAGGATTTCATCGAACACGCCAAGGACGGTACCGGCCGCCTGCATCTGCTGGGGCTGGTCTCTCCAGGCGGCGTCCATTCGCACACCAATCACCTGGTGGGGATCATCGCCGAGGCCAAAAAGGCCGGCCTGACGGAGATCTTCGTCCACGCCTTCCTCGACGGTCGAGACACCGATCCTCGTAGCGGCGAAGGCTATGTCGCCGAGTTGGTCGAAAAAATGAATGAGATGGGAGCCGGGCGCATCGCCTCTGTCTGCGGACGCTATTGGGCCATGGATCGGGACAAGCGCTGGGACCGCGTAGCCAGGGCCTGGGCCATGATGGTTTGTGGCAATGGCCCGGTCGAGGCAATGGATCCCGTATCGGCCATCGCCGAATCCTACGCTACCGAGATCACCGATGAATTCATGGAACCCACCGTCATCACCGATACCGAAGGACAACCGGTAGCCATGATCGAAGAAGACGACAGCGTTTTCTTCTGGAACTTCAGGGCTGACCGGGCCCGCGAATTGACCTGGGCCTTCCTTCAGGAAGACTTTCACGGCTTTGAACCCAAGCGGCGGCCAAAAGTCAATTTCCTGTCCCTTACTCCCTATGACCAAAAACTGGATGCTCCGGCCTTGTTCGTGAACTCTCCCCCGAAGAACGGTTTGGCGGAAATCTTTGCCGGCGAGGGAATTCGCAACCTGCGCACTGCCGAGACCGAGAAATACGCCCACGTAACCTACTTCTTCAACGGGGGCCGCGAAGAGCCCTACCCCGGCGAATCGCGACAACTGATTCCGTCCCCCAAGGTGGCCACCTACGACCTGCAACCGGAAATGAGCGCCTCTGCGGTGGCGGACGTAGTCAAGGAGGCCTGCACCAGCGGTGAATACGACGTGATCGTGGCCAACTTTGCCAATGGCGACATGGTGGGCCACACGGGCGTGTTCGAAGCCGCGGTGTCGGCCGTCAAAACCCTGGACGTCCTGCTCGCCGAGATCATACCCCCCAGCCTGGAACAGGGAACCGTCTGGCTGGTCACAGCCGACCACGGCAACTGCGACGAGATGATCGGACCGAATGGTTCGATCCTGACCCAACACTCATTGAATCCGGTTCCTTTCGTGGTAGCGGGCCGCGATTTTGAAGGGAAGACCAACTCCTTGGTGAAAGGAAGCTTCGGCCTCGCCGATATCGCACCCACCATCCTGGCCATTTTGGGGATTTCCCAACCGGAAGAGATGACCGGAAAATCAATTCTCAATCATTTTCCCCCTGCATGAATTCTTGAAAATTTACCGCGCGCAGGTGACAAAATTTCATTTCTAACACAAATTTAACCACCAGCTATTTCAAATTGTCGTATTTTGTGGTATAATGGTCGGCCAATAGTGAATTGCGACCGTTAAAACCGTTGTTGTCGAAGGCCGTAAATGCTTAAAGCAGTAGTGGTTGAAATAGAGTCAGCATAAGACGATTTCGCATTTAACTGACCTTCTACCAGGGGAGGTGGCACAAAGCGGACTGTTTTTGCGTACTATCCTGTTCGAATCAGCTCGAGTCAATTCGGGCAATCTGTTAATTCGTGCCGACAATTTGCGTCGACGGTTTGCGTCGATCAAAGCTCAGTCCACTCAACAAGTCCATTCACTTGACACCGGATTTTCTAGAGTGAAAGAGCCGTTTTTGCACCCCTGACTCTGAAGGAGGCCGAAAGGATGAAAAAGCATCTTTTTGGTATTACTCTGATGGTGAGTATGCTCGTCATCAGTGGAATGGCCAGTGCCCAGTTCACCGACTGTGATGTTATTCAGGAATACGACGCCGCAGGCACACCGGCCAGTCCGGTTGCCGGGACTGTCGTGACCGTAGCTGGGAACGTCTTTGTCGTTGGTGGCACCTACAATAGTGGAACCCACAGCATCGCCGACGGAACCGGCGGAATCACCTTCTATGACTCGGGCGCCGGCCTGAGCATGGGCGACTACGTAGAGGTCACCGGCACCGTGGGTACCTACTCGGGCGAGATCCAGTTGACCGGAACTACCTACGCCAACACCGCCCTCGGATCCGAACCCACCGCGACCGTGCTCACGGTCGAAGAGGCCATGGTGACTTACGAGAACGTGGGCGACTTCGTCTCCGTGATCGGTACCATTGCCAACCTGGGCAGCAGTGGCTTTGATCTGGCAGGACCCGACAGTCTGTTGACCATCTACATCGACACCGACACGGGCATCACCTTGGGCGACGTTGCCAACGGCGACCTCTACCAGGTCAAAGGCCCGCTGGTCAACTACAACGGCCTGATCGAAATCAAGCCCCGGAACCAGGCCGATCTGGTCGAGGATCCCGGCGGCGACACGGTTCCCGTGATTCTGAACCCGGACTACACGTCGCCCAGCAGCGACTACCAACCGGTCTACCACTGGGCTCCCTTGGACGGCGACGGCATCACCGTCAGCGCCACGATCACCGATGACATCGGTGTCGCCTCGGCCACGCTGTGGCATCGCCGGAACGACGGCGTCGTGCCAGAAGCCTGGCAGAGCACGAACATGAACCCGGTGGGTGGCGACCTCTACCTGAGTGACATCGTCCTTTTGGCGGGAGGCCTAAAACAAGCCGAAAACCCCCTGCATGAGTTCTACATCGAGGCCACCGACACCGGTGCCCAGACCGTGACCTACCCGGGCGGCGCTCCGGCCAGCTTCGTATCCGTGGCCGTGGGAATTACCACGATCTACGATATGCAGTACTCGCACCCGGACAGCGAGGCGGACGCCGCGGCCTACGACGGCCAGATGCTGAACATCGTGGGCATCGTCACCGCCGAACCCGGCCAGGCTGGCGCCACGAGCAAGTTCCTGGTTCAGGAAGCCGAAGTGAATCCTGCCACGAGCAGTTATGCCTTCGGCGGGGTCCTGGTCTACGAGGGTTCCTCGAATTTCCTCGAGAATTTCTACGCGGGAGACTTGGTTCGGATCGGTGGGGTCTGCGACGAGTACAACGGTCTGACCGAGATGATTCCGCACAGCTTCGAAGCGGTCAACCTGGTCAGCTACCCGCACGCTCTGCCTCCGGCCAGCGTAGTCCACACCCGCACCTTGGCGGATGATTACCTGACCGCAGATGATGGCAACGGCCGGATGGGCGAAGCCTGGGAAAGCGTCTGGGTAAAGACATTCCCCAGCTGTGTAATGGATACCACCTCCTACGGTGAGTGGCTGCTCTCGGACACGGGCGCTCGCGCCGACAGTCTCGTGATCAATCCGATCGTGGAATTGGCCTACGAGCCCACCATCGGCAACGGCTCCACCGTCGAGGGTTTCCTGAACTACTACTACGGTGATTTTGAGATCGTCCCGGTAAGTGACGCCTACATCACCGACCTCGGAGTTTGGGATCCGGGTTCCGCGGTGGACAACTCCCTGCCGACAATCCTGCCGGCTGGTGGATTCACCCAGATCGCCCCGAACCCCTTCAACCCGGTTACCAAGATCAGCTTCAAGCTGAATCGTGACAACCTGGTCCAGTTGAACGTCTACAACATCCGAGGCGAGAAGGTTCGCACCCTGGTCCAGGGCGCGATTCCCGCCAACGATTACACGTTCACCTGGGACGGCACCGGTGACGACGGTCGCGGCGTGGCCAGCGGAACCTACTTCGCTCGCCTGCGCATCGGCTCCGAAGTCATGCAGGTCCGCAAGATGTCGATGCTGAAGTAAAGGTGGATTTACACCTGGACAGGCCCCGGGCAAATGCTCGGGGCCTGTTTTTTACCCCTCGCCATCGCCCTCAACCTGGCCGGGTTATTCCCGAAAAGGGACGCCATTTTGGATTTCACCTATAGCTTCAAAAAACCGCGGGCTGACTGAATAACAATTTGTTTTTTGCCGACCGGTTTGATCATCAGACGCCACGCTCTTGCTTGCCCAGCCAATCGCCCGCTCAGCCAGGATGATCGCCTGGGCGAATTCACCCGCTTCGGCCAGAGCAACCGCCCTTGTTCCCATAACACACGGATCCGGTTCAACGGAAAGGGCCGCGGCGCGATTGGCGAAGTATACGGCCCGAGCCCCGTCACGAAGGCTCGGATCCGGGGATGTGGCCAGGCGCCAAGCCTCGGTCAGGCACTCTCTTTTCTCTTCAGCCACGACTCGAAGGCTGCTTTTGGCATCGGAAAACTCAGGATCCTGCCGATTGGCCTCAACAAAATGGCGCACCGCCTCAGCCGGACGGTTCTGCCGGTACAGGGCAATGCCAAGATAATTATGGGCCTCCGGAAAAACCGGACGCAGGGAGATCGCCCGCTTCAACTCGGCCTCCGCCTCCGTCCATTGCTCAGCCGTGAAATATCCGTAGCCCACCCCAAAATACAGTTCCGGCTCCAAATCGATTCGTTCCTGGGCAAAAGGACCAGGCAGGGTTACCGCCAGGAGCAAAACCACCCCGGCAGCAAGTGTCCAACCCAACTGCAACCAACGACGAGACCTGATCCACCCCACCAGGCCGGCCACGCCCCCCGCGGCCAACACCGCCAGCACCGGCGTGATCACCAGGCGGAAGCGGGACGAAACGAAGAAACAGATGATGGTCATTGAAAACAACAGCAGAAAAATCTTCAGCGGACCCGGCACCTCGCGCCAACGCATGACCAGGCCCAGCATCGCCAGGGGTAAAAGAACTCCGAACGGAAAACCGAACGGACCCCACCGCCAGACCAGCGCCTGCAGCATGGTCGACCAGCGGCTCATCAGATAGATGTCAACATTACGGGCCAGTTCCCGTGAGCTGATGAAGTGCAGGCCCTTGCGCATCATGCCCACCGCGAATTCACCGGGGTGTTCGCGCGCGAATCGCTTCACTTCGTCCACATACCAGGCTTGTCGCTCCCACACACCGCCGCCGTGACCGGCCCGCTCGGGCATAGCCCGCAAGGCGCTCCACTCCCTACCGGGCCGGGTGTTGATCGTTCGTTCGAAATTCGGGTTGTTTCCAATGAAAAGGTTGATTCCCCCCGAAGGCGGCAGCAGGACTAACCGGCCCGTGGTCCGACGCGAAATTTCTCCTGCGGGCAACAGCACAAGGAGACATCCCGCCAGTAGAACGGCCAGCCGCAACGCCAAAAGGGATGGTCTGGTCCCCGCCCGACGCCAACTCAGAAACAGCCATAGCGCAGCAACGAACAGAAACGGCAGGAAAGTGGAGCGAACCATGACCGCCAAGGCACTGACCAACCCCAGCCCAAGGATCGATTTCCAGCTGGGCGATTCACCGGTCTGAAGCAGAAGCAGGAGAATCGACACGGCCAACAGGGAGGCCCATCCCGCCGAAAGCAACTCTGACTCGAAAAAAACCGCCGGACCGTATAGCGCGTAGATCAGGCCCGCCGCCAACCCCACGTTTGGGCCAAACAAGCGGCGGCCCAGGAACATGACCAGCAAACAGGTGAGACAGCCCAGCAGTCCCTGGATAACGTGGACAGTGGTCAGGGACAATCCGAAAAGCCGATACACTCCGGCCAGAAAGACGGGGTACATCGGCGCCTGCCAGAATATCTCCTCGTTCAGGTGGCCGTCGACAGCCAATTCCCGGGCGCGTTTGTCGTATGTTCCTGCGTCGATAATGGGCTGGGCGAAGGTGGGATTGCTGCTGCTTTGGACCAGGTAAACACCCCGTACGCCTGCGGAAAGGAGCAGGACCAGGGCAAGATGGGTCCACCGGTTCGAGGTGAGTTTTGGTCGGGACACGGTCAAGATAACGCGCTCCTGGTCGGAGGGAGTGCTGATTGATACAAAGGAGTTGTCGGGTTTCGGTTAGTTTATTCAATGAGGGGTGCAGATCAATTGTTTCTTTTATTTGAGGGAACCTGATCAGTCTTCTCGATTATCCCGGTCTTGTTCGCCCGGCATCTTCCCCCGTGCTTCCCCCGGGGGAATTGGATTCCAGTTTGCTTTCCAACGCTCTGGCCAACTCTTCCGCGCTGCCGACCAGCCCCATTTTCTGCAAGGATCCCATGAAGTGACGGTGCGAGCGGCCGGCGCGGTAATCCGGTTCCCGCGGCGGGTAGGGAAGATAGCGATCCATCAAGTCGAGTTCCGGGTCCACGAGCAGGGTGGTCGAGTAGTAGAGCAGGTCGCGGGTGCGGTAAATGCAGGAGCCGCCGATTTTCAAATAGGTATTGGAAGAGGAACCAGGGGCGGCCGAATGGGGGATAGCCAGATCCGAAACACCCTGTTGCCTGACATCCGGCACGCCACAGTCAGCCAGAGCAGAGATCAGCCAGTTGCTGAGACCCGAAAACGCGCTCTTGATGCCGCCGATGCCGGGCAAGGGCAGCGCCACCGAAACGATTACGTTACCCGGGTCCAGAACCACCGCGCAACCACCGCCCGGACGCCGATACACGGGCACTTCATCGTTTGCAATGTTTTCCGTGTTCAATTCGAGGGATGGCTTACCGCCCCGGCCGATCACCACCGCGAGGCTCGGCCAGGGCAGTACTCGTACTCGGAGCCTACCATCGCTGAGAGCACCGATCTGCAGGTCATCGTCAAAATCATAGGGCTTCATCGGTAGTGAATCAGAAGGTTGCCATGGTAACAAATCCGGATTTTCACCCTGCCTTGTCATCGGATCTTACGCGGCGGATTGATGTGAACCGCTTCACCGGCCGCCACCTCCGCCGCCTCCATCAAGGCCTCGGAAAGCGTTGGATGCGGATGGATGGTGACCATCAAATCCTCCAGGGTGGCCCCCATCTCCACGGCCAAAGTGCCCTCGGCGATCAACTCACTGGCCAGAGGTCCGACGATGCCCACACCCAGGATCAAGTCGGTCTCCGGCTCGGCAATGATCTTCACCAGACCATCACTGCGCCCCAGCGTGCGGGCCCGACCCAGCGCCGCCAAGGGAAAGCGTCCAACATTGACGGCAAGTCCCTTTTCTTCGGCCTCGCGCTCGGTCAAACCCGTCCAGGCAATTTCAGGGTCGGTGAAAACCACTGCGGGGATGGCGCGATTGTCGAATTCCGGTAGCTCGGCAGGTTCGGAGCCGGCCGGTGGATTTTCCGCCGCGATGACTTCGGCCGCCACCTTGCCCTCGCGCGACGCCTTGTGAGCCAGCATCATTCCCTGGGCGGCATCTCCGATGGCAAAGAGATTCGGTTCACCGGTACGGCAATGTTCATCCGTGATGATATGGCCCCGCTCATCCACCTGTACGCTGGTATTCTCCAGACCCAGATCGTCAGTGTTGGGCCGCCGGCCGATAGCCACCAGTACCTGATCGTAGTGGCGGGTAATGGTCTTGCCCTCGTGCTCGATTTCCACATCGAACCCATTGGCGGGATCACCATCGGTCTCGATGATCGAAATCACCCGGGACTCCAACATGATCTCGTTCACACGATCGCCAACCTGCTTCACCATGATATCGACCAGATCGCGATCGGCCCCCATCAACAGGCGCGGGAAAAACTCGACTACCGAAACCTCCGAGCCCAGTCCCTGATAGACCAGGCCCATCTCCAACCCGATATAACCGCCGCCGACGACCAACAGGCTGCCGGGGATTCCAGGCAGCCGCAGCGCGTCGGCGCTGGACCACACCGAAGACACGATACCGTCGGGCAAACGATTCAAACTCGACCCCGTGGCAATCACCGCCTGCTCGAAGTCGACTCCACTGAGCTCGCCGCCCTCGATGGACACCTCGGTCGAAGAAGTGAAACGGGCGTGGCCCTCGACAACCGTCACACCGCGCCGTTTCAACAAGCCCTTGATGCCGTCTGAAAGTCCCTGCACGACTCCATCGGTCCAGTCGCGCAACTGGACGGGATCGACTTCCAGACCGGAGAACTTCAGACCGAACTCCTCGGCACCCAGGGCGTGTTTCTTGACTTCCACGGCATGGATCAGGGTCTTGGAGGGGATGCAGCCTTCCAGCAGGCACGTGCCGCCGGGTCGGTCCCGTTTCTCAATCAACAGCACCTCTTTGCCGAGATCCGCCAACCGCAGCGCGGTAACATATCCGCCGGGCCCACTGCCGATTACTGCAACCTGGGTTTCCTCTCGCAGGCTTCCCATCACCATGACCGTTCTCCTTTAGGTCTCAAGCAACAACAGATTCGGGTCCGACAACTGCCGCACCAGTTCGCCCACAAACCGCGCCGCGTCGGCACCGTCGGCGATGCGGTGGTCAAAGGCAAAGGTCAGCGGCAGGATCTTGCGAATTACAATCTCTCCATCGCGCACGACGGGTTTTTCCTGCACCTTGCCCATACCCAGAATCGCCACCTCGGGATAGTTGATCGTCGGCAGCAGAGCGGTGCCGCCCAGCGGCCCCACGTTGGTGATGGTGAAGGTGCCGCCGCGCATTTGATCCGGCGGCAGCTTTCCTTCACGGGCCAAGGCAGCCATCTCCGCGATCTCGTCGGCGATCTGGATGATACTCTTCTTGTCGGTGTCCTGCACCACCGGAACCAATAGTCCACGGCCGGTATCCGCCGCAAAGCCGATGTTGTAGAACTTCTTGTAGATGATCTCTTCACGGAAGGGATCCAGGCTCGCGTTGAAGGACGGGGCGGCCTTCAGGCCGGCGGTGATGGCCTTGATCACGAAGGCCAACAGGGTAAGGCTGCCGCCACTGCCGCCGGAACGCCGCTCCTTCTCGCGTTTGCGGAATTCGTCCAGCGCGGTCACGTCCGCATCGTCCATGTGGGCCACGTGGGGTATCAACGTCATCGAGGTGACCATCTTGCGGGCCACCTTGCGGCGGATCGAGCGCAGGGCCTCGACCTCAACCGGGCCGTCGGCACTGAAATCAGGCAACGGCTCCAACTCCAGGAAGGGGATGGTGGCCGCAGCATGAGCCGCAAACTCCGCGAAGGCCCCCTCTTCACGAACCTGCTTGGCCGGAGTATGAAGCGCGGGCGTGGGTGTGCCCTGATCCGCAAAGCGATGCACATCCTCGGGCGTAACTCGTCCGCCGGGACCAGTACCCGTTACCAGGTTGATGTCGATCTTCAATTTGCGAGCCAGGCGGCGGGTGGCTGGGGCAGCAGGCACGGGTCGCCGCACACCGGGCTGGGATGCCGGAACGACGGTCGCAGGAGGCGCCTGGGGTTGGGGAATATCCGGTTGGGCAAAAGTCTTTTGAGCAATGGCGTCGGCGACATTGCCGCCATCACCGCTCCCGTCATCAATAACGACGACGACCTCGCCCACATTGACGATGTCTCCCACTTTGCCCTTCAAGGCAACGATCCTACCGCCCTTGGCGGCCGGGATGGTCACTGCAGCCTTGTCGGTCTCGATATCCACGAGCGGTTCGTCTTCGACGATCTCGCCGCCCTCCTGGACGTACCATTTCAGGATCTCGCCTTCGGCGATTCCCTCGCCCATATCCGGCAGAATGAATTCGTACACGATGCCCTCCCAGGCAAGAACTAGAAGTCCAGAGTGTCCTCGATACCGCGGACGATCCGGCCCACGGTGGGAATATAATTTTTCTCGCGCCCGAAGTAGGGCGTCACCACGTCGTAGCCGGTCAAGCGCTTGACCGGGGCTTCCAGATAGAGGAATGCCTTGTCGTTGATGCGCGCGACGATCTCACTGGAGACGCCGAAACTACGGGGCGCCTCCTGCACGACAACACAGCGACCGGTATGACTTACCGACTCCACAATCGTGTTTCCATCCAGGGGTGAAATGGTCTGCAGGTCGATGATCTCTATCTTTGCGCCTCGCTTCTTCTCCACCTCCGCTGCCGCCTTCAAGGCTGGGCGCATCATGGCCCCCCAACCAACCAGGGTCAGATCAGTGCCCTCCTGTACCACCTGGGCCTTGCCGATGGGTAGGACCTCGATCTCGTCGGGCACTTCTTCGCGGAAAGCGCGGTAGGAATGCTTGGGCTCCATGAACACTACCGGATCGGGATCGCGGATAGCGGCCACAAGCAGGGCCCTGGCATTCCGCGGACCACTGGGAATAACCACCTTGGAGCCGGGCAGGTGAGCATACGTGGCTTCACGGCTCTCGGCGTGATGCTCCAACGCGCGGACGCCACCTCCGTAGGGCATACGGATGACCATCGGCAGGTTGAACTGGCCCTGGGTGCGCGAACGCCACCGAGTAGCATAGGCCTCGAACTGACCCATCATCAGGTAGCTGAAACCGGAGAACTGCATCTCGCAGACGGGCTTCAGACCGGCCAGGGCCATGCCGATCGAGGAACCGATGATGGCGCTCTCGGCCAGTGGTGTGTCGATCACCCGTTCGGAACCGAATTCTTCGAGCAGACCGTCGGTCAAACGGAAAACGCCTCCATCCACTCCGACATCCTCACCCAGAACCACAACCTCGGGATCACCGGCCATCTCTTGCTTGAAGGCCAGGTTGATGGCCTGAACCATGTTCAGCTTAGCCATTGGTACCGGCCTCCTTCCTCGCCTCGGCCAGGAACTCCTCGTGTTGTTCCCGAATGCCGTCGTGCTCGGTGCCGTAAACGTGCAGGAAAGGAGCATCCTCGGCGAATTGGACGGGCGATTCGAATTCCTTGATCGCCGCCTCGATTTTCTGTTTCACCTCGGCCAGCAGGGCCTCCTCCTTCGCGTCATCCCAGTAGCCCTTGGCCCGCAGGTAGGCGGCGAAACGGATCATCGGCTCCCTCGTCCAGGCTTCTTTCTCCTCTTCCTCTGTGCGGTATTTCGTCGGATCATCGGCGGTAGTGTGCATCAAAAGACGGTAGGTCACCGCCTCGATCAACGTGGGTCCCTCGCCTTTGCTCGCCCGGTCGATCGCCTCGCTGACCGCCAGATGCATCGCCAGTGGGTCGTTGCCGTCCACCTGCAGGCATGGCATATCGTAAGCTAGACCTTTCTGCGCGATGGTCCGGCTGGCCGTTTGTTTTTCCCGGGGGACCGAGATGGCCCACTGGTTGTTCTGTACGATGTAGACGACCGGCGCTTTCCAGACCGAAGCGAAGTTCAAACCTTCGTGGAAATCGCCCTCGCTGGTGCCACCGTCACCGATGAAACAGACCGTCACTTCGTCGGTGCCCCGAAGCTTGGCCGCATAGGCCAAACCGGCAGCCTGGGGGATCTGGCAGCCAATCACAACGCTGGTCGGGGAGATCCTCAGCTCCTTGTCCGGCAGCACGTTTCCTTCCTCGAAACCATTGTAGTAATGCAGCACCGAGGGAATCGGCTCGCCGCGCACCAGACGTCCGCCCAGCTCGCGGAAGGCCCCCATGAACCAGTCCTTGTCCCGCATGGCCAAGGCGGCGGGAATCGAAATGGCCTCCTGGCCGGTGTTGAGGGGGAAAGTACCGAGACGGCCCTGGCGTTGGAGCTTGAGCATCCGGGTATCCAGTTCCCTGGCCAGGCGCATCCAGCCGTACATTTCGACCAGTTTTTCCCGGTCTAGGCCGTTCTTGGCTGATTTCTCGGCAAGCTCCTCATCCAAAACCCCGTTCTCATCCAGGATTTGCAGGTAGGAGACCGAGAATTTGGCAATCTCTATGTTCGGCATCGCCGATCATCCTTTCAAAAAGATGATTGTTGCTTGGGAAATATCCCGGCGGGAGAATTTATCAGTCGTCATCGGTCAAATAATAGGTAAATTTTTATTATTGGCAATGATTCCTGAAAAGTATTTAATTTTGGGTCACCATCGCAAAATCCTTTTATCCTGGGCAAGGAGAGCCAAAGTCGATACCTTTGACTCCAATTAATTGAGTGCTTCGGGCTTTTGCCCTTTGCCCGTTGGAATATCAGGCCCCGTAACACTACTGGAGGAACGCCAATGCTCAGCCCAAAGCTTGAAACCGCCCTGAACAAACAAATTAACGAGGAATACTACTCCAGTTATCTGTATCTTGCCATGGCCGCCTACTTGGAGGATATGAACCTTGATGGCTGTGCCCACTGGATGCGGATGCAGGCACTGGAAGAGTATCAGCACGGTATGAAGCTCTTTGATTACCTGGTCGACCGGGGTTCCCGGGTAGAACTCCAGGCCATCCAGGCTCCGCCCAAGGAATGGAATTCACCGGTAGCCGCTTTCCAGGCCTCACTGGAGCATGAGCAATACATGACCGGGAACATCAACGCCTTGGCCGACCTGGCCATTGCCGAGAAGGATCATGCCACCAACAACATAATGCAGTGGTACATCGCCGAGCAGGTCGAGGAAGAGGCTTCGGTGGATAACATCCTGAAGAAGTTGGCCATGATGGGCGATACCGGACCGGGACTGTTCATGATGGATCGCGAGTTGAAGAGCCGTGTAGAGCCTGCGCCTCAGGCTGCCGAGTAGACCAAACGGAGTTCTTCATAATATTGGCCGGCAGTGCCTCCCCCAATTCACGGAGGCACTGCTGCCGTAGCCACCTGCAGGTCGAGGAGGTCCCGCACCATTGTCAATAGCGCCTTGCTTCGGTACGGCTTGTGCAGCACACAGACCTCGTGTTCCTTCAGACACAGATCATCCTGATTCTCCATCGGGTATCCACTTGAGAGAATGACCCGCGTCTTGGGATACCCGTCCATGATCCTCCGGCAAACCGCTCTGCCATCCATTCCCGGCAGCACAAGATCCAGCAGAACGACCCCCACGGCCGACCGGTTTTCAGCCATGATCCCCAGGGCCTCGATACCGTCACGCGCCGCAATCGTAGCGATGCCGTTGTACTCCAGAATATCCCGCGCCACCTGCCTGGCCATCGCATCGTCGTCCACCACAAGTACGGTCCCGCGGTTGATGTTGCGGGCCTGGAATCCGCAGAGCTTCATCTGGTCCACTCGAACCGGAATCAGATCTGTTCGAGCGAATCCATCCCGAATCGACTGCAGAACATTCATGTAGAAATCATCCAGATCCCCTACCGCTGCCATTCTTCCCTCTTCGTCCTTGTCCAAAATCTCAAGAACAGCAAGCAGAAGCAGGTTCTTGTAAAGCCAAACCGAGTGGGTCACGAAGTGGATTGGAATTCCCAAAGAGCGGAGCATATGGCTCAAATTGGCTACGCCCTGGAAATAGGTGTCGAGATTGCCGGCCAGCATTTGCCGGGAAAAGCAATCCGGGTTGATAATTTCAACCTTATCCAGAATACCGCGGGCGAACTCGCCCCCGAAAGCCACAAAGGCCTGCTGCCAGCGTTCCTTCAACTCCGGGAACCTGGAACACACCTGCCCCATCAGATTCATCAGGCTTTGGCGCTGCCAATCCGAAAGCACAGGAACCGGTTCTTCGCTACGAACGGAATCCGCAAGTTCCATCTCCTGGATCAACTGGGAATTTCCAGACACCGGGAACGTACCCCCGCCCCTACCCTCACGAGAAAAATATTCGACGGGGTTCTGCAGACACATGAGGTAGGAGTCCAGATCAGGGAAAGACCCTCGCTGCAGTTGTTGAACAATTTCCAACCCGAAGACCGCCGCCAGTCGGCCCGTTAGAAAATCCGGGGCGCCGTAGTGGATCACGTACTCGCCATTACCTCGGGAGCGGGTCCAGCCTGTAAACTCTCCCGCGTCCGGATTCGAAAGCCGGATCAATTCCAGCAGGACGTGTTCGATCACGTGGCCGAAGTTCGTCCCCTTGGTCAACTCGGCGTGGAATCCACCCTCCTGACCGGACATGCATTTGTGCTTCTTTGTTGTAGGCATCAACCGGATCAACGATTCGGCGAAACCCGGCACGTCGCAGGATAGCTGTTCATCCCATTGCCTCAGATCGACGACAACCTCGTAGACGGAAATACGGGAAGATGTAATCTGCATGCCAATCCGCATCCGTTTGGATCCGGAACCGGGGCCGGATCCTTGGTAAAAAGTTAAAGCGGCGGCAATCCCGTAATCCTTATCAATTCACCCCTGCCAATCCAAACCGAAACGATTCTATAGTTCGGTGCCTCGTCTGATGTTCTCCGACAGAACGGTCAGGTAATCCTTGACGAGGGTTTGCACATCGTTGATATCGAACGGTTGGCTCCCGGTCCGATTCAGTGTTTCCTTGATGATGTCGTCTGACCAGAGGCTCGGGTTGTGGAGAATATCGCAGAAAGCATCGCGCGTGTTCGTGAACACGGTGTTCATGTAATCCGGGACTTGCTGTTTCATGGCTGACCACCTTTCAACGGTTCAGGGATCGCCGCCGCAATCCTGACATTCCAACCGGTGGTGGCCTCTTCCTTGAGAATGAAGCAAGGTGCGTAATTTCCTGGGTCCCGCTGGAGTGGGCCTAGAAGTTAGGCGGCGCGGGACTGGACAAGCTAGACTAATTTATTTTTCCCGCAAGAGGAAGAGGCGGTCATGCCCGCAAATACGCAGTAGTATCCATTCTGTTGGCCAGGAACCGGTACCCGGCGCCGATAAGTTTTTGGATAATTTTTTCGTACTCCCCGGTCGACATATGCAAATTCTCGAACCGAATAATGGCCGGTCTGAACTGATTCAAATTCAAGGCGTCAAGAATTTCAAAATCGTATCCCTCCGCATCAATTTTCAATAGATCCGGAGTACGGGATGATTGGTCCAATATTTCGTCGATGCTCACACATTCTACCGACTGGGACTGGACTACATCAGTTCCCAAACCGAGTTTTCTTGCGTGGTCAACGACATGTTGGCGACTGAAGCTGGCAATACCGTTTGTGGTAGCCCAAAGCGGCAGGTCCTTACGCTCCTGGAGAATCTCCGGGTCGAATCTATAGAGGGAAACTTCCTTCTTGTCGCGATGAACCGCCTTATTGATCAGCGAAATCTCGGGGTGTGCCGAAAAATTGTCTTGGAGCTGAGAAAACACATCGAATTGAGGCTCCACCATTATCCCAATGGCTGAGAATTCCTTGATATATTCACCTAGATCGTCTTCCCTGCTTTTACCGTCATTAGCCCCGATCTGGATGAAACAAAATTCACCGTTATTCCGGTAAATCTCATGTCGCACCAGGAAATCAAAATCCAAATCCAGCCTGGATTTCGTTTGGAGAACCTCTGGAGTTGATTTCTCAATTACCAAGCCCCAGCGGGCGACGGCCCCGTTCAAACTCTTTCGAAAACTCATAAGAATGTCCCCTTGGTTTTCTTGATTTCGCTACGGGGCAAAGTGCCACATGCTCCCAACTAAAGCAAGGATTCCAAGGGCTTACCAAGGGCTTGATTGTTTTGCCGATGCGGTTGAGAATGAAAACTTCACCGGCCCGGTTGGGGCTTAAAAGGTCCTACATTGAGGTGAATTCTGTTCTTGGGAATGCTGAACAGGCCAGCGAAAAATCCTTCCCCCGGGGGAACACCGACGGGGGAAATGAGACCGCTTTCGACGGACAGTCCGGCAACGAACTAGTCAGCCGATCATTTGCCTGAGATCCACTACCGCGGCTTTCATTTCATGGGCTTTATTGTCCAACAACCGTCCTGCACTGGCTGTCTCCTCTGCAATGGCGGCATTGTTTTGGGCGACCTGGTCGACTTGGCCGATGGCCTGGTTGATCTGGTCAATGCCCTTGGCCTGAATTGTGGTGGCATCGGAGATTTCCTCCAGCAGGGCTGCCACTTCCCGGTCACTGTCGCTGACACCCACGAATACTGATTGGGTCGAACTGACGAGAGCGGAAGCATCATTGGTCTTGCTCACCGAATCTTCTATCATTTCGGAAGTACTGGTAGCAGCCGTGGCGCTGCGTTTGGCCAAATTTCCTACTTCCTCGGCCACAACCCCGAAGCCCTTGCCCGCATCTCCGGCCCTGGCGGCTTCGACAGCGGCGTTCAGAGCCAGCAAGTTGGTTTGGAAGGCGATCTCGTCGATTGTCTTGATGATATTCCGGGTTTCCGTGCTGGTTTTGGCAATAATCTGCATGCTTTCCGTCAAACTGGTCATGGATCCACCGGCCTGGTCCATTTTGATGGTCCCGTCTCTCATCCTGTCATTGGCATTGCTTGTCCGTCCGGCAGTGTCCCGGGTACGGGAGGCCAACTCCTCCAAGGCTGCTGATGATTCCTGCACACTGGCCGCCTGGGCCGATGACCCATCAGCTAAATTGTCCATGGCCTCGGCCACTTCCTTGACGGTCGCGACGATTTCGTCGGAGGAAACGCCCAGCAACTTCTGGAAGGACTGCAGGGGAAGGATGATCTTGCGACGAACCATCAGCAAAAAGGAGAAATAGAGACCGATGATAAATGGAATGGCGATCAAAGAGGATCGCAGAACCATGTTCCGTAAGGGTGCTGCCAATGTTTCAGCCTCGAACTGGCTGGCCACAACGATCCAGTCCAGTGGGGCGTAATGCTGATATGCAGCCACCTTCCAAGTACCGGTCTTTGGTGACTTGTAACGATAATATCCTGTTTTTTCAGCAAGGAGCTTCTGGATGAATGGCTTCTTCTTCCAGTTTTCCCCCTGAACCTTTCGGTGGATTAACATATTTCCCTGACCGTCGACAACAAACAGGAACCCGGAACTCCCAAATTTGGAATGCTTGTTGATCGCTTCGGAAAGAATCTCCGGCGAGGGGTTTTCCTGCGCGGCAATGAGATGGGTCGCTACATTCACGGCTTCGGTAAGACTGCGTTTGTTGGCGGCCTGCAGTTCCATCCTCATTGTCGTGTAGGATACCGCACTGAATACTCCAGCCACCGCAACAAGGGCAAAGAACAGAAAAACCGTTAATCGTTTGGTAATCGTCATGGCGAGACACTCCTTTTTT